>CAZECG010000007.1:0-101236 GCA_964510535.1 uncultured Muribaculaceae bacterium
TCACAATATTTGTCAAGGAAGTGTTGATGGGAACTTGTACCGGTATTGCTTATGTCCGTCTCCGACAAAATCATGCTTCGCAAACGGATCTTGATTGAATCTGTCAATGACGAGCTTAAGAACATAACCCAAACCAAAATATATTATCGGGCTCTTTGATCGCTCGTGATTGACATACGGTTGTCAATCATGCGGCAGGTATAATCCTGCATGAACGCACGCGCCCAACGCATCATGCTGTCGACCTCCTCTCCATCGTAACCATCAAGTGGGGTAGAGAGCGATTGGTCGACTACTATGTCGTAGACCTCATCGGGCGACGCCGCTTTCATATCGGTCATCACCACATATCTCTCTCCGGTTATCATCAGCCTGCCATTCACCGAGCTGAGGGCGTAATGCGGACGCGACAGGTCAAACAAATCTGTCCCCAACGAGACAAACGGCTTGTCGTATCCCATGATATGCAGAAGTGTCGGCGCGATGTCAATCTGCGACATCACACGCCCTTCAACCTCGCCCGGCTTAACGCTCCCATCGGGAGTGTACACTATGAACGGAATATGATATTTGATGTAGGGGGTGTCATATTTGGTATGTTTCAACTCGCGGCATCCGTGGTCGCCGGTGATGACGAACACTGTGTTGTCGTACCACGGCTGCTCTTTCGCGATATCGAAAAAGTGGCGTAAAGCCCTGTCGGTGTACTCCATGCTCCGTTGCACGGTTCTATGTTCTGATTTGTATCCGTCAGCGTTCCAATAGCTTGGCACAGTAAATGGGCCATGGGCGTTGATTGTGAACCATCCGGCTATAAACGGCTGCGGCAACGCTGACATATCGCGGGCGGCGTAAGCCCCCATGGCATGGTCAAATATACCCCATGTACCGTCGTAATCGCTGTAATCGCCATAGTCCACACATGTTATCACGTCGCTAAAGCCAACGGCAATAAGAGACTGGTCGATATTAAACGAACCAGGTTTACCCCCGAAATATGCTTTAGCGGAGTAACCATTCTTTTTAAGCAAATTAACCGGTGAGTCCAAAGCGTTACCGTTATACGATGAAACCACATAGCTAAACGGCTCGTATGTCGGGAACCCGCCGAATATAGCCACCGTACCGCCCACCGAGGTTACACCTGTAGCCATAACATTGCGGCACACCAACGACTGCATCGCGATTGAATCAAGAAACGGCATCAACCCGCGCTTTTCGTCCTTCTCAACAATGTTAAATGAATCGAGCCACATCAAGCCACCGCTTTCAAGTTCGATTATCATCACGTTTTTATAGCTTTGTTTCGCTACATCAGGAATCGTGTCATTGACAGAAAAATGATATACCGACCGACGCATAGCCGATAGTTCCTCATCGCTATAGTGGACTACACGTTCTATCTCCCCTACCTTTCCGATTGAGCGCAGAACTGTGAATGGTGAGTTCAGAATCAGATTGACCTTGGCGTTAACTCCATAGCGCATCGCATCGGCTATTCCTAACGGACGGCTTAATCTTGACAAATGCCCTCTTATACAAGCGAACGTAACAAATGAAGCCACGATGAACACGAGGGCTCTCAACACAATCGTCAGCCACCTGCGGCCCACACGGATTATCCCACCTGATATGACAGGGATGTAGGCCACAGCTAATGTGACGCCAATGGAAATCACGGCCAACAGATAGGCCCACCAATAATCATGAAAATAAGATATGATGATTCCGACCATATTGGAATCGCCGAACGCGCCCGCAAGGGTCGACCATCTCATGCGTCCTCCGATAAAGGGGGAGAACGCCACATCCGCTATGTTGAGCGCGAGCATCACGGCGGTGCTCACCCCAAAGATTATATTGGTGGCAAGTATCCACCGGCGGCGCGTGACAAAGCCGAACGGCAGAAACCGCATGGCGATGAACAACAAGTTGAAATAAGCGACCGCGCAGAGATCGAAGCGCAGACCGCCCCACAATATCGGCAGCCACTCCGCCGGGCTTATATCCCCTATCTCACCGGCATTGTAGATGTAATAGGGGAATCTGGTCAGCCACAGCGCTACTACCGACACAACGAGTTGGTAAACCGTGGCTGTATAATATCCGCACCGGAATCGAAGTCGTGAGCGTGTCATGATTCTTTCTTTTCTGATTTGTCAACCCGGTTCATTTTAGCTTCACAGAGGTGCTTGTCGAGGTCGGTTACCGACAGTTTACCGCGTTCCTCCTCAAGTTTTGCCATCACGGCGAAACGATAGAACCCGTCCATGACAGCCCTGATGAAGCCTTCACGCCCGAGCCTTATCCCGCCTTTGAGAATATAGCACTTGAAAAAACGGAAAAACGGGTCGGTCAGAAGTTTCCAACTCCGATAGCCCACACGGCAACGGCATTTCTCCTGGTCGGTGTAATAGTTCAATTTGGCGACACGCTGCGCCATCGTCTCATTTGCGAGATGAATCAACGACAGCTCAACGCATGAAGCCGGAATCTTTACCTCATCGCCCCTGTGCGTGGGCCGGGAATGTATGGAATAAGGCCAATTGGTGCCGTCACGATACATGAAACGCGGGACATAGTCGGGATAATCGCACCTCATCCAACGCCCCATGAAATAATTGCGCCGAGGGATTAACACACAACGAGGCGAGGGGTCACGCTCTATCTCGTCGTAAAGATAGCGGCACAAGCCCGGAGTGACCACCTCGTCGGCATCGACCACCAACACCCATTCATGCGTCGCCTCGTGAATCGCCCGGTCGCGGTACGCTTCACATATACGATGGTTCTCACGCGGATAAACCACAGTTCTCGCGCCATGTCGGCGCGCTATCTCGAGAGTGTCATCGGTGCTCTCCATATCGGCCACGACTATTTCATCAAAACCGGCGAGCGATGACAACACCGTGTCGAGGTGAGATGACGCGTTATATGTCTGGACTATTACTGATATTTTTCCCATAACAAAATGTTTAAATCACTTACATAATAATTACCGCTCTATCAGAACGTCCTCATATATCTTTTGCATTTTCGCTATGAACACTGGGTAAGAAAGGGTTTCACGGAAGTCTGACAGTGCGTTCCGACCAAGCCGCTGGCGCAATTCGGGAGAGGCGATTAAACCCCTTATGGCTTCGGCGAGTTTCTCCGGATTGCCCGACGGCACAAGTACCCCATTCCGACCTGACGCAACGAATTCCGCCTGCCCCCCGTTATCAGACGCTATTACCGCTTTCCCATGAGCCATACACTCAAGTACCGACAACGGACAGGCTTCCCTAACAATTGAAGGACACACAACCACATCGGCACTTTCGATAAACGGATGCACATCTTCATGGAAACCAAGCCAATGTACACGCCCCGATATACCGCTGTCTTCAGCTATTTGCTTTAACTGCTCGACATAACTGTCATCACCGGTGCCCACAACATCGAGCGTCAGATTCTCATCCTTGAGTAACTTCAGCGCATCAAGCAGCACCTCAATCCCTTTGTCGCGGCACACGCGCCCGACAAACAGCAACTTTAACGGGAGACCGTCGGATGTCGGCTCAGGCTCGATTCGCTTGACGGCAGTGTTTATCTTAACGCTATTGTGTACCACCGACAGTTTGCCGCAGTCAATCGGAGGATTGGTTGTAAGAAAACCATCCAAAGCCAGCTGCGACACAAAAATTATATGGTTGGCACCTCGATAGACCCACCGATGCAATCGATCGGTTTTAGCCGCCTTTACAAGATGGCGAGTGACGACCACACCAACATTGACCCGGTGCGTAAGGTGACGGGCGCGCAAGGCCGTTATTGCGTCCTTGAAATTATGGCAATGGATAATAACCCTATTGTCTTTGCACGAATTTATGATTTTCGCAATTCGGTGAGGTGAAATGAAATCAATTATGCCGCCTAACGGAGCCACCGATACCATAAAAGCATCATCAATGAACCGTCCTGCCACGTCATTGTAATCACGCGCCACTATCTCAACGTCGCAACCCTCCTCTCGAAGGCTCCGAGACAAGTCAAACACATAACGCTCACCACCGCCCCAAAACTTGTTGCTCACTATTTGTATCACTTTCATGGCAATCACCGTTCCATCAGAACGTCCTCATATATCTTTTGCATTTTTGCGGCGAACACTGGATAAGAAAGGGTTTCACGGAAGTCTGACAATGCGTTCAGACCAAGCCGCTGGCGCAACTCGAGAGAGGCGATTATACCCCTTATGGCCTCGGCTAAACCCTCGGGATCGCCCGACGGCACAAGTACCCCATTCCGACCTGACGCAACGAATTCCGCCTGCCCCCCGTTATCAGACGCTATTACCGCTTTCCCATGAGCCATACACTCAAGTACCGACAACGGACAGGCTTCCCTAACAATTGAAGGACACACAACCACATCGGCACTTTCGATAAACGGATGCACATCTTCATGGAAACCAAGCCAATGTACACGCCCCGATATACCGCTGTCTTCAGCTATTTGCTTTAACTGCTCGACATAACTGTCATCACCGGTGCCCACAACATCGAGCGTCAGATTCTCATCCTTGAGTAACTTCAGCGCATCAAGCAGCACCTCAATCCCTTTGTCGCGGCACACGCGCCCGACAAACAGCAACTTTAACCGATGGCCATCGGATGTCGGCTCAGGCTCGACCCGCTTGACTGCAGTGTCCACCTTGACGCTATTGTGTACCACCGACAGTTTGCCGCAGTCAATCGGAGGATTAGATGAAAGGAATGTGTCCATGGCCAACTGCGACACAAATACCACCTTATCGACAGACCCATAAATCCACCGGTTAAACAACGAGTGAGACCCCGGCTTCACAATATGCCGCGTCACAACAATCGCAGTCTTGCGACATCCAAACAACAAACGAGCAATTACCGCCGGAAATGCGTCAAGAAAGCCGTGTACATGGATTATAGAAGGTTCGCCACGATCAATGGTTTTTGAGAGTACAGAAAGTGAACGCCAGTCGCCGAACTTTTTCAACGGTGCTTTCGCTACATGCAGCCCGCAGGATCTGAAGTTATCATCAATCGAGTCCGTAGCGCCCGATAAAAGTGTCACCTCGTGGCCGCTACTATCCATGGCCGCACAGAAGTCCAACACGTAACGCGCCACTCCACCCCACTCACTGCCCTTTATAAGGTGTATTATCTTCATGGAGATAATGAATCGATTGCCAAATGCTCCCCTGTTTTTAGCAATGCTTGGCTTGGTTGTTACATACACAAAAAAAGCGTGGGGAACCTACCAGTTGCTCGTTCCACAATCCGAGGCCTTCGCAATGCCTACTCAGTCGGAAACGAACAACGCAGAAGCCCACGCTTGTATGTATGATTCTCCCGACATCAATGAATTTAAAGCCATGATGACTCTAAACCCATTGACGCGCGAGGATAAGACATACCCCGTAAGACATCTACCGTTGCATTGTTCTCTGACTGAGTTATTGAAAGTTGCGAAGTTTCAGATTGTCAAGAACAAAGCGTCGAGTAAACGCTTTTCAAAAATAACTTATGACCCGCCCGCTATCCCCTCTGGGCTTCTGCGGACGGATATTTAGCACAAAATTAGCGTATTTTATCACATCGCTGCTATTATTATCCCATTTTAACAGTCATTATGACAAGGGAGTGGCTGCGATGACGCAGCCACTCCCTTGTCATAATGCGATACTTTCGCTTTTATTTTTTCAATGCGGCAAGTGAGGCTTTGATAGTGGCTATCTTTGTTTCGGCGTCGGCTTGCTTGCGACGTTCGCCTTCGACGACTGCCGCCGGAGCATTTGACACAAAGCGCTCGTTGCCAAGTTTCTTCAACACAGAGTTAAGGAATCCTTGCTGATACTCAAGATCTTTCTCAAGGCGAGCTATCTCAGCCTCCACATCTATGTTATTGGCAAGCGGGATGTTATACTCGGTTGTTCCCACGAGGAACGATGCCGCAGCCGCATCTTTCTCAGCCACCCGCTCAAACGCTGACAGGTTGGCGAGTTTCTTGACCACGTCAGCCACAACCGACGGGTCCGCTCCAACCACGCGCAGCTCCAACGGCTCGCGGGGCGAAATATTCTTAGATGCGCGAACGCCGCGAACACCGTTGACAATCTCCTTAGCAGCTTCCATCACCGCAAGCGCATCGGTATTCACTTCGCCATCGGCGATAATCGAAGCATACATAATAGACTCACCGTCTTTACGCTCGGCCAAGTGCTGCCAAAGTTCTTCGGTGATGAACGGCATAAACGGATGAAGCAGACGGAGCAAAGAGTCGAAATATCCAAGCGTCGCATCGTAGGTAGCGCGGTCGATAGGCTGTCCATAGGCCGGCTTTACCATTTCAAGATACCATGACGAGAACTCGTCCCAGAACAGACGGTAAACCGCCATCAGAGCCTCAGACAGACGATATTTCGAGAACAGGTCTTTTATCTCTGCCGCAGTCTCGTTGAGTTTGGCTGCAAACCACTCAATGGCTTGGCGTGCGTAGACCGGTTGTTCGGCATCGGCTACCTCCCACCCTTTGACGAGACGGAAAGCGTTCCAGATCTTGTTGCAGAAGTTGCGCCCCTGCTCACACAGCTTGTCATCATAAAGGATGTCGTTGCCGGCGGGAGCCGAGAGCAACATTCCCATTCTGACACCATCGGCTCCATATGTGGCTATGAGGTCGAGCGGGTCGGGGGAATTGCCGAGCGATTTCGACATCTTGCGGCCCAATTTATCGCGCACGATGCCGGTGAAATAAACGTTCTTGAAAGGCATCTTTCCGACATACTCATAACCGGCCATAATCATACGAGACACCCAAAAGAAGATAATATCGGGTCCGGTAACCAGGTCAGATGTCGGATAGTAATAATTAATCTCGTCATTGCCGGGATTATTAATGCCATCAAACAGCGACACAGGCCATAACCAAGAGCTGAACCAAGTGTCGAGAGCATCTTCATCTTGACGCAAATCATCCATCGTCAAGGCGGGATTTCCACTCTTTTCGCGAGCCAAAGCCAAAGCCTCCTCGCGGGTTTCGGCTACCACATACACTTCCTCTCCTTCGGGAGCTGGCAAGTAGTAGGCGGGAATGCGATGCCCCCACCACAACTGGCGGCTAATGCACCAATCCTGGATATTTTCAAGCCAATTCTTATATGT
This sequence comes from uncultured Muribaculaceae bacterium, assembly GCA_964510535.1. Lineage (GTDB taxonomy): Bacteria > Bacteroidota > Bacteroidia > Bacteroidales > Muribaculaceae > JAJPXC01. Next base: position 7,185 of record CAZECG010000007.1, read on the forward strand.
CGATTTATACTTAGCCGGATAGAACTTCAACTCATCATTCATCACCGGCGGCAATGCCAAATCGGCAAAATGCTGCATATTCAAGAACCATTGCAGACACAGACGCGGCTCAATGGGAACGTGAGTGCGCTCGGAATATCCCACCTTGTTGTTGTAGTCCTCAACTTTCTCAAGCAATCCAGCCTCAGCGAGGTCTTCAGAGATTTTCTTTCTCACGTCAAAACGGTCCATCCCGACATATAGCCCGGCGGCCTCCGAGACGGTAGCGTCGGGATTGAAAATATCTATTGTCTCAAGATTGTGCTGCTTGCCAAGCATATAGTCGTTAGTGTCATGAGCCGGAGTCACTTTCAGGCAACCTGTACCAAACTCCACATCGACATAGCGGTCTTCGATTACCGGAATAACGCGGTTAACCAACGGCACTATAACCTTTTTCCCGCTCAACCAACGGTTTTTGGGATCCTTGGGATTGATGCACATCGCCGTGTCGCCCATGATGGTCTCGGGACGAGTGGTAGCCACAACGGCATAACGACGACCATCGGCATCACGGTGAACCACCTCAGCCTCATCGCCGGTCTCGCCGCTACCGTCATCCTCAGCCACATAATATTTGAGATAGTAGAGTTTACTATGCTCATCCTGATAGATTACCTCCTCGTTGCTGAGAGCGGTTTTGGCTTCGGGGTCCCAGTTGACCATGCGCAAGCCGCGGTATATCAAGCCCTTGTTGTAAAGGTCGACAAACACTTTGTTCACGCTCTCGGAGCGGGTTTCGTCCATAGTAAAGGCTGTGCGGCTCCAGTCGCACGACGCACCGAGTTTCTTCAGTTGTTCAAGGATTATGCCACCATGCGTATGAGTCCAATCCCAGGCGTGTTTCAGAAATTCGTCGCGCGTCAGGTCGGTTTTCTTTATGCCCTCTTTTGCGAGTTTGCCCACGACTTTCGCCTCGGTAGCTATCGAAGCGTGGTCGGTACCCGGCACCCACAAAGCATTCTTGCCCTCCATGCGGGCGCGGCGCACAAGAATGTCCTGAATGGTATTGTTAAGCATATGCCCCATATGTAGCACGCCGGTCACATTTGGCGGCGGTATCACTATGGTGTAGGGTTCACGCTCATCGGGAACTGACTTAAACAAATCATGGTCAGTCCAATAAGCATACCATTTGCTCTCGACATCGGCGGGATTGTATTTTGTCGCTAACTCGTTCATCGGTATAATTTGGTATATAGCGGTTTATATTTAAAGTGCAAAATTACGAAAATATCATCACATCATAAAATCAAATTTTCACATATCACCATCCGCAATTCGCCAAACCTTTATGAAAAATCGAATGGAGAGGTTAATAGTATGTCGGGGATTTTGAGTAACTTTGCGTTCAAGAGTTTCACGCCACATACAATCAAAAGAATTTGTCAACAGATCGACCATACAAACTCGGAGTGGCCCTAAGCGGCGGCGGAGCGCGGGGATTTGCCCATGCGGGAGCCTTGCAGGCTCTTGAAGAGGTCGGTTTGCGACCCGACGTGATAGCCGGAGTGAGTGCTGGGTCCGTGATAAGTGCGTTTTATGCGGCCGGAGTCGTGCCATCGCTGATGCCGACATTATTTTCCAACGTGAAGTTTAAAACTTGCTGTGAACTTTCGGTCAACAAAGGCGGACTATTCAAAATCGATAAATTCGAGGCATTTGTCGATAAAGCCCTCCGGGGGCACAAACGGATAGAAGACCTGCGCATACCCACCTACATCTGCGCGACAGACATCGACCATGGCGTACCCGTAGCCTTTGACTCCGGGCCTATAGTCAAATGCGTGGCCGCTTCGTGCAGCATCCCCATACTGTTTAACCCGATTGTAATCGACGGCGTGTCGTATGTCGACGGCGGCGTGCTGCGCAATCTGCCCGCATGGGCCATCAGAGACAAATGCGAACGACTGATAGGGATAAACTGCTCCCCTTTGGTCAACGACAGCAAGCGGATGAATTCTATTGTCGACATCGCCCATCGCACCTATCGTCTCATGGCAAAAACAAACGTTCTGACCGACATGGCTATGTGTGACCTTGTGGTGGAGACCAAGGATATTGCGCACTACAAGGTGTTTAACATGAAAGAAATCGAGCGCGTGTACAAAAGTGGATACCAATGCGCCATGGACTCGCTGAAACGCAACAAATGGATTTGAAAAACGACCATATCCCACCATAAAGAAGTTAACCATATACAATGAATATCAAACCTATCATCTATCAACTAATCCCACGGCTGTTTACCAACATGAACGACCATTGCGTGCCAAACGGCACCATGGCTCAAAACGGCTCAGGGAAGCTGAACGACATAACACCGGCGGTGCTGAAAGGGATAAAGGAGCTGGGGACGACCCATGTGTGGTACACCGGCGTAATCGAACACGCCCACGCCACAGATTATACCCGATATGGCATACCTCGCCACAACCCACACATCATAAAAGGGCTGGCAGGCTCGCCCTACGCAATCACAGACTATTATGACATAGACCCCGACATCGCGGTCAACGTGCCAAAACGCATTGAGGAGTTTGAAAACCTCGTCACCAGAACCCACGACGCCGGGATGAAAGTCATTATTGATTTCGTGCCGAACCACGTCGGACGGCAATACCACTCCGACGCGAAGCCAGCAGGCATAAAGGACCTCGGAGCTGACGACGACAACACACTATACTTTGGCCGCGACAACAACTTCTATTACATACCGCGCCAACTGTTCGCTCCCAGCATAGACCTCGGAAGCGGCAAGGACGCATATAGCGAGTTCCCGGCAAAAGCGACGGGCAACGACTGTTTCACAGCATTTCCCGGCCCATACGACTGGTATGAGACCGTAAAGCTGAACTACGGCATAGATTACGGCGACGGCTCGCGCCACTTCTCCCCCATCCCCGACACCTGGTTCAAGATGTTGCACATACTGCGCTACTGGGCAGCCAAAGGGATAGACGGATTCCGCTGCGACATGGCTCACATGGTGCCACTTGAGTTTTGGAAATGGGCTATTCCCAATGTTAAAGAACACTTTCCTCACATCATATTCATCGCCGAAATATATGACGTGGGGCTATACCGCAGCTTCATAAATGAAGGCGGATTCGACTACCTGTATGACAAAGTCAATCTCTATGATACCCTGCGCGCGGTCCAGTGCCACAATCACTCGGCAGCCACAATCACAAATTGCTGGCAGACTGTCGACGGGATTTCAGACCACATGCTGAATTTCCTTGAGAACCACGACGAGCAGCGTTTCGGTTCTCGACAGTATGCCGGAGACCCGGCAAAAGTGGTGCCGTCGCTTATCGTCAGCTCCATGTTTAGCACCGGGCCGATGATGATATACGCCGGACAAGAGCTTGGGGAACAAGCCACCGACGCTGAGGGCTACAGCGGACACGACGGACGCACCACCATATTTGACTACTGGAGCATACCGACACTGCGCCGTTGGCTGAGCGACATCGAGGGATGCTCACATCTGACCTCCCGCGAAAAATGGTTACGGGAACGCTATAAAACGATACTCAACATATGCCGCGATGAAAAAGCCATAACAGCCGGGCGATTCTTTGACCTGATGTATGTCAATTATGAGAATCCTTCGCTCAACCCCCACAAGCAGTATGTCTTTATGCGCAGTTATGCGAACGAGACCCTCGTGATAGCGGTCAATTTCGACTCTGTGCCATGCGACTTGAACATCAACATCCCCCAACACGCATTTGAGACTCTCAATCTGCCTCAAGGGGATGCTGTCGCAACCGACTTGCTGACAGGCGACAAAATGCGCAAAAATCTCTCTCAGCACAAGCCGTTCGAGACGTTTGTCGCGCCCTTCGATGCCGCCGTCTGGAAGATTAAACACAGAAATATCTCCACCGACAACTAAAAATAAAGGCTAAAGCAAACCACTCTCGCCAAAAATGACTAATTTTGTACCATCATTCATCCTCACAATAATATGAGCAATAATTTACCCCCTTTCAAGGTTTTCGCCGGCGAGAAGTCTCGTTACATGGCAGAAGAAATCTGCAAAGATCTTGGCGTGGAACTTGGCAAAATGAACATCCAGCACTTCGCTGACGGAGAATTTGAGGTGTCGTTTGAAGAATCAGTGCGCGGCTGCGAGGTATATCTCGTACAATCCACCTTTCCCAACACCGACAATCTAATGGAGCTGTTGCTGATGATTGACGCAGCCAAGCGCGCATCGGCCAAATCGACAATCGCCGTTATCCCCTATTTCGGATGGGCGCGTCAAGACCGCAAGGACAAGCCGCGCGTGTCAATAGCAGCGAAACTTGTCGCCGACTTGTTGAGCACCGCGGGCGTTGACCGTGTAATCACGATGGATTTACACGCCGACCAGATTCAGGGATTTTTCAATGTCCCTGTCGACCACCTCTATGCCTCATCGGTCTTCATCCCCTACATCCAATCGCTCAATTTAGAGAATATGGTAATCGCCACTCCCGATGTCGGTGGAGCGAAACGCGCCAACAGCTATGCAAAATATCTCGATTTACCGCTCGTGCTGTGCCACAAACAGCGCGCCAAGGCCAATGTAGTCGAGAACATGACAGTCATCGGCGATGTCAAAGATAAAAACGTGATACTTGTTGACGACATGGTCGACACAGCCGGCACCATCACAAAAGCGGCAGACTTAATGCTGTCGCAGGGAGCCAAGAGCGTGCGCGCGCTTGCGTCACACGCCATCATGAGCGACCCCGCTACCCAGCGCGTGGAGGACTGCGGCTTGTCAGAGATGATTTTCACAAACAGCATCCCCTATGGAAAACGCTGTTCAAAGTGCACAATCTTAAGCGTTGCCCGTCTGTTTGCCGACACGATACGCCGAGTACATTCCAATGAATCTATCTCGTCACAATATCTATTCAAGTAAACCCGACACTTAATTCCCCTGAAATAAAAAGCGCGGCTCCGTCATGGGCGCCGCGCTTATTTATTCTAATCTCACGGGGTATTAGAAATCGACGGTCAAACGCACATTGAATTGTCGACGTGTCAGATAGTTCGGAACAGCATACTGGATATTATTGACATCAGTCACCCAATAATAGGAGCTTACATTGGAGATGTCGAGCAGATTGAACACATCAAGCCCAAGCCATGCGCTCTTTATGTGGCGGAAGAGACCATCACGCGACTCCCCCACCTTGAGCGGTGACAACAACGCATAGGAAAGACCGATGTCGATACGCTTATATGCCGGAGCACGGAAATATCCTTTGTCACGCGAACTGCGGGGAGCGGTTGTCGGCAGCCCGTCAGAGAAAATGCCGCGAAGACTGAATTTAAGTTTGGGAATCTTCGGAAAATAGTCAGTGAAATACGCAGCAAAGCTATAACGCTGGTCAGTGGGTCGGGGCACCTTGACCCCATTCAACGTTTCCTGCGTTTTCATCAATGAGAAGCTCACCCAGGAGTCGGTTCCCGGCACAAACTGTCCGAACAGTTTCATGTCAAGCCCGGCGGTGAAACCGTTTGTACTGTTCACTCCGGCATATACAATCTTCAGATTATCTACTTCATAAGGAATCAGATTGTCAAGTTTTTTGTAATAAGCCTCTCCCGACAACTTAAACGGACGATCAAACGCCCTGAATGTATAGTCGGCTCCGAGTATAAGATGGAAACTCCGCTGTGACTTTATATCACTGTTGACTACAATAACCGTATTGCCTTCCTCGTCAGAAACCGGGCGACGATATTCTTTATAAAATGGAGACTGATAATAAATGCCTGTGGCAAAACGGAACGCCCATCGGCTATAACGCTCAGGGACAAAAGCCACATTAATCCTCGGGCTAAACAATGTCTCCTTGTTGAAATCCCAGTGCGAGAGCCTTAAGCCCGCATTGAACGAGAAATAGCCCAATGATGTCGACAGGCGGTAGGTGTCTTGAGCAAAAAACGCCACCCGGTTAGTCGAAAAATCTTCACGGGACGTCAGATTGTAAACCATATTAACCGCATCACCGGTAGACGGGAGAGAATAGCCCGAAGAATCGCGCAGCTCCCATTCGCGGGTGCGATCCATAATCGTCTCTCGATTATAGGAGACGCCATAGGTGAGATTGTGCTTATTTATGCCTGTATTCCCTTTCAAAGCCATTGAGAACACCGATGCTTTAAGGCGGTTACGGGCATGCTCCATATACCGTCCAACGCCAAGCTCGCCACCGACGCCATCGCCACCGCTACCGCCGGTTGTTCCGGCCTGATCGAGCCAATATTCACCCGAAATATCATACGCCACAAGCTCATTGGTCAGATAGCCGGATGTCAGGAAAGTGAAATCGGTTTTATTTGACGGTTTATATGTCAGCGACAACGCTCCAAAAAAAGTCTCGAACTTATCCTTTTCATGGCCGTCAAAATAGACCTTGAACTGTTTTGCGTCGTCCGATGTTCCAAAATTGGTTGTTCGGTCAGTGGGTTTAAACTTATAGTTGTTGATTGCTATGTTACCCAAGAAAGAGACTCTCAACTTTGAAGTAGGCTTATATATCAAATTAGTCTGATAATCAAGGAAATTAGGGTCATATTCCCCCTTAGTGTCCATAGAGCTGAGCAACGAGGAATTACGCTTGTATCGGAATCCGTGCAGTTGCGAGAATTTTTTTGAGCTCTGACCCAATGTGAGGCTTCCACCCATCAAGCTCAAAGACACAGAACCTTCAAACGCTTCAGGCTCACGATACTGAATGTCAAGGACCGACGACATTTTATCGCCATACTCGGCAGTGAAACCGCCGGTAGAAAAGCCGATAGCCCCAACCATATCCGGGTTTATAACACTCAGACCCTCTTGCTGCCCCGATGATACCAATTGAGGTCGATACACTTCAACCCCGTTGATATACACGCTATTTTCATCGTATGTGCCACCTCTTACAGAATACTGCGACGACATTTCATTGCTTGAATTGACCCCGGCCATCGTGGTTATCAGCGACTCGACGCTCCCTCCGGAAACATCGGGCGACAATTTATAGGAACCTCCGTCAATAGTCTGCATCTGAGAAGTCTGTTTCTTGAACTCAGTGATTTCGACCTCATTAAGCTCACGGTTGACAGGCTGCATCGAGACGTTAAGCGTCACTTCACCTTTGGCATCTATCAAATTTCGCTTAACCTCTTTATACCCAAGACAGGTGAATATGACAGTAATGGTATCACGTTCGGCCACCGCCAAAGAATAACCCCCATCCAAGCCGGAAGTGCCACCAATCGCCGTACCGGCTATTCTTACAGTGGCAAATTCAAGCGGCTCCTGCTTCTCGTCAGTCACCTTTCCATGAATCTTCACCTCGGCAAACGATGAGATTGAAACGGATAGGGCCAACAAGGCAAATAATATATATCGTTGTAACAGATTCATTATATATGAGTGAAATTTCAACTCTAACATAACGTAATTTGCCATCCATAAATTATATATTACAATGAAAAAAGCGAGTTTCATAATGAACGCATACGAATAAATAATTATCTTTGTAACTGAATTAGGCAAAGGCGCCTATTTCTGACATCAATCATATTTTTGCGAATGGTAAATGCTTTATCCGGATGGAAAAGGAAATCGCAATCAGCTATAAACCAAACATTTAATATCTTTGGTGTCCCTAAGTATTGCCTAACACAGCCGCTTTAGGTCAAAAATGAACGTTTCCGACACCCTGACAGTCAAGTGGTGGGCTTTAAGAATCGCCTACAATAGAGGTCTGAAGGTCAAGCATGAGCTTGACCGATTAAAGATTGAAAACTTTTTGCCTATGACCTATAAAATGGCCATGAGAGGGGAACGAAAAGTGAAATATCTCGTTCCCGCTATCAACAATCTGATTTTCACAAGATGCTCATTTGACAAGCTGAAAGAGTATCACGATTCAACAGAGCTGCCGGTAAGATATGTCATTGACCGGGCAAATGCCGCCCCGATATCTGTTCCCGACCGCCAGATGAACAGTTTTATAGCTGTCGCCGGCCAACCGGACCAACAGGTAATATACCTTGAACCTGATGTAAACGGATGGCAAAAAGGCGACATGGTCAAGATAACCGGTGGAGTATTCGCCGGGGCTGAGGGGCATTTTCTCCGGCTGAAAGGTGACCGACGGGTCGTGGTGTCAATTAACGGAGTTGCCGCAGTGGCGACCACCTTTATCCATCCATCATTAGTGGAAAAAATCAATCAACGATGAATATAGCAATTGTAGGGACTGGCTATGTCGGCCTCGTTTCAGGCGCATGCTTCTCAGAAGTAGGCATAGATGTAACTTGCGTCGATGTCGACACCGATAAAATCAATCGGCTGAAAAAAGGCGAAATTCCGATATATGAACCAGGGCTTGATGACCTCGTGACAAGAAATGTCGACGCCGGTCGACTACACTTCGCCACAGACTTGGCCACTTGCCTCGACAATGTGGAAGTGGTGTTTTGTGCCGTCGGAACCCCGCCCGATGAAGATGGAAGCGCCGACCTGAGATATGTCGTGGAAGTCGCCCGCGCATTTGGTCGCAACATAAACAGCTATGCCATACTTGTGACAAAGAGCACAGTCCCCGTCGGAACTTCAAAAATCATCAAAAAAGTAGTTCAAGAGGAACTCGATAAACGAGGCATCAGCATACCGTTTGAAGTGGCGTCAAACCCCGAGTTTTTGAAAGAGGGAGCGGCAATCAAGGATTTCATGTCGCCCGACCGGGTTGTCATAGGCATCGAGAGCGAAAGGGCCCGCAAAGTCATGGAACGTCTTTACCGTCCATTTCTGCTCAACAATTTTCGGGTCATATTCATGGATATTCCATCGGCTGAGATGACCAAGTACGCGGCTAATTCGATGCTTGCAACGCGTATCTCGTTTATGAACGACATAGCCAATCTTTGCGAACTTGTCGGTGCCGATGTTAACATGGTGCGCAAAGGAATCGGGACCGACGCGCGCATCGGGAACAAATTCCTTTACGCCGGTTGCGGATACGGCGGTTCATGTTTCCCGAAAGATGTCAAGGCATTGATGAACACCGGCCGTCAGCACGGCTACACCATGAAGGTGATAGAAGCGGTTGAAGAGGTAAATAAAGCTCAAAAATCCATCGTTTACAGGAAACTTAAACGGGCTTTGGGGAATTTGAACAACAAAAAAATCGCCATCTGGGGGCTTTCTTTCAAGCCCGAAACCGACGATATGCGCGAAGCGCCCGCATTGGAAGTTATTGACAGGCTAATCTCAGATGGAGCCAATGTTGTGGTATACGACCCTGTGGCGATGGACGAATGCCGACGCCGCATAGGCGACAAGGCAACTTATGCAAAAGATATGTATGACGCTATCATTGATGCTGACGCGCTCGCCTTGCTCACAGAATGGAAGCAGTTCAGAGTCCCATCATGGAAAATAATGGCTCGTGCAATGAACCGCAAACTCGTCATCGACGGACGAAACATTTATGACCCCTCGGAATTGAAAGAAGAAGGATTTGAATACCACTGTATCGGTAAATAAACTTCTAATGTCGGTAAGCGTAATCATCCCCGTACACAACCAAGAGAAAACGATTGGTAAAGCTATTGAATCAGCTTTAAGCCAACGTGCTGCCGACATTGAAGTAATTGTAATCAACGACGGGTCAGACGACCGGACGGTTGAGATTGTCAGAAGATACGAAAGCCGTGTCAGGATAATCAATCACAATCAAAAATTAGGCCTGTACAATTCTCGATTTGACGGAATTACAGCAGCCTCCGGCGATTGGATAACATTCTTAGACGGCGACGACTTCATTAGTCCGTCGGCAATAGCCGATTGCTTGTCAACCGCAAACGCAACCGGAGCCGACATCATCCAAATGAGAATAAAACGACGTTTTAACCGTTTAGGCTTCACTACAGGACTGCGCCACCAACAATACAACATTGACAAAGCGTTCGACTCGGTCATATACAACTACAGGTTATTCCCGGTCCAGTGCTGGGGCAAATTATATAAGTCTACATTATTGAAACATTTGGGCGACAATCATATTGCATACAGTGGGATGTGGGGAGAAGACCGACTGTTTAACCTCCCGATATTTGCGAAATCGCCAAATATTTCGATATGCAATCAGGCTAAGTATATATACTGCTGGGGTGGGTTTACGACCCAACAGACCGATTGTCTGTCTGAGTATGTAGCCGTCGAGTCATTAAAGCGGATGTTTCTGAATGACAACGGGCTTATGAACGACCGTATCAGCCGTCAGATGAAAATGGAATTAATCAAGACAATCCGCTATGGCACTCGCCAATTAATCGATTCAGGGCAAAGCCGAAGACAGATTATTGACAGATTGGCCAATTGCGGCGTAGATTATTCCGATTCCGGCATAAACACCGGCCCGATTGCTATATACAACCAATCGAAGTATTCTGTGGCACGCATCGCCAAGCGCCTAATCCGCACGTTGCTATAAAATCATGGCTCCGATTAAACCGCGCATATTAATCAACATCCATTATCTGGAGATAGGCGGTGCCGAACGAGCATTATTAGGGCTCTTAAACGCCATCGACACCAGGAAAGTCGATGTCGATTTATTTATAAATCAGCATACGGGTGAGCTAATGCGTCTAATCCCTCCCGGCATAAATTTGCTCCCTGAAAATAAGAGGTACGCAACCATCGAACAACCGATGTTTAAAGTTTTGCGCAAAGGTCATATCGATATTATAATCGCAAGACTAATTGCGAAAATAAGGCATCACCGCTACATCAAGAGATTGGCCGAAAAGCCAAAGGATGACGGGTCGATATTTCACTATGTCGCCTCTTGTGTCACCCCATTGCTGCCATCATTATATAATTTGGGAAAATACGATTTGGCGGTTAGTTTCTTGACACCCCATCACATAGTGGCAAAAAAAGTTAATGCCAAAACGAAAATAGCATGGATTCACACCGACTATTCCACGGTCAATATCGACAAAGAAAAAGAGTTGCCGATTTGGGATAGTTTTGACTATATCGCATCAATTTCGCCTGACGTAACGAAAAGTTTTGTCACTGCATTCCCGTCACTGGCGACAAAGGTGATTGAAATTGAAAACATCATCAGCCCCTCGTTCATCAAAGCGCAGTCAGAGGCATTCGCCCCTGAAGAAATGCGAGGCGACGAATTCAAAATATTATCAATCGGACGTTTCTCATACGCTAAGAATTTCGAGAATATTCCGTATATAGCAAAAGCGCTACGGGATCGATGTCTGAATTTCAAGTGGTATATTATCGGATTTGGTGATAGCCGAATGATATATGATAATATCCAATCCACTCAAACCGACGACTGCGTAATCATTCTCGGAAAAAAAGAGAACCCATATCCTTACATATCCGCCTGCGACCTATATGCGCAACCGTCACGATATGAGGGCAAGTCAATAACCGTCAGAGAAGCCCAAATACTGTGCAAGCCCGTATTGATAACCAACTATCCAACGGCCTCATCGCAAATAGCCAATGGCTCTGACGGGGTTATATGCGAGATGGATAATGAAAGTATCGCTAAGGCGATTTTGCAACTTGTTAAATCTCCTCAAATGAGAATGCGACTAATCAATCATTTGCAGACCATCGATCGTGGGAACGAGCAAGAAATCAGGAAACTGTATGATTTAATTTAATTTAAACTAATGCTAAAATTTAATCTACAATAGATTGATACACGTATATGTTGAGAGAAATTTTTTCAAGTGATAATTGGATGGTAGCCTCCACTATAATCGGGGTGCTATACGCATTCTATCTAATGTCGCTTCCAAATAGCCGATTACTCAAAGGGACTAATAACAATGTGATTCCTTGGATTTTAGCCATCTTTGTCACAATTTACATCGGCACACGCCCGATATGGGCTTATGCAGATACTCAACTATACACAACGATGTATAAACTTCTGCAAAAAGGGATCTGGACAGAAGTAAGAGGAGGCGAGGTCGAACCATTCTGGGCATTTATACAATACGTGTCAGTCCCGTATTTAAGTGCGTCAGGTTGGTTAACAGTAATCTCGATTTTCTATGTAGGAGGGATGACAGTTGCCGCGAAAAGATGGTTTCCCCGGCACTTTTTAATGGCACTGATATTCCTATTCACCTCATATTCTTTCTTCTCTTATGGCACTAACGGCATACGCAACGGTATGGCGACAAGTATAGCCATGGTCGGATTGTCTTTTTTCAATAAAAACCGCAAAGAATTAGCCATAGGATATGTTTTTCTCATAATCGCTTACTTTACACACAAGTCGTGTCTTCTCATATTCGCAGCAGCCACCGCCGCAAGATTTTTCAAAAACATAAATATCAATGTATGTATATGGTTCGGTTGTATTTTATTGAGTCTTTTGTTTGCCGAACCGCTGAAAGACCTGATGGCAGGATTGATAGATGATAACCGCGCGGCATATTATATAAGTATGCAGGTAGTTACTCAAGGAGAATATGCTTTTTCCCGCACCGGTTTCCGATGGGATTTTTTACTATATAGCGCACTGCCGATAGCATTTGGGTGGTACACTATCACAAAACAGAAAATCAAAGATGAAACCTACATTTTTCTACTGACAACCTATATTTTCGCAAACTCGGTATGGTGCTTGATTAACTCAGTCGCATACTCTAATAGATTTGCATATCTATCATGGTTCCTATATCCCATAATCATAATTTATCCATTGGCAAAGTTGAAAGTCACCTCGTTACAAGGAGTTATCGCAGGAGTCCTGCTCATTTTCTTCATCATTTTTAATTGGCTATTCTGATTAATGGAACTTCTCACCATATTCACCCCGACATATAATCGGGCACATACACTCCCCCGCTTGTATGACAGCCTATGCCGACAAACCTGCAAAAATTTCCGATGGCTTGTTATTGATGATGGGTCCACCGACAACACAGAGGATTTAATCAAAAAGTATATCGGCAATTCTCGATTCAAAATTGATTATATAAAAAAAGAAAACGGCGGTCTTTACACAGGATACAACACTGCCTATGCAAACATCGAAACTGAGCTGAACGTATGCATCGACAGCGATGATTTCATGCCCGATGATGCCGTTGATATAATTTCAAAGACGTGGAAAGAGCGCGGCGGCAATCAATATGCCGGACTCGTAGGCCTTGATTTCCTAACGAATGGCAAACCTATTTCCGGTTATTTTCCACCTGATTTAAATGAAGTATATCTCTTCGATTTAAAATCAAAAAGGCTTCATACCGGAGATTCAAAACAAGTAATGCGCACTGATTTAATGAAATCTGTCGCACCTCAAATAGGATTTGAGGGAGAAAAAGATTTCAATCCCTACTATATGCTCATAAAAGCTGCCGACTCTCTGCCTATGATTGTCGTCAACAAAAATCTGTGCTTTGTCGAGTACCAAGTCTCCGACAGTATGTCAAGAAACATCTATCGGCAATACGTCAGGAGTCCCAAAAGTTTCGCAAAAACGCGTGAACTGGAAATGAGCTTGTCACGCTCCACATTTGCCCACAAGGTACGTTCGGCTATTCACTACGTCGCAGAGTGCCGATTAGCCCGGCAATCAGCGTTTTCTCGGCGCAATCCATGCCGACTGTTGACGTTATTAGCCTACCCTGCCGGAGTGACTTTGTACATCCACATCAAACGCAAATGCCGATGAGAATCCTTCACGTTATCACATCTCTGCGCACAGGTGGAGCCGAGAAACTTATGGTCGACTTGATGCCGCGGTTTCGCGCTATGGGGCACTGCGCAGAGTTACTGCTTTTCGACGGCACGCCCACTCCATTTCTCAAGAATCTTTCCGACCAAGGCATCACCATCCACCACCTGTCAATTGGGGGAAACGTCTACAATCCGGCTCTTATCCTCAAACTACGAAAGTTTCTCAGCGACTACGACATCATTCACACCCACAACACGGCGTGCCAATTTTTTGTAGCTATAGCGAGCCGGATGTTCCACACAAAAGCCGTGCTCGTCACAACAGAGCACAGTACCTCCAATCGCCGTCGCAACATTCCCGGGTTCCGACTAATTGACCGATGGATTTACCGCAGCTACAAACGAATTATCTGCATAGCCGAATCTACCGCCGTGGCACTGAGGCTCCACATTGGCGACAGCTCACCACTTTTAGTGATTAACAACGGCATCGATTTAACACATTTTCTCTCTGAACCTCCGACCGACTTCGATAATAACGAAAAGGTTATCATAACTATGGTTGCCGCATTACGCCCGGAAAAAGACCAAGATACCCTGATAAAGGCTATGGCTCTGCTCCCCGACAACTACAAGCTATGGCTTGTTGGCGACGGCATTCGCCGCAAATCATTGGAAGCGTTAACCGCCAGTCTCGGGCTAAGCAATCGAGTTGAGTTCCTCGGAGTCAGAACTGATATCCGGGCCATAATGGAGAAAAGCCATATAATAGTTCTTTCATCCCATTGGGAGGGGCTGTCGCTCTCATCTGTCGAAGGTTGCGCCTCGGGACGCCCGGTAATCGCTTCCGACGTGCCGGGACTTAGAGAAGTCATCGGTGGTGCCGGCGTACTTTTTCCTAACGGCGATTATGAGAAACTTGCACATGAAATCTCTCACCTCGCAACCGATTCGGATTATTATAACTCTATCGTAAAACGCTGCCAAAACAGAGCCAATAATTATGACATAAACATAATGGCACAACGCTATAACGAAGTATACTTATCACTGATAAAATAAAACCAATATTTTTAAGCAACATAATATGAACGAACGTATTTTGCTGTCAGTGTCCCACATGGGAGGCAGCGAGAGAGAATGGGTTGAAGAAGCATTCCGGACCAATTGGATTGTACCGTTAGGCCCAAACGTTGATGAATTTGAACACCGCCTGGAAAACTACTTGGGTGCGCCCAACGTGGTTGCACTAAGCGCAGGGACCGCTGCCATTCATCTCGGTCTCGTCATGCTCGGCGTAAAAGCCGGCGATGAGGTCATATGCCAATCTTTCACCTTTTCCGCAAGTGCCAACCCGATATGCTACCAGGGCGCAAAGCCGATTTTTGTGGATAGCGAGAAAAAGACCTGGAACATGGATGCCGATGTCCTTGAAGAAGCCATTATCGCACGAAAAAAAACCACAGGCAAATATCCCAAAGCGATTATTCCGGTTTATCTTTACGGTATGCCTGCTGAAATTGACAAAATCATTTCGGTCGCTAACAAATATAATATCCCTATACTGGAAGACGCAGCCGAAGCGTTAGGGAGTGAATACAATGGCAAAATGTGCGGCACTCACGGACGCTACGGAGCGTTAAGTTTCAATGGTAACAAAATAATAACCACATCAGGAGGAGGAGCACTGATTTGCCCTGACGAAGAATCAGCCAAACGAGTCAAATTCTATGCCACCCAGGCGCGTGAAAACCGTCCATACTACTACCACGAACATATCGGCTACAATTATCGCATGAGCAATGTATCGGCAGGGATTGGCTGCGGACAGATGGATGTCATCAAAGACCATGTAGCGCGTCGTCGTCAGATTCATGACATATATCGCAACCGGTTAGCCGACATAGAGACCCTAAGCGTTCATGACAATCCGTCAGCCAACTTCGCCTCCAACTTCTGGCTCACTACCATTCTGCTTTCAGATGACTCGACGGTTACCGCCGATGAGCTAAGGCTCGCTCTCGAAGCGGAAAACATCGAGTCGCGATTGCTTTGGCGGCCCATGCACATGCAACCGATATATACCGACGCCCCATATTACGGTGATAATGTCGCAGAAGACCTTTTCAGCCGCGGACTTTGTCTTCCGAGCGGGTCATCTCTGACCGACAACCAGATTGAACGCGTTTGTGAAATAATACACAAAACTTTAGGGTGAGTATAACCCCATCCTAAACATCGCATCGTGACATAATGAGACTTATCGCCTTTGACCTTGATGACACATTGTTCTGCGAGCAAGAATTTGTTCAATCGTCATGGCGATATATAGCAAAGAGCCTTAACAAAAAATATGGGCTTCCTTACTCTGTCATGATTGAAATAATGTCAAATGCCAGTAATGCGTTCGACGCCCTTGACATGTATCTGAAAGAAAACCTCAACCTCTCAGAAAGAGAAAGTATCGAGTGGATGATAGCAACCTATCGCAATCACAAACCGGATATAAGTTTGTCTGACGAAGTTGTGAATCTTCTGGAAAAGCTTGTTGACGCAGGTCACACTATCGCAATAGTTACCGATGGGCGGTCAATCACTCAGCGTAACAAGATTAACAGTTTGGGGCTCGACCGCTATGTAGCCGCCGATAAGATACTTATATCTCAAGAAATAGGCGGTGACAAATTATCAGGAATCCCGTTCAGGATGCTTGACCGATTAGAACCGCCATTCAAGTGCTATGTGGGCGACAACCCGGCCAAAGATTTCTATTGGCCAAACAAACTTGGGTGGACCACAATCATGTTGCTTGACTCCGGCAAAAACACACATCCTCAGATATTGTCTGACAACAAACCCGATTACAACCCACAAAAAAACATCCACAGACTTTCTCAATTAACCGACATATTGAAATGACATCCGAAAAAAAACAACCGATAGCGCTAATCACCGGTATCACCGGACAAGACGGCTCATATCTTGCCGAATTCCTTCTCGAAAAAGGATACCAAGTCCACGGAATCATGCGGCGCAGCTCGTCGTTCAATACCGAACGTATCGAACATCTGTATCTCGACGAGTGGGTTCGCGACATGAAACGCCAACGCTTAATCAATCTGCACTACGGTGATATGACCGACTCCAGCTCACTGATTAGAATAATTCAGGAAGTACAACCCGATGAAATTTACAACCTTGCCGCCCAAAGCCATGTCAAAGTATCATTCGATGTCCCGGAATACACCGCCGACACCGATGCCATAGGCACGCTCAGGTTACTCGAAGCCATACGCATACTTGGCCGCGACAAAGTGACTAAAATCTATCAGGCCAGCACATCCGAGCTGTTTGGCAAAGTGCAGGAAGTGCCCCAAAGCGAAACCACACCGTTCTATCCTCGCAGTCCTTATGCAGTCGCCAAGCTCTACGGCTACTGGATTACGAAAAACTACCGCGAAAGCTACGGTATGTTTGCCGCTAACGGCATCCTGTTCAACCACGAAAGCGAACGCCGCGGTGAAACTTTCGTCACTCGCAAAATCACATTGGCTGCCGCGCGCATCGCCGCAGGGCTACAAGACAAACTTTACCTCGGAAACCTCAATGCGCTACGCGACTGGGGATACGCTCCCGACTATGTTGAATGTATGTGGCTCATCCTTCAGCAAGACCAACCTGACGATTATGTAATCGCAACCGGCGAATACCACTCGGTAAGGGAATTCACCACTCTCGCTTTCCGTCGAGCCGGTATCAACCTGCGCTGGGAAGGTGAAGGTGTCAACGAACGCGGAATCGACATCGAATCTGGTCGCTCACTCGTCGAAGTCTCTCCCCGATACTTCCGTCCCGCCGAAGTCGAGCAACTTCTCGGCAACCCCGCGAAAGCCCGCGAA
Source organism: uncultured Muribaculaceae bacterium (assembly GCA_964510535.1). GTDB lineage: Bacteria > Bacteroidota > Bacteroidia > Bacteroidales > Muribaculaceae > JAJPXC01. Next base: position 24,864 of record CAZECG010000007.1, read on the forward strand.
AAGCTTGGCTGGAACCCCCGAAAGACTTCTTTTGAACAACTCGTAAACATTATGGTCGACAGCGATATGCGACTCATAAACTCTAAAAAATGATTTCTAAAGGCACCAAAATTTATGTAGCCGGACACCGAGGGCTCGTCGGGTCGGCGATATGGAACAATCTGCAAAAGCGCGGCTACAACAACCTTGTTGGGCGCACTCATTCTGAGCTTGACCTGCTCGACCCTATGGCCGTGAAAGACTTTTTTGACAGAGAAAAACCCGAAATGGTCGTACTCGCCGCAGCGCACGTCGGAGGAATAATGGCCAACTCGATATATCGCGCCGATTTCATCTATCAAAACCTGCAAATTCAACAGAATGTCATCGGCGAAAGCTTCAGACATGGCGTGAAAAAATTGCTTTTTCTGGGTAGCACCTGCATTTATCCCCGCAACGCCAATCAACCCATAAAAGAAGACGCATTGCTCACATCTCCGCTTGAATACACCAATGAGCCATATGCAATCGCCAAAATCGCAGGGTTGAAAATGTGCGAAAGTTTCAATCTGCAATATGGCACCGATTACATTGCCGTCATGCCAACCAATCTCTATGGCCCGCACGATAATTTCCATCTGCAAAATAGCCACGTCCTGCCTGCGATGATAAGGAAAATGCACCTTGCCAAGCTATTACGCTCGGGGGATTTGGATGCGTTGCGCCATGACCTGAATTTGCGCCCAATTGATAATGTCAACGGCGGCTCTGACTTTGACGAAATTGTCGATACCCTAAATAATTATGGCATCACATCCGAGTCTCTCAGACTATGGGGCTCGGGGAAGCCGTTGAGGGAATTCCTCTGGAGCGAGGATATGGCCGACGCATCGGTCCACATACTCCTTAATGTCTCATTCGATGACCTACGCGGCAATAATCCGGAAATAAGAAACTGTCATATTAACATCGGCACCGGCAAAGAACTGACGATAGCCCAACTCGCCGAAAAAATACGTCAAACGGTAGGATTTGACGGGTCTATAATATGGGATTCATCAAAGCCCGATGGCACCATGCGAAAACTTTGCGATGTTTCTAAACTCCGTTCGCTCGGATGGCGACACAGCGTTGAAATTGACGATGGCATCAAGCAGCTTTATCGTTGGTACATATCAGAAGAACAATGACATATGTAATATAATGCAATCTAATCTCATGTCACTTATTTGCGCCACCATGCCTTGGGATACTATGGAATGGTCGATGTACTTATTAATTACCGTAATCCTGCTCGCGGCAGAGCTGACATATTTGCCAATCGCCAAGCGACTGCGTGTCGGCGACGGAGTGACACCGCGTTCTTCTCACAAATCTTATCATATCACCGGCGGTGGATTCATCTTTTGGTTCGCAGCCATTATTTTCGACATCATTTTCAAAACGCAACTACCCGCCGAGTTCCATTTCATGCTCATCGGAGCCACGTTGCTTGCGATTGTCAGTTTCACCGACGACATGATTGAACTCTCTCCCGGACTTAGGTTGTTGGTACAGACTATTGTAGTCGCAGTGACATTCCACGGGTTCTTCATCAACGGACACTACGACATTTTTCTTCTGACATTGATTTGCGGTGTCGGGTTTATTAACGCTTTCAACTTCATGGATGGGATAAATGGATTGATGTCAGTTTACTCACTGGTCACACTTGGCACCCTACTCTATTGCTACTCCCTGCTTCCACCCGTATCATGCGCTCCAAAACCTTTTATCATAACCTTGATTTTAAGCGTTGCGGTCTTCACTGTTTTCAATTTCAGGAAAAATGCGATTTGCTTCGCAGGCGATGTAGGCTCAATCGTCATGGGATTTTTCATCACCTACCTCATGGTTCAGCTTATCTCTTTTACCGCGGACGCATCATACGTCGTGTTTCTTATAGTCTATGCGGTCGATGCCGTCTATACGATTTTTCAACGTCTGTTTATGGGCGAGAACATTCTGATGCCCCATCGCCATCATCTTTATCAAATCATCGCCAACAAGTGGGGGAAACCACACAGAGCCATAGCAATAGCTTACGCCGGCATTCAACTTGCCATAAACATCATTTATTTTATCATACCCGAAAGTCAGAAGTGGACATATGCCATCATATTGTTAGCAATGTTGACAGCGGCATACTTCGTCCTTAAACGTCGGCACTGACAAAGTCTTTAAATAAAGCAATAAGAGGAGAAGCGGCAAAATTGCCGCTTCTCCTCTTATTGCTTTAAGCACAATTGCTTTTGATTATTTGCTGGCGATTTCGCTTGAAACAGTCAAACGAACACGGCCTTTGGCACGGCGGCGAGAAAGGATTTTGCGTCCGTCACGGGTTGACATTCTTTCGCGGAAACCATGCTTGTTAACTCTTTTTCTGTTAGAAGGTTGGAATGTTCTTTTCATCGCAGTAGTATATTTTTCGTTTTTATTATTCTCGCAATTCAGCGTGCAAATTTAGTCAATTATTTTCAGATATACAAAAGATTTTCAACACTTTTATCCGACAAGAACAGCACCGATACCTGGACGATTGGGAATCGACACACGCCCGTCAACGATTTTCATACCGTCAAATATGTCATTTGATATGAGGAGATTTCCATCAAGGTCGGCCCAATCGGCCAACGGAGCGAGCTGCGAGGCCGCAGATATGGCGCATGACGTTTCGGTCATGCACCCGAGCATAACCTTCATACCAAGTCCACGTGCAAGCACTGCCATTTTATAAGCCTCATGCAATCCTGTCGACTTCATGAGTTTGATATTTATAGCATCATATGCCTGGGCGGCACGGGACACATCGGGTAGTCTCTGAAGAAACTCATCGGCAACTATCGGCAACGGACTCCGCTCTCTTAGCCATGCCGTGTCGTCTATACGTTCTTTGGGCAATGGTTGCTCAACGAATAAGCAGTTACGTTCAGCAAGCCAATGACACATTTCAAGAGCGCGTTCACGGTCATCCCAACCCTGATTCGCGTCAACGCATATCGGTCTGTCGGTTTTCGACCTAATAACCGCCACAAGGTCTTTGTCATTATCAAGTCCCATTTTGACTTTCAAGACCTTATACGGCTCCGCTTCATCGACTTTCTTCCTCACCACCTCAGCCGTGTCTATCCCGATGGTAAAAGATGTGCAAGGTGCCTTCCCCGGATCAAGGCCCCATATTTTGTACCATGGTTGCCCCATTATTTTCCCAAGCAAATCATGCAACGCTATATCGACCGATGCCTTTGCCGCCCTGTTATCCGCTGCTACTGAATCCATATAGTCATGAATATCCTCTATGCGGAACGGGTCACTGAATTGCCCGAGATTGAGTGATGACAAAAACTCTGTGACACTCTTGACGCTTTCGCCGAGATAAGGGGGCATTGAAGCCTCTCCATAACCGGTCAATCCATCATAATCAAGCCGTACAAGGACATCAGGAGTTGTGGTGCGGCTCGACTTCGCCAAATTAAACGAATGCCGCAACTTCAATTCATATGGTTCAAACGACAATGAAAGCCGCCCCGGTTTGACCGTTTTCTTAACAGGCTCGCCATAAGCCGAAAATGACACCGGCGATGCCAAAAACGCTGCGCCTAATATACCGCTTTTCAAAAAACTTCTTCTATTCATAAATTCACCTATTAAAGTACCACGGATGTTGTGCCGCTTGAGTTATGCCATCGGAACCAACGCAATCGCTGATATTGACCGCCCAAAGATACGGAGTGGTCAAATAATGCGAATTGTTGGGGTCGATGCTGTTTCGTTTTACTCGTCCCGAAGAATGGACATACATACAATCCTTGTCATATATCGCCACATGAGTGACCCGACGTGTCTCCGGGTTCCCGAAAAACAGAAGGTCTCCGGCCCTTAACGAGGCTGTATCCGACGGCTCTATACGACGCCCGGTTTTCGCCTGCTGATCCGCGTCACGCCTTATGATAATTCCATTGTTATAATATGCGATTCTCGAGAGCCCGGAGCAATCGGCCGATTTGGTGGATGTGCCTCCCCAAAGATATGGCGACCCCTCCATAGAATAAGCCAAATCAAGAATGCGAACAGAATCAAACGGCTGGCCTGCCCATTCTTCAACAGGTGTCACAGCCGACGCTGATATATAACCTTCACGACCGTCGGGCAACAAAACTTTTATGTATTCCATACCGGGGATAGCGACACCCTCGACTATTGAGCCATTGACAGCTCCGCTTACCCTGCAGCGCGGGCATCCCGCTCCGGGCCATTGTTCGATATACGCCTCATCGAGCGATGTGACTACCCACCGACCGGCATCCCGCCAACGGTTCATTTCCTCCGCGGATTTATGGGCAAGTGAATTATCAATAATCCAACCTTCGTAGCCCTCGGGGGTAATGGCAAGCCACCAATCGCCGTCATTCTGCTTCAACTTGACCGGAGTCCCCATGACCACCTGAGAGGCAAGTTCCGACGAATGTCCTTTTGCCGACCTCATACACGCCACCGGCACTTTCACCAACGCCCAACTCTCCGCAGCGACCATCGAGTCAACCGCCTCAGTTTGAGCGGCAACTCCGACTATCGCGATACCGCCTGCGGCGACAAGCGCAATCATGCGTCTGAGTATATTATTCATACCCTTTTTCTCCATAATATGATAAATTATGCCTATATTTTTAAAATATGACTGTAAAGATAGCAAAAGATTATCGTTGTCATCATCGAACAGATAAAAAATAACGGGCCACCCCCGGTTGGATGTCCCGCTATCTATGTATAATTGTAACAATTTATTTCAGCGTACCGTTCTGAGCCTGCTCAATCATCGTCTGGTCAGCCGTAATGTAAATCTCCACACGACGGTTTTGGGCACGACCCTCCGGAGTGCTATTTGAAGCCACATAATCAGCCATTGGTATACCCTGAGCCGTTAGACGTGTGGGTGAAACACCGCTGTTCACGAGATAAGTCATCACGGCGTCAGCACGCTGATTCGACAATTTTTCATTGACGGCATATGAACCGACATTATCGGTAAAGCCATAGACTTGAACGTTAGTATTGGGATTGTTTATCAACGAATTGGCAAAAGCCGTGAGGTCAGTTTTCGCATTCTGATTAAGGGTGTATTTACCCGTCGGGAAAAGAATGCCGCCCTCAAATGTAACTTTGATAGCTTGAAGGCCATTCTGGTCCTTAACCTGCTCCACCTTAGCCTGCTCGGCAAGCTGACGCTGAAGCTCGGCAGCCTGTTTATCCATTTTGTTGCCTATGACCGCACCCGCGCCGGCACCTATAGCGCCGCCAAGAGCCGCACCGATTCCTGCACCTTTGCCGCCACCAATCAGCGCGCCAATACCCGCACCTACCGCAGCACCGCCGCCACCACCGATTAATGCACCTTTACCTGTGTTTGTCATCGACGAGCACCCCGATGAAATCATTATGCAACCCGCCATTAAGAAAGCTGACGCTAATTTCAAAATCTTCATAAATCTACAGTTTTTAGTTAGATAAATATTCATTGCAAAGGTAGCGAAAATATTTATATATCAAGCCCTCTTGCATATTTCACCACCATCATGCAATAAATACAAATAATTCCAACCATTTGTTTCCGCTTGATTGGGAAAAATTCGCTAAGTTTGCACTACCAATTTTGCATTTTTATGTCATCGACTTCAATCGAAAAGAAAAACGCCTTTTGGTTCCACATCGGAGCGCTGCTGACCGTTACCGCATGGGGTGTTTCATTCATATCAACCAAAGTCCTGCAAAGCCCCGGGATTCAGTTGACGCCCACCGAAGTATATATTTTCCGTTTCATCCTTGCCTATCTGCTGATATTAGCGATATGCCATAAACAGCTTTGGGCCAACTCACTCCGCGACGAGCTTCTTTTCGCCACTTGCGGTCTTTGCGGAGGTTCCATTTATTTCATAGCCGAGAACACCGCCATAGAGTACACTCTCGTGTCAAACGTTTCCCTGATAACATCCATATCCCCTTTGCTCACAGCCATGCTCGTCGGAGTGATTTATAAAGATGAGCGACCGTCGAAAGGGATTATCCTCGGTTCGGTAATTGCGTTTTTAGGCGTGGGATGCGTCATTTTCAACAGCTCATTCAACGTCAACATCAGACCGCTTGGCGATATGCTCGCATTGTCGGCGGCTCTTGGTTGGGCCATCTACAGCATCATTCTCAGGAAACTCAACGCGCTCTACTCCGTCTGGTTCATATCACGTAAAACATTTTTTTACGGGATATTGACAGCCATACCATTTCTGTTCATACAGCCGGGGTCATTCCAGATAAGCGTGCTCGCCAAGCCCGAAGTGTGGGGCAACCTTCTCTTTCTCGGCACTGTATGCTCCATGGCGGCATATGTCATATGGGCGCAAGCCGTGAAGCGGCTCGGAGCGGTCAAAGCATCCAACTATATGTATTTTGTGCCGATTGTCACCCTCATCGCATCGCAAATTCTGCTCGACGAAAAAATCACTTGGGTAGGCTATCTCGGTTGTGCGTTAATTCTATTAGGCGTATGGCTCGGCGACCTGATGGGTCGTGCCAAAAGGAAGTGAATCAGTCAATCCTCCCCCAAAAGATAATCGGCCTCCTCTATAATCAGACGGCACAATGAGCGTGTCATTTCACCGCCGCATTCAAGTTCTTTCAAGGCAACCATCTTAGCGTGTAACGCGCGAGCCGGGAATCGGTTCATCATCAGCCTGAGTCCGCAATAGCGCGACATACTCTCATCAGCCGACATAAGCTCGTCAGCAAGCTCATCGGCATAATCCTTCTTTCGCAGAAGCCTGTGGCACAATATGTCGGCCACTTCGGGCGATATAGCGGTACGGCCCCAGCGCAACGCAGTGTCATAGTCCAAAGAATCAACCGGATAAAGCATCGGGGCAAGCAGCAGACTTTCGCGCGTGGTCGTATTGGCCCAAAGCTGCTCCGCAAGATTCACGCTCGGGAGAAAGTCATTGGCGATTTCCACCAATTGAGGCAGATTAACACCAAATATTATGCGATATGGCGCGCCTGCCCGGCGCAGGCTCTCAGCCAAAGCTCCGTTGCGCATCGCAAACAACCGTCGCTTCACGAGTTGCATTTCATTAAAATCACTCATTGCATTTTATTTTTACCGCAAAGATAGCGACGATTGCCTACAAAATCAACACCGCTATTCCCCGTGTCATTTTTTTGTGCTAACTTTGTAAATTAATGTATCCACAAAACAAAGTCTGAGACATAGCAAACCAATGGACAAAGACAATAGAAACGACAACAACGTTGCAAAACAGTCTCGTTCACGACATATTGTGAAACTGATGTGGACCGTCTTCGCAATTCTTTGCGCCTCGGCCATCGTCACGCTTGTTCTGATTTACAACGGACTAATCGGATATATGCCACCGGTCGAGGAGCTAAAAAACCCGAGCGACAAATTCGCATCCGTCATATACTCGGCAGACGGTGAGGAAATGGGACGCTATTTCCGAAACACAGGGAATAGAGTATTCGCTGATTTCGACGAGATTTCTCATCATGTGGTCGATGCGCTGATAGCAACTGAAGATTCAAGGTATCTCGACCACTCAGGCATCGACATGAGAGCCATGGCTCGCGTATTATTCAAGACACTCCTGATGGGGCACAAAAACGCCGGAGGCGGGTCAACCCTTACACAGCAGCTCGCCAAACAGCTCTATTCGCCCCAATCTGAAAATTTCATGGAGAGAGCGCTTCAGAAGCCAATCGAATGGATGATTGCAGTGAAACTCGAACGCCTTTACTCTAAAGAGGAAATAATCAGGATGTATCTCAACCAATTTGATTTTCTCTACAACGCAGTGGGAATCAAATCTGCCGCCCACGTCTACTTCGGCAAAGCCCCCAAAGACCTCTCTATCGAGGAAGCGGCCACACTTGTGGGGATGGTGAAAAACCCTGCGTATTACAATCCTTTGCGTCACAACGAGCGCACTCGCCAACGGCGAAACGTCGTCCTTGAACAGATGTACAAAGCCGGGGAAATCGACAAAGCTCAACTCGATTCACTCTCACAACTTCCTTTGACACTGACATTTCATCGAGTCGACCACAAAGACGGCATCGCACCATACTTCCGCGAGGAGTTGCGACGGATTCTAACAGCGAAAAAGCCCGACAAAAACGACTACCGCGGCTGGGAACACCAAAAATACATCGACGACTCTATCGCATGGGAAAGCAACCCTCTGTTCGGATGGATTGAAAAAAATCCTCGACCCGACGGTTCTAAATACGACATCTATACCGATGGGCTAAAAATCCACACCTCAATCGACTCGCGGATGCAACGCTACGCCGAGGAAGCCGTCGAAGAACACATGAAAGGCCTTCAAAAAAGTTTCTTCCGCGAAAAACGTGGAGTTAAAGGTGCGCCCTACACCACCGACCGCTCTGAGCTGCCGCAAAAGCAGCTCAACGAAATCATCGAACGTTCTATCAAGCAAACCGACCGTTACCGTACAATGAGCAAGGCTGGACATAGTCACGATGAGATTATGAAAGCTTTCGACACTCCGGCAGAAATGAATGTATTCACCTACGACGGAGTTGTCGACACAGTTATGACTCCTCGTGATTCGCTCCTTTATCAAAAGCACTTCCTACGCACCGGTTTTATGTCGATGGATCCCAAAAACGGTCAAGTCAAGGCTTATGTCGGTGGACCCAACTTTTCATTCTTCCAGTATGACATGGTATCCACAGGCCGGCGTCAAATCGGGTCTACAATCAAACCGTTCCTGTACACCTACGCCATGGAAGAAGGATTCACCCCATGCGACATGATGCTCAATGCCCAGCCGACTATTATTGACGAAGTCGGACGTCCATGGTCACCAAGAAACACCGGAAGCGCACGCATCGGCGAAATGGTCGATTTGCGATGGGCATTGACTAATTCCAACAACTGGATTTCAGCTCGGCTCATGAATGAACTCAACCCCGCCACACTCGTCAGAAATATGCACAACTTCGGCATAACCAATGAACTGCCCGCAGTTATATCGCTATGTCTCGGGCCCTGTGACGTATCGGTTAAAGAGATGGTGACGGCCTACTCTGCATTTTCCAACAAAGGAATGCGCGTCGACCCTATATTCGTAACCTCCATCACCGATGCCAACGGCAATGTACTTGCCGAGTTCTCGCCCCGCCACACCGAAGTAATCGGCGAAAAAGCCTACTATCGCATATTGTCGATACTGCTTAATGTGGTAGACAGCGGCACCGGTAACCGTCTACGCCGTCCTCCCTATAACATTACAGCTGAAATGGGTGGCAAAACCGGTACCACCAACTCCAACTCCGACGGATGGTTCATGGGCTTCACACCCGAGCTTGTGTCGGGCGTATGGGTCGGCGGCGAAGAACGTTACATCCACTTCAACAGCATGGCTCAAGGCCAAGGCGCGTCGATGGCGCTCCCGATTTACGGTAGATATATATCAAAGGTTTACAAAGACCCCTCTCTCCCCTACTCTCAAGACTCCAAATTCTCTTTTCCACCCGACCTCGATCTTTGCGAAAAAGAGTTTTTCGGCGAATACGAAACAACTGAAGTTGAAGAATCAATAGAAGGGGCGTTTGATTAAAACGCCCCTTCTTATTCGTTGATGTCTATGGAGTAAACCCGGTTTACGCTCCAAACATAATACGTTTGATTATTTAATGCTCTTTCAAGTCACGCTCCCTTTCACGACGCAGACGCTCGCGCCGCTTTAGGTTGAAGTGCAATATCACAATGACACATAGCGTGGCGGCTATGACACCGAAATAGTAGAAAGCCGAATACTCACCCGAAGCATAGCCAGAATAACCCACATAACTCATAAAGCCAAGATATATGAGCAGTAAAATCGGGATAACTATGGATTTTTTCATGAAATGTAGTGGTATTTTATGTTCTGATTTGTTGAAGTCATCAAGGGTCAACCACCTCCGCACGAACCTTGTAAGGCGACATGTCAGGGTTAAAGAGCCCGCGTCGGAGATAATTGTAGATACGCAAACAAGCCCAAGCATCAATAGAGGCGTAACTTTGCTGGCTGGCTGTCAAGCAAGCAGCCTCCCAATTCGACAGCCGTTGTGATTTTGATATGCGTTCATTGAATATGATGCCATAAATTTTCTGTAGACTGATGTCGCTGATGCCGTACTCCTTGACAAGCGATTGCAGGTCGACAAAGCCGTCAGGATTAAACTCCGCACCCCGGTGAAGCACATGGAAATCGTCATGCAACGACAGACCGATTTTCTTTACCGAGCTGTCCTCCATAAATTCACGCAATCCGTCGATAAACCCGAGTTTTTTGAGCCTGAAAAGATAGCAACGGTCTAAAGTCGATACCTGTATCAAGGCAACAGAGTTTGACTGTCCTTTTCTGAACGAAGGCTTGGTTTCGGTATCAAACCCGACAACCGACTCTTTTCTCAAGACAGATAACGCCTCATTAGCCGCTTCGACAGTGTCAACAACAGTAATCTGCCCCGGGAATACCACCGTAGGCAATCCAGAAAGCTGCTCTTTGCTTATCGCTATGTAAAATTCCCGTTGACTCATCGGTCATACTTCATTTATTGGTAACTGCCACAACTCAACCAACGCTGCACACTGCCCGATGATTTACTGTCGCACTGCCCGACGGTCTATAAACCGCCCGATTTAATTGTAAAATTAGACAAACTGCCGATAACAGCAAAAATTTAGCCTAATAATGTATTACTAAAGGCTTAGGGACACCCGACGGCACACCGATACCGAGCGTTACTTCACACGCAATTTCTGCCCTGCCTTGATTGAGCTTCCTTTGATATTGTTGAGTTTCTTCAACTCAGCGACTGTTAGCCCGTTGCGTTTGGCGATTTTCGTCAGATTATCGCCCTTCTTAACGGTAACGTTGACTGGAGTTGATTTTTTCTTTGATTTTGATTTGGCCTTCTTGTTTTTGTTGGACTTGACCGACTTTGACGAGGGGACCTGCGATGTCGACGACGGCTTGACCGATGCCTCCGGTGTCTCGGCTACCTCCGGCGTCGTCTCAGTCTGTACCGTCCCGGCTTCACTCGTGGCTAACACTTCACCGTTCTCTGAACCGGGAGCCGTCGGAGTATCCACCGCCGGCAGCTGCTGCTTAGGCACAGGCACCTTATAATATGTCACAATCTTCAGTGTCTGACCGCGTTTCGCTTTCTTGACCCCGTTGGTCTTCTTAATCGCAGCGACTGTAACTCCATAGCGTTTGGCAATTGACTTGAGATTCTCACCGCGACGCACTTTGTGGTATTTGACATCGCGCTTGGTGATATATTCACCATCTGTCTGCTCTCGGAGCGAAGCAAGCGAGGCCGGTTCGACAGTAGTCCGTCGGGCATACACCTCAGCGTTATAGGCCAAAATGCTGTCTTCACTCATGATGTAGCAATACACCTGCTGAGAAGGAAGCACGAGAGAATATGAACGTATGTCGCCGGGTATGATATCGTGGCGGAACTGTGGATTAAGCACTCTCAGTTCTTCGACAGGGATATTCAGCACATTTGAAATCTGGTCGAAATGCACGCGTTTGCTGACATGGATTGAATCTGTTATAATGGGTCGTTTAGCCAAAGCGGGGCTGATATTATGCTCCTTATAATAAGTCATCACATAGTTTGCTGCTATGAAACAAGGCACATACCCGCGGGTTTCAGCAGGCAGATAAGGATAAATGACCCAAAAATCTTTCTTATCGCCACCGACTCGGCGCAATGCCTTGTTGACATTGCCAGGGCCGCAATTATAGGCGGCGATGGCGAGCGACCAGTCATTATAGATGCCATGAAGCTGTTTAAGATACTTCGCGGCAGCGTCCGATGACCGATATGGGTCCCGGCGCTCATCGACTATTGAATTTATTTCAAGGTTCATGCCCCGGGCGGTGGGGAGCATGAACTGCCACAATCCGGTCGCTCCGGCGCGCGACACGGCATCGGGATTTAATGCCGACTCTATCACGGGGAGGTAACGCAATTCCAGCGGCAAACCCTCACGCTCAAGGGCTTGCTCAAAAATTGGCATATAATACAAGCTCATGCCAAGCATATTTTCAACCAATCCTCGCTTCTTCTGCGTGTACATATTTATGTATGACTTGACAATCTGGTTGAACGGCATCTCGATAGTGGTCGGCATTTGGCTCAGACGCTTGATATACACATCGTCTGAGACTTCTACCACCGGACGCGAATCGGCATCTTTGTCAAGGTCAGTGTAGTTTTGGAGATACCAGTTCTGCATCATTTTATGAGTATCGGTCTCAAAACTTTCAGGATAGACTATGGCATCATCAGTGATTGTGTTTTTTAACGACAGAATTGAAGGTGCCGCGGCACCGGCTATTGTCATCGCCGAAAACAACAGGGAGAAGATTGTTTTTTTTGTCATTGCGGTTTTATGCGGATTTACAAGGTTAAAAGTTTATGGCCCACTGCAGACCGACAGAAGGAAAACGGTTGCGCCCATCCTGAATTACGGCCGGGGCCACATCCATCGACAAATCAGTCGAGATGTCGAAATGAGAGAGCGACGCATCTACATAGGCATCAATCATAGCCAAGAAATAGACCCCAATCATACAGATGATACACAGGTCACGGTTGCGGCGGTAAAAATCTTTGCGTGATTTAAGGGTATTGGTCAACCATGTCTTATCGAGATCTTCCTCCTTTGTTGTCGATGGGAAGAAATCCATATAGCTTTTAGTCGATGGGTCATTATCGAGTATATCATTATACGCCCGGGTATAATCTTTGAGCACTCCGTTGTTCCAATTTGCGGCGTATCCGAGTCCGAGATAGCCACCAACAATGATGGGGAGTTTCCAATACCGACGGTTATATATCTGACCTAAACCTGGAAGCAGTGCCGAGAGCCATACCGCGCGAGTGGGATCGGGATTAAACACCACTTCGCGTTCCTCCCATTCCGGCCGTTCTTTAACCGCGGACAACACTGTATCCGGAACAAAAGCCTCTCTGTTTACCACTGCCACTGTGTCAACTGGGGTTATAACCACCGAATCGGCGGGAGTGACCCGCAACTCATCCTCCACCACTACCGACGGAGCGGTCAAGGGAGCGCCAATCGGAATGGAATCGGGCAACTGGGTCAGTGATGCGGATCGCAGACCACCATGCTTAACCGGCGAAGGTGTTAGGGTTGTTGAAAAAAGGTTAAAAGGGAACAACAGCGCGAATATCATCACGCCGATGACGGTATTTGTCAACAGGTCGGTTATTGTAGCTGTACTTTTTCGCCTTTTCAATTTCATTAAACAACACTCTGACTACAAGCACATTATCGAGGCAATAACATTAAAATCGCCCCGTAATGCTTATCATCAAGATTCCTCCTGACTTTTTATCGTGTCAAAGATAGTGATTAATTTGGCAAGTTCATCCTCATTCTTGAACGGAAATGTTATTTTTCCTTTACCGTTATGGTCGCATGAAAACTGCACCTGCGTTTTAAACGCAGCCGACAGATGCTTTTTTAACAAATCATAATCATGATTCACGTTCTTGCCGACGCGAACCCGCCGCGAACCCGCAACCTCGCCGCGCTGATACACCTTGGCGAGTTCTTCAACTTTTCTCACCGAAAGGCCTTGCTTGACAATTTCATTGTATAGCTTTAATTGCAAGGTTGGATCATCAATCGACAACAAAGCCCTGGCATGACCCATATCCACAAGCTTGTCGCGCAAACCGAGCTGAACCTCAGCCGGAAGTTTAAGCAAACGCAAGAAATTGGCTACTGTCGCGCGTTTTTTCCCTATGCGCTCGCTCAACCGTTCCTGGGTCAGATTATATTGGTCTATCAGCTTCTTGAAAGTAAGAGCGATTTCTATGGCATTGAGGTCCTCACGCTGTATATTCTCGATAAGGGCCATCTCGGTCAGCTCGCTATCGTTGGCGGTACGGATGTAAGCCGGAACGGATTTCAAACCGGCCCTGATAGCCGCACGGTAACGGCGTTCGCCCGCTATAATCTGATAATTGTTTGGGCCGGTCTTTCGCAACGACAATGGCTGTATGATGCCAAGTTCACGAATTGACGTGGCAAGCTCGTCCAAAGCCGCCTCGTCAAAGGTCGTACGCGGTTGATCGGGATTAGGGGATATTAGCCCTATCTCTATTTCATTTATTGCCGATGAGCCGCGGGCGGGTACGTCGTCCATCGAGATGAGCGAGTCGAGGCCGCGGCCGAGTGCGTTGCGCTTTATTGCCATAGTTTTTTCTGTTTTAAGGTTAGATGTGTGCTTGTGTGACATCATGCGCTGTCACACACGATGCCGTTGTCTCGATATTATCTCTTTCGCAAGCATGACGTGACTTGTGGCCCCTCGGCTTTCCGGGTCATATAAGAGTGCCGGCAAGCCGTGGCTCGGAGCCTCACTGAGACGTATGTTACGCGGTATGACCGTATTGAAAACCATCTCCCCGAAGTGTCCTTTCAGCTCTTCGTAAATCTGATTGGCAAGGCGCAGTCGGGCATCGTACATCGTCAACAGGAATCCCTCTATCTCAAGGTCGGGATTAAGGCGGGATTTGATTATGCGTATAGTATTGAGCAGCTTACTGATTCCCTCGAGTGCGAAATACTCAGCCTGCACGGGAATAATCACAGAATTGGCAGCTGTCAGAGCGTTGACCGTTATGAGCCCCAGAGATGGGGAACAGTCGATTAGAATGAAGTCATATTCTTCAGCTACCGGCACGAGCAGTCGTGACAACACGCGTTCACGGTCATCTTTATTGACAAGTTCAAGCTCGGCACCAGCGAGGTCTATGCGGGAGCCTATAAGGTCAAGCCCGTCGACACACGTCGGCACTTGCGAGCCGGAAAGAGGATAGTCATCGACAAGGCACTCATATATCGACGATGTCATCGACCTGGGGTCGATGCCATAGCCCGATGTGGCGTTGGCCTGGGGATCGGCATCAATAATCAGCACGCGCTTCCCATTCGATGCCAACGACGCACCGAGGTTTATGGTTGTGGTCGTTTTTCCGACCCCTCCTTTTTGGTTAGCTATTGCAATAATTTTTCCCATAGTTACTTTACAGTGAATATTTCTGCAACGCAAAGTAAATTATTTTTGCCAACAATACGGTTCACTTTTTTATCCAACTTGCGTTAATTGTTGATAACTCACACTTTTTGTTCATAACTGCAAGCAGCTCCACTTATCATTGACACATTCGTTCTCGGCATCTGAGATTGGCATCATGAAAAAAAATGAACGCAACAAAGACAGTTGCTGATTTTTTAGCGAACTTATAGATAGCTTTATAAACATTTTGGCTATTTTTGCGTGAAATTATTAATCCTTGCTACAATTGTCAATGAATCAGAAGCCCGAAAAAAAATATGGACTCATCGGATTCCCACTCGCGCATTCTTTTTCTCAAAACTTTTTCAATAAAAAATTTGAGGCCGAGGGGATTGATGCTCGTTACATAAACTTTGAGATTCCCGACATAGGTGATTTCATGGAGGTTATCAGTGAGAACCCCGACCTTTGCGGACTGAACGTAACAATCCCTTACAAAGAGCAGATTATCCCGTATATGGATGAGATGGCTCCTGATGCCGCCGAAATCGGAGCAGTGAATGTAATTAAGTTCATAAGAGGCAAAGGTGACACTTTGAAGTTCAAAGGCTATAATTCCGACATCATCGGTTTTTGCGACTCGCTGAAACCTATGCTGAAACCTTATCACAAAAAAGCACTTGTGCTTGGCACCGGCGGCGCAGCCAAAGCGGTGACACAGGGATTGATTAATCTCGGGGTGGAGCCCACCTACGTCTCACGCACGAAACACGAGGGTATGTTAACCTACGACGAGCTTACTCCCGAAGTGATGGCGACCCATTATGTGATTGTCAACACAACGCCCCTCGGCATGTACCCCCTCACCGACAAATGCCCCGACATCCCTTATGCGCTCCTGACATCCCAGCATCTTTGCTATGATCTGCTTTATAACCCCGACGTGACACTGTTCATGAAAAAAGCGCGTGAAAAAGGCGCTGAGATCAAAAACGGGTTAGAGATGCTCCTGTTACAAGCCTTTGCCGCCTGGAACATATGGAACAACAAATAAACAAATTCAAACTATTCAAATAATTTGCGCCGTAGACCCGTGGCCAAAGCCGCTAAAACAACTTATATCCCGATTGCGGCTGTCGCTTGCCCCCATTAAACATGAAACCACCTCTCTCTTACGTCCCACTTTTGCCCGTTGCCATATCATATGCCTCGGGCATAGTTTTATTTCGATACATCGAGTGGTGGTATCTTCCGATTCCTTTTGCAATAGCATTAACCGCAATTATTTTTAAGCGGCGTATTATGGCGTTGCTCCTTATGTTTCTCACATTGGGCGGCATCGACATGGCTCTTAACCTCCCGACGAAACCAGCGATGTATGGATATGGGCGATTCAGCGGTGTGGTAGAAGAATGTGGCGAGGGAGACAGCACGCGCTCCCTGATCATAAAGATTAACTCGGTCGCGGACTCCGCCGGCAACCACATCCCGTCGCCCCCCTTCATCTGTCAGGCAGTAACCCCATCTATGCTGCCACCAATCGAATATGGCGACATCGTCACATTTGATGGGCGGCTTACTCCTCCCGATGCGACAGCCGACTTGCCTGATGAGTTCGACATGAACAGCTATTACTTTTCAAAAGGGATAACCGCCTATACGTTCTTGCCTCCTGACAACATCAAAGTCAAAGGCATGGAAACAAGCATAGCCCCTACCCTATCCCGATGGCGTTCCAAATTAAGCGACATGGTGATGCAGTCGCAACTCGACGACTCGACTTCGGGTTTCCTCTGCGCTGTTATGTTCGGCGAAAAGCGACAAATCTCCCCGGAAATCCGTCTGACATTTACCACAGCAGGGCTGGCCCATGCGCTTGCGCTTAGCGGTATGCACGTCGCCATAATAGCGATGATTGCATCCATCGCGCTTTTCCCGATAACCTTACTCTCTCCCCGCTGGCTATCATCACTAATTATCATCGTGATTCTTTGGATATATGCGATTATGACCGGATGCTCGCCCCCGACCATTCGAGCGACAATTATGGCAACCCTTGTAATCGGCTCACACCTTTTACAGCGCAGTCATAGCAGCGGGAACGCCTTGTGTGCGGCGGCTGTCATAATTCTTGTCATATGGCCAAAATCACTGTTTGAAGTCGGATTCCAACTATCGTTCATGGCCGTCGCCGCCATACTCTTATTCAGCAACTGGGTTAATCGGCTCGGCATTCGGTCGCGGGTGCTACGCAATGCCATGTCGCTCATCGGTGTTCCGGTTTCGGCTGTCTTAGGCACCACAGTCCCTCTACTGTTCTATTTCCACTCTTTCCAGACTTACTTTCTTCTATCCAACATCCCGGTGACGTTTCTGCTACCGTTGTTTATGGGCGGAGGGATTGCGGTGATGCTCTGCGATGCGTTGGCGGGCGGCACTCCGGAGTGGATTATCTCTACCGTCGACACTCTCTACCGCACGATTGACGCGGTAGCTCACACCGTGGCAGCTATGCCGGGAGCATCTGTCACAGGGATTTACATTTCATGGGAGACTGCTTTATCGGCCTGCCTCGCACTTGCATTCGCAGGATGTTGGTACTGCTTCAAACGCAAGGTTTGGGGGTATCTCGCGCTATCAGCTACACTCATGACTGTCGCCACAATCCTTTCAATTAAATCAGATTTCCCTGAAAATGAATATTTCATAACTCGCAACAACTTCCACACCGACATAATAGACCGGCGTAATGATACAGCTTGGTTTATAACCACAGCTGCAGAAGCTGACCGTGATGATTTATTAAACCGAGCCAATTACCGTTACAGAGATTACTTGGGCCGACGAGGACTGCCTCCACTAAAGCTGGTAGCCGCTCCCGGTGAACTGCGGCTTGGCAATGACAGATGGATAGTGTTGCATGACAACAAGCCCCACACCATTCCCACCAGACCCGATTATCTTCTGATATGCCGCGGATTCAGCGGTGACGCAGTAAAAACCGCCCATACCATATTGCCCGACACGGTAGTGCTGAGCAGCGACCTTCACCCCCACCGAAGACAGCGTTACATCAACGAGCTAAAGCGTGCCGGCATGCCGACGAAATCGCTCGATGACAGACCTATACACCGGATATACCATCATCCCTCAGGGAGCGTTGCAAAAGACATAGCGAAATAATCGCTCGCTGCGTCTCGAGGTTTCAACACATCCTTTCCCCATATCACTATGTCGATATCAATCTCCACCACCCCTGTCAATTTAGACTCAGCGGTGCGACCCAATTCCTTTTCAATGGACTTTGTCAGCTCAGTGAAATCGGCCAATGAGCGGTCGGTAAAACCGCGACAAACGGCGTTTAGATACGGTGCGGATTTACCGGTTGCATCCGGTGACTCCATCGCCTGTGAACACCGGAAACAGTCGAGCATTCCGGAAAGTCTGAGCATGACCGCTTCAACCAGAGTCTCTCGCAAGCTATGGTTGCTTCCAACGAGTATAACAACTTCAGTCTTATCCATATCGCCGACAAAATTACACCTTATGAGCGAACTAACCAAGGCTTGGATTGTGGGAAAGCGAGAAAATGACTAACTTCGCACGATAGTTTGACCCGATGAGACTCGCATATAAAATATTCAGGGTGCTAATCGTGAGTGCTCTCGTGCTTGCGGTGATGATTCCGATGCTGATTTACATCACAGTGTCGCTGCCTCCCGTACAAGACAAAATGCGTGCAATCACCGAGAAAGAGCTATCGACGCTCTTGGGGACAAAGGTATCGATAGGCAACCTGAACATCACACCGGTCAACAACGTATCTCTTAGCGATGTCGCCATAGCCGACTGCAACGGCGACACAGCGTTATACGCCAAACAAATTGCTGCCGGACTGGATATGCGACAGTTGCTTATAAAGAATCGCATATCGGTTTCTTATGCCGTAGTCAGAGGGTTAAAAGCTCACATAAGCCGCGACAGCACCAACACACCGCTCAACATCCAGAACATCATCGACGCTCTAAAGCCAAAGGACAAGAACAAGCCACCCACACAGTTTGATTTCACCGCCAACACCATTATCTTGCGCCAATGGGATTTGACTTACGATGTCAAATCAGAGCCAAAACTCATCGACCGTTTTGACCCCAACCACATATCTATAACCAATCTTCGCGCGGACATTCAGATGCCGATTATAAAAAACGAAGACGTCGCCATCGACCTCAGACGGCTTGCCTTTGAGGAACAAAGCGGACTGACTGTCACCAATCTCACCGGATTGTTTCACGTAAGCGGCAAAGGGATTTCTACCCGGGAGGTAGTGGTCGAGATGCCTGCGACAAGGATAGCGATAGGAGACCAAAGCATTGCCTGCGACAGATTTGACAACTTAAAAAGCCTGCTCTCCACTATGCCACTACCGCTCAAAATAGTCAATGGCAGCTACATCACGCCAAGCGATATGACGGCATTCATCCCCGCGTTGACCCACTTCGACTCCACCCTAAATCTCGACATAGACGCACAAGTCTCTATGAAACGCATCGACCTCTACCGATGCAGAATCGGCGACCCCGAACAAGTCACATATCTCGACATCGAGGGATTCGCAAAAAACATCTTGAATCGCGACAGTCTCTCAATCACGGTGCCACAATTCACCATGAAAGCCTCCGGCCCCGACATTGCCGTGATTGCCGATGCGTTCACGACAGTAACGCCAACCGCTAAGACCAATCTGCAACAAATGGGACAGATTAACGTCAACGGAACTCTCGACGGGACCCTCGGCAACCTCTCAGCATCAATTGAAGCATCAGCCGACCAAGGTGACTTGACAATCGATGCTGACTATAGCGACAACAAGTCGGGGCGCAAACAGGTCGCCGCCAACATCTCAACATCCGGAATAAAACTCGGAGAGATCCTCAACCGCAGCGACATCGGGTCAATTGCGGCATCAATCACCGTCGAAGCCACATTCAACGGAAAGCGACGGGCTGTCGATTTGGATGCCGATGTCAGTTCATTCTCATTCCGGGGATACAATTACGAATCAATCAGCCTTGTATCGTCACTTGTCGATGATGTAGCTGAAATCGAGTTGACGGTCAATGACCCGGCGGCAGGCGTATCTATCGCCGGAAACGTTGACATCGGCAAGAAGCAACCGGGGGTCAGTCTGTCAGCCTTTGTAAACGGCCTTGACCTTTCGCACCTTAACCTTTGGGATAAATATCCGGGGTACAAACTCAATGCCGAGCTAAACGCCGACATCAACGGCAACTCACTTGAAAACGCCGACGGTTACATCACCATCAAAGACATCAGCTTTCTGAACAGCGAAAACAGCGGGCTCACAATCGATGATATAACCCTGAACGCCCACAACAACGACAACCCCAAGCGCATGGAGCTGTCATCTGACTTCACCGACTGCACAATTACAGGCCAATATCATTTCGCCACCGTATGGCCACAGCTCAAGGAGATATTAACCCACTCATTCCCGGTCTTTGTCGAGAACCAGCAACCGGAAGCAATCAACCGACGAATACCGTTGATAATACCCGACAATGATTTTTCTTTCACCGCGACACTCAAAGAAAACACCGAACTGGCCAAACTTGGCAAACTACCGTTCACCATCCTTGCGCCAGTTGAGATACAAGGCTCAGTCAACCACTCCACTCAGCAACTCGAACTGAACGTCGACGCACCATACATACAGCAAAAAGACAAACTCATCGAAAACAGTGCCGTTTACGCCAATATCGACGGCACAGGCAACAAATGCGACCTTTATGTGACAACCCAAATTCCGACTAAAAACGGCGCCATGCCACTTGTCCTGGAATGTCATGGGAATGAAAACCGACTTGATACCCGGTTAAACTGGGAGATTGACCGCAAAAGAGCATACAAAGGAGATGTAAGCCTGTCGGCACTCCTGTCAAGAAATGTCGACCGACAGCTTATCGCCGAAATTGACGTGAACGAAAGCAGGCTCGTGTTCAACGACAGCGTCTGGACGGTCCACCCGTCAAAGATTTTTTACCGCCCGAAAGATATCGAAGTTATTGATTTCAATGTCAGCCGAGCCAACCAACACGTCAAAATTAACGGATACGCATCACAAAACGAGAACGAGCGAATGACCGTGGAGCTGCTAAACGTAAACCTCGATTATATTTTTGAATCACTCGGGCTCGACAACGTGATGATTGGCGGCGACGCCACTGGCACTATTGTGGCTGCGGGAGCTTTCTCGCCACAACCCCGACTGCAAACCGACAACCTCACCGTAACCGACATCAGTTACAACAAAGCCGTTCTCGGAAACGCCGACATACAAAGCCATTGGGACAACAATCGCAAGGCAGTCAACATTGACGCTCTGATTTCTCAGCCAAACGATGCCACGTCACATATCTACGGCGACATATTCGCTCTCAACGACTCGCTCGATATGCACTTCGACGCTGACCGAGTAGATGTCAGATTCATGACCCCGTTCATGGCGGCATTCGCTTCCGACATCAGCGGCTGCGCTTCTGGGAAAGCCAGGCTGTGGGGCAACTTCAAATACATCGACTTTGAAGGTGCTGTATTTGCCCAGGACTTGAAACTCAAGATTGATTTCACAAACGCAGTCTACACCGCCACCGACTCCATACGGTTCACTCCCGGACGAATATCCATCGACAACGTTGTGCTGTCAGACCAATATGGCAACACCGCACTGCTTAACGGAACTGTTACTCACAAGTTCTTCAAGAAACCGTCATTCAACTTCCAGATAACTAACGCCAAGGATATTCTCGTCTACAACGTGACACAACGTCTCAACCCCGACTGGTACGGCCAGATTTTCGGTTCGGGCACCGCATTAATTAAAGGGAAACCCGGCACGATAAGCATAGGGGCCAATATGTCCACCAGCCCTAAATCGACATTCACATTTGTCCTGTCAGACCGCCAGGAAGCAAGCGAATACAGCTTCATCACATTCCGCGACAAAACCTTGATGGCGCGACGAGATTCAATCGAAGCCCTCAACACCACTCCCGAAGCCGTGAAACGGTTCAAGCAAAACCGCACCTTGACGACAGAAGCGTCCTCATCGGTCTACAATCTCAACTTCGATGTCAATGTGACACCCGACATGAAAATCATTCTAATCATGGACCCCGACGGCGGGGACCAAGTCACAGCCTACGGCAACGGCAACATCCACATGGGATACGATTCAAGCGACGAGAACCTCGTGATGCGCGGCGTATACACCGTAGAGCGGGGAACCTACAACTTCACTCTTCAGGACATCATAATCCGCGACTTCACCATCACCCCCGGAAGCTCAATATCATTCCACGGGAGTCCCTATAACGCCAATCTCGACATCACAGCCATCTACTCCACCAACGCCAACCTCAGCGACCTTGACGAATCGTTTTTGCAGGACAAAGAGTTAAACCGCACAAATGTCCCGGTTCAAGCGTTACTAAAAGTCAACGGCGATATGCGCACACCCGACCTGTCGTTTGACCTCCATTTTCCCACACTCACCAACGACACCTACCGCAAAGTGAGAAGCATCGTCAGCACCGAGGAGATGATGAACCGCCAGATTATTTACCTCCTCACATTAAACAGATTCTACACTCCCGATTACATGGCATCGACAACCAAGGGCAATGAACTGGTATCGGTGGCATCATCCACAATATCATCCCAACTGAGCAATGTGCTCGGGCACCTTAGCGACAACTGGTCAATCGCACCTAATGTCCGAAGCGACCGCGGAGACTTCTCCGATGTTGAGGTCGACCTCGCTCTATCAAGCCAACTGCTCAACAACCGATTGATTTTCAACGGCAATCTCGGCTACCGCGACAAATCGCTAAACACCAATCAGTTTGTCGGAGATTTCGACATTGAGTATCTGCTTAACCGCTCAGGCAACGTCAGGCTCAAAGCCTACAACCGATATAACGACCAAAACTTCTACATCAAAACCGCCACTACCACCCAAGGCATTGGCATCTTGTTTCGCCGCGATTTCGACCGTATGTTCGGGTTCTTGCGCCACCGCAAAAAATCCGAACCAATCGTCAGCGACACAATCCCCGCAGTCGATTCAATCCCCAACAACTCTATGCCGCATCTGCCCGCTGACAAATGACAGTCAGCCCACTTCGACACGGCATCAGTCAGTGCCACCAATCTACAGATGTTACGAAAAATAGGCTGTTACGCATTTTTTGCTTAAATTTGCGAGTAGTTTGAAAAAAAATATCATCATACCATTGAAATGAAACCTACACTTTTCGTTTTAGCCGCCGGAATGGGTAGCCGTTATGGAAGTCTCAAACAGCTTGACCCGCTGGGGCCCAACGGAGAAACCATCATGGACTATTCAATTTTTGATGCCCTCAGAGCAGGATTCGGCAAAATCGTCTTTGTTATCCGTAAAGATTTCGAAGATGATTTCCGAAAAATAATCCTTTCTAAATACGAAAACCACATCCCTGTCAGTATAGTTTTTCAAAGTCTTGACGCTCTACCTGAAGGATATACCTGCCCCACTGACCGCACAAAACCCTGGGGGACGAACCATGCGGTAATGATGGGCAAAGGCGTAATCAACGAACCATTCGCCGTAATAAACGCCGATGACTTCTATGGCCGCGACGCTTTTGAGGTTATCGCTAAGGAGCTGTCACGCGACCACGACAAAAAAGGCGACTACTGCATGGTCGGCTTTCGTGTCGGAAATACCGTCACCGAAAATGGTTCGGTTTCACGCGGTGTATGCACAACCGCCGACGGACTTTTGTCATCGGTCATTGAACGCACAGCCATAACCTGCGAGCCTGACGGGACAATCGCCTATGCCGATGAAAACGGCGCAAAGGTGCAACTTGACCCCATGACACCGGTGTCAATGAACCTTTGGGGATTCACCCCCGACTATTTCGATTTTTCAGAACGCGATTTCAAGAAATTCCTCGACGAGAAACTCAACGCCCCCAAATCAGAATATTACATCCCTTCCGCTGTCGATACTCTCATCAAATCAGGAGAAGCGACAGTCAAGGTGCTTGATACTGATTCAAAGTGGTTCGGCGTAACCTACGCCGCCGACCGCGACGGGGTTGTGGCAAAATTGGCCGAACTTCATCGACAAGGAGCATATCCTGAAAAACTGTTTGTATAAACATTACTGAAATATTCTAAAAAAAACAAACCGGAGAGACGCATCGAAACAGTACAGTCCCTCAAATAAATAGATTGTTTTACAATGGCAAAAGTCGGTGACAGAGTACGATACCTAAACGCTGTCGGCGGAGGTGAAATCGTCAAAATCGAGGGCAACATAGCCTACGTCGACGAGGATGGATTTGAAACGCCAGTGCTGCTCAAAGAGTGCGTGGTAGTCGACGGCAACGGCTTTTATGGTAAAGACCCCAAGGCTCCATCGAAGGAGGTGAAAGAGGGGAAACTGAAAACCGGGAAACCCGAAGCGTCAACGACTAAGGGCCAAGTTGATGTCGAAGCCGTGGAGCCACTTATCGAAACCGCCGACGGCGACACACTCAACGTGGTGCTCGCCTACGAGGCAATCGAGCTTAAACACCTCACCACAACCGCCTACGAGGCATATTTGGTAAACGACTCTAACTATTACCTATACTTCACCTACCTAACCCGCGGAGACAACGATAATGGATGGAGGGCGCGTTACGCCGGAATCATAGAGCCTAACATACAGCTATTCCTTGGAGAGGTGTCACGCGACGACCTCGGCGGAATGGATCGTGTGGCACTGCAGTATGTGGCGTTCAAAAAAGATAAAGAGTTTGTTCTGAAAGCACCGATAGCAGTCGAATACGCTCTTGACACGACAAAGTTTTTCAAACTGCATTGTTTCCGCGACAATATCTATTTCGACAAACCCGTAATAGCCATCGACATCGTTAAAAACGATATACCTCAAAGGCCGATGATGCTTGACTCAAGCCGACTGGAAGAAGGATTGCGCCGCAAGAAAGAAGCCGACCGCCCAATGCGTAAACCTGTCAGTAAAAAATCATCCTCTGGAATATTAGAAATCGATCTCCATATCAACGAACTGCTCGACAACACAGCCGGACTGTCAAATTCCGACATGCTCGATGTGCAACTAAAGGAATTTAAGCGGGTGATGGATGGCAATCTCAGTAATAAAGGACAGAAAATCGTATTTATTCACGGCAAGGGTGAAGGAGTACTCCGAAAAGCCTTAATTGATGAACTAAAACGAGCCTACAAGCGTTGTGATGTACAAGACGCGTCATTCCGCGAATATGGATTTGGCGCTACTCAAGTCACAATACGCTAATTCACCATAGCAATGATTCTCTGTTTTAGTGGCACAGGCAATTCATTATATATCGCCAAGTTGCTCGCCGATTACCTAAACGATAATGTCACAGAGCTTAAAGATGAGCTCTTGCTCGATTCCGGTCAGGCCACAATCAGTTGCAAAAATGAAATCAGGATAGTATGGGTATTCCCTGTATATTCATGGGGAATGCCACCGGTGGTGAAACGTTACATGAATCGTGTCAACCTGCGAAATGCCGGAGGCATTGGCCACTATATGGTGGCGACCTGCGGCGATGACGCCGGACTCACCCACCGACAGTGGCGCAAACTAATCAAACGCCGCCATTGGACTGACATAGGCGCTTTTTCTGTGATTATGCCCAACACTTACACGCTGATGAAAGGGTTCGACATCGACACATCTGAAGTGGCAGCGCGCAAACTCGCCGATGCTCCGTCGACGGTAAAGAGCATCGCCGCTGACATCAGTGACCAATCTATTGTCGACAAGGTAAAAACCGGCAACTGGGCATGGATAAAAAGCCGCATAATCTACCCCTGGTTTGTACGCCACGCCATGTCGCCAAAACCTTTCCACGCAACCGACGTCTGCACAGGCTGCGGTCTGTGCGCCAAAGCGTGCCCGCTCGAAAATGTGATGATGTGGAAACACCGCCCCGAATGGCGCGACCGCTGCGCCTTGTGCCTGCGCTGCTATCATATATGCCCCAATCACGCGGTAGCCTACGGGAAGTCCACCGAACAAAAGGGGCAATATCTATGTCCTGAAATTTCAGTTAAAGAATTTGTGGCAACAGAGCCGTCTGACCGACAATAATCGTCAGAATATCAGCTCGCTGACAGCCGGAATCGCCTCAGCGACAGTTTGGTCGGCCTGCGCCGGAACAACCGTGGCGTAACCTCGGTCGAGCCAATAGATGTCGGTAGTGTCATCGTCGGGGCTATCGGGGCGATACTTGCCGGTGAGCATATAGAACGTTTTGCCATTGGGGTCTTTGTAGTCGACATACTCCTCAACCCAGTGGCCCGTAGCAGCCTTAACCACTTTAAGCCCTTTGATTTTCACGTTGGCCGGGAAATTGACGTTAAGACACACACGGTGGGGTAAACCGCCGGCGAGCACCTTTGCCGAAATATCTTTGATATAGGGCAACGTTTCCGAAAAATCGGTTTGCAAAGAGTGGTCGAGCAACGAATACCCAACCGAGGGGATGTCGAGCATACTCGTCTCGAGCACAGCACCCATCGTTCCAGAATAGAGGATAGAGTTACCTGCGTTAGGGCCGTGATTGATGCCAGAGAGAAGCAAATCGGGACGGCGCGGAACAATAGCGTGCAGCGCAATCTTCACGCAGTCGACCGGAGTGCCGTTGACCGAGTAGATTTTAGCACCGTTGTAATCATCGTGGCGAGTGACTCGCAACGGCATTCCGACTGTTATAGCCGATGATTGCCCCGAGCGCGGAGCATCGGGAGCCACTACATAAACGTCGCCCAAATCTTTCACGCAATCAACAAGATGATGCAATCCGGCGGTGAAAACTCCGTCGTCGTTGCTAATCAAAATCAGAGGACGGTCGATATGCTGTAAATTACTCATATTCGGTTACTTTAAATCGTTTTCGTTAAAATCTTCATTCCAAGTGAAGTCTTCCTCGTCGAACTCTTCCTCATCGTCATAATAAAGGTCGTCGTCATCGTCGTCGACAGAAACGTTTTCAAAGATAAACTCATCTTCTTCGCGGACACGATGGCTGACATCGAGCGGACGGTGAGTTATGGGCATATCTTCGATGCGGTTGCTCTCGTCGTTTATAGCAGTCCAAAGCAAGTCTTTGAGTTCAGTCAATCCTTGCCCGGTGACAGCAGAGATAAACAAGTGAGGAACGTCGTCGGGCAGTTGCGCCTCAATCTCGTCCATCAGCTCCCGGTCAAGCATATCACTTTTTGAGATGGCAAGCACACGGTGCTTATCCATCAACTGAGGGTTAAACCGCTCAAGTTCACGCAACAACACCTCATATTCACTGCGTATGTCATCAGCATCAGCCGGAACGAGGAAAAGCAACACGGCATTGCGTTCTATGTGGCGCAGGAATCTAAGGCCCAAGCCTTTACCTTCGCTTGCCCCCTCGATGATACCGGGAATATCAGCCATGACAAACGAACGATTGTCGCGGTAGCTGACTATGCCAAGTTGAGGCTCCATCGTCGTGAACGGATAATCGGCGATTTTGGGACGCGCTGCCGATAAAGATGACAGCAATGTCGATTTGCCTGCATTGGGAAAACCGACCAAGCCGACATCGGCCAACAATTTAAGTTCCAGAATGACACTTTTTTCTATTGCCGGTTCGCCTGGCTGCGCATAGCGCGGCGTACGATTGGTTGCCGACTTGAAATGCCAGTTGCCAAGACCGCCGCGGCCTCCCTTCAGCAACTTCACTTCCTGGCCATCATCGGTGACCTCACACAGATAGTCACCGGTCTCAGCGTCAAAGACGACTGTACCACAAGGCACTTCTACCGTTACGTCATCGCCGTCTTTGCCGAAACTACGCCCGCCCGTGCCGCTTTGACCGTTACCGGCGAATATATGACGACGATATTTCAACGGTAACAGCGTCCACATATTTTTATTCCCTTTCAAAATTATATGACCTCCACGACCGCCGTCGCCTCCGTCCGGCCCTCCCTTGGGGACATATTTGGCTCGGTAAAAATGGCGTGAACCAGCACCACCCTTGCCCGAACGGCAAAGAATCTTAACGTAGTCAATGAAATTGGAATCGGCCATAACTCTTATTTTACTTGGAATTGTTGTTTTAGTTTTATTATAAAAAAACAGCTTATTACGAGAATCCGTTTAACCTGCGAGCTTGATTGTGAGGCAAATCAGTTTGTAAAATCATGATGATAACGCACTAAATCTTGCGCCTGTCTGAAATCTGTTGGAGAACCTATGTCAATCCATGTCCCGTTAATCGGGAAATAGACCACCTTCTCTCCTCGGGCAATAGCATCTTCCACGAGGTCGGTCGCATCAGTGACCTTATCAGAAGGTAACGCATCAAGCAAACGGTTTGAAATCATATATATGCCGGCGTTTGCATAATAAGAATACGACGGTTTTTCCTCGATTCCCGTGATGTTGGAGCCGTCCGTTGCCAAAATCGCATACGGAACCGACACCGAATATGGGATTGCCGCCACAGTGACCGCAGCGTCTTCCGTCGTGTGACGAAGATACATATCCTCAAGCGAAATGGAAGTAAGCAGGTCAGAGTTCATGACCAATGTAGTTCCGTCGGGATTGTCGCGCTTGACCAACGACGCGGCTCCTATTGTGCCGAGTGGACGATCTTCCACAACGCATTTCACCTTGATACCGGCTACCGGCGATGAAAAATGGTCTAATATTTTCTCCGCAAGATAGCGCGCCGTCACGGTGACATCGCTGACACCCACACGAGCCAATGCCTCTATATTGTAATCAATTATAGCCTTACCTCCCACCTCAAGCAACGGTTTGGGGGTGTCGAGCGTCAAGGGACGCAAACGCTCTCCCCTTCCACCAGCCATAAGTATTGCACTTATGGGAAGCAGCGAATGAATCAAAGTGAGGTCATAAATCCGCGTCACGCATCCGTTAGCATCAAGGGCGGGCAGAAGTTTGATTCCAGCCTCGCGAGCCTCCTTCATAACAGCCACATCTACTCGGCCATCCTTGATTGCCCTGAAATCACGGCGCATAGCGTCTTTTAGCGGAGATGACAGAGACAACCCCGAAAGCAGACCGCGGCGTACATCCCCATCGGTCAAAGTTCCGGTCATAACACCATCATCATTGACGGCGAAAAGAGTCATCACCCCCCCCGAAAGAGCGTTCAGCCGTTCAAGAGCGGTAATAACCTGTAATTTTTCATTTATTATATGTCGATTCATCAGGATTGTTCTATCTATGCGATTGTTATTTTAGCTGTTAATTATCCTTCAAAACTCATGCCGGCTATAGCCTCGGCAACCACCCAGTCGCGAGGGGTGTCAAGATCTATGCTGCGCTCGCTTGGCATCTCAACAGGTATTCGACGAGGGAACGCCCCAAGAGGCATCTTTCGGAGCGACTCAGGATTGATTACATATACTGCCCCGTTCATCTCCCAAGCCGGCGGACACTCTTGTCGACGCGTATAAAGCCCATCTCCCTTGGATATGTGTAGAAAACCTGTTTCAGGATCGGCCTCAAAGCAGTTGTAATATGGGTTTGACATTGCCGGCACAACCGAGACCACCATATCGACATCAGAGGTGTATCGGTCAAGACAACGCCTGACATCATCGACCGTTCTGAGCGGAGACGTAGGCTGCAGCAACAACACACAATCGTAGTCCAAACCAATGTCGTCTGCCCAGTCCATGACATCAAGAATGACGTCTCGCGACGACGCTGTGTCGGTGGCGAGACAATCCGGCCTCATATAGGGAACCGATAAACCGGTCTGGCGACCCACCTCGGCTATCTCAACGTCATCGGTTGAAAGGATGACACGATTATCGGGAGCTACCTGCCGCGCCACATCAATGGAATAGCACAGGAGAGGCCGTCCCAGAAACGGTTTGATGTTTTTCCGGGGAATACCTTTGCTTCCGCCTCGCGCCGGAATTACGACAAGTGGTTTCATAGTGCAAATTTAACACATTTCTGTCAATCATACGTTGTCGGGGAGAAGGGAATATCGTAGAATTTTTTACGGCGCAATGTTTCAAGCGGGTATGTAGCTACAGCCTCGACGATAGTGCGCAAAGTATCGGGGCGGTAATATGGGTTATCGACACCGGCTGCAAATTTGCGAAATTCAACGGAAAGAGCCTTGGCAATAGCCGACGCTATGCTGTCGGCATCATCAGCCGCATGAATCACCGACTCAGCGGCGATGCGGCCTCGCTGGCGCATACCGATGTCGACTGTCGGGATACCGGCCGACGGCACTTCGACTATGCCGCTCGACGAATTCCCCACCACCGCGCCAACGCAGCCAAGCGCCGACAGATAACGGCGGCGCCCCAACGACGGAACGACCCATACCCTGCCTGGCCAACGGTCGGCATATTCGTGTATCATCTTTATAATCACCTCACCGCGAGCATCATTGTTTGGATATGTAAACAAGATTTTCAACTTAGGAAATCGGTCGAGAGCGTCGAGGAGTGATTGCATACGGCCCGCCACATCGGCGTCATCCGCCGTAGCCGGATGCATAGTCACCAATAGAGTGTCAAGGTCAATCGGCATACCGATTGACGAAGCGAGTTCCTCTTTTGTCAACAACTCTGTGCTCGACAAGTTATAAACCCCGATTGCACCTGCGTTTATCACCCTTTCAGGAGCCTCTCCCATCGCAATCACACGACGCCGATAAGGCTCGGTAGCCGTGAAGTGCAGCGATGACAATTTGGTCAAAGCGTGCCGTATATTGTCGTCAATCGCCCCTTCCGATATTTCTCCGCCGGCAATGTGGGCTATCGGTATCCTCATCAGCGTGGCGGCTGTCGCTACCGCCAGCATCTCATAACGGTCTCCGAGGATAAGCAACAAATCGGGCCGCTGCCGCTCAAACGCTCCCGCCATTCCCTCAAGGCAGCGAGCCGTCGCCCTGGCGGTATCTACGGGCATATCGCTTGCAGGCGTCATTTCCACCCGTTCCGACACCGATATACCGTCGGCCAAAATCTCATCAACAGTATTACCAAAACGCGGGTCAAGATGCATATTGGTGGCTATAACGCTCAACTCCACATCGTGACGGCTGTCAAGGCCGCGGGCAATACCGCTGAGCAGTCCCCAGTCAGCGCGGGTGCTGGTGACGATAGCCACCCTGCGCCGGGGCAACTGTTGTGATGTTTCACTGTTGTTCATGTGGTTATATAGAATTAAAAAAGGTCGATTGCCATTGCAACCGACCCTATCCTCATTTTAGTGGCGGGGGCAGGACTCGAACCTACGACCTTTGGGTTATGAGCCCAACGAGCTACCACTGCTCCACCCCGCGATGTTTCTGTTTTGCGAGTGCAAAGATACAGCCTTCTTTATAATTGGCAAAATTTCAGCCCCACCCACCAAGTTAAAAAATGCAAAAGCCGTCGGTTTTTAGTTTAAGCCGAAAATAATCCGATGCGACTTGGGAATTTGCGATGAAATACGATAGTTTTTCATTAATTTTGCACCCATATTTATTTTTCGATGGAAACTGTTACTTATAACGGGCTTACATTCAAGCCTTACATTGAGAAAGCGCAGATTGACGAGCGCATACGGGAACTTGCGCAAACAATAAAGTGCGACTGCCAAGGCAAAACGCCATTGTTTCTATGTGTGCTTAGTGGAGCGTTCCCATTTGCGGCCGACCTGTTCAGAGCTGTCGACGTGGATGCAGAAATATCGTTCATCAGACTTAAAAGCTATGAAGGTACCGGAAGCACCGGAGTCGTCAAAGAAGTGCTTGGCCTCACCGAGGATATTAAGGGGCGCACGGTAATCGTCGTAGAGGACATCATCGACACGGGGAACACCATCGACCGCCTGCTCAAGACACTGAAGAGCTATGAGCCTGCCGACATAAAGGTAGCCACGTTACTGTTCAAGCCAGAGTCGCTCATATGTGATGTCAAGCCCGATTATGTAGGGTTCTCCATACCGCAAAAATTCATAATCGGCTTCGGGCTTGATCTTGACGGACTTGCCCGCAACCTTCCCGACATCTATATCCTCGACGAACATACCGAGGAATAAGATTGCGTTAATAACCACACAAACTCTACTACCATTCAGAGACAACACGGCCACCGTTTGGTCAAGAAACGGATTTTTATCAACAACCAACTTGAATAAAGACAAACAGCTATGTTGAATTTGGTTATATTCGGGGCTCCGGGAAGCGGCAAAGGCACTCAAAGCGAGCTTTTGATTGAGGAATACGGACTTTTCCACATTTCCACAGGGGAAGTGCTGCGCGACCATATCGCACGCGGCACTGAGCTTGGCAAAATCGCCGACAGCTATATTTCCAAGGGGCAACTTATACCAGATGAACTGATGATTGACATACTGTCACATCTACTTGATACCGATGAACGCACTCGCAAGGGAGTGATTTTCGACGGTTTTCCCCGCACAATCAACCAAGCCAAAGCTCTGAAAAAGATGCTCGCCGAACGCGGTTCGAAAGTTCACGCTGTCGTAGGGCTGGAAGTGGATGACTCTGAACTTATCGAAAGGCTTCTAAAACGAGGAAAAGATAGCGGTCGCGCAGATGATAACCTTGAGACGATTACCCAACGTCTGCATGTGTATCACTCGCAAACCCAGCCACTTCAAGAGTACTACCGCAACGAAGGGAAGTACCACTCCATCAACGGCACCGGATCGATTGACGATATTTTTTCCACAATAAAGAAAGCTCTTGAATGGGCAAAAGTTACGCCCAAGGAGTCGGTTAATCAATAATTTCTTTCACGTTGAACAATAAGCTAAAATTGGCATTAACGTCAATCGCAGCAGCGTCAATGGCTACATCAGCCGCCTATGCGGTGCCGGCCAGACCGGGGCTATTAAAGTACGCTACGACCGGGGGTGACTCGATTAGCGTGTACCTGCGCGGCGACGAGCACGACCACTTCTTCACCACATCCGACGGCTATATGCTGCTACGAGGGGATGATGAAAAGTTCCGTTATGCCGTCCCGGTCGGCAACGAGCTTAAAGAGAGCGCAATGCTTGCATCAGACCCCGGAAAGCGTTCGGCAGATGCCGAGGCGTTGCTCTCATCATACGATAAGCAATCGGCTTATAACGTGCTTGAAAGTGCTGCCGCCGGAAAGCCCCGCCGCGCAATAAAAAGTGTCGCACCCGAAGCGGGTGAATCATCTTTTCCCACCAAAGGCTCACCGCATATCTGCATAATTCTTGTGGAATTTGCCGACAACAGCCTTTCGTTCGACACCGGGACATTTGTCAATATGTTCAACCTGCAGGGATTCAACCAAGACGGTGCCACAGGTTCGGTGGCAGACTTTTTCAATCTGTCATCCAACGGCCAGTTCACCCCTAACCTCGATGTGCTGGGACCGGTTAAGCTCCCCAAGAATATGAGCTACTACGGCGGCAACGATAGAAGCGGCAACGATATCGCCCCCGAAGAGATGGTTATAGATGCCTGCACATTGCTTGACTCCGAGGTCGATTTCTCGGTATATGACACTGATAACGATGGGGTAATCGACAACGTGTATGTGGTGTATGCCGGATACGGCGAGTCGCAAGGAGCATCGGCCAACACAATCTGGGCTCATTCATGGGCCGTCAACAGCGGAGCGGGCCGCACAAAATATCTCGACGGAAAACTGCTCGACCATTATGCCACATCTAACGAGCTGAGCGGCACATACGGCACACGGCTTGACGGCATCGGCACATTCTGCCACGAGTTCAGCCATGTCATGGGATTACCCGACCTTTACGCCACGTCATATACAAGCGCATTCACTCCGGGCAACTACTCGCTGATGGATCACGGGCTCTACAACAACAACAGCCACACCCCACCGTCGCACTCGGGATATGAACGCTATTGCCTTGGCTGGATTAAGCCTGAGGTCCTCGAAGAGCCAGAGACAGTGTCGCTCGGATGCATTTCAGACGAGGGTCACTACAACGACGTTCGCATCATCAAGACACCAAAAGAAAACGAGTACTTCCTCGTTGAAAACCGCCAGCAAAAGATGTGGGACCAA
Organism: uncultured Muribaculaceae bacterium; assembly: GCA_964510535.1. Taxonomy (GTDB): domain Bacteria; phylum Bacteroidota; class Bacteroidia; order Bacteroidales; family Muribaculaceae; genus JAJPXC01. The sequence continues at coordinate 59,219 of CAZECG010000007.1, forward strand.
TACATCCCCGGCCATGGCATGCTCATCTGGCACATCGATTATAACCCATCGGTGTGGGCGGCCAACAAATGCAACAACACCCCAAGCCACCAATATATCGACATCGAGGAAGCCGACAACATCCAAAGCGAGTACACACGTTCGGGTGACCCATTTCCCGGCACTAAAGGTGTTACATCGTTCACCGACGACACCAAACCCTCGATGAAAACGTGGTCAGGGACATCGCTCAACGCTCCGATAACCGAGATAAAAGAAAGCAACGGAGTTGTCTCATTCCTGTTCAAGGGGGGGGGCATATTTGACCCGGTGGTCGCTTTGCCCCCTGAGGCTGAAACCGGCATTAATCCGAAGAGCTTCACCGCCCGATGGAACAAGGTCGACAAAGCCAATAGTTATCTGCTCAGCGTCTACACCCGCTCAGAAAACGACACTACCGTGACCTACGTCGACAGCTTCGAGCGCAAGGATGTGGGTGACACCGATAAATTCGAAGTGACAGGTCTTACGCCTGCAACGACTTACCACTATGTAGTGCAGGCCACGGACGGGCTCAACACATCCGCAAAATCCAATGAAATCACCGTGGTTACACTCGAGCCGTCAGGCGTAGGCGGCATAACAGCCATCGATGAAACCGTCACCGTGACATCAATCGACAAGAGACTGATTGTCACAGCCACATCAGCCACGACAGTTGAAATTCATGAGCTTTCGGGTCGCAAAGTCGCATCGGCAGAAATGGATGCAGGCAATTGGACAAGCCCTGAGCTGCAAACGGGTCTTTACATCGTCACAGCGGGCAAGCGTCACGTCAAAATCATCATAGACTAATCCGGGGAGGGGCGGTTGACAGCCGTCATCGATACTTCCGCTCGGCAGAATCAAATAAATTTGCTTTTTGCGCTCGCTTATTCGTATCTTTGCATCGCGATGAATCCACTGTTTTCAATAATCACGGTTACCTATAATGCCGCCGCCACGCTCCCCCCTACCCTGCGGAGCGTTGGCGAGCAGACCTGCCGCCTGTTTGAGCATCTCGTCATCGATGGAGCTTCGACCGATGGCACACAACGCCTTGCCACCGATGCCGGTATCAAGGAGACAGTAGTATACTCCGAACCCGACAAGGGTCTTTATGACGCTATGAACAAGGGGCTTTCACTGGCCAAAGGTGAATATGTCATATTCTTGAACGCCGGAGACTCTTTTCACTCCCCCGACACTCTTCAGAGCATAGCCGATGCCATAATGGAAAACGATTTCCCCGGCATCGTCTACGGGCAGACAGACATCGTAGACTCAGAACGTCGCCGAATCGGCGAGCGGCATCTGCGCGCGCCCGAGACTCTCACACTGAAAAGTTTCGCTAACGGAATGGTGGTATGTCATCAAGCTTTTGTGGCACTGCGCCGCATCACCGGGCCGTTTGATTTGCGATATCGATTTTCAGCCGATTACGACTGGTGCATCAAATGTCTTCAACACTCGCGCCACAATATCTATATTCCCCAAGTGACGGTCGATTATCTGAATGAAGGCGTGACAACCGCCAATCACCGCAAGTCGCTGATGGAGCGGTTTCGCATTATGTGCTACTACTACGGCACAATCCCGACAATCCTACGTCACATAAAATTTCTGTTAAGATGGTTATCCTGAACACTTCGTTCCACCTTCTCGCGAGCCGCGAGCCTGAATTTGTCGAGTGGGCCGAAAATCACTATATGGCAGCCGCCAAAGCAAGCGGGCTGTTCGACGAAACCTTGCTAATAAAGATTCTGACCGAAGTCGACCCACAGTTAAAAGCCTACGCGGTGCAACTCAAAGGAGAATCTCTTGACGACGCTACCCGGTGGCATGACGACATCGCCGCTCGACTGCGCTCTGACCTGACATCTCGCTATGGAGAGGATATCCTGTATTTTTCCACATTCATGGAAATAGTCAAATCATGACGACGGCAACCGACAGGCAGTGGGATAAAGTGATTATCGGGATAGACCCGGGCACTAATCTGATGGGGTACGGTATTCTCGGAGTCAAAGAGAAAAAGCCATCGATGATTGCTCTTGGGGTAATAACCCTCAGCAAATTTGAAAGCCACTATATGCGATTAGCGCGCATATATGAGCGCGTACTCGGGCTTGTTGAGCAGTATCTACCCGACGAAATGGCTATCGAGGCTCCGTTTTTCGGCAAAAATGTTCAGTCAATGCTTAAACTCGGCCGCGCCCAAGGGGTCGCCATGGCAGCCGCATTGGCCCGACAGGTGCCAATCACCGAGTACGAGCCAAGAAAAATCAAGATGGCCATCACCGGCAACGGTGCGGCAAGCAAAGAGCAGGTACAGGAGATGCTGCGTCGCATTCTTAATCTGTCGCCCGATGATTTGCACACGACGCTTGACGCTACCGACGCTCTTGGAGCGGCATTGTGCCATTTCTATGAATCATCAAGGCCACAGCTACCAAAAGGGCCAAACAACTGGAAAGAATTCATAGCCCGCAATCCCGACCGCATCAAGCACTAAAAACCGCTCTGGGTTTTGACCGACAGACGATTGTAAATCATGCGGCAAGTGTAATCTTGCATTAACGCGCGAGCCCACATCAACATCCCATCGACTTCATCGCTATCGTAATCGACCAGTTTTTGCCGCAGCTCTTGGTCAGAAACGGCATCGTAGACGGCAAGCACCCAATCAAGGTCAGAATCGGCCATAACGACATATTTCAACCCCGTAATCATAAATCTATGCCCCCCTATCTTGCTCAATCCGTAATGAGGGAGAGCGGCATCAAAGATGTCTGTCCCAACGGATATAAACGGTTTATCGTAACCCATTATATGCATCAGAGATGGCGCGATATCAATTTGAGACATCACGCCATTGTTCACCTCACCGGGCTTAACGCTGCCATCGGGAGCGTAAACGATAAACGGAATGTGATTCTTTATGTACGGAGAGGCGTACTTCGTGCCCTTTAAATCACGGCAACCGTGGTCGGCCGTGATGACAAACAGAGTGTTTTCAAACCAATTTTGACGTTTTGCTATATCGAAAAAATGGCGCAGCGAGCGGTCGGCATACTCAACAGCCCGTTGAACGTTTTTTTTTGCCGACTTATATCCGTCGGCTTGCCAATCTGCCGGGACGACAAACGGAGCGTGAGCGCTTATAGTGAACCACCCGGCAACAAACGGCTGAGGGAGCAAGGCTAAATCAGAGGCGGCATATCCGCCCATGGCGTGGTCAAAAATGCCCCATTTGCCATCATAATCCCTGCGATTGCCATACTCGGCAAAAGTCACCACTTCGTCAAACCCTGAAATCTTCAACATCTGGTCGATATTAAACGACCCCGGCTTACCGCCAAAATATGCTTTCGACGAATACCCTAATGATTTCAACAGATTAACCGGCGTATCTAAAATGTTGGTATTGTACAACGAAACAGGATACCTAAACGGCTCAAAAGCCGGGAATCCGCCGAAAACCGACGTGATGCCGCCAATCGAGGCGACTCCGGTTGCCATAACATGACGACAGACCAGCGACCGCGTTGCAATCGAATCGAGAAAAGGCATTAACCCTCGCGGCTCATCATCGTTGACGATATTGAGAGCGTCGAGCCACAACTGCGCACCGCTCTCGAGGACGATAATCACCACGTTTTTATCTTTTTGCTTCTTAACGCCCGCAATGGTGTCGGTCTCGGTAAAAACCGTAAACGGCCGCCGCACCGCAGCCAACTCTTCATCGCTAAAAAAGCGCATAGGTTGAATTTGACATTGTTTACCAATCGAGCGAACGACAGTAAACGGGGTGTTTAACACGACATCCACGCCAACAGGAGATTTGACATACCAGGTAACGTCGCCGATAGACATGAGGCGCCCGTTTAAGAGGTTACTACAGATGGCACAAACTGAGAATAAAGCGGCTATCAACAACATAGCTATGCGATATGCCCATAGCTTCAATCTATTTTTAAAAATCGGTTTTCGAGATATGATTTCGGGACGGAACGCCAGCCAAATCACAAATGCTATATACAGCCCGCCACCAACAAACGCCCACCAATAATCACCAAAATAAGAAATCAGAATATTCACCATATTGGAATCACCAAACGCCGCAAGTAGTGACTCCCAACGCATACGGCTGCCCACAAAACCGAAAAGTGGCACTTCGGCGATATTGAGCGCCAACATCAACGCATTAGTTATTGCATAAACGACGTTGCTCGACACAATCCACCACCGTGCCCGCACAAAACCGAACGGCAAGAATCGCATCAGCACAAACAAGGCATTGAAATAGACTACCGCACATAGGTCGAAACGCAGTCCGCCCCACAACATCAGAGGCCATTGGTCAAACTCGATACCGCTCAGGTCGCTCACATTATAAGCATAAAACAGGAAACGGGTCAACCAAAGCGCAATAAGCGACACAGCCAACTGATAAACAGCAGCTTGATAATAGCCGCATCGGAACTTGAATTTTAGCGCGCTATTTGCAGCCGAAACCACATGAGCCATAAAACAAGATTTCGTTGATTTAGACAGAGTGGCGCACACCAACTTAGATGTGCGCCACAGTGAGAATTTACATAATTAAAGACGCTGATAATCGATTACCAATCCCAGTCGTCATCGTCGTAGCTTCCGCTATCCCAGTCGTCATCGTCTGAGCTGCTCTTCCTAAATGTGATTTTCGTATAGTCATAGTGAGAATAACTGCTTGAGCGTTCAGAGTCAATTTGTTCCAACACCAGAGTTGAAGCATTCAGAGTTTTAATAGTCCAAGTGCCGTCAATTTCACCTGAATAATTCGACCTGATTTTCAATTCTCCATCAGAAATCTTCCACTGAAATCCATAATCGTAATAACTATAGTCAGAGTAAAAATAACCGTAACCGTCATCATCGAACTCAATTCGATAATCACAATCTTGTTCTCTTTTAGAGCCATCTTCAAGTTCTCCATTAACAAGGCAATAACATACCATAGTATCACCTTCCCATTCTCCGATGAGATTTTTTTCAGAGAAGCCATTGTCATCGTCATCATCGGAGCATGACCACAGACATCCGCAAGCTAACGCAGCTACAAGCGCAAAAGCAAAATACTTAAACTTTTTCATTTTGTTAATGTTTTAAGAAAATATTTTGATAAAAGGATTAATTATGCAAATATACCGCGACAGCAGCATTTTACCCCCCCCCCATTGTTAATTGTTGTTAACAATACATTTTCCCATGTCGTCCCTGGATTTGAGTGGCGGAAGAAAGCCGTTTTGTTGGTCGATTACCAAATCTGCTTACAACGATAAGTAGTCTTTACCTATTGGATGAATATAATTAACGTGAGCTCGATTTAAGAATTAGAACTCACGTTAATTATTGGATTACGACCGAAAAGACGCATCGGTGATATATTTCTTACCGCCGATTTAACCTCATTTACGTCCTGAATCAGTCGCTACCGACATACGGTTGTCAATCATGCGGCAGGTATAATCCTGCATGAACGCACGAGCCCAACGCATCATGCTGTCGACCTCCTCTCCGTCGTAACTATCAAGAGGGGCAGAGAGCGATTGGTCGACAACTATGTCGTAGACCTCATCGGGCGACGCCGCTTTCATATCTGCCATCACCACATATCTCTCTCCGGTTATCATCAGCCTGCCATTCACCGAGCTGAGGGCGTAATGCGGACGCGACAGGTCAAACAAATCTGTCCCCAACGAGACAAACGGCTTGTCGTATCCCATGATATGCAGAAGTGTCGGCGCGATGTCAATCTGCGACATCACACGCCCTTCAACCTCGCCCGGCTTAACGCTCCCATCGGGAGTGTACACTATGAACGGAATATGATATTTGATGTAGGGGGTGTCATATTTGGTATGTTTCAACTCGCGGCATCCGTGGTCGCCGGTGATGACGAACACTGTGTTGTCGTACCACGGCTGCTCTTTCGCGATATCGAAAAAGTGGCGTAAAGCCCTGTCGGTGTACTCCATGCTCCGTTGCACGGTTCTATGTTCTGATTTGTATCCGTCAGCGTTCCAATAGCTTGGCACAGTAAATGGGCCATGGGCGTTGATTGTGAACCATCCGGCTATAAACGGCTGCGGCAACGCTGACATATCGCGGGCGGCGTAAGCCCCCATGGCATGGTCAAATATACCCCATTTCCCGTCGAAATCGCGGTCATCGCCATATTCTCTGAGCGTCACCACGTCCACAAAGCCAGAGGCTAAAGCCGATGGAACAACATAATATGACGATGGCGCGCCGCCGAAATAAAATTTTGATGAATAGCCTTTACTATTGAGAAGATTGACCGGGGTGTCGATGGTATTGCGATTGTAAGGCGATACGGAATGAAACATAGGATCAAACGAGGGAAACCCGCAAAACACGGCGGTTATGCCATTTGGAGACGTTACGCCTGTAGCCATAACATCACGGCACACCATGGAACGGGATGCGATTGAATCAAGGAAAGGGGTCAATCGCTTCGGGGAATCTCCCGCCACAATGTTAAGAGTGTCTATCCACATCTGCGCTCCACTTTCAAGCACAATAACCACAAGGTTCTTTCCTTTCTGCGACGCGATTCCCGGCAGCAAATCGTTGTCGGTGAAGTTATAGCGGTCTCTGCGGAGTTCCCGCAGTTCGTTCTCGCTGAAATATTCGACTCGTTCAAGAGCCGATGAATTGATTGACCTGACGACGGTGAACGGTGTGTTCAGAATCAGATTGACCTTGGTGTTAATTCCATAGCATATCGCATCGGCGATTCCTAACGGACGACTTCTTGTCAAATCTCCCCTTATACAAATGAATGTAACAAATGAAGCCACGATGAATACGAGGACTCTCAACATAATCGTCAGCCACCTGCGGCCTACACGGATTATCCCACCTGATATGACAGGGATGTAGGCCACAGCTAATGTGACGCCAATGGAAATCACGGCCAACAGATAGGCCCACCAATAATCATGAAAATAAGATATGATGATTCCGACCATATTGGAATCGCCGAACGCGCCCGCAAGGGTCGACCATCTCATGCGTCCTCCGATAAAGGGGGAGAACGCCACATCCGCTATGTTGAGCGCGAGCATCACGGCGGTGCTCACCCCAAAGATTATATTGGTGGCAAGTATCCACCGGCGGCGCGTGACAAAGCCGAACGGCAGAAACCGCATGGCGATGAACAACAAGTTGAAATAAGCGACCGCGCAGAGATCGAAGCGCAGACCGCCCCACAATATCGGCAGCCACTCCGCCGGGCTTATATCCCCTATCTCACCGGCATTGTAGATGTAATAGGGGAATCTGGTCAGCCACAGCGCTACTACCGACACAACGAGTTGGTAAACCGTGGCTGTATAATATCCGCACCGGAATCGAAGTCGTGAGCGTGTCATGATTCTTTCTTTTCTGATTTGTCAACCCGGTTCATTTTAGCTTCACAGAGGTGCTTGTCGAGGTCGGTTACCGACAGTTTACCGCGTTCCTCCTCAAGTTTTGCCATCACGGCGAAACGATAGAACCCGTCCATGACAGCCCTGATGAAGCCTTCACGCCCGAGCCTTATCCCGCCTTTGAGAATATAGCACTTGAAAAAACGGAAAAACGGGTCGGTCAGAAGTTTCCAACTCCGATAGCCCACACGGCAACGGCATTTCTCCTGGTCGGTGTAATAGTTCAATTTGGCGACACGCTGCGCCATCGTCTCATTTGCGAGATGAATCAACGACAGCTCAACGCATGAAGCCGGAATCTTTACCTCATCGCCCCTGTGCGTGGGCCGGGAATGTATGGAATAAGGCCAATTGGTGCCGTCACGATACATGAAACGCGGGACATAGTCGGGATAATCGCACCTCATCCAACGCCCCATGAAATAATTGCGCCGAGGGATTAACACACAACGAGGCGAGGGGTCACGCTCTATCTCGTCGTAAAGATAGCGGCACAAGCCTGGAGGAACCACCTCGTCGGCATCGACCACCAACACCCATTCATGCATCGCCTCGTGAATCGCCCGGTCGCGGTACGCTTCACATATACGGTGGTTTTCTCGCGGATAAACCACCGTTCTCGCGCCGTGTCGGCGCGCTATCTCGAGAGTGTCATCGGTGCTCTCCATATCGGCCACGACAATCTCATCAAATCCGGCGAGCGATGACAACACCGTGTCGAGGTGCGATGATGCGTTATATGTCTGGACTATTACTGATATTTTTCCCATAATAAGATGTTTAAAAATCACGGTGGAAGGCCGATGGAATAGATTTAAGGCGGTGACGAAGTTATTTTCCGGCTGAGTCTTCCACCATGATTTTGAGCTAAAATCGGTGTGTTTTATGCAATGACCCGCTCAATCGCATCCAGCAGCGCATAGCGGCGGCTGAACCGTGGAAACGGCCAATCTGATTGAATAAGATGTTTCGCTGTGAAATTTATCTCTTCCATTGCAATGGAGAGCTGCCGCATCATAATCGTTCCCCTGTATTCGAGCGGTATGTTTCAAGTTATGCCGTTATACAAAAAAAGCGTGGGGAACCTACCTGTTACTCGTCCCACTCTTTAAGGTCTTCGCATTACCCACTCAGTCAGAACGAGCAACGCAGAAGCCCACGCCGATATGATAACCTCATAATCAGGCAGCCTGAACGAGGCCAAGCATTCTGATTTGACATAACCATATCTGTAAGGCATCTACCGTTGCGTTGTCCCATGACTGAGTTTATAGAAGTTGCGAAGTTCTAAAGAGTCAAGAACAAAGCGTCAAGTAAACGCTTTTGAAATATTAAATGATATTAGCCCACTCCACCCCTCTGGGCTTCTGTGGGGAAATATGTTTGCAAAATTAAATATTAAACCGCCTCTCCGAGTCGATTTAACATTTATTTAGATTGACTCAAAAAGGAGCGTCCTCTCCTGTGGGCGGAGCGGTTATATCGGCCGTACCGCCCGAGAGAGATGATGACAGGGGATAACCTGATGCCGAAGCCGAGTCGCCGGCGTTCATGCGCGATGCCACCGTCTGCGGGGCCATATCGGCATCATTTTCAGACCAGTTTTCAAATCGGGCGAACTTGCTGCGGAATCTGAGAGGCACATCATCGACTTTACCGCTACGGTGTTTTGCCACGATAAATTCGGCCAAACCCCTTATATCGCGACCCGACGCGTCGGTATCTGACTTGATATAGTACTCCGGTCGGTGGATGAAACAAACGATGTCGGCATCCTGCTCGATTGCCCCACTCTCGCGCAGGTCAGATAGCTGCGGACGCTTGCCGTCGGTGCGCGACTCTACCGAACGGTTAAGCTGCGACAGTGCCACGATGGGTATGTTAAGCTCTTTGGCAAGTTGCTTGAGCGAGCGCGAAATCATGCTGACCTCCTGTTCACGGCTACCAAACTTCATGCCCGACGCGTTCATCAACTGGAGGTAGTCGATTATTATCATCTTGACGTGGTGTTCCCTGACTAACCTGCGCGCCTTGGTACGCAACTCAAAGATTGAAAGCGAGGGGGTGTCGTCGATATATATAGGAGCCGCATAGAGATGTTTGATTCGCGACATCAACTGATCCCACTGTTGCGGAAGAAGGCGACCGCTCTTTATGACCTCACCTTCAAGTTCGCAAGTGTTGCTTATCAGACGGTTCACGAGCTGCAGGTTTGACATTTCGAGCGAGAATATGGCTAACGGGATATTATAATTAATCGCCATGTTTTTGGCCATCGACAACACAAATGCGGTCTTGCCCATAGCGGGGCGCGCGGCAATGATTATCAAGTCAGAGTTCTGCCACCCCGATGTGAGCTTGTCAAGCTCATGATAGCCTGATTCAAGTCCCGAAAGTCCCGAGGTACGGTTGGCCGCCGCCTGAATCTGTTCAATAGCTTGCTTGATGACGGGGTCAATCTGTGTGACATCTTTTTTAACGTTGCGTTGTGAAATCTCAAACAGTTTTCCCTCGGCCTCCTGCAATAGGTCATCGACATCGTTGCTCTCATCGTAGGCTTTCCCCTCGATGGCCGAGGCAAACGATATGAGTTCGCGGGCGAGATACTTCTGCGCCACGATGCGGGCATGGAATTCGACGTGCGCCGCGGAAGCCACTTTCGATGTTAAATCTGTAATATAGACAATTCCGCCAACTTCATCGAGAGCGTTATCGAGTCGCAGACGCTCGGTGACGGTGAGCATATCGATAGGTTCCTGAGCGGCGCCAAGAGCCTGAATGGCCTCGTAGATTTTCTTTAGTTGCGGTTCATAGAAACTCTCGGGCTTCAATATGTCACACACGGTAGAATAAGCGTCTTTTTCGAGCATCAAAGCTCCGATTACTGCTTCTTCAAGGTCTTTGTCGTGGGGTTGCACTCTGCCGCCTCCGTCATAAAGGGGGGCGTTGGGTCTGGACTGCCGCCGATTATTATTGTTGTTGACAAATTCCATTGCGGGGTTAAGAATCTAAAAATGTGGAATTAAGAATATAAAAAATGTGGGGCGGCCTTATTTGAGCCGCTCCACAAAGGTAGTTCATTTATCGTGTAATCGCAAGCGAGAATTATTGACAGTGCGATGTTGATAATTACTCAAATATGTGACGTAACTTGGAGAAGATGCGATTTTTGACACTTTCGGTCGGCTTGACGTTGGGCGATTCGCGCAACCGCTCGATGAGTGTCTTCTCCGAATCGTTCAAAGTTTCGGGGATGTAGACCATCACGTTGATAAGTTCGTCGCCGGTGCCGTAGCCATCGGTCGATGGAAGACCTTTGCCGCGGAGGCGCAACACTTTACCCGGCTGCGTTCCCGGAACGATTTTCAATCTTGCTCTGCCGACAATCGTCGGCACTTCGACCGAGCCGCCGAGGACTGCGGTGGGGAGATCAAGCATCAGATTGTAGATTACATCGTTGCCGTCGCGAATCAATTCGGGGTGCTTAACCTCCTCTATGACCACGAGCAAGTCGCCGTTGACGCCGCCATGACGGGGCGCGTTTCCCTTCCCTTTCACGGTCAAGGTCATCCCCTCTTGCACACCGGCTGGAATGTCAAAGCTGACTGTCACCTCTTTGCGCACCACGCCCTCTCCGTTACAGTGAGGGCAGCGTTCGGTGATAATCTTCCCTTCGCCCTGACAGTCGGGACAAGTGGCGGCCGACTGCATCGCACCGAATATGGTGTTCTGAGTGTGAAGCACACTGCCGGTCCCGTTACAGGTGTGGCAGGTGGTGAAAGCTTTGCCGTCTTTCGCTCCGGTGCCGTTGCAATGCTCGCATTTGGCCATGGTGGGAATCTTCAGCGTTTTGGATACACCTTTGGCGATTTCCTCAAGCGTCAGTTTCACCTTAATGCGCAAGTCGCTACCTTTTCGCACCGCACGGCGCGCCTGGCGATGACCGCCACCTGTGGCACCACCCCACTGGCCCGAATAGTGTCCGCCGAAGATGTCGCCAAACTGTGCGAAAATATCCTCCATCGAGAAACCGCCCGACGAATAGAACCCGCCACCACCTCCGGGAAACCCCTGAGGACCCATGTTGTGGCCAAACCGGTCATATTTCTGACGCTTCTCATCGTTGCTGAGCACATCGTAAGCCTCGGCTGCCTCCTTGAACTTCTCCTCGGCGGCTTTATCACCCGGATTCTTATCAGGGTGATATTTGATAGCCAACTTACGATAGGCTTTCTTTATTTCATCTGCTGTAGCGGTTTTGCTCACGCCAAGCACTTCATAATAATCTCTTTTATCCATCTGTGAGACAGCTCTTAATTAGCGATTTACTGAGCTACGGCAACTTTAGCGTGGCGTATCACTTTGCCGTTAAGCGTATAGCCTTTGGAGACCGTGTCGACGACCTTCCCTTTTTGCGAATCGTCGGCGGCAGGCATCATAGCGATAGCCTCGTGATATTCTGTGTCAAAATCGGCACCGTCGGTGGATATCACCTTCACACCGTTTTGCTCAAGATATTTCACGAACTTATTGTAGATAAGCGTCATCCCCTCCTTGACAGCTTCCGCGTCACCGCTTTCATTGACAGCGGCCAGACCGCGCTCGAAATCGTCGATAATCGGGAGCAAGCCTTTCATGGCTGACTCGGCTCCGTTTTTGATAATCTCCGATTTCTCCTTGAGCGTGCGCTTGCGGAAATTGTCAAACTCGGCCATAAGGAACAAATACTCTTTTTTCTCCTTCTCAAGTTGCTCCGAGGTATCGTTAAGCTGTTTCATGAGAGCCTCGGTCTCTGACAACTCGGCATCCTCCGCTACCGACGACGCGTCATTTTCATCATCAGGAGTGACATCCATTATTTCGGGAGCGTCGGCAGGTTGCTCATGCAGCCTGCCGTTGGCACTGTTCTTTTCCTGTTTGTTAGCTTTATTGCTCATATAGTTAGTATTATTCTTATTGACGTTACATCATTCCGCGAGCGTTGCAGCAAAAATGCTGCCAAACTCTCGACCGACAACGATTTTAACAATGGGGATGCAAAAGATTTAACATCCCTTTAAATTCATAACAATATTGCGGGTGTAACGTTCACTCTTTTCCAACAACGCCGCGCCACGACTGCCAACCGTCCCGCATCCACCTGTCGGGCAGTGACAAATTGGCACATTCAAACAGCCCGTAGACCGCCGACCCCGAACCCGACATCGAGGCATAGACCGCCCCGGAGTCATACATATCAGCCTTAGCCTCAGCTATCAACGGATATTGACGGAACACCGAGGGTTCAAAATCGTTTTCAACCAATCCGCGCCACTCTTTGATAGGTCGGCGAAGCGACGAAAGGAGCTGCACTGACGGCTTGCGGGGGGTCACTCCTTTATAGGCCGCAGCCGTGGGGACGCTGACCGGAGGTTTCACAACGACGATGGTCAATCCGTCTAAACACGGCATTTCCACCGGAGTCAAATCTATCCCCGTCCCGGTGGCAAGCATCGGAGTATCGTAAACGAAAAACGGGCAATCGGCTCCGATTCCGGCAGCTATGGCCGCAAGCCTATCAAGCGGCAATCCGAGTGCAAACAAGTCGTTAAGCAGCAGCAGCGTATGGGCCGCATCGGACGACCCGCCCCCTAGCCCCGCACCATCGGGCACAATCTTTCGCAGATAAATGTCGACAGCCGGCAATTCCACCTCGGCGGCAAGAGCGCGATAAGCCTTCATCACAAGATTTTTCTCTGTCGGACAATCTACCCGACGCCCGGTGACCGTCAGGCGGGTAACGCCATCAGCCGATGGGACAATCTCAAGGATATCGCCCCACCCGATAGGGAACATCGCCGTGACAATGTCATGATAACCGTCGGGACGACGAGCGACAATGTCAAGACCGATGTTTATTTTCGAATTACAAAATCTTATCATCACTTTTTAGGGATACGGCGCATCGTTATAACGGTTTTGCCCTCATTGTCAAGCAATGCCACAGAGTCGTCGCCGATGGCGGTGGCGGCGTCGACAGCCTCAAGAGCCAGCAGGAAAGCCGTCTCTTGCTGCCGGTTGCGGCAAGCCATACGGGTCGTTACCACATTGTGAAACTGTATGGCATTTGTCTTGTCGGGATCAATCAGAAGATTGCCGTTCAAAATGTTGCAGCCTGTGTTGCCGTGCAATTTCAATTCAGGAATATCGACAACCAACCTCATCGACTCATCGTCCTCAAGCTCCACAGGCTTGCCCGAAAGGAGCGTCACGCGCCAAGTGCCGTTAAGGAAATCCATGTTGTGTTTGCGCAACACCATCAGCGTCTGGCCGTCAGCTCCGGTGAGATTCATATAAGACTCATGCCCCTTTTTCCCCACGGCATAGCCACTCACTTTATCGAGAGCACGGTTTATCGCATATTCAAACGGAGCGTCGGCACAAGCTCTCATTGTAGAGATGACGTTAGAGAATGACAACGAGGTGCCGCCAAGATTGTAGTCACCGTTAATCGTGTTACAGCCGTTCGAGCCGTAAAAGCGGGAATTTTCAGCATCAAACGTGATGTAGGGACGCTCATCCCCTGTCAGCGTCTTGCCGTCTACCTTATATATTGTCCACTCACCCGGAACCAAAGCCGAGTAGTCAACCGATTCTGACTGCGCAACGGGCTTCCGCTCAACCACTTTTTTCGACAAACACGCAGAGCCAAGCGACAAAGCCGCCATAGCCGCCACGACCAAAGTTGAAACATTGATGATTTTCATAATTGTAATAATTATGTTAAATATCCGCTCATTTTTAACTGTCGGGCAAAATTAGTGATTTCTTTTGATTATAGAACGGTCAGCCAAACCAAAAGTTTAACAGCCGACGCAGACCCAACACCGACGCACCAGACACCCAATCCTACCCGGTCCAGCCCGCAAATCGCTCAAAAAAACGCAACCGGTCAAAAAAATGTGGAAATAATTAATGAGTTTATTTGTTCTGTTCAAAAATTGTTATTACCTTTGCACCACGTTTGACAAAGGAGAGGTGGGTGAGTGGCTGAAACCACCAGTTTGCTAAACTGACGTAGGAGCAATCCTACCACGAGTTCGAATCTCGTCCTCTCCGCCAACCCCAGAAAGCCCGCTGAATTTCAGCGGGCTTTCTTATACCCATAATATGGAGGCCAATATATAATGGGTCAGCCGCCCCTATGAAAATAGCTCAAGCTCCAACCTTTATCTCATACGGCCTATAAAAATCAGCAAAATGGCAGCTATTTACGCCGCCGACTTTGGTGTTCCAATACCCGACGCGATGCGTAGCATCTACAAATCTGCCACCTACCGAGAATTGGAGGATGAAAGCAGCAAGTTGTGACACTACGGCCCGGTGGCGTTATATCAGACTTTTCTTGAGAAGCATTGATTCTGCCCCTTATTTAAGCTAATCCATATTGGCTGTGGACTATTTTCGCCCACCAAACCGTACGCTTAGCCGGGTGGAGCGGGTGCGTATTATTGTCTGATTGAGGAATTTTGCGTAAGTTCGCGATATATTAATCCTCATTGCGCCCTAACGGCACGCATGACAATCAACCGCATTCCTCCCAAATGGAAACCAATAAAGACAACTTCATAAAACGACATCCCGTGGTGATGAACACTCTCTACATAATCATCACCGCCATAATACTGTCATGGCTGGCTCTGATATTCCTCGACTTCTGGACCGACCACGGCAACGAGCGCGTCGTGCCAAACGTCAAAGGACTGTCTTATCCACAAGCCGAAAGCGTACTCAAAGTCGCAGACCTGACTGTGGAAATCTCCGATTCGATTTACGACTCGACTGCCAAGCCCGGCACGGTGATTGAGCAGTCGCCGCATAAAGACGCCAAAGTCAAACCCGGGCGCATCGTCTATCTGACAATCGTGGCATTTTCGCCTAAAATGGTTACCATACCCGACATTTCAAATGTGTCGCAACGTCAGGCGCAGTCGATTTTCGAGGGTCTCGGTATCAAAAAAATCAAAGTTGTGGAAGTCGAATCAGAATACCAGGATTTGCTCCTCAGCGCAAAATACAATGGGCTGCCGCTAAGTGCAGGCGCGCGAATCCCGGTGACGGCCTCCATCACTCTTGAAGTCGGCAAAGGGCTGTCGATGGACGAGCTTGATTCGCTGTCGATGGACGAACTTTCAGTGATTCCCGCTCCCGATGAACTTGACCTCGAATGACTGACGGGATTATTACGATGATGAGCGAAGATTTTGTCAATTACACCGACCCCGATTTCGATGAAGACACGGCTGACAGCAGCGACGACGGCTCGCAAATGTATGAGCATTTCAGGTTTGTCGCCGACAAAGGACAAGCCCTGCTGAGGGTCGACAAATTTTTGGTCTCCAGGCTTGAGAAATCGTCGCGTAACCGCGTGCAGCAAGCCGCCGAAGCGGGGTGTATCATTGTCAATGGCAAAGCCGTAAAATCCAACTACCGCGTAAAGCCTCTCGACGTGGTTAGCGTGGTCATGGACCGTCCGCGATATGAGCTTGAGATAATCCCCGAGGATATACCCCTCGACATCGTGTATGAGGACGAGCACCTTCTCGTCGTCAACAAGCCGGCCGGTTTGGTAGTACACCCCGGGCACGGCAACTATAGCGGAACGTTGGTCAACGCACTGGCCTACCACTTCCGCGACAACCCGAATTACGATGTCAACGACCCCAGGATGGGGTTGGTACACCGCATTGACAAAGACACTTCGGGGCTTCTCGTCGTGGCCAAGACCCCTGACGCTAAAACCTCGTTGGGCAAGCAGTTTTTCAACAAGACCACCAAACGGGAATATGTCGCTATCGTTTGGGGCGTACCGACCCCGCAGACCGGCCGCATCGAGGGCAACATAGGCCGCTCGCTGAAAGACCGCTTACAGATGGCGGTGTTCCCCGACGGCGACTACGGCAAACACGCTGTCACCCACTACCAGGTAATCGAGCCTCTTGGCCATGTGGCGATGGTGAAATGCGTCCTCGAAACAGGCCGCACACATCAAATACGCGTACACATGAAACATATCGGCCATCCGCTGTTCAACGACGCCCGATATGGCGGTGACCAAATTTTGCGCGGCACCAACAGCGGCAAATACCGGCAATTTATCGACAACTGCTTCGCTGTCTGCCCCCGACAGGCTTTGCACGCCCGCACCCTCGGGTTTGTTCATCCCCACACCGGCGAGGAGATGTTTTTTTCCGCACCCATCCCCGATGACATCAATTCGCTTATCGAGCGTTGGCGCACATACACCAAAGCTTAACCGTCCTCTTCTCTTAAAATTCCCTAAGAAATTAATGCTCTGAGAGGAGATTGGGGAAAATTCACTACCTTTGAAAATCAATTTTTCACTATTCATGTCTACAGGCACGTCTAAAATACTGAAAAAGATATGATTAAAGAAGAATATCTCGATATAGCCCCCTACGGCGACAACGAGTTTCAACATAAGATGGCCGAGATGGTCAGCGACCCGGGACTGGAGCATGCCGTAAGATACGTCATGCCAGATGTCGATTATCCTGAGTTTGTCAAGGGGCTCAAGTCGCTCACCACAGCCGACCAGTTCCAACGGCTGGTCATGCGCCCGTTTATCGAACTACTCGCTCAGCGCACTACAAGCGGAATCAGCTCAAGCGGAATCGAAAACGTCGCCGACGGCGAAACCTACACTTTCATCACCAATCACCGCGACATCGTCCTTGACGCATCGTTCCTTAATCTCTGCTTGATGAGATCAGGCAAGCCCACTTCTGAAATAGCCATCGGCAACAACCTGCTCATATACGACTGGATTACACATCTGGTTAAGCTCAACCAAAGCTTCATAGTCAAGCGCGATCTTAAAATGATTCAGGCACTTGAAGCCGCAAAGCAACTTTCAGGATATATCCACTTCTGTCTCAACGAGAAACGTCGTTCGGTGTGGATCGCCCAACGCGAAGGGCGCGCGAAAGACTCTAACGACCTGACTCAGGAAAGCCTCGTCAAAATGCTCGGTCTCAGCGGTGGCGACACCATCCTCGAAAATCTGAAATCAGCGCGGCTGCTACCCGTGTCAATTTCATATGAATATGACCCTAACGACTACCTGAAAGCCCGCGAATTTCTATTGAAGCGCAACGACCCGTCATTCAAAAAGAGCCAACGCGACGACCTTTTCAGCATGGAGACCGGCCTGCTCGGCCTTAAGGGACGAGTCCACTTCGCAATCGGCGAGTGCATAAACCCGGGACTCAACCAAATAAGCCCCGATTCTGAAAGGCAAGAAGTGGTCAAATTGACTTGCAGCCTCATAGACCGCACCATCCACCGCGGTTACATGATTTTCCCAATCAACTACATAGCCTACGACAAAATCACCGGCACCGACCGGTTTATCGACCATTATACCGACGAAGAAATCAAAATGGTTGATAATTACATCGACGGACAACTTGCCAAGATTGATCTTGAAGGTCTCACGGACGACGATTACGACTATATGCGCCGCATGATGTTACAGATGTACGCCAACCCCCTCACCAACAAACTGCGCGCTGAAAGCGACAACAACTCCCCACAATGAGGCTGCCCTTACTGCCCATATTGGTGATTGTCGCCATCAACATCCTGATCGACTGGTACATTTTCAATATTTGTCGTCGAAGACTAACCAGCAAATTCTGGTCAAGGCTACATCTCACATTCTCGGTGCTGATGTCGCTGGTCATCGTTGTCGCCGTCTGCCTGCCATACCGTTCAGGCGGTCAAGATATGCTATTGGCCGATATGTGGCTAATCTATAGCTATGCGACCGTCTTCCTCCCAAAAATGGCATTTTTCATATTTGACATTTTGGCCCGCCTGCCGCAATTATTCCACCGATTCCGGCTGAAATGGTTATCGTCCATAGGTTGCGGTATCGCCATCGCTACATTTGTCGCGATGTGGTGGGGTGCGCTAATCAACAGGCTTGACTATCAAGTAAAGGAAGTCGAAGTCGATGTCTGCGGCCTACCTGAATCGTTTGACGGTTACCGCATACTGCACTTTTCAGATTTCCATGTAGGCACATACGGAGACGATACAACCTTCGTCGCAAAAATCGTTAACGCCGTCAACGAAAACAGCGTTGACCTAATTGCCTTTACCGGCGACATTGTCAACCGCGAGGCCACCGAACTCATCCCGTTTGTCGCCACCCTCTCCCGCATGAGAGCCAATGACGGGGTGATGGCCATACTCGGCAACCACGACTATGGCGAGTATAAAAGTTGGAAATCAGATGCCGACAAGCTGGCCGACAAAGCGACTTTGGTAAAATGTTTCGACAAAATGGGATGGAGACTCCTTCTTAACGAAACCGAAATGATTCATCGAGGAGGTGACTCAATCGCAGTCATAGGAGTGGAGAACATAGGCGACCCACCATTCAAAGTTTATGGAGACCTGGATAAAGCCTATCCAAACTCATCAGACAGCATCACCAAAATATTGCTCTCACACACCCCGGTCCATTGGGTCTGTGAAATAAAAAACAACCCGTTACGCAATATCGCCCTCACGCTATCGGGTCACACTCATGCGATGCAGCTTGAGCTGCTGGGAATATCGCCGGCGGCTTTGCGTTATCCGACATGGGGAGGGCTATATTCCGATGATGAGGGGCGACGTCACCTCTATGTCAACATCGGACTCGGGACTGTCGGCATACCAGCGAGGATAGGGGCGACTCCAGAATTGACAATAATCACGCTGCGCAAAGCTCGTTAATCACTTTTAGTTTTAGCAATGGACGGCACTCGCCCCACAAAAGAGATAAAAGTTTCCGTAATAGTCCCATTTCTCAACGCTCAAGGGACCATAGAGCGTTGTGCGACATCCGTTTTGTCGCAGACGCTTAAAGAGATGGAGGTCATATTTGTCAATGACGGCAGTTTTGACCGCGGAGCCGACATTCTCAATGCCGTGTTGCGTAAATTCCCCGAACGCGCCGGCAACATCGTGATGATACATTTCCCCATACGCCACGGATTGCATCACGCCAACCATGAAGCGATGGTAAAAGCATCAGGCAAATACATCATAAGATGCGATGCCGACGATGAATTCAGCTCCCCTGACGCATTGCGGAGAATGGTCGATGCGGCAGAGCGCAACAATGCCGACATCGCTGTCGCTCCATATATTAAAGTCGAGGGGGAAAAAGAGACAATCTCCAAACCATCGCCTAATTTCCCCGACATAAACCGAATCAGAATCCACACAGAGAACTACTCCTTGTGGAACAAGCTGATTTCACGCAAGCTATGCTTTGACAACGGCATACTTCCTCTCGCCGACGTCGATTGCTGGGAAGACCTGATTATGGTTTCAAGGTTGCTGGCTCTTAACCCAAAGGTCGTGATAATCGACACGCCGATTTATCGCTATTATGTCAACCCCGCAGCGCACACATTGTCGAGAGCGGCGCGCGACACCCAACTGCGGCAGCACCTGTTGGCGGCATTGATGCTTGAGAAGTGGTTTGCCAATCGCTATCCCGATAATCGATACGAGCCTTTCCTTAACCGGCTCAAACTGATATCCAAAGTAAAGTTTCTGAAAGGGAAAGGCAAGGATGTCGACCTATGGAAAAAAACATTTCCCGAAGTCAACAGCCGCATAATGTCGATAACAGGGGTGCCGCTGATTTACCGGCTGATGTTCGCGACTGTAGCGGCGCTACCCACCGGGTTCACACAATGGATAGCCAATCAATGCGACCGTTTTTATAAGGATTAGCAAAAAAATATAGCTAACTTCGCGTCTACGATTATCTGATTTAAACCAAAGGGTAAATGAGTACGATTATCTTAGGCATCGAATCATCATGCGACGACACGAGCGCAGCCGTTATCTCCGACGGACTTCTGCTGTCAAATGTTATCGCAAGCCAAAAGGTGCATGAAGAGTTTGGTGGCGTTGTGCCAGAGCTGGCATCGCGCGCCCACCAGCAAAACATAGTTCCCGTGGTCGATACCGCCATCAAACGCGCAGGCATTGACAAAAGCGACCTCAGCGCGATAGCTTTCACCCGCGGCCCCGGCTTGCTCGGCTCACTTCTCGTAGGGACATCGTTCGCTAAAGGGCTGTCACTCGGGCTGAGAGTGCCAATTGTCGATGTCAATCATCTTCATGGCCATGTACTGTCACATTTCATCCGTGAAAAAGCTGATGACACAGTGCCTGAATACCCATTCCTCTGCCTACTTATCTCCGGCGGGAACTCACAAATTATCCTCGTCAAGAACTACGATGACATGGAAATCCTGGGGCAGACCATCGACGACGCAGCCGGCGAAGCCTTCGACAAATGCGCAAAGATAATGGGCCTCCCCTACCCCGGCGGACCCCACATCGACCGCCTCGCATCAACTGGCGACCCCGCGAAGTTTAAATTCACCAAACCCCACATAGTCGGTCTTGACTACAGTTTCAGCGGTCTGAAAACCGCATTCCTCTACACCCTCCGCGACGCCGTGAAAACCGACCCGCAATTTATCGAGAAAAACCTGCCCGACTTGGCGGCATCACTCCAAGCCACCATCATAGCCATACTTATGGACAAACTTGACAAGGCTGTCAAGCTAACAGGCGTTAAGACCGTAGCCATAGGTGGCGGTGTCTCGGCTAACAGCGGAGTGCGCCAAGCCGTAGCCGACTACTGCCAACACCGCGGGCTGACGGCATTTATACCGAAACGTTCATTCACCACCGACAACGCCGCCATGGTGGCCATAGCCGGATATTACAAATATCTTTCAAAAGAGTTCTGCCCTTACGACGCAGCCCCTTACGCCCGCGTCACCGTGTAGGCTCCATTTATTTCCGACACAATGAAAATTTCAATCATAGCCATAGGCGATGAGCTGCTCATAGGCCAGGTTATCGACACTAATTCAGGCGAAATCGCACGCCAAATAGGACCTCACGGATGGGAAGTCAACGACGTGCAAGTGATAGCCGACAATGCTATCGAAATCAGGCGCGCCGTTGACAGGGCCTTTCAACTCAGCGACGTGGTGCTGACCACCGGCGGGCTCGGGCCGACGAAGGACGACATAACCAAATTGACCATGTGCGACATATTCGGCGGCGAAATGCGTCTCGACCCTGCGACACTCGAAAACGTCAAAGATGTAGTGGCTCGCCGTGGAATCAAGCTCAACCCCCTCACCGCCGACCAAGCCATAGTCCCCACGAGTTGCCGCGTGATTCAAAACCGCGTAGGCACCGCACCCATCATGTGGTTCGACCGCAACGAAGGTAAAAAAGTGCTTGTCGCAATGCCTGGGGTGCCATTCGAAACTCGCCAGATGTTTGCCGACGCAGTCCTTCCGATGCTGCTTGAGAGATTTCCATCCAAGGAGGTTGTGCTGCACACCAACACCATTGTGGCCGGCATGACCGAATCGGAAGTAGCTATGGCTCTCGCTCCAATAGAGGAAGCGTTTCCTCCGGAACTGCATCTGGCCTACTTGCCTAAACCAGGATTGATACGCCTGCGTCTCGACGCTCGCGGCACCGATCGAAACCATCTGCAATCACTCATCGACGAAGCCACCTCAAAAATACGCCAACGCCTCGATGGACACATCCTGTCGACAGGCGACCGCACCATAGGAGAAATCACTCTCGACACATTCCGAGAGCTGAAACTCACTCTCGCCACAGCCGAAAGCTGTACCGGTGGCAACATAGCCCACACAATCACCGCCGTAGCCGGCAGTTCGGAGTACTTCAAAGGTTCAGTGGTGGCGTATGCCAACGACGTGAAACAAAACCTGCTCGGAGTAGACCCCGCAACACTTGACCAATATGGAGCCGTCTGTGAGCAAGTAGCCGCACAGATGGCTGAGGGAGCCGCCCGCGCGGTCGGCACAGACTGCGCCATAGCCACATCGGGCATCGCCGGACCCGGAGGTGCCGTCGCCGGTAAACCTGTCGGCACTGTATGTATTGCAGTCAAAACCCCTAAATCGACAACCACTGTTACCCGCCACTTCCCCGGCACGCGTGACCGCGTGATTGACCGCGCAACAACCGAGGGATTAATCATGCTACTGCTCGCACTGCGCCAAAACCGATAGGCTCATGGATCAAGACAACTCCAACGAACTGTTTCCCATCGTCGATGAATCGGGCTGCGTTATTGGCTCGGCTACGCGAGGTGAATGCCACAACGGGAGCCGCCTGCTTCATCCAGTGGTGCATCTCCACATTTTTGACCGCAAGGGACAGCTATACCTGCAGAAACGCCCCGACTGGAAAGATATACAGCCCGGCAAATGGGACACAGCCGTCGGAGGCCATGTAGACTACGGCGAGGATATAATCAACGCATTGCGCCGCGAGGCCGCCGAAGAAGTAGGGCTAACCGACTTCAAGCCGGAGTTTCGCGCTCGCTACATATTCGACTCCGTGCGCGAACGAGAGATGGTCAACGCCTACTCGACGATAACAGACACCATACCCAAACCATCAGATGAAGTGGCTGACGGACGCTTTTGGACCGCCGACGAAATCTCGGCAGCAATGGGCCGAGGCATCCTCACCCCCAACTTCGAGCAAGAATACACTTCACTATTCGGCAAAAAGTCCACAAACATTTCCGTGTGAAATACTATAATCTCCCATAACTTCTGGATTGGTCGATAATGGGTTATAATTCGTCGCAACGGCTGGTAGGGAGTCCATGCTATCACTAATTTAGCATAAGACAAAAACAACAAAATTTGAAATGAAAGCACTGACATATACTGCGCCAGGACAGTTTGAACTGATAGAGAAACCGAAGCCACAAGTCGTAGACCCTAAGGATGCCGTAGTGAGGGTTACTCTTTCGAGTATCTGCTCGTCAGACCTCCACATCCTACATGGAGCTGTGCCTCAGGCAAAGGTCGGTATCACCGTGGGGCATGAGCTGGTGGGGGTTGTTGAGACTGTCGGGGCAGAAGTCTGCAAGGTCAAGCCGGGCGATAGGGTCGCTGTGAATGTCGAAACGTTCTGCGGAGAATGCTTCTACTGCAAACGTGGATATGTGAACAATTGCACTTCCGGTGGCTGGATGATAGGATGCCGCATCGACGGCGGTCAAGCGGAATATGTCCGTGTGCCATACGCCGACAATGGTCTGACTCCGATTCCCGATAACGTCAGCGATGAGCAGGCTCTGTTTGTCGGCGACATTCTTGCGACAGGCTATTGGGCGGCAAAAATTTCCGAGATTTCAGCAAAAGACACAGTGCTGATTATCGGTGCCGGACCGACAGGATTATGCACTTTGGAATCTGTTTTGTTGTATAAGCCTCATCAGATAGTCGTTTGCGAAACTGACGAGAGCCGCTGTGGATTTGTGCGTAAGCATTATCCGAATGTCGATGTTGTCGAGCCGACAAAATGCCTTGAAGTCCTTAACTACCTGACAGACGGTCGTGGTGCCGACTGCGTAATTGAAGTTGCCGGTGGCGAGGATACATTTGAACTCGCATGGCGATGCGCCCGTCCCAATGCCATCGTTGCGATTGTCGCTCTTTATGAAAATGAACAGATACTGCCTCTACCGTGGATGTATGGCAAGAATCTCACATTCAAAACCGGCGGCGTTGATGCCTGCGACTGCGACAAAATCATGCGACTGATTTCCGACGGAAAAATTGACACAACCCATCTGATAACCCATCGCTTCCAGCTAAGCCTAATCAATGACGCCTACGACCTGTTCGCCAAGCGAGCAGACGGTGTCATCAAAACCGCTATCTATCCCGATTGAAGATGCTTAATCGGAATGATGCGCTTAGCGGTGATATGAGAACTGAGATGGCGGCCACAAAGCCAAATCGCTGGAATCTTTCCAATAAAGTTTGAAAAAATTTGCGTAGGTTGGAAAAAATTCGTTACTTTGCAAACTGTTTTGTGGCTCATCCTGTAAAGCTGCTAAAAATGATGCGCTTAGCGGTGATATGAGAACTGAGATGGCGGCCACAAAGCTAAATCTGTTAATCAAAACAAAACTCGATAAACATCAACAGCCATGTCAAAGATTTGTCAAATCACAGGCAAAAAAGCGATCACCGGCAACAACGTGTCGCACTCAAAGCGCCGCACAAAGCGCAAATTCAACGTTAACCTGTTCAACAAAAAATTCTATTGGGTAGAACAGGACGCTTGGATTACACTTTCTGTTTCAGCTAACGGCTTACGCACCATCAACAAGCTGGGCTTGGATGCCGCAATCAAAAAGGCAGCTGAAAAGGGTTATTTAACTGAAATCAAATATTTAGCATTCTAAGAAGATGGCAAAGAAACCAAAAGGTAATCGTGTGCAGGTAATCCTTGAGTGCACCGAACACAAAGCAAGCGGTATGCCCGGTACTTCTCGTTATATCACCACAAAGAACCGCAAAAACACAACAGAGCGTCTGGAGTTGAAAAAATACAACCCCATCCTCAAGAAAGTAACAGTCCACAAAGAAATCAAATAATAACACCGAGATATGGCAAAGAAAACCGTCGCATCACTTCAGAAAGGTGAAGGCCGCACTTATAGCAAGGTCATCAAAATGGTGAAATCGCCTAAGACCGGCGCTTATGTTTTCAAAGAGGAAATGGTTCCTAACGACAACGTTAAAGACGCTTTGAAATAATTATTGATTACACAGGGGGGGATTCTCCCCGACAACAACAGATACACGGGAGCCGCTGTCAGAGTGATAGCGGCTCTTGGTTTTTAGTCCGAATACTGGTTCGCAACATCTGATACCGGAAAGACGCTATTAAACACCTGGACCCGGTAAAGTGTTATATGTGCATGATGGATAGCGTGAAAAAAGCGGTAATGAAAATATGGGCCGAGGCGTTCGACGACAGTCCCGCTTATCGAGAGATGTACTTCAAACACATCTACCGGTCCGAAGACACCGTGACACTCTGCGATGAGTCGGGTGCGACTGTCAGCTCTTTGCTGCTACAACGCTACGACATTGATTTCCACGGAGCCTCGTTGCCAATGGGCTACATAGCCGGAGCCGCGACTTTGAGAAAGGCCCGCAACCACGGCTACATGACGGCATTAGTGGCTAAAGCCATCCGAGCGGCCCGCGACCGCGGGGATATGCTCGTCAGCCTGATACCCGCAAACCGCCATCTCTATCTCTTCTACAACCGGCTCGGTTTTTCCACAATATTCTATACTGACCGCCGGCATTATGTCGCCGGGGCCGCGTTTCGTTTCACAGGTAATTTCACGTTTAAGGAAATCGATTTACCTCTCACCGATGACCTGATATCCGCTTTTGAAAGGCTCGAATCGCAGCGGCATGGAGCGGTAAGGCACACAAGCGACCAGTTTGAGGGCATCATGCGCGACAACGCCATGGATTGCGGGAAAGCCTATTGTTTGACCGACAGCGGCAGCGGCGAAATCGCCGCAATAGCGTTCACCACCGCACACGACCACAGGATTCTGATAAAGGACATTCTGAGCAACAATCTCAACGCCGAAAAAGCCATGCTGTCACACATTTCCGCAGTAAACAGCCGCACACCCATGACGTTCCCGACCATCCCATCACCCGGACGGCCTATACAGCCGCTTGGGATGGGGCGCATTGTCAATGTCTACGACGCTCTGTCACAAGTAGCCCAAGCGTCACGGCATCTCAAAGGGGCAATCAGAATCAACGACCCGCTACTGTCAGGGAATAGTCACACATTCATCATTAATGACGGCACGGTAAACATCGACGACACTCCGCTAAAACGATATGACCTCGACATCTCAATCACGGTGCTGACTTCACTGCTGTTTTCCACACCGCGAATAGGCGAGATTTTCGGCATGGCTACCCATCGGCCTTTTCTGTCTCTGATGCTTGACTAACGCATAGAATCATAATCGGGTTTTAACTCGCCGACCGTTTCTACCACGTGTCCTGCACAAAACGGGGCGGATGCGTTTTCCGCACCCACCCCGCGTATTTTTAAGCCATTTCTATAACGGCTATCACTTTATCTCCACTGTCGATGACGGTAACGATTCGTTATTGACACGGTCAAGAGCGGTCACAAAATACCGACCTTGAGAGCCGGAAGGTATATCCCATTCATTACCGTAAACGACATCAACAATATTGACAGGGTCATTCATAGCCGTAGCCGCATCACCATCAGGAAGATGATATATTACGAATTTAACCGTATCTTCCACTTTCCCTGCCGGTTTTGCCGATTTCCACGTCAACCGTCCATCCTTAGCCTCCAACGATGTAGGAGCCGCCGGAGTCTCGTCGCTAATCCAGCCATACGCCGGAATCAACGCTATTGTCGATTGAAATTCATTAGTGAGCGAATCAGCCACACCGTTCACATTTTTTGTTATCGAGTAGCCGGGCCACCAGCAATTGCCATGAATATTTTTGCCTGCGCGAGCCAACTCTATCTTGTGGCGTAACTGTGTTTTCTCGGTCGACGGGGCGATGTCGGGCAATGTCATGGCTTTGACCACATCCTGCCCGATATACATATGCCGCCCGTTTGACTGCTTTTCCCACCACTTAACCAACTCGGTATATGGAGCGCGTTTATGCTCAAGTTCCCAATAAAGCTGGGGCAGCATATAGTCTACCCACCCTTTCTCAGTCCAAAGCAACACATCGGCATAAAGGTCATCGTAGTTTTGCAGTGCCTTAGTCTCACTTCCGCGAGGGTCGGTCGACTTATTGCGCCACACACCGAACGGGCTTATGCCGAATCTCACCCATGGTTTACTCTCGACAATCGTCTGGTGCAATCCCTCGATTAGCAAATCGACATTCTTGCGTCGCCAATCACCGAGTTTCATTCCTTTGCCATACTTCTCGTATGATGCGTCGTCGGGGAAATCAAGCCCGGCTACCGGATATGGATAAAAATAGTCATCCATGTGTATTGCATCGACATCGTAACGCGTTACTATATCTCGCACGACATCGTTGATGAACTCGCGGTTCTCAGGCAATCCCGGATCGAAATACAGTTTTTTGTCGTATGTGACGAAACGTTCGGGATGTTTATGATAAATATGGTTTTTAGGCAACGTCTGTTTTGCCGTGGTAGTCACGCGGTAGGGATTGAGCCATGCGTGCAGTTCCATCCCTCGGGCATGGGCTTCATCAATCATAAATTGCAGGGGGTCCCATTCAGGCGATGGAGCGACCCCTGCCTCACCCGACAGGAAACGGCTCCAAGGCTCAAGCGTCGAAGGATAGAACGCATCGGCCGACGGACGCACCTGAAAGATGACGGCATTGACACCGGCGTTTTTAAGCAAATCAAGCTGATTGCGGAGATAGGCTTTGTTTTCTTCTGTCGATTGAGACGCATATTGTCCCTGATGCACGGTGTGCAGCCACGCCCCGCGAAACTCCGTTTTTGGATTAGCCGCTGTCATTGCAGCCGCACCGGCCGCGATTAGGCAAACGAGCGAAATTACTTTTTTCATCATTTAATGTCAATATAGATTGGTAAAATATTAGGCGTATGGTTTTTCTCTAAGATATCAGGGGGCAGCTCTGAGCACCGCCCCGGAGCATATATGTTTGTGATATACGAAACCGTTATTTTTCGTCATCCGCGTTAGTGCCTTTCACAATCTTGGCGTTAAGCTGATAGGTAGTCGCAGGGTCATCAGGGACATCGCCCGGAATATCGTCGGCCGAGGCCACGACGACCACCTCATATGAAAGCAAAGCTACAGCCGGCGAGTAGTCTACGGCATAAACCGCGGCTTCAAGCTGGAACAGATGCTCGCCAAGTTCAGTAGCCGAGGTGTTGAAATTGTAGCTGTAAGGAGCTATAACACTGTCACCTACACGGATGCAATCCCATAAATAGACCACCGAACCAATCACAGCGTTTTTGGTGCCATGATTCTCAAGATTAACCGACTCCACCTTGAACCCATCGTTTCTGACTACATAGATGACATTATCGACAACCGTACAACCCGACACGGTAACTGTGACATCGACATCGGGAATATCATCGCTGTGGTCACACGATGCCAACAATAGCGGCAGAGCGAAAAGGAATGTAAAGATACGTTTCATAACGGCAATCCTTGATTTTGTTTGGTTGTTATAGTACATAAGATGCAAAATGCAGGAGATTCTCAATCTCGTCTTTAGAATATAACCAACGTTAACCTCTTTTTGTTTAGCGATATTCGAAATTTTTAATCATCAGCCGATTGCGGTGACCGACCACTCGATTTAAAAGAAAATGAATAACGGCTGCTCAGACTGTAAGCCGGGTTATGTCGAGACACCGCTATCGGCGCAACGGCTTGAACCGCCTGCCGAGCCTGTGTCATCGGCTCGTCATTTATCTATGCCGACGGTCACCCGACGGCTAAAGCAGTCTACCCCCCGGCAATGGACGAGCAGCCCTTGAATGCCGGTATACTTGACCTTGCAACCCATAAGACGTGCGGCCGGTTGCGTCACCACAACCGCCGGTGGGCTCTTACCCCGCCTTTTCACCCTTACCCGCTCCGCTTGGGGAGGGGGCGGTTATTCTCTGTCACGCTACTCCACCGTCACCGGTAGCTTCCCGTTAAGAAGTATGGCGCTCTTTGTTGCCCGGACTTTCCTCACGGCCATGCGCCGCAAAAGCGACAATGACCCCGCGACGAGCCGCCCAAGCCGCCGTTTTTTCATTCTCACCGCAAAAATAGTAATTTTTCACCAACCCCGCCACCCATACCGCCGATTTTGACACTGCCGCGGCTACTTATTTCTGATATTTTACAAAATTTTGTAACTTTGTCGATATGATGACTAATTTCAAAGAAGATATCGACCGTGCAGTAGCCGTCATGAAGCGGGGAGGCATCATACTATATCCGACCGATACCGTGTGGGGCATCGGATGCGACGCGACCCGTTCCGATGCGGTAAAGCGCGTCTATGAGATAAAGCGTCGCGTTGACCACAAGGCTCTTATAGTCATGCTCGGCAATGCCGACCTCCTTGACCGTTATGTCGACGAGGTGCCTGATGCGGCAGCACAACTGCTTGACGTAGCGGTTGACCCGCTGACAATCATATACGACCGCGGGCGCAACCTCGCACCGGAACTTCTCGCACCGGACGGAAGTGTCGGTATCCGAATCACCGCCGAGCGGGTGTCACGCACCCTGTGCAACACCCTCCGCCGCCCATTGGTATCCACATCGGCCAACATCAGCGGACAACCCACACCGCGACGTTTCGCCGACATCTCACCCGAGATTATCGCCAGCGTCGATTATGTCATCGAGTCGCGACGCGACGACTCCGCGGAGGCCAGACCGTCATCAATCATCAAAGTTTCATCCGACAACTCCATTAAAATCATTCGCAAGTGATAAGCGCAAAACGATACCGCACAATCTATGTCGTGACCGACTTTCTGACGGCCAACATCGCATGGTTGGTTTTCAACATACTGCGCTATCATATGCTTGGCACTCAGCAATATTTCAACGGTCTCGGACCGTTTCTGACGAGCCACTACGTTATACTGGGGCAGTTATTTTTCCCAATGATGATGCTCGGCATTTTCTATTTGTCGGGTTACTACACGCAAGTATTCTTCAAGTCGAGGCTCGACGAGCTTATCAACACCGCCGGTTCAGCGATAGCAGGCACAATCCTGATATACTTCATCGCTCTGATAAACGACGACATCCCCGACCGACTGCGCAACTACGAGCTGTTGACGATATTGTTCTCGCTCATGACGGTCATCGTCTATTGCGGACGCGCCGTGCTGACAAACATGGCAGCACGCAACATACACCGGTGTCGATGGCAATTCAACACTCTGATTGTGGGGACATCGTCGGCCGCAACCGAATTGGCCGAAAGACTCAACTCCATGAAAAAAGCCATGGGATTCAAAATCGTGGGATACGTCGAGACTTGCCCCGAGTCTGCGACAACCAGGCCACTCGACCTCCCGGTCTACCCCATCGACAAGCTTCCCGAAATTATAGCCGGCCTTGGCATCGCCCATCTACTCGTCACGCCCCACCGTCACGGCATGAAAGCATCGGTCGACCTGCTCAACAAACTGTTTCCGCTCGACCTCCCCACCTACATCTCTCCCGGACTATACCACATGATTACTGCGAGCTCGCGCATCTCCAACATTGTCGGCGAACCGCTTATCGATGTGTCGCGGGCAGTGATTTCGCCCATGACGCTCACCATCAAGCGCGTCAGCGATGTCATCATTTCAACTGCCGCACTCGCAGTGTTATCACCCTTTTTCCTCATCATCGCCGCCGCCATAAAACTCGATTCCAAAGGCCCCGTATTCTATCGGCAACGCCGCATAGGCTATCATAAACGGCCATTTAATATCTACAAGTTCCGATCCATGCGTATCGACGCCGAGGAGACAGGCCCCGCGCTCTCATCGCTCAACGACCCGCGCGTCACACCTTTCGGGCGTTTCCTCCGAAAATACCGCATCGACGAGCTTCCACAGTTTTGGAACGTCATAAGAGGCCATATGTCGCTTGTCGGACCCAGACCCGAACGAGAATACTACATACAACAGATTATACAGCGCGCGCCCTATTATTCCCTTATCCACCAGGTAAGACCCGGAATAACCTCTTGGGGAATGGTCAAGCATGGATACGCGAGCAACGTCGACGAAATGATAAAACGTCTGCCCTACGATTTGCTCTACATCGAAAACATCTCGTTTTCGGTAGACCTGAAGATATTGTTTTATACCATTAGCACCGTCCTGACGGGAAAGGGAGTATGAGATGACACAGACCACCGCAGCAGAAACAGAAACAGATCCTTCACGCTTGAAACAGATGTTCATGGCATTGCTGATATGGCGAGAACGCCATATCAAGGAAAAAACATTTGTGATTATTCTCGCCTTGTTGGTAGGCATCGCCTGCGGCATCGCCGCCCTCGCCCTCAAATGGGCCATACACTTCATCTCAAGCATAGCAACGGCTCACCTGTCTATTACGACAGGCAACTACCTTTATTTCGCACTCCCGGTCATAGGCATCATAATCTCAGGCCTCTATGTGCGCTACGCCGTCAAGGACAACATATCCCACGGTGTTACCCGCGTACTCTACGCCATATCCCAGAATAAAAGCCGTCTGAAACGCCACAATATGTACACATCGGTCGTGGCCAGCTCCATCACAATCGGCATGGGCGGCTCTGTCGGAGCCGAGGGCCCCATAGTCTACACCGGTGCAGCCATCGGTTCCAACCTCGGCTCGCTTTTCCGTATGTCACCGAGAATCCTGATGATTCTTGTGGGTTGCGGGGCAGCTGCCGGTATTGCCGGAATCTTCAAGGCGCCCATTGCCGGAATGCTTTTCACACTTGAAGTGCTCATGCTCGACCTCACCACCGTGTCAGTGATGCCGCTGCTGATAGCGTCTATCTCAAGTGCTACCGTAGCATATGTGTTTACCGGATACGATGTAGAGTTTTTCTTTGTCCAAAGCGAGCCGTTTGTGACAGCGCGCATCCCCTACGTCATTCTGCTCGGACTCTTTTGCGGCATGGTATCGCTCTATTTCACACGGGTGATGAACATGATGGAAAACTTCTTCAGCAACAAACTTAAGACACCCTTGCGCAAGACCGCCGTCGGCGGTGCAGTGCTCGCCACCCTCATCTTCCTGTTCCCACCACTTTACGGCGAAGGCTACGGAGCCATAACCGACCTGCTCGGAGGCGACCCCTCGTCGATTGTCAACGGCTCGATTTTCTATGGCGACCGTTCATCTGTCTGGTTCATACTCCTATTTATCGGGCTTATTATCCTCACCAAAGGCTTTGCGACGTCTGCCACAAACGGCGGCGGGGGCGTCGGCGGCACATTCGCCCCGTCGCTCTATGTCGGCTGCATGGCGGGATTCTTTTTCGCCTACCTCTGCAACAACCTCGGATTTGGCATCGACTTGTCAATAAAGAATTTCGCCCTTATGGGCATGGCCGGAGTCATGTCGGCTGTCATGCACGCCCCGCTAATGGCAATCTTCCTCACCGCTGAGCTGACCGGAGGTTACGAGCTATTTCTCCCGCTGCTGATAGTCTCGACAATAGCCTACGGCACAATAAAAGTTTTCGAGCCATACAGCATCTACACAATGCGTCTCGCACAACGCGGCGAGCTTCTAACCCACCACAAAGACAAGGCGGTGCTAACCCTGCTGAAAACCGAGAGCGTCATCGAGACTGACTTCATCCCCGTTAAACCTCAGATGAACCTTAAAGAGATGGTCGATGTCATAGCGCGCAGCAACCGAAACCTGTTCCCTGTCATCGACGAAAACGGCATGATGCTCGGAGTGGTGCTCCTCGACGAAATACGCAACATCATGTTCAGACCCGACCTCTACAAACGTATGCACGTCGATACATTCATGAGTATGCCACCCGCCAAAATCTCCATCGACGAACCGATGGACAAAGTGATGAAAGCCTTTGACGACACCGGCGCATGGAACCTACCCGTGGTCGACACCGAGGGTCGCTATATAGGCTTCGTCTCAAAATCAAAAATTTTCAATTCCTACCGCCGCGTGCTACGCCACTATTCTGAAGACTGATTGATAATAATCAGCATCATGTTGACCCTATAATATACTATCAAAAAATATTTTTTTTGCATATAACGGGTCAGCCGATTCTTCATTTGGTCTGGCTGATTAAACCTACCTGACAGGTCAAAAAAACGAGTCAACGTCAAAAAGGTAGTTGTTAAAATCATATTAACGGCGCGGGAGAACAGCTCACGGCGATCCCCTGCCGGGAATCGATGGCGTTACCACATATGTCAGACAATTCCGACACCGCAAATGAAAACGCTATTTGCATTGACCCCTAAGATTAATTTTACACTTGGGCGGTTTTTTAACATTTCAACCTTGTTTTGCGGCTGATTCCCCTTTTTTCGCCTTTAACGAGCGTTAATTAACGGCATTAACAAAAAAAGGCGACAGTCAAAACTATTATCTATTTGAGTGTCAGCCTTTTATTATTTGAGCCGCGAGTGGGACTCGAACCCACGACCTTTTCGTTACGAATGAAATGCTCTACCGACTGAGCTATTGCGGCTTGATGAAACCCTGCCACGCAGGATTTACGCGTGCAAAGTTACTAAAAATTTACCGATTGTTTGCTATAGGTGAATGTAATTTTTGCTTTATCTAACAAAAGTTCCGCCATCGCCGGGGTGTCGATATAGGGGACAATCGCACTGATGTAGAACGATGACGATGACGAATAGTTCTCTGTATCAATGCTGACAGGGGTGAGGGTAAACGTGAAATCGTCGGCGGTCAGCGGCTCATTCTTGTCGAGCATTGTCAAGAAATACTCGCGTAACCCGTTGAAACGATAGCGTTTGTTGACAACGTCGTAAGCCGCATAAAACGAATATTTGTTGTCGGTGACCTGATTACTCTCGAAAAATTCCGATTTCCGCGAGCTAAGGACCATCAACAAGTTTGGCGGCGGGTTGATTCCATAACTGTTTTCAATTTCAGCCACAGGAATCTCAAGCGTTAACGCGTTGACCACAGCGAGACCGCCGGCATCGGCGCGGTATGACTCAAGCAGCTCCTCAATGGGGAAAGTCATCTCCACATCAAGCCCGGCTGGAGCGACGAGGATATTTTTACCCTCGGCTGCCATGTCGGTCAAGGTCGACGATATTTCAAAGTCGATATTGTTATTGGTCACCACCTCGGGCGTGACAGCATAATAATTGCCAACATAGTTGTATGTTGTGTCGCGACCAGTCGTTTCATTCTTGACCGTGCGGTGATAGAAAAGCCTCATGGTGTTGCCGGCAATCTTAATCACACGCCCTGACCCATAGCTGTTAGCCACATATAGGCCGGGGAAAAGGTTTGCGAAAGTGCCGGGTTCCTGATAGATTGACGGATTCTCGCGATATGCGTCGAAAAGTTCGCGACCGAGTTCTACCGGCAGTTGGCAATACACGAAGCGGTAATTGTATTTCAGCAGCGAGTCAGCCATGCCGAGGGCTGAGCAGGTGTAGATTTTCGAGGCTATGGGTTTCGACTCGTCATAATAGCCCTCCTCCAATGGATCAAAAGTGCTATATATAGGCGACGGCAGTTGCTTGGTCAGACGGTAGACGCGCAACCCCATCGGAGCTATGGAATCACCGATATATCCCCCATTGGGAATGGCCAGCATCATCTGCAACGAATCGATGTCGTCAGCCGTGATTCCGACGGTGTCAATCTCTCCGGCAGGCATGAATTGCGTCACAAAATCCGATTTAAATTTACCGTAGCCTTTGGCATCAATGCTACCGAGCAGCTGGGTGACGGTGCGCGACTGAATGCAGGTGTCGGCAACGGTACGGCCCGAAAGAGTGAAACCGTCTTTTACGACGACCTCAACCTCGTCCTGAATAATAGATGAACCTATATCCTCGCTGTCGCTGCAGGCGGACAACAGCGAAATCGCAGCCGTCGCGCCAAGGAAATAGGGAAGGAATTTCATTCTCATTGTGCGTTACAAAAATGTGAAAGTCACAAGTTTTAAAGCGTGTTGTAAAACTCTGCGTATGCGTCGATGTAATCTTCCGCTCCGGGATAGTCGAGGAACGGTTTGCCCGATGCAATGGCATATTCGCGCAACTCGGGCGAAATCGACTCCGAGGC
Organism: uncultured Muribaculaceae bacterium; assembly: GCA_964510535.1. Taxonomy (GTDB): domain Bacteria; phylum Bacteroidota; class Bacteroidia; order Bacteroidales; family Muribaculaceae; genus JAJPXC01. The sequence continues at coordinate 94,505 of CAZECG010000007.1, forward strand.
TTGCGCCACGCCGTCGGCATAGTCGATGGCAAGTTTATTAAGGGCGATATAGTCGACGGGGTTCGACGATATTGCCGCTATATCTTTTTCATCAAACTGGTCCAAGAGCAATTTTTCAGAAAAACGCGGGTTTAACGTACCCTCAAAACTGTCGTCAAAAAGCGAATAGACCACCTTGGCCGAGCGGAACGACGGGTCTTCGTTATAGATGCGTTTGAGATACATCGGAGCCAATGCCGATATCCAGCCCGAGCAATGGACTATGGCCGGGTTCCAACGGAGTTTCTTGACCGTTTCCACAACTCCTCTGACGAAGAACATCACACGTTCGTCGTTATCCTCCGGTGTCTGACGTATTTCAAGGTCTGACACGGCATGACGCTGGAAATAATCGTCGTTGTCTATAAAATAGACTTGCATTCGGGCCGGCTGCAATGTTGCGACCTTGATAATCAGCGGATGATCGGTGTCGTCGATGATTAGGTTCATGCCCGAAAGGCGTATCACCTCATGGAGTTGATTGCGACGCTCGTTGATGCAGCCATATTTAGGCATGAACGTACGCACCTCAAAACCTTTGCTCTGAATCCCTTGCGGTAACTTCTGTCCCAGCGCAGCCATGGGGGTGGAGGGCAAGTAGGGGGTTATTTCCTGGGAAACGTAAAGAACTTTCTTTTTGTCCATTAAATTGCTCTGGATTGAAGATTTATCTGCAAAGTTAGCGTTTTTTTTTGAATTAGACACCCGCTCAGCACCATTTTTCGTAACTTCGCGAGTAAAATGAACCCCTTTTTATGAAACGAACCATTCTTATATTAGCCCTATTCATAGCCGCTGCCGCCACAATCGCCGCGCAAAGCCCGGTGAAGTGGAGAGTGACGGCGAGGCTCACTTCGTCAGACGCAGGAATCGCGACCGTAAAAGCGGCGATTCAGCCCGGTTGGCACCTATATTCCACCACGGTGCCCGACGGCGGTCCGCGGCCAACTGCGATAAACCTCTCTAAAAGCAGTGGCGTTAAATTCAGCGGCGCCTTGACCCCGTCGGTGAAGCCCGCCGAAAAAACCGACAAGAACTTTGGCGTCAAACTGAGCTACTGGGAGGGCACCGTTACATTCACAATTCCGTTCACACTCGACGGTCCGAGAGAGAAAGCCCGGGTAGTGGCCGCAGTCAGCTTCATGGCCTGCGACGACAACACCTGTTCACCGCCGAAAAGCGTTGAAATCTCATCCGCCGTTTTGCCTGTTAAAAAATGACCGACATGAAACACCTGCTTACAACCCGATTCTTGCTAATTATGACCATAGTAGCCACAACAGCCGTAACAGCTGCCGGCCAAATGGTCAAGCCGATAAAATGGGACTGCGGCGCGTCTATGACATCAGCCTCGGAAGGCGAGCTTAGATTGAAAGCGACAATCGACAACGGCTGGCACCTATATGGATTCAACCTGCCCGACGGAGGACCCGTGTCGACAAGCGTAACCCTCGACCCCGCACCGGGCGTGACATGGGTCGGGTCTCTGACCCCCTCCCAAGCCCCAATCGAAAAAGTCGACATGATTTTCCACCTGAAACTGGCGTGGTGGAACTCCGATGTCACTTTTGTCCAAAAATTCAGGTTCGACAGCGTTCCGGGCGCGACACTGTCAGGCACTATCCGATTCCAGGGATGCAACGACGCAAGCTGCATCCCCCCAAGCCGCGAGCCTTTCTCTGTGACAGTCGGGAATCCCACCGCCGCATCACAATCAGCGAGCGACTCAATCGCCACGGCCAAATCAGGTGCCGCAACCGGCGGTGACGACATCAGCACCGCTACAGCCGACTGGTGGGAACCAATCACCATCCCCACTAAAGAAGAGCAGAAACTTAGCGATTCATCCTGGTGGTACATATTCATCTGGGGATTCATCGGCGGGCTACTCGCGCTGCTCACACCATGCGTGTGGCCGATGATTCCAATGACTGTCAGCTTCTTCCTCAAAAAGAGTTCAAGCAAAGCGAGGTCTATCGGCGATGCCGCGGTCTACGGAATAGCCATAATCGTCATTTACCTGCTGCTGGGACTGGCCATTACGCTAATTTTCGGCGCCGGCAAGCTCAACGAACTCGCGACCAATGCAGTGTTCAACCTCCTGTTTTTTGGGTTGCTTGTGCTGTTTGCCATCTCATTTTTCGGAGCGTTCGACATCACGTTGCCATCACGCTGGAGCAATTCGGTCGACAACAAAGCCGAGCGCGCCACGGGGCTTTTGAGCATATTTTTCATGGCCTTTACACTTGTCTTGGTTTCCTTCTCATGCACCGGCCCCATTATCGGCACTCTGCTTGTCGAGGCTGTCTCGTTAGGCAGCATCACCGGCCCGGCAATCGGCATGGGGGGCTTCGCTGTGGCACTGGCCCTGCCGTTCACGCTCTTTGCCATCTTCCCCTCATGGCTCAAAGAGATGCCACGCTCCGGCGGTTGGCTCAACTCGGTCAAGGTGGTACTTGGATTCCTTGAACTGGCTCTGTCACTTAAATTCCTGTCGGTGGCCGACCTGGCCTATGGCTGGGGGGTGCTCGACCGCGAGGTGTTTATCTCTTTGTGGATTGTAATTTTCATGTTGCTGGGGCTATACCTGCTCGGGAAAATCCGCTTCAGCCACGACTCCATTTTAGAGCATCTGTCAGTCCCGCGTTTCTTCCTTGCATTGGCTTCGTTCAGCTTTGCTGTCTATCTGATTCCCGGCTTGTGGGGAGCACCGCTCAAAGGGGTCAGCGCATTTGTCCCACCGCTTTACACCCAAGACTTCAACCTCTACGACGGCGGAACGTTTGAGGAATTTGACGATTTCGACAAGGGCATGGCATACGCCGCTGACAACAACCGCCCTGTGCTTATCGACTTCTCGGGCCACGGCTGTGTCAACTGCCGCAAAATGGAAGGTGCCGTGTTTGACACCGAGACCGTAAGCGCAATCATAAAAGACAACTATGTGCTGATAAAATTGATGGTCGATGACAAGCAAAAGCTCTCCAACCCCATCAAAGTAGAGGAAAACGGGAAGAAAACAACATTGGAAACCGTCGGCGAGAAATGGAGCTACCTGCAACGTCACAAATTTGCCGCCAATTCACAACCCTACTATATAGTTCTCGACAACAAGGGCAACGCTTTGACCGAACCCGCTTACTACGACGAAAACGTGGAGCGGTTTGTCGAGTGGCTCGACTCAGGCATCAAAAACTACGCCGCACGGCAACAAAAGAAAAAATGATCGACATGAAACATACCCGCCAAGAAAAAATAGAAGCGCTCGGCCGAGTTATCGACACTCTCGACATCCTAAGGGTAAAATGCCCCTGGGACGCTAAACAGACCAACGAAAGCCTGCGCGCGAACACCATAGAGGAAACCTACGAGCTATGCGATGCTCTGCTCAACGACTCCACTGCCGAAATACGCAAAGAGCTTGGCGACCTGCTGCTCCACATCCTTTTCTACGCTAAAATAGGCGATGAAAAAGGGCAGTTTGACATTGCCGATGTAGCCGACGCGCTCAACGAGAAATTGATATTCCGCCACCCTCACGTTTTTGGCGACACTAAAGTCAAGGGCACCGACGAGGTGCTGCAAAACTGGGAGCAGATAAAGCTCAAGGAAAAAGGGGGCAACAAGACGGTACTCGCGGGAGTGCCAGCCTCGCTCCCGGCAATCATAAAAGCCGACCGCATTCAGGAAAAGGCCTCCAACGTCGGGTTCGACTGGGAGACACCGGAACAAGTGTGGGACAAGGTCAAGGAAGAAATGGCAGAAGTCGAGGCAGAGACACGCTCAGGCGACCGTGAACGTCTTGAGGAGGAGTTTGGCGACCTCCTGTTCAGCGTCATCAACGCCGCCCGGCTCTACAAGGTCAACCCCGACAATGCCCTTGAAAAGACCAACCGTAAATTCATCAACCGTTTCAACCACATCGAACATCGCGCCAACGAGACAGGCCGCAAGCTCAAGGATATGACCCTCGCCGAAATGGACGAGCTGTGGAATGAAGCAAAAAAACTATATCCCCGATGATATCGGCGCGAGTTTGTGCGACTATATTGGCTCTGGCATTGGCGACGGAGGTAACGTCGTCACGCGCGCAGGCCACCCTGCGGCAATCTGTCGGCCGCCCGCTGTCGGTCAAAGTCGATTCAGTCGCGCTGCGTCACGACATCACACGCGTCTACGGAAAGTTAATCGGCACGCCTCAGACAAGCGACCGGGTCGACAGCGCGGTAATCGAGTCAAGCAAGAAACGCTACAAGGCCACCGACATTGACGGCATCGACTTCAAACGCCACTTCCAATGGGGCGACGAGGGGGTAATACTTATCGAGATTGACTTCCCACCGATGAAAAAAGCCGACGGATGGCTTGTGCTGAAAACCATCCGGGGCGATGTCTCAACCCAGCTCTAAATCAACTGAATTTTGATACTCTGCATAACCGAAAAGCCCAGCGTGGCACGCGACATCGCAGCTTTGTTGGGATCTACCACACGGCGCGACGGCTTCTTTGAAGGGCCGGTCTATCATGTGACATGGACCTACGGACACCTTTGCACCCTGAAAGAACCTGCCGACTACACTCCTTTGTGGCAACGTTGGTCGCTCGGGGCGCTTCCAATGCTTCCCCAACGGTTTGGCATAAAGCTCATCGACCAGGAAAGCATAGCGCGGCAATTCGCCGTGATAAAACAACAGATTTCTCAGGCCGAGGAGGTCATAAACTGCGGCGATGCCGGCCAGGAAGGCGAATTGATACAGCGTTGGGTCATGCAGAAAGCCGGGATAAAATGCCCTGTGAAACGGCTTTGGATTTCTTCGCTGACCGACGACGCTATTCGCGAGGGATTCAAATCGCTTCGTCCCGAAAGCGAGTTTGACCGGCTCTACCATGCGGGATTGTCAAGAGCTATAGGCGACTGGATTCTCGGCATGAACGCGACACGTCTTTACTCGCTGAAATACTCGGCTCCGGGAAATGTATTGTCAATCGGCCGAGTGCAGACCCCCACCCTCGCCCTCATCGTCAGCCGGCACCGCGAGATAACCGATTTCAAGCCTGAAGATTACTGGGAACTGAAGACCGTGTATCGCAACGCCACTTTCAACGCCACCGCCGGACGATACAAAAACATCGATGACGCTCAGAAAGCACTGACGGCCATCGAGGGGCAACCGTTCACCATAACCGATGTGACCGACAAGAAAGGGCGCGAAGCACCGCCGAGACTGTTTGACCTCACATCGCTGCAAGTGGAGTGTAACAAACGGTGGGGATGGACCGCCGATGAGACACTTAAACTCATACAGTCGCTCTACGAGAAAAAAGTGACCACCTATCCCCGCGTCGACACTACCTATCTGAGCGAGGACCTCTACCCCAAAGTGCCGACCATTCTGCGGCAGATGACACCCTATGCGCCAATTACCTCTCCGATTCTCGCAAAGAAACTCCCCAAAAGCAAAAAGGTGTTTGACAACGCCAAAGTCACCGACCACCACGCCATCATCCCGACAGGACAAAGCCCCGCAGCACTAATCGGCAACGAACGGCAACTTTATCACCTCATCGCTCAACGCTTTATCGCCGCATTCTACCCCGATTGCTTATTCAACTCCACCACCGCACTCGGCGAATCAGCTGAAGTGAAATTCAAGGCCACAGGCAAAGTCATCGTCGAGCCGGGATGGCGACAAGTCTACACATCAGGCAAACAGGCCGACGCGTCCCCAAGCAACGATGACTCCGACGATAGCGTGCTCCCCCCGTTTACGATCGGTGAATCCGGACCCCACGCCCCGGCTTTGCAACAGAAACAGACGCAGCCCCCCAAGCCTTACACCGAGGGAACACTGTTGCGCGCCATGGAGTCTGCCGGAAAGACCATCGACGACGAGGAGCTGCGCGAAGCGATGAAAGAAAACGGCATTGGCCGCCCGTCTACCCGCGCCGCCATTATAGAGACCCTGTTCAAACGCCGCTACATCTACCGCGAGCGAAAAAACATCTTGCCGACACAAGCAGGGATAGACCTCATAGCCACTATTAACCAGGAGTTGCTGAAATCAGCGAAACTCACAGGCATCTGGGAACGCCGTCTACGGTTGATTGAAAGAGGCGACTACTCCCCCACCGAATTTATTAATGAACTGAAGACGCAAATCAGCGAAATCGTCATAAACGTTCTGAGCGACAACTCAGCCCGCCGAATCGAAGTAGCCGACCCGCCGCAAAAAGCCCCCAAACGCCGCAAAAAGCAATCATGACGCAATCTGAAATCCAACTCGTTGCTGTATTTATAATTATCGCGGCAGCTATATTCCATCTCGCTGTCAGAGCCGCGCGAAAGCGTAGCGGCGACTGCCCCGACAGCCTTACTGATGACGATTGCGACGACTGCCCGCTGAAGAAAAATTGCAAAAAAATTGACCAAAAGTTTGTCAGTTCAAAAAATATGCCTACCTTTGCAACGCAAAACCAAAGGCGACGCTTGCGAAAATAGCTCAGTTGGTAGAGCACAACCTTGCCAAGGTTGGGGTCGCGGGTTCGAGTCCCGTTTTTCGCTCAACGAGAACAATGAAATAATTCACATCAACGTCACGCAAACTGACAACTGCGATATGCGAAAATAGCTCAGTTGGTAGAGCACAACCTTGCCAAGGTTGGGGTCGCGGGTTCGAGTCCCGTTTTTCGCTC
>CAZECG010000008.1:0-95334 GCA_964510535.1 uncultured Muribaculaceae bacterium
CCTAAGTGGCTTATTATAAGGGATTATCGCTTAATCTTCGATGGCCGCCTGCGCCGCAGCTACGCGCGCGATGGGCACACGGAAGGGTGAACAGCTGACGTAGTTCATACCGAGTTTTGCGCAGAACTTAACCGATGAAGGTTCGCCGCCGTGCTCGCCGCAGATACCTACTTTGAGTTCGGGTTTGGTTGAGCGGCCTTTCTCTACGCCCATTCTTACCAATTGGCCTACGCCCTCTTGGTCGAGCACTTCAAACGGGTCGGTCTTGATAACGCCATGTTCTTTGTAGAATTTCAAGAACTTGGGAGCGTCGTCGCGAGAGAAACCAAATGTCATTTGGGTCAAGTCGTTAGTACCGAATGAGAAGAAGTCGGCAACAGTTGCGATTTGGTCGGCGGTTAGAGCGGCGCGGGGCACCTCAATCATAGTTCCGACTTTATATGCTACGCTGCATCCTTTTTCTTCAAACACTTTAGCGGCTGTGGTGTTGATGACGTCGGCTTGGTTTTGTATTTCTTTGAGTGAACCCACCAACGGAATCATAATTTCGGGGTGAACGTCGATGCCGCGTTCTTTCACAGTGAGAGCTGCTTCGATGATAGCGCGTGTTTGCATCTCGGTGATTTCGGGGTAGGTGATACCAAGACGGCAACCGCGGTGGCCGAGCATCGGGTTAAATTCCTCGAGGCTGTCAACTTTTGCTTTGACTTCTTCGAGAGTAAGACCCATTTCGGTTGCGAGTTCTTTTTGGGTTGCAGTCTGGTGAGGTACGAATTCGTGCAACGGGGGATCGAGCAAGCGGATGGTTACGCCAAATCCGTCCATAGCTTCGAAGATGCCCTCGAAGTCGCCGCGTTGCATGGGGAGCAATTTGGCCAATGCTGTGCGACGGCCTTCCTCGTCTGATGCGAGAATCATTTCACGCACTGCTTTGATGCGGTCGCCCTCGAAGAACATGTGTTCGGTGCGGCAAAGACCGATACCCTGAGCACCGAAGTGGCGGGCTTGTTTAGCGTCGCGGGGTGAGTCGGCGTTAGTGCGCACAAGCGTTTTGGTGTATTTCTCTGCAAGGTTCATGATCGCACCGAAGTCACCGTCGAGTTCGGGGTCGGTAGTGGGAACCTGTCCATCGTATACGTCACCGGTCGAACCATTGAGCGAAATCCAGTCGCCTTCTTTGTATGTTTTGCCGCCCATGTTGACGGTTTTTTCTTTGTAGTCAACAACAATTTCACCAGCTCCTGAAACGCAGCATTTACCCATACCGCGAGCCACAACGGCTGCGTGTGAAGTCATACCGCCACGCATAGTAAGGATACCTTGAGCTACGGCCATACCGCGAAGGTCTTCGGGCGATGTCTCGATACGAACCAAAACGACTTTCTTTTTCTTTTCGGCCCATGCCTCAGCGTCCTCAGCGGAGAAAACAATCTGACCGGCGGCTGCACCTGGAGATGCGGGGAGACCTTTGGCAACAACTACGGCGCGTTTGAGTGCGCTCTTGTCGAATACGGGGTGGAGAAGTTCATCAAGCTTCTGGGGCTCCATACGCAAAAGTGCTGTCTTTTCGTCGATTTTACCGTCGCGGAGGAGATCCATAGCGATTTTTACCATAGCTGCGCCTGTACGCTTGCCATTACGGGTTTGGAGCATCCACAGTTTGCCGTCTTGGATGGTGAACTCCATATCCTGCATGTCGCGGTAGTAGTCTTCGAGACGGTTGGCGATAGCGATGAGTTCAGCTGCGCAAGTGGGCATAGACTCCTCGAGTGAGGGATATTTAGCTGCGCGCTCATCCTCAGAAATACCTTGGAGGGCAGCCCAACGGCGAGAACCCTCGACGGTGATTTGTTGGGGAGTGCGGATGCCGGCAACAACATCCTCGCCTTGTGCGTTGATGAGATACTCACCGTTGAAGATGTTTTCGCCAGTAGCGGCATCGCGACTGAATGCCACGCCGGTAGCCGAGTTATTGCCCATATTGCCGTAAACCATTGCCTGGACGTTGACAGCGGTACCCCATTCTTCGGGTATTTGGTTCATGCGGCGATATATGATAGCGCGCTCATTCATCCAGCTATCAAATACAGCGCAGATACCACCCCAAAGTTGTTCCCATGCGCTGTCGGGGAAATCTTTGCCGGTGTAGTCTTTAACGGCAGCTTTGAAGAGCTTAACGAGTGCTTTAAGGTCATCAACATCAAGCTCAGTGTCGAGTTTAACGCCTTTTTCCTCTTTAATTTTCTCCATGATTTCCTCGAAGGGATCTATGTCGGCTTTGCTCTTGGGCTTCATGCCAAGCACTACATCGCCATACATCTGCACGAAACGGCGGTAGCTGTCCCACGCAAAGCGGGGATTGCCGCTCTTTTCAGCCAATGAGGCTACGGTAGCGTCGTTCATACCGAGGTTGAGGACGGTGTCCATCATACCGGGCATCGAAGCGCGTGCGCCGGAGCGAACTGAAACCAACAGAGGATTTGCAGGGTCATTGAATTTTTTACCAGTGAGCGATTCAACATGGGCAATAGCGGCTTCAACATCTTTTTGGATGCGTTTTACCACTTCCTCTTTGCCACACTGGGTGTATTCGTTACAAACTTCTGTCGTGATAGTGAACCCCGGAGGTACGGGCATTCCCAGTAAGTTCATTTCTGCAAGATTGGCACCTTTACCGCCGAGGAGATTTCTCATCTCGGCATTGCCTTCGGCTTTGCCATCTCCGAATGTATAAACTCTTTTCATCGGATTGTTTTGGGTTAAGTTATTTTAAAGTTCTAATATCAGTTAACAAAGCATAATCGAGAGAGATGTGCAAATATAAGTCATAAAAGTGATATAATGAGCAATCGTAGCGAAAAAAATCCACAAAAGATGTTTAACTTTGCATCGTCGAAACAGTATGTCTTAAAAATTTCAAATTGTTGCGTGAGTAGAAAACGTAAAGAATTACCCCTGATTCAGGCGGTTGAGATAACAGGTGTCGCTGCTGAGGGCAATAGCATAGCACGTGTCAATGATATGGTGGTGTTCATACCGTTTGGTGCCCCCGGAGATGTGGCTGACGTGAAACTTGATAAGAAAAAGAAGAGTTATGCAGAAGGACATATCGTCAACATGGTATCGCCATCGGCCTTGAGGGTTGAGCCGAAGTGTGAGCATTTCGGGATATGTGGCGGTTGTCGATGGCAGCATTTGCCATATGAGTTTCAGTTGCGCTGTAAACGTCAGCAGGTAGAGGATGCAATGCGTCGCATTGCGAAAATTGAAATTCCGGAAATCAAGCCTGCTCTCGGCTCTAAGCAGATATGGGAGTATCGTAACAAAATGGAGTACACGTTCTCTAATAAATTATGGTTAACTCGCGAACAGCTTCAGAGCGGCGTAGAGTTCCCTGACCGCAACGCTGCCGGATTCCATATCCCCGGCGCTTTTGACAAAGTGCTCGACATCAACCGTTGCCATTTGCAAGATGATTTCTCTAATCGCTTAAGGTTGTTTATTAAAGATTATGGCAAGACTAACGGATTGTCATTCTATGATTTGAGAGCTAATAGCGGATTGTTGAGAACGCTTATGGTGAGAATGGCATCGACCGGTCAGATTATGGTGGTTATGTCGTTTGGCGCAGATGAGCCTGAGGCGATAAAAGCATTGCTCGATGCTGTAAGAGATAATTTCTCCGAAATTACTTCGTTGCTCTATGTGATTAATTTAAAAGTTAATGACACTATTGGAGACCAAGAAATTTTGCTTCACTCAGGCTCTGAGTTTATAGAAGAGGAAATGGAGGGACTGAGGTTTAGAGTAGGACCGAAATCGTTCTATCAGACTAACTCGCGTCAAGCATATGAACTGTATAAGGTAGCTCGCGAACAGGCAGCCCTTTCGGGCAATGAGCTTGTATATGACCTATACACCGGTACCGGCACTATTGCCAATTTTGTCGCGCGTTCTTGTCGCAAGGTGGTGGGCATTGAGTATGTTCCCGAAGCTATAGAGGACGCAAAAGTCAATTCTGATATTAACAGCATTGACAACACGGTGTTCTATGCGGGTGACATGAAAGATGTGCTCACACGCGAATTTGTCGCCGAACATGGCCGTCCAGACGTAATAATTGTTGACCCACCGAGAGCCGGGATGCACACCGATGTCATCGACGTGATTCTTGATACGGCTCCGCGTCGCATAGTTTATGTGAGTTGTAATCCGGCTACCCAGGCTCGCGATTTGAGCTTGCTCGATGTCAAATATAAGGTTGTTAATATCCAGCCGGTTGATATGTTCCCTCACACTCAGCACGTTGAAAATGTTGCTACGTTAGAAATAAGAGACACTCTATAGATTCCGGCTGAATGAATATATACAAGGCAATTAGATTGTTTGGGAAAATCAAGTCCAAGAGGCTGAAACTAATCGGGCTCTTGGTCATGCATTTGACCAAGAAACGTTATGTGGGCGTTTTTCTCGATCCGGTGATGGCCTGCAATCTGCGATGTCGTATGTGTTATATGTCCGATCCGGGCAAAATCAAAGAGCTGAAAGGTAGAAAACCAATGACTATGGGTGATGTCGAAGTTTTAGCCAGCTCGATGTTTCATCGCGCCATAAAGTTGCAAATAGGGTGTGCGACTGAACCTACATTGTCGCCTCTGCTTGAGGATATAGTGGCGTGCGGTAAAAGATATGGCGTGCCATATATTTCGATTACTACCAATGGGCAGTTACTGACAGGCGAGCGTGTGGAACGTTTGATTGCAGCAGGATTGAACGAACTGACCCTGTCCATACACGGTCTGCGCAAAGATACATACGAGTATTTGATGAACGGTGCAGATTTCAGCCGCTTTGAGAGGTTGATTGATAGTCTGAAAGCGATAAAACTCAAGCATCCTAATTTTAATGTAAGACTCAACTATGTAGTCAACTCAATGAACCGCCATGACCTTGCCGATTTCTTCACAGGTGTACTTGCAGGTCTTGACTTTGACATAGTGCAGATAAGACCGTTCCAGAATCTCGGAGACACCTCCTATTCCGACTATGATTTGGACGGCGTTATTGCCGATTACAATAAATTGATATCGCCCATAGTGAAGCATTGCGCAGCCAAAGGTCGACGGTGTATCGTCCCTGATATCGATAATCTTCACTCTGTAAATGGTTTAACCGACGGATTCAATGATTATGTGGAACAACTCACATACTATTATGTCGGGACTGCCGATGCCGGGAACGCGGGGGTAAACCTGTCGGTTAATAAATCGGGCTATAATCCTGATAAATTGACGTTTGAGCAATATCACCGCGCCAATGGTACAGTTAAAGAAATGTTAAGCCGTGTTCTGTCGCCTAATGGCGGCAAAAACTTGGTCGACATTAAAACGACCAAGAAGCTAAACTATAACGTAAAGTAGTTGGTGGAACAAAGTAGTTATAATAATGGGACTCGAATTAAAAGAGGGTATATTATTGGCCGATAGGTTTGTAGTAAGAGCGGATATGTCGGCCAAATCAGTTGGGTCGGGCGACCTTGAAGTGCTTGCCACGCCGATATTGATTGCCAAACTCGAAAATGTGGCTATGCGAGCAGTTGCCGACTTGTTGCCCGAGGGTTCAACAACAGTTGGCGGGTATGTCGAATTGTCACACCTTAAACCTACTCCAATCGGAGCCGAAGTAATTGTCGAAGCTCGGTTAGAGAAGGTCTCGGGGCGTAAATTGCACTTTAAATTGACAGCTACCGAAGGTGGGACGACCATCGGTGATGGCACTCATATCAGATTCATTGTCGACCGACTGAAATTTATCGGCAAAATGTCATAGGTTTGAGTTATAGTAAGCCGGATTACCAGTCACTTCCTCTCCGATGAAGTGGGGTAGCTCAATTTTTTCGTTTTCGTCATCAAGTTCAATTTCTGCTATAGTTGCAGTTCCCGAGGGCTTGGAAAATTCATCTATCTCCCACATTTTGCCGGCATAATCTACAATCCATCTTGTTTTTTCGACTATTTTTCCCTCGCAAATTTCAAGCATCTCTTTGGCATCGTTGATGGGTATCGGATATTCCCATTCATGTCGTGTCGCATTGACTGTGACGCTTTTGACCGTTATTCTCGCATAGCCATCTATTATGCGGATTCTGACTGTGGCTTCTTTGCTGCGCGACAGGTACCCTTGAATTATGTGATGCTTTCGCATAGCGAACTTCTTATAGGATTCGTCGTAAATGAGAAACTTTCGTTCAATTTCCAGTGCCATTGGTAATCTGATGATTGATGTCGATTATTATGGTAATAATGATTAACTTTGCAAAGTTAACAGAAATCAATGAAGTGGTTTCTTCAATAGGCTTACAATTTGGTGAATAGATTTATAATAAATATCTTAATCGCATTATTCGTATCAATCGGATCAGTAAATAGTAGAGCTGCTGACGGCAACATTGCCGGAGATGCCGAGCATTTATCGACTGTGAAGGTGCGGATCGCTGTTACAGATAGTCTCAGCGGGCAGCCGATTCCGTATGCTGCTGTTATGCTTAAAGGCAACCAAGGGGGTGTATTGGCCAATGAAAAAGGATTGGCCACAGTTTTTGTGAATCCGTCGGCTGGTAATATTATAGAGGTGCAGACCATGGGGTACTCGGCAAGAATCGTCGAGATACCAAAAGGGAAAAAGTCAATCAACGTAGCTCTCGCTCCAACTGGAGTGAAACTGAAAGAGGTGGTTGTGAAACGAACTAAAGAAAAATATTCAAAGAAAAACAATCCGGCTGTCAAGTTTGCAGAGTCAATAAAAAGAGCTCGTGATTTAACTGATCCTCGCCGTCATGATAATTATAATTATGACAAATATGAGCGCATCACAATGGCGATAAATCAGTTTGACGAGGGTAAGCAGGAGAATTGGTTATTTAATAAGTTTCCATTTTTGAATGAGCACGTCGATACTTCCGAGGTGTCGGGACAGCCTATATTAAATCTGTCAGTTAGAGAGAAAACATCGCAAGTGTCGTATCGTCGTGATCCGGAATCGGAAAAAGAGTATGTGACAGGGCGACGTCATGAAGGAATTGATGACTTGATGTCAAATCAAGAGAATGTTCAGAAAGCATTGGAAGATGTTTTCAGAGAGGTTGATCTGTATCAGAATGACATAACCATTTTGCAGAATCGCTTTGTCAGCCCAATGTCGAGGATTGCATCTGACTTTTACAAATTTTATCTGACCGATACAGTCGATGTTGAAGGTGAACGTTGCATAGTGTTGAGTTTCGCACCTCACAATCCACAAACTTTCGGATTCATAGGACGTGTTTATGTGCCTGAGGGAGACTCGACCATGTTTATTAAGAAAGTTGAAATGAACGTGCCTCGCGACATAAATCTCAATTTCATACAGAAGATGTACATCAACCAGCAGTTTGAACGCGCATCAGATGGCTCACGTTTAAAGACTAAAGACGACATGATAGTCGAAGTCTTGATACTGCCGGGTACACCGGGATTATACTTCCGTCGCAATACAGCTTACCGCAACCATAATTTCGAGCTGACCAACCGTCAGGCTCTGTTTGATAAGCCAGAAAACTCAATTGTGGATTCCGCAGCCGACCTACGAGATGAAGCATTCTGGGCATCGGAACGCCAGTTTGATATAACCGATAACGAACTCCGTGTGGGGTCGATGATGGAACGCTTGAGGTCTGTGCCGGTTTACTATTGGAGCGAGCGGACTTTGAAACTCCTGATGTCAGGATATATCCACACCGGCAAGAAAAGCCCTGTTGACATAGGCCCGATAGGTAAATTTATCAGTGGGAACTCAATCGAGGGATTCCGTATGCAATTGGGGGGATTGACCACAGCAAGCCTAAGTAAGCGTTGGTTTGCAAGAGGTTATGCGGCATATGGGTTCAAGGATAAGCGTTTTAAATATTCAGGTGAGTTAGAATATTCTTTTATTGATAAGAAATACCATGCCCGCGAGTTCCCGATAAAGTCGATAAAGGTGCGTCATTCCTATGATGTCGATGAGATAGGGCAGGGGTCGTCTTATTACTCCAATATGGATATGATTTTTTCCTCGTTCACGCGTATGGACAATAACCAGATGACATATAAACGTGAATCGGAACTTGAATATGTGCTTGAGCTTGCAAACCATTTTTCAATCGAGACTGGTCTGAAATACACAAGGCAGGAGGCAACCGCACTTATGCCTTTTATCACCGGCGATGGGCGCAGCTATTGGAAATATGATCAAGCGACTTTTAATGTTAAGTTGCGTTATGCTCCGGGTGAAAAATTCTATCAAGGCAAGAGTGAACGCCAACCAATCAATATGGATGCGCCTGTGTTTACTCTCAGTCATAGTTTCGGCCCGATGAATTTCCTCGGAAGTCAATGGACAATTAACAAGACAGAAGCGAGTGTATTCAAACGTTTTTGGTTTTCAGCCTTCGGATATGCCGATGTCGTTGTCAAAGGAGGTCATGTATGGAATCAAGCGCCCTATCCCAATCTGTTGATTCCGACGGCCAACATCTCATATCTCATCCAGCCTGAAACATTCGCATTGCTCAATCCTCTTGAGTTTATAACAGATACTTACGGAATATGGGACTTGACATATTGGGCCAATGGGGCGATTTTCAATTATATACCATTTTTGAAAAAATTAAAATTGCGCGAGGTCATATCGTTTAGGGGAGTTGTGGGGCATCTCAGTATGAAAAACGACCCAAGATTCCATAATAATCTGTACAGATTCCCTGAGATTTCAAACACACAACGACTTGGCTCGACCCCTTATATGGAGGTTGCTGTGGGTCTTGATAACGTTTTCCGCATATTCCGTGTTGATTATGTATGGAGACTCACTTACCGCGATGCACCAGACATAGACCGAACCGGCGTGAGGATGTCGCTTCATTTCACATTCTGAATACGTTCTATAATGAAAAAGTCCCGGGGCGCAAACCCCGGGACATGACTAAAGCATATATTACAACGAGGATTATTCCTCGGCGTTTTTCTCGGCATACTCTTTGAGTAGTTTCTCCTGTACATCGCTCGGTACGAGTTCATAAGACGCAAATTTCATAGTGAATGATGAGCGTCCACCGGTGATGGAGCTAAGAGCGGTTGAGTATGATGACATCTCTTTCAAAGGCACCTTGGCTGAAAGTTTCTCAAAGCCGTTTTCACTTGACATACCCATGATTATCGCGCGCCGTCCCTGAAGATCGCTCATCACGTCGCCCATCACGTCGGCAGGCACCATGACATCCACGTCATAGACAGGTTCGAGAATCTTGGGATTGGCGTTACGGAACGCTTCGCTGAAAGCATTGCGACCTGCCAGACGGAATGAGATTTCATTTGAATCAACCGGGTGCATCTTACCGTCGTAGATACATACACGAACATCGCGAGCATAAGAGCCTGTGAGCGGACCTTGTTCCATGCGGTCCATCAGCCCTTTTACTATCGCCGGAATGAAACGTGCGTCAATAGCACCGCCAACGATACAATTATGGACCACAAGCTTGCCGCCCCAATCCAAAGGTATTTCCTGAGTGTCACGGACATTCATTTTAAACTCTTGGTTGCCGAAACGATAAGTATCGGGGGCGGGCATTCCCTCGGTATATGGCTCGATAATCAGATGAACTTCGCCAAATTGTCCTGCGCCACCAGATTGCTTTTTGTGGCGGTAGTCGGCGCGTGACGCTTTTGTAATGGTCTCGCGGTATGGAATCTTTGGTTCTTCAAAGATAATTGGTAGTTTGTCGTTATTTTCCACTCGCCATTTGAGAGTGCGCAAGTGGAACTCACCTTGTCCTGAGAGTATGGTTTGTTTCAGCTCTTTGGATTGTTCCACTTGCCATGTCGGGTCTTCCTCATGCATGCGGGTGAGAATCGCACTGAGTTTTTCTGCGTCACTTTCAGTGACCGGGCGTATCGCACGCTGATATTTAGGTGCAGGGAATTTGATGAAGTCAAAAGCGATTTCACAACCTTTCTCGTCAAGAGTGTTGCCGGTGCGAGCATCTTTGAGTTTCACTGCCGCACCAATGTCACCGGCACAGATTGCATCAACAGGCGTTTTGATTTGACCGCATACACAATAAATTTGCGCCAAGCGTTCCTTGCCTCCGCGGGTTACGTTCTCAAGGTCGGAACCGACTTTTAGCGTTCCTGACATTACCTTAAAGTAGCTCACTTCACCGATGTGTGGCTCAACAGTAGTCTTGAACATGAAGATACTTAACGGACCATTTGAATCAGGTTTCACTGTTTTGCCTGCTGTGTCGACCGGTGCGGGCATATCTTCGACAAACGGCACTACGTTACCGAGGAATTCCATCATGCGCCGTACACCCATATCTTTCAATGCGCTCACACAGAAAACAGGGAATATCGAGCGGTCAATCAGTCCTTTTCGTATGCCTTCGCGCATCTCGTCCTCGGTTAGGTGGCCCTGGTCAAAGAATTTTTCCATCAGAGTCTCGTCGTTTTCAGCGGCGGCTTCGACGAGCTGCTGATGCAGCTCTTTTGCGCGTTCCATCTGGTCAGCAGGGATCTCTTCAATTGTAGGCACGCCACCATCGGGTCCCCATGAGTATTTTTTCATAAGGAGTACGTCGATCATAGCATTGAAGCCTGTACCGGCATTGATGGGGTATTGGATCGGCACCACCTTAGGCCCGAAAATCTCACGCATTTGCTCGAGCACGTTGTCGTAATCGGCTTTTTCGCCGTCGAGCTGGTTCATGGCGAAGATAACCGGTTTTTTTAGCGATGCTGTTGTACGGAATATGTTCTGTGTCCCGACTTCAACACCATATTGTGCGTCAATAAGGATAACACCGGTGTCGGTCACATTGAGTGCGGTGATAGCGTTACCGACAAAGTCGTCTGATCCCGGACAGTCGATGACGTTGAGCTTCTTTCCAAGGAACTCAGCATAGAAAACGGTTGAAAACACAGAGTAACCATACTCTTTTTCAACCGGGAAATAGTCGCTGACGGTGTTCTTGCCGTCGATGGTGCCGCGGCGTTTTATAACTCCACACTCGAAAAGCATTGCTTCAGCGAGTGTGGTTTTTCCCGAGCCTTTGCTACCAAGCAAAGCTATGTTTTTGATTTCGTTGGTTTGATATACCTTCATGTTATTATAGATTTAAAATAAGTTAAACTGATTTAGTGTTATAAATGAGGGCGCAAAATAGAAAGTTTTTATCAGAAATGCAACTTTTGGCTATATGTTGCATAACATGGTTTTTTAAAACAATTTTTGAGGTGTATAATTTTAATGCATATTTTCACAATGATATAGGATTTGCGTAACTTTGGCATCAAATTTGCATAATGATAATTGCTAATATTAATTTGTTATTCGGCAGAGAGTAACGGATTTGTAATTTTTTGACCGTAACGATGAAGTTTTTACCAGACGAAGCCGCAGGCTTCTTCTCAATAAGCCCCGCACATCAGCAGGGCGACCAATCAGAATTACAACCCGACTTGTTGCAGCTCCCGCTGCTTCCTACAAGAAATCTGGTTTTGTTTCCCGATGTGGCTATACCGATAACGCTTGGGCGCGAGTCTTCGCTCGCAACAGCAGAACGCGCTGAACGTGACTCGTCGTTTATAGGTGTAGTGTGTCAGCTTGACAGCAGTGATGACAATCCCGAGCTGAAAGGACTGTTCAAGTACGGTGTTTTCGCTCAAGTGCTCAAGGTGCTTACATTGCCCGATGACACAAAAACCGCCCTTGTTCAAGCCCGCGGAAAATTCAAAATTCTCGGCGAGTCGGCAACGGTTGACACTGGTCGCAAACGAGAGTTGCGGGCTCACGTCAAACCTATAAGTGAGGTGGTTCCGAAATCATCGGATCAAGAGTTTGTTGCACTTGCAACTTCAATCAAGGATACAGCCACAAATATTATGAAGGCGACAGATTCGCCGTCGGAAGTGATGTTCAATATCACCAACGTTGATAACCCCGCCTCACTGATTAATATTCTTTCGTCTACTTTACCGATAAACCCCGAGGTAAAGATGAAACTGCTCGCTATGAGGTATATGCGGGAGCGCGGTGTGGCTTTGCTTGACGAACTGACACGCAACTCCGAGATGATTAACCTTACGCGTGAGTTTCAAAAGCGTGCCAAGGAGAGCCTCGACGATAAACAACGAAGCGCATTTCTGCAGCAGCAGATGGAGGCGATACGTGCTGAATTGTATGGTGATGACGATGAATCTGAAGAACTACGCAAACGTGCTGCAGAAGTCGATTTTCCCGAAAATGTCAGCAAACTATTTAATAAGGAACTTGAAAAGTTACGCCGTGTGAATCCGCAGTCTCCCGACTATTCAGTGCAATACACCTATCTTGAAACTCTACTCGATTTGCCATGGGGAAAACTGACACCGCTGGTCGATGATATTACTCATGCGACTGACGTGCTCAACAATGACCATTTTGGGCTTGATAAGGTCAAAGAGCGCATTCTTGAGCAGATGGCTGTGATGATTAATAATCCCGGTGGAAAAGCTCCTATTATATGTTTGGTAGGCCCTCCCGGAGTGGGTAAGACTTCACTGGGTCAATCAATAGCGCGTGCACTTGGCCGTAATTACCAACGGGTGGCACTTGGCGGCGTAAATGACGAGGCTGAAATACGCGGACACCGTCGCACATACATCGGTGCGATGCCCGGACGCATCATTGATGCATTGAAGCGTGCAGGCTCTTCCAATCCTGTCCTTCTTCTTGACGAGGTAGATAAACTCGGTCGTGACTTTAAGGGAGATCCTGCAGCGGCTTTGCTTGAAGTGCTTGATCCTGAGCAAAATTGTAAATTTCATGACAATTATGTCGACGTGGATTATGATTTGTCTAACGTGCTTTTCATAGCTACAGCTAATTCACTGTCAACGTTGTCGCAACCGTTGCTCGACCGAATGGAAATCATCGATATAGCGGGTTATCTGCTTGAAGAAAAGGTACAAATCGCAAAACGCCATTTCATACCGCGACTTACCGATGAATTAAACACGAGTTGGCTTAATCTGCAATTCCCTGATGAAACGCTTGAAGCGATAATTGACCGATACACCGCTGAAAGCGGTGTGCGTCAACTGGAGAAAAGGCTGTCGCAGATTATGAGGAAACGTCTGCTTGCCGCCATGAATGGAGGTGCTGCTGATTCTGTAATTAAACCCGATGATTTGCAAGGGATGCTCGGCGCGCCGATTTATAACCGAGACAAGTATGAAGGCAATGATTTCGCCGGTGTGGTCACAGGGCTTGCGTGGACGGCTGTGGGCGGTGAAATACTGTTCATTGAATCTTCATTGTCATCATCTAAAGGTGAGAAGCTGACATTGACTGGCAACCTTGGCGATGTGATGAAGGAGTCAGCTGTCATAGCGTTACAATACGTCAAGTCGCACTCGGCTCAATTCGGCATAAGTCCTGAGTTGTTTGATAAATACACTTTGCATATCCATGTTCCTGAAGGAGCTATCCCAAAGGATGGCCCCTCGGCAGGTATTACGATGGCCACATCGATTGTCTCGACTTTCACACAGTGTAAGGTAAAAGCACGATTGGCTATGACAGGAGAAATTACTCTCAGGGGTAAAGTGTTGCCAGTGGGAGGGATAAAAGAG
Organism: uncultured Muribaculaceae bacterium; assembly: GCA_964510535.1. Classification (GTDB taxonomy): domain Bacteria; phylum Bacteroidota; class Bacteroidia; order Bacteroidales; family Muribaculaceae; genus JAJPXC01. The sequence goes on from CAZECG010000008.1 coordinate 13,692, forward strand.
AAGATTCTGGCAGCCAAACGAGCGGGCATTACCGACATAATTCTGTCGGCGGATAACCGTAAAGATGTGGTTGATATCAGCGAGAACTATCTTACTGGACTGACATTCCACTATGTGGATACCGTTATGGACGTTATTGGGCTTGCGTTGACCGATGAACCGGCAGTCGACCATGTCGATTTATAATAAGTATTCACACATTAAACGAAAATGGCGGCTCGAACTAAGCCGCCATTTCTTAATCGGCAAAAGCCTGTATAATAAGCCATTAACCTCTGTTATTCATTTGCCGCATGAGTGTCGCCTGCCGATTCGGCCGATTCGTCATGAGCTAATTCTTCATCTTTAAACTTGTCAATTCCTGCCGCTATAAGCTGATTATACCAACTGAACACTTTTTTGATGTCATTGGTATAGACTCTGTCGCCATCGAAATCGGGTAATATAGTAGCGAAATAGCCGCGGATTTCCTTGTCACCTCCAAGTGATTTTACATCGACCGGTTTTCCATCGTTCTTTTCTTTAATGGCTTCAAACACATTTGCCAACGGCGTGTCTTCATTTTCAGTGTAAATGGCTATGTCGCCAAGAGAAATAACCTTGTCGTGCGCATAGGCCGGGGTGCGTTTCCCGGTGGCGAGGTTTTCGACTATGAGCATATTTTTCCCTTGGTTTACCAATTTAAAGAGGCCGGGACGACCTGAGATTGAAAGAATTGTCTTTAACATTGTTATTGATTTTTAGAATTTATCTATTTTAGATTGGCGATGTCGTCAAGTTTGTATGGCGTTGCCTGATAGACGAAGTAGTTAAGCCAATTGGTGAAAAGGAGATTGGCGTGCGAACGCCATCTGACGAGTGGTTCTTTCGATGGGTCATCGTCGATGTAGTAATGAGCGGGAACCGCCGGATTCAATCCTTTTTCAAGATCTCTGTGGTATTCAAAATCAAGCGTGAGCGGTGAATATTCTGAGTGACCGGTGATAAAGAACTCCCTTCCGTTTCGAGCCATGACCATATAAACTCCACTTTCCTCACTGTCGGCCAGTATGGTAAGTGACTCATGCCGATTTATTTCATCGGCATCAAGTTGGCTGAATCGGCTGTGGGGAACTTCAAAAGTGTCGTCAAACCCGCGGAAAATAGGGTTGTGCTTATCCTTAAGTCGATGGGTAAATACCCCCGAGAGCTTATGGTCAAGAACGTGCTTTGCTATACCATAGTGGTAGTATAGTCCTGCGAAAGCTGCCCAGCATATATAAATTGTGGAGGTTACATGGCTTTTTGCCCATTCAAACACGTTGGTAAGCTCTTGCCAATAATCGACTTGCTCAAATTCAACCTTTTCAACCGGTGCGCCTGTTATTATCAAGCCGTCGTAACAATTTCTTTTTATGTCATCAAATCGTTTGTAGAAAGCTTCGATATGTTCGCGCGGTGTGTTGCGCGAAACATGGGTGCCGACATCAACCAAATCAAGATTAATCTGCAATGGGGTGTTGGAAATCAGCCTCAATAGGTCAGTCTCCGTCATAAGTTTTAGCGGCATAAGATTCAGAACCGCAATCCTTAAGGGACGGATATCCTGAGTAGCGGCTCGCCGCTCTCCCATGACAAATATATTTTCGGCTTTTAGCTCCTCAACGGCGGGTAATCCTTCCGGAACTCTTACTGGCATCTTTTTTGAAAAAAGTCAGAATTACATTACGTTACGCTCGCGGAGTTTGCATTGCCACGCCCATGCCGAACGCATTGTGTCGTCAATAGAAGTCTGAGCTTTCCAGCCAAGTACTTCGTTTGCATAAGCCGGGTCAGCCCATACTTTCTCAATATCTCCTGCACGGCGTCCTACGATTTTGTGGGGAACGTTAACTCCTGTGGCTCGTTGGAATGCGTCAATTAATTCAAGCACTGACAATCCTATTCCAGTGCCAAGATTGAATATCTCTATTTTGTCATCAGATTTGCCTTCAAGCATCCTCTCTACTGCGATAACATGGGCTTTTGCCAAGTCGACAACATTGATAAAATCGCGTATGCACGAGCCGTCGGGCGTATCATAATCGTCGCCGAAAACGCTAAGTTCCTTTCTGATTCCGATGGCGGTCTGTGTGAGGTAGGGTATGAGATTCTGGGGGACACCGTTAGGCAATTCTCCTATCTCGGCGGATGGATGCGCTCCAACCGGATTGAAATATCTAAGAATCACGCTTTTGATTGGTGCGCCCGAATTGACCACATCCGTGATTATCTCCTCCGAAATCTGCTTGGTGTTGCCATAAGGCGATGTTGCCTTTTTGATTGGAGCGGACTCGGTGACCGGATTTTCATCAGGCTCGCCATAGACGGTGCATGACGATGAGAATACTATGCCTTTCACCCCGTGGCGAGGCATCGCATCAAGCAGATTCATCAGCGTGTTCAAATTGTTGCGATAATAGAGTAGCGGCTTTTCTATTGATTCGCCGACAGCTTTGCTCGCGGCGAAATTGATTATACCCTTGATGTCAGGATAATCTGTGAACAATTGTTCAAGAGCCGCCATATCGGTGCAGTCGGCTTCGACCATCGGCGGTCGTTGGCCCGTGATGCGTTCTATTCCATCAAGCACTTCAAGATTACTGTTGGACAGATTATCTATGATTACTACCGGGTAACCGGCTTGCTGCAATTCAACGACAGTGTGAGAACCGATGTATCCTGTGCCCCCGGTTACTAATATTCTTCCTTTGTTCATGACTGTTACTGTTCTGTGGGTAAAAGTCGGCGCAACTTGCACTTCAACGCGAATTTACAAAATATTACTGTAGAAGCAAAGCAAACGGTGCTGTCACGAGCGTTTTTTATTATCAACGATATTATAGGATGGGGCTGAAAAGTCTCATAAATGACTCCAACGCTTTTTGAGTTGTCGACCTGTGTCTCCATGCCGAGGGGGTTATGCGTTGACAGTCTTTCATGTCGTTGACAAAAATTTCTTTCATCTGCTTGTTGAAATCAGTCGAGTAGATGATTAAGTTACTTTCAAAGTTATGTTCAAAACTGCGGAAGTCAAAGTTAGTGGAACCCACCGATGAAAATTCGTCGTCGATGACGAGTGTCTTACTGTGAAGCATTCCCGGTTCGTAGAAGTAAATTTTGATACCCGCACGCAGGCATTCGGCAATATAGGAATATGAGGCATATTTCAGCATTATCGAGTCGCTGCGCCTCGGAATCATGATGCGCACGTCGACACGAGAGAGGGCTGCGCTTTGTAACGCCTTCAGAAGACTCTCGGTCGGCAGGAAGTAGGGGGTCTGCAAAAAAACCGATTTTTTAGCATTAGCAATGGCTTTGAGATAGACCATTGCCACATTGCTCCATTGGCTTGTGGGTCCGCTTGTGATTAGCTGCATTCCCATCGAGTGGTCGATACATACCGGCAACGCCACGTCTTTGACTTCTTCGATTAGGGGTTGCCCCATAAAACTCCAGTCATTGGCAAACGACAATTTCAACGCCGTCACGGCAGACCCTTGTATGCGCAGATGTGTGTCGCGCCAGATGCCCCATTCTGTTCCATCGATATATCGGTCAGCGATGTTCATCCCGCCGATATATCCAATGCATCCATCTATTACGCAAAGTTTGCGGTGGTTTCGCCAGTTAATACGTGTGGCAAATGGGGGAAAAGCGACTTTAAAAAATGGATAGACCATAATCCCCGCCTGCTGCATCTCCTTGAAAAACTTATTTTTCACGCCCAAACAGCCTACATGGTCGTAGATAACTCTCACGGTGACACCTTCTCGTGCCTTGCGTTGGAGGATATCTTTTATTTCATATCCGATTTTGTCATCCTCAAAAATGTAATATTGAAGATGAATGTAGTGTTGTGCATTATTAAGGTCGTTGATGAGCATGTCAAATTTCTCGCGACCGGTTATGAAGATTCTCGCATCGTTTCCAGGATAAAAGTTTGCCCCGGTCAAAGAGTGCGCGAGCTTGATCTGCTGTTGGCTCTCAATACTCATGGGTATTCTGTCCGTATGCGGGACCGACATTGATTCAAATTTTCGCAATTTGCGGCGGTTGCGGCGCGAAGTGCGATGTTTGTTCTTTATATTGCGCCCGAAAAATATGTAAAGAATAAGCCCAAATGCGGGAACAACAAGAAGCACAGTAACCCAAGCGAGTGACTTGACTGGATTGCGGTTTTCTGACAATACGATTCCGATGATACTGAGAATAGTGATGGCATAAATGGCCATCAATCCCCAATAAAGCCAAGACATATTTATGTATTCTGACAAAGACGCTCCCATATCATCGCATTCTCGCCCTAAAATTACACAAATTGTCGCAACAAACAAAATCAATGGCACATATCGTAAAGTGTGCTAATCTGCAGGCAACCTGCAAATCTAAGTTTTTTCTCATAAGTTAGTAATTTAATTATCAAGTTCCGCGCCGATTGGAATAATGGTGTTTGTCAAAAAATAGCTACCTTTGCGGGATAAATATCATTTTAAATACTAAGATGCTACTTACTAACTCCATAGCCACGTTTGGCAGCTATTGCCTGTTTATGCGACGAGTTTTCTCGATACCCGACAAATTCAAAGTTTTTTTACGGCGCACAATCGCTGAGATAATTAAACTCGGTGTTGATTCAATTCCTCTCGTTATTATCATTTCGCTGTTTATCGGTGCTGTTATCGCAATTCAGATGCAGCTTAACATAACCTCGCCGTTGGTTCCTGCCTATTCGGTCGGTCTTGCTACCCGCGATATTGTCCTGCTTGAGTTCTCCAACTCAATTCTTTGTTTGATTCTCGCGGGTAAAGTTGGCTCCAACATCGCATCTGAGATTGGCACTATGAGAGTGACTGAACAGATTGACGCTCTCGAAATCATGGGTGTAAACTCTGCAAATTTTCTTGTTCTCCCTAAAATTGTCGCATTTCTGTTCTTTATGCCCATTTTGGTGGTGTTTAGCATCTCAACGGCGCTTTTCGGTGGATATTTTGTAGCCCTTGTGACCGATATGATTACGGTGTCGCGCTACGTCTACGGTCTTCAAGCCCTGTTCCAAGAGTGGTATGTGTGGTACGGCATCATCAAATCTATTGCTTTTGCTTTCATCATTAGCTCGGTCGCATCATTCTTCGGTTACTACGTCAAGGGTGGGGCACTCGATGTCGGCAAGTCAAGCACTAACGCTGTCGTTTCGAGCAGCATTTTGATTCTATTCTTTGACATCTTGTTGACAAAACTGCTATTACAATGATTGAGGTTAATAATATCACTAAATCGTTTGACGATAAAACGATTTTGCACGACATATCTGCAACGTTCCACACCGGAAAAACAAATCTTATTATCGGTCAAAGCGGCTCGGGTAAAACTGTGCTTATGAAGTCGCTCGTTGGACTTATCCGCCCCGAGCGAGGCCAGATTCTTTACGACGGTCGCGATTTGTTGAAGATGGATTCCTCGCAAGTCAAAGAGTTGCGCAAGGAGATTGGAATGCTTTTCCAAGGCTCGGCGCTATTCGACTCTGAAACGGTGCTTGGAAACGTTATGTTCCCACTGGTTATGTTCACCAAGATGTCTGAAGCTGAGATGCGCGACCGAGCCCTTTTCTGTCTCGAACGTGTTAACCTCAAGGGTGCCGATAAAAAGTATCCCTCTGAGATTTCAGGAGGTATGCAGAAACGTGTGGCAATCGCGCGAGCCATTGCTCTCAACCCCAAATATCTTTTCTGTGATGAGCCTAACTCCGGCCTCGACCCTAAGACGTCTATTGTCATTGACGAATTGCTTAGCGACATCACTCACGAATACAATATTACAACTATCATTAACACCCACGACATGAACTCGGTGCTTGGTATAGGTGAAAACATTATTTTCATCAACAAGGGACACCGCGACTGGGTGGGTAATAAAGACCAAATTTTTGAAACCGACAACCAGGCGCTGTCTGACTTCGTTTTTGCTACCGACCTTTTCCAAAAAGTCAAAGACTACGTGGTTGACAATTCCCGTCGTCAACGATAAAGAAACTCACTTCTTAACCATTAGTTTTTTACCGTATCCATAACGCAGAATGGGCTACCCGTGATTGTGTAGCCCATTCTTATCTTAAGTATGTTCGGTTCTGATTATTCTGCTTTCGGGTCAAGTATCACAACTTGGTAGTTCCCTTGCGAAAGCAACTCTTTCATAAAGTTCATCACGTCGGCTGTTGTCAACGAGTTGACGGTTTCGATGTTGTTGTTAAACACGTCTACTCCATTGATCATAGTGCCGCTCATCGAACCAATCCACGAGCTGTTAAGTTCTTTACCTTCGGTAAAGCTCTTGACCATATACTCTTTAACCTTGTTTAGCTCTTCCTCGGTGACATCTTTTGTCATATTGTTAAATTCTTTCTCGATGATGTCGAGCACCTTCTCTTTAAGCTCCGGTTTCATCGGGAAGCTCGATTGGATGGTGACAGGATATGCTCCGGTTCGTTTCATATAGCCTTGAGCACCGATTGAGTAAACTGCGCCCTCTTTCTCGCGGACAGTGTCGAGCAGTCGTTTAGTCAAGATTTGACCGGCTACACTTGATGCCACCCAATTCTTAGCGGTATAGGGGAGTTTGCCGGTGGCGAATATCGCTACCCACGTTTGAGGAGTTTCCATTGTGGCAGTCTCGGTGTGTAAGCCGCGGCCGGCCATGATTTCAAGCGATGTGTCGGGTTTCACATCTTTTACCGCTTTACTTGGGTCAGCGGGAAGCGATGCGATATACTGCTCTACAAGTGGTTTCAATGTCTCCGAGTCAAAGTTGCCTACAAAGAAGAATGTGTAGTCGGCAGCATTGTCCATTGCTTTATGTGCTATATCCAAAATTTCATCGCGCTTGGCGGCTTCGATTACTTCAGCTGTGAACATCTGCGATTTTGGCGACTTGAAAAGTGCGTTCGTCATCGTTTTGCTGAAGATGAATTGAGGATTTGCGCTTTGATTCTTCAATATGCCGCTATACATATTTTGGAATGCCTTAAATTCATCCTCTGTCAGCTGGATGTCGGTCATCGTCATATAGATAAGCTCCATCAGCGTTGGCAGGTCTTTGGGCGTTGTTGCACCGTTAAGATAGCGCGTATAGTCATCTAACGAGAAGCTCACCCAGGCTTGTTTGCCTTGCATATATTTCTGCAAGTCGCTGTGAGTGTAGTTGCCGAGGCCTTTTTGGCTCAATGCTACCGGCAAAGCTATAATACTATTGGCTTTATCGTCGGGCAGGGTTGAGATACCGCCTTTGGCTACGGCATCAAAGCGTATTTCGTCGTTCTTGAAATCGGTTTTCTTGACGATTACAGTGACTCCGTTTGAAAGTATCCAGCGCTCTGCACCCCACTGTTGATCTTGTTCCACTTTGACAATCTTGCCGGCTTTAGGCATATTGGGAATAAGCGGTTCGCTCTTTACGTCGTCTACGTATGCCTCTATCGTTTCAGCGTCAACAGCTTTGAATGCTTCAGCAAGCGAAACCTCGGTAGGTGTTACATAACCTTCCTTATCGGGGCTCATAGCGACTACTACGCGGTTGTTATCGGTAATAAGGTATTTGAATGCGCCGTTAATCGCCTCTAAAGTTATTTGATTTGCAAGCATCTGCATAATCTGGTATTTATCCTCGATTGATGGCATTGGCTCATTATCGATGAAGTTGCGCACGTAGGTGTTCACATAGCTGCGGCTCTGGGTAGTTGCACGGTTGTTATACTCTTTCTCGAGTTGAGAAATGTACTCGTTGCGTGCGCGGTCATATTCGCCAAAAGTAAATCCTCCGCGTACGGCGCGAAGCACTTCGCGATAAACAGCTGTTAACGCTTCTGTCGGGTCATTCCCCTTGGGAAGTGCTGTTACTTCAAACGCATCTTTAGTCTTGGAGAGGAAGAAGTTGCCATAATTGGCTGAGGCTTGTGCAAACGGCGCATCGGCTTTTGTTGAGAGTGCCGACAAGCGACTGTTAAGCATATTTGAAATTATCTCGGTCATATAGCTCTGAGCAGCACCCGTTACTGTCGGTCGCAGTGAGTCAGGCAGCGCATCGGTCTTGAACATTATCATACCGATAGGGAATTGCAGCTCTTTGTCTGAACCTATTGCATAGATGGTGCCGGGAGTGTCATCCACTGGGTAATAAATGCGCTCTTTTGCGTTGGCAGGCATTTCTATCGGTGAAAATATCTTTTTGATTTTGTTCTCAATGCTGTCCACGTTGATGTCGCCAACGACTACGATACCCTGTTGATCGGGGCGATACCATGTCTCATAGTAGTCGCGCAACGCTTGATAGGGAAAGTTGTCTACAACTTCCATAGTTCCGATGGGCAGACGGTAGCCGTAGCGGTTGTTGGGGTAGATAACCGGAAGCAATTTTTCGATGATACGCATCTGGCCTACGTTTGAACGTCTCCACTCCTGATGGATTACGCCGCGTTCTTTGTCAATCTCTACCGAGTCGAGAAGCAACCCATCGGCCCAGTCATGGAGCACGAGCAAGCATGAGTCCTGGACGCCTGTGCGAGCGGTCGGTACGTTAGAAATGTTATAGACCGTTTCATCGACGCTTGTGTATGCGTTCAAGTTGTTGCCGAATTTCACGCCTACGGTTTCAAGCCAGCTGACTACTCCGTTGCCGGGGAAATTCTCGGTGCCGTTGAAGCACATATGTTCAAGGAAGTGGGCGAGACCGCGCTGATTGTCTTCCTCAAGTATAGATCCGACTTTTTGAGCAATGTAGAAATCCGCTTGCCCTTTCGGGGTTTCGTTGTGACGAATGTAGTAGGTTAGACCGTTCGGCAGTTTACCAACCCTCACATCTTTGTCGACCGGCATAGGCATCATCTGAGCCTGAATGGTCGACATCATACCTATTGCTGCGATAAATAGGAATAGGCGTTTGAAATCAATTCTCATAATTAGTTCTTATGGTGTTATGTAATGAAATAGTTTGAAATGCTTAAGTGGTTTTGAAACAATTATAACTTAATGGTTAGACGCTGACATATGGCGATTAGTTACAACGGTATCATAAAATTTTCCAAATTTACGATTAAAATGTCACTTTTAAAATGAAAACAGGTTTATAAATAATCCCGCATCAAATTCACGGAAACGTAGGCTCAAAGTGTAAATCCAATACCAGCTCAACACTCTTGTCGCTATGTCAACCTATGAGAAAGTTGCTGAACTTTTCGCGCAGAGGGGCTTTCCACAGGTGGTAATCATTCCATCATAACAAATCGCGATTTGCGTCCTTCAAGAATACGCATGATAAAAAAAGATTTATTCGAGTATGATGTTTCCGAAGAAGTCTGGTTGATGGAAATCGGGGTGCGGGGTTTCAATTGGATTCCAACTTAAAAAGTGGGGCTGAGTGCAGCCCGACGCGCATTTATAGAAGTTCCCTTTCATTTTTAATGGATTACCGTCATAGTTGATTCCGATAAGATTCAGAGGAATTGCGACAATCAGATTCCACGCAAATAATCCTTCAATCTCCTGAAACGGTCTGTTACCACAAGAAGCGAACCTTCTCACGCTATCCAGCTCATCATCTGTTAATCGGCGAGGATTTCTCCTCTCGATGCGGGTAGACGCATTTATCGCCCCAATGCAGTTAAACTCAAAATTCCAATAACGGCCGTCGTTCTTCGGCTCAATAAAAAACTCAACACACGAATCCTGACAAACGGGAGAATTGTTCTTATAATTTACGGCTCGGAGATAGTTGCATCTCACAAAAAAATCAATATAGATGTAATTCTTTGAATGGGCGGTTGTAAACACCGTCAATGGATGATAGGGGTATTCATCAGGCCAATTTAGATATTCGATGGTGCGTCTGGTTCCCTTTTCCTCAAGAAGGTTTTCAACCGATTCGAGTGCTAAGTCATCGAGTTCGGGGATGAAAGGTACATTGATGGTCTTGATTGTCTTATCCATTGTAGCTAAGTATATAATTTTTAACCCCCATAAACAGTCCCACTGCAGCCATAGTCATCAACAAAAGTGCGATGATGCGGTTAATCAGCCACATTGATCTGACATTAAAATGGGCGCGTACTTTGTTGACAAAAAATGTTATGACATACCACCAAGCCAATGCACCGGCTATTATTGAAGCGTAGCCGGCAAAGTAATGGTAGTATTTGAATTCAGGTAACAGGAAATTGAATCGGGCGAACAATCCGATAATGAAAAACAAAATTAAGGGATTGGAAAAGGTGAAAAGGAAGCCCGTCACAAGGTCACTCAAAAAAGTGTTACTACTGTCATTCGCAGGTTTGAGACTCCGTGCCGGGTTCTTCTTGAACAAATATACGCCGAATCCGATTAACACGATGCTGCCAAGTATTTGCAATAAAATCTGATTACGGTTAATAAACCCTTCTATAAATGACAAGCCAAACCCCGTCAACAGACAATAGATGAAATCAGATAATGCCGCACCTATCCCCGTAAACAATCCGGCTGCGCGACCTTTGTTTAGTGTACGCTGAATGCACAACATACCTATAGGTCCCATAGGCGCTGATATGAGGATTCCGATAAGGAACCCGCTCGTCATTATGTTGATAAAATGGTCTATCATCGTTTAGTGAAATGCAAAGTTAACACAATGCTATTTCATTACAAACCAATTGAACGATAAATTGAGTTAAAACGTTCTATAAAATCAACCGTGCGAGAGAATCGTCATTTGCCCTTATGTATTCCTCAAATGCAATGATAAATGTATCGGCTACGGCGTTATAGTTGTGCTTTCTAAGCAATTGTTCACAACTTCTCGCTTCAAGCAAAAGGTACTGCATTTTCAGTGTATCATCGTGATTTTCAACCAACTCAGATGCTTTTTTTCGACCTAAATCTCTCGCCGATGATATGCGGTTGCGTTCATCGTTTGACGAACATGAAAGTGCCGCACAAATTAAAATAAGACCTATAGCAAAACGTATTTTCATAACAATGACAGTGCAATTTTTGCACACGCTTCGGCATCGGCCAAAGCGTTGTGATGATTATTAAACGGTATACCTAAAAAAGCACATAATGCGGGAAGGGAAAACGATGAGCATAGTCCGCGTGGGATAGTGCGGCGCGCCTTTTGCAAAGTACACAGAAATTCATAGTCGGGATAATCCATTTGGTATACCTTGAATGCCGCTTTAATGCATCGTTCGTCAAAAGATTTGTTGTGAGCCACAAGCGGTCTGTCGCCAATCAATGCTGACAAATCAGCCCATACATGAGCGAAACATCTCGCACCGGATGTGTCTTTTGCTGAAATGCCATGAACATTGTTGGTGAAGTGGCTGACGTACCAATTCGGTTCAGGGGACACGAGTTCGTAGAATCTGTTAGTTATGCATCCGCCAGAGACTTGCACCGCTCCTATCGCACAAATGCTTGACGGCTCATAGTTAGCGGTCTCGACATCTATGGCAACAAAGTCATCCATCAATCGAATACAGATTAGATATCATATCTCTTACCTGCTCCATAAGCCAGCGGGGTGTGGACGTGGCTCCGCAGATGCCCACACTTTTTACGCCTGCAATCCATGCTGGATTAATTTCTGATGCATTTGACACCAAATAAGTGTTTGGGTTAACATCATGGCATTGGGCAAATAGGATTTTGCCGTTACTGCTTTTCTTTCCGCTCACAAAGAGAATGAGTTCGTGGGATGCTGCGAAATCGCGCAACCCCGATACTCTATTCGCAACTTGGCGGCAAATGGTGTCATAACTGTTGAAAGAAGCCCCGGAGGCTAACCGGTGGCCTATTGATTCGATTATCAATCTGAATCCTTCAAGCGATTTAGTGGTTTGGGAATATAAAGCTATATCTTTTGAAAAATCTATTTTATTTAAATCTTCATGATTTTCAACCACGATGGCCTCTCCATTCGTCTGGCCAACCAGCCCGTTGACTTCGGCATGACCAATTTTGCCATATATTACGATTTGAGGGCGCGGCGACTGCGAGTCGAAAGTCTGCTTTATGCGACGTTGCAATTGCAACACCACCGGGCAGGTGGCATCGATAATCTTTATATTGTTGCGCCGAGCGAGTTCGTAGGTCGATGGCGGCTCGCCATGAGCTCTTAAAAGCACTTTTACGTCATGAAGCCGCTTCATATCGTCATGCGTGATTGTCACAAGTCCCTTGTTGCGGAGCCGCTGCACTTCATCACTGTTGTGCACTATATCACCGAGACAATAAAGTTTCCCTGATTTGGCTAATTCTTCTTCAGCTTTATGTATTGCGGTGACTACTCCGAAACAAAAACCTGAATTATGGTCAATCTCAATAGTCGGCATACCGGTTTTAAAGAGATGAGACGACTTCATTAAACCGGGAAAGCAACCACTCGTTCTGTTGCTGAAGCGACATTGCCGAGTTGTCGAGCGCAATAGCATCGTCAGCTCTACGAAGCGGGCTTTCCTTGCGTGTTTCATCGATATGGTCGCGGCTTACGACATTGTCAAGGACTTCTTCAAACGACACAGTTTCCCCTTTTTGGAGGAGCTCTTTGTATCTGCGTTCAGCTCTCGTGCGCGCTGGCGCGTCAACAAAAATTTTCAATTCAGCATCTGGAAACACCACGGTGCCTATGTCTCTGCCATCCATCACTATCCTTTTATCTTTGCCGAGAGCCTGCTGCATGGCGACCAATGCACGTCTGACTTGTGGTATAGCCGCCACAGGGGAGACATTTGAGGATACATTCATCTGCCTTATTTGCTTCTCGACATCTTCACCATTCAACAGCGTGTTTTGTCCTTCCTGACCAACAGCAAAATCTATTTTTATATCGGGCAACGCTGACACAAGTTTATCTATGTCAACAACACCGCTAGCAGAAATCATACCATGTTTCATCGCATACAGGGTAACAGCGCGATACATCGCTCCCGAATCGATATATCGGTAACCGATGCTCTTGGCTAAAGCCCGAGCCATGGTGCTTTTACCCGATGAAGAATACCCGTCAATCGCTATTATTATGTTTGGGGTCGTTGATGCCATATTATTAGCCCTAATTAGTTTAGAATATCAGCAAGATTTAGATTCAGATTCAGCATGAATGTAGTCGCTCCGGTGTGGGGTTGTGCAAGTGCCAAACCAACGCCAAAACGATTTACATTCAATCCAGCTCCAAGGGAGAACCCTGACACGAAACTTCGTGAATATGTGTTCATATCAGTTCGTGTCTTGTAATTATACCCAAGTGCCAAATAAAATCGGTCGTTAGGCGTGAAATCAAGACCGAAGATGAGATGACGAAATAGATTTGAACTGAAAGAGTCTTTAATTTGAGGCTCGCTTCCAACAGAGCCGTCACCGCCATCATAGTAAGGCAAACTCCATTTCGTCAGATTCCAGGCCGTGACAGAAAACCGTAACGGTAATGAACCTAACGATTGAGTCCAACCGATGCGAACATCAATAGGCAGCCTATCGTATGAGTCGCTAAACCGCTTTATTTGACCTCCAAGGTTGGCGACCACCAATGAAAGTGACAAATCTCTATCAGAATCATAATAGTTGATGCCGAGATCGGTTGCGAGTGCCATTGCCGTGTATTCCTCATAGGAACTGTATACATATTTTACAGCGATACCACCCCGCAGACGATCAGTGATATCGTGTGAGTAGCTGCCGTTGAATACTACATCTTTTGCCGAAAATTCGCCAAGTATATTCCCCCCCTCATCGGTGTGGGTCATATTTCCATAGCCGAAATATTGAATACCCGCTGACCATGCCGCACGTTCCCCGGCACTATGGGCAAATTTAAGTCCCGCAAAATTGGAATCTCCGACGTAACGCATATAGTTGACGACCGTTTGCATCGTCATTTCAGGCCCGAGCAAGGCGGGATTCTGGTCCGTGATGCTGACATCGTCCTCAATCGTTGTTATATTTACACCGCCAAGCCCATATATACGGCTTGACGAGGTGTGATTTAAGAAGTTATATGCCGTTGAGCCGTCTTGCGCCCATAAGTTTGTGGCGCACAACAATGGCAAGGCAAGTATTATGGTCTTGATTCTGTTCATTGTAAAAAAATCGCACACTGCGAAATGCCGGCACTGGTCGGCATATAATTCAACAAAATAATAACGGATGATAACCGTGTCGTATTATAATCGCAAGCGAATTTTTATCTGAAATCAAGCCGTTGCTCAAATTGTAAATAAAGAATAAACAATAATAATCATTCCCAAAATGGCACCAAGACTTTTGTCATAGAAATTACAAGATACTATATTTGTTGCAAAATTCTTAGTCTTATAACGCAGATGACGAACTAAGAACTTAGATTATTAACTCTTCAGGCATAAAGCACCGCAATAAGGAAATTTTTGCATTATGACTATAAATCTTTGCCGTCGTTCAATACTGATAACTTTCACAGTTGCAACCGTTCTCTCCTTGAATGGACAGGCAAGGCGCGTCGCCTCCTGCTATCCGGATTATCAAACACCTTGTCCTTCACCTGCTACAGAGATATACGAGTATGACTTTGTCGACGTGCAGCCACAATTTCCCGGAGGAGATTTAGAATTGATAAAATATATCAACAATTCCAGACGTTATCCTGCCGATGCATATACCAAAGGTATACAAGGACGCGTGATGTGCAGTTTCATAGTCAATCCTGATGGCTCAATAAGTAACATCCGTATTGTCAAGGGGGTTGAGCATAGTCTTAACAGAGAGGCCATCCGCCTAATAAGCGAGATGCCTAAATGGGAGGCAGGCAAGGTTAACAAAGAAAATGTATCGGTTCACTGCCTGCTCCCGATTCCGTTCAGGCTCTAATTGCGCCGTAGGATAGGGTAAGCCACTGTGGCTAAAAGTCCGAATGTCATCACAATCAGAACGCCCCCCATCGCTAATGAATCATATGTGAGTGATTCCTCCGTATTAAAACGATTCCAAAGCCATAACCATCCCGAAACAAGAATAAGTGTTGAAAATACGAAACTTATCAGTTCCGGGCGCGAAAACGTCGGTTTTCGTTTGTCAGGCAAACGGTTCATCACCTTTTTGACAAACCACTCATCCTTACGCTCTTTTGGCAAATCCCGTTTTATGAGATTTCTTAATGTATCGTCGATATTATCAATGTTTTTGCTCATAATAAATATTTGATATGTTAACGGTATAAGGTGTTTATTGTTGCATCAACCGCGCCATTTTATTCCTTGCGCGGTTAAGATAGGATTTGATTGTTCCTGTAGGCATGCCGGTAATTTTCGCTATTTTGTCGATGGGCTGGTCTTCAAGATAGAATAAAAGGACCACCGACCGCTCTTTTTCTGTTAAATATTTCAAGCAGGTTTCCACATCGATGCGTGCGTTAGTGGCTGAGTGTTCTGAATGCTCATCAATCATCGGAATAGTCTCAATTTCCTGATTACATTCTCTAATCTTACGCTTGTATGACAAGAATTCGTTATAGGCTATCGTGTATAGCCAAGTTTTGAATTTTGAGATACCTTTAAAAGACCTTATGGACAGATATGCTTTTAAAAACGCCTCTTGCGCAAGATCATCAGTGAGCGAAGCATCATTCAATGTCAAGTTCAGAAGAAACCTTCGTAACCCATCCTCATAGGCCACAACCAATCGCCCGAATGCTTCACGGCTATCGCCGGCAACGCAACGGGCAATCAGGCTAAGTTCTTCAATCTTACTAATCATTGTTGCTGTCGCAAACGGATATATTGTTGTCTTTTTCTGAAGAGTAGTAGGTTACCAGCTCGCCGACACCGATTACCGCAGGAATAAGGCACAAGACTCCAACAAAGGGAAGACAAAAGAATATGGAGAATGAAATGCACAGCAGCACACCTACACCAATATTCCGTATTCCTGCCTGCAACAACCGCGGATTGCGTCGCTTATCGGAATGAGAATGGTTATTATAGAAAGCCTCAGGTAACTGATAGCCTGATTCAATGGCTTGTTGAATCACTGCGTTACGGTTACGGTTGCGTTTGTAGACAAACACAAGAATCGCTATGATTATCAATAGGAACGTTATACATGGAACAGCAAAAACCATTATTATCGCCAAAGCGGGGATGAAATCAGAATCCTCAAAAACATCTGTGGCGTTTTCAGACGGTATATCAACATAGACATTGATTACGGGAGACTGTGTAGTCATCGAGGTGCTGTCTTTCACAATGGTAACATTGTCATTATTACCTACACGTTTTTCATGAATGTCTGAAACTTGAGACGATTCATTGATTGATTGGCCTACCGCTTTTGTCAGTTCCGTTTTTAATTTCTCTACGTTAATGCGATTGTCACCAACTGATTTCTCGCGAGCGCAACTCGAGACCCCGATAGCGATCAATGTTGCGAATGATAACATGATAATTTTGACTGATTTCATATAAATGGTATTTTAATCGTTTTTATTCTTAGATGCGCAGTGTCGGATAAAAGTTGCAAATTAAACAAAATTTAAAGCCGCAGGCTAAAATTTTATTTGGCTGCGGCTTCTAAACAAAATATATTCCTATGGTCGGGGGGAATCCTTCTCCGTTAGGGTAGGGGGAGCGTCGGTTTTGATAGCAAATACTTTAGATAGGTATTTTTCATAAAATTTTTCAAGCAATTCCCAATAATTAGGGACAAACAAGGTCCCGACGATCGCATTTACCGCCATACCGAAAACGACAGCCGTGCCAAGCGATAGACGGCTTTCCGCCCCGGCTCCTGTCGCGAATAACATCGGCATGACACCAAATATGAAAGCCAAAGCCGTCATCATTATCGGTCTAAACCTTATTTCTCCGGCATTAAGAGCCGAATCCCTAATTGACATTCCTGATTTTCGGAAATCAACAGCATATTCTACAATAAGTATGGCATTTTTAGCAGACAAACCTAACAGTAGGATTATACCAATCTGAGTATATATACTTATTGACTGAGACATAAACATACACCCGATGATTGTGCCTAAAATGGCGGTAGGCATTGAAATTACTACCGCTATTGAATCAGTCCAGCTTTCATATTGTGCCGACAAAACAAGAATCGTAATCACGACGGCAAACAACAACACCATAGTTATAGTCGTTCCCGACTGCGTCTCTTGATAGGCTTCTCCAGTCCATGCATAGGCATAATTCGCTCCAAGCGATTCATCGACTATACGCTCCATCTCTTTAATAGCATTGCTTGTGCTAACTCCATTCCCAGCTGTTGCTGTAATAGAGGCGGTATTATACATATTGTAACGGTTGACAGTTGCTTGACCCATCGACGGTTCTACGGATGAGAATGAAGGGAAAGGCACCATTTCTCCCTCTGAGTTTTTAACGCTAAGTTTCATCACATCATCAATATGGCTTCGCGAGGCCGCATCGGCACCAATATTGACTTGATACACGCGGCCAAATTCGACGAAGTCATTTACATATGCACCACCCATATATGAGGCCAACGAAGAGAATACAGAACTCAAAGACAATCCTTGCATCTCTACTTTATCTCGGTCAATATTTAACTGGTATTGAGGCACCTCTCCTTCATATAGAGTAGTCACTGACTTTATTTTGTCATTCTCGGCAACAGACATCTGAATCTCCTTTATCGCCTGCGACATCTCCTTTGGCCCGAGATTATTTATGTCAAGCAATTGCATCTGTAACCCGGATGTTAATCCAAGTCCGGGAATAGAGGGAGGATTCAACGAAAATATCACGGCTTCCTGAATATTGGCTGTCATTTCGTTAACTTTATCGACAACCGTGAATACACTGTGAGCACGCCCTTTGCGTTCATCCCATGGCTTCAAAACGACAAACATCGAACCGAGATTACTTCCTGCACCACCATCCATAAACGACATACCAGAAATTGAAATCACATTCTCCACTTCAGGTAAAGTTCTAATCATACTGCTTACTTCTTTCACCACTTTGTCGGTCCGTTCAAGAGAAGCACCGGTCGGAAGTTGTATTGATGTCAGGAAATAGCCCATATCCTCATCAGGTACATACGATGTCGGCCATTTCGTAAATCCCCAAAATGCTGCGATGCACAACACCACATAAATGGAAATCGCAACAAGCGGACGTTTCAAAAATCGCCTGACTATGGCCATATATCCTTTTAATGTAGCGGAAAATCCATTATTGAACCAACGATAGATAATAAAATCGCTCTGTTTGCTCGGTTTGAGGAATAATGAGCACATAGCTGGCGTGAAAGTCAAAGCGTTAAATCCGGAAAAAGCGGTAGACACGGCAATTGTCACTGCGAACTGTTTATATAGCTCCCCCGTGATTCCACTGATAAAAGCGGTTGGGATAAATACCGCCAAGAGCACCAAGACTTCACCGATGACAGGACTCTGCAATTCGACCATTGCCTTTTCGGCCGCCTGTTTCGATGTCATGATTCGTTTGTCGACAAGTCGGGCGCAATCTTCCACCACGACAATTGCATCGTCCACAACAATCGCAATCGCAAGCACAAGTCCAAACAGCGTCAATGTGTTGATTGTGAATCCCAATAGTTTCATTACGGCGAATGTAGTTATCAGAGACACAGGAATAGTCAGCATAGGAATGATTACAGCTCTCCAACTCTGAAGGAACAATAATATGACAAACATCACTATTAGGGTCGTTTCAACAAATGTCACAAGAACTTCATCAATTGATGCTGTCACAAAACTTGTCGTATCCATTATGACGTTATAGTGTACACCTACGGGAAAATATGGCTCAAGGTCGGCTAATTTAGCTTTAACTCGATTAGCGACTTCAAGCGCATTGGCTCCGGGCAATTGATAGATGCCTATAAGCCCAGCATCTTTTCCCGAGACGTGCGATATGTTCCCATAACTTTCGCTGCCAAGTTCAATTTTAGCCACATCACGCAGTCTGAGAATACTGCCATCTGGATTAGTTCTCAATACGATATTCCCGAATTGACCGGGCGATTTCAAGCGTCCAAGGGATGTCAGTGTAAACTGAAATTCTTCTTTTGTAGTCTGAGGGGCAGCACCAACACTGCCTGCTGACACCTCCATATTCTGTGATTCAATCGCAGCAATTACATCTTGTGGAGTCAATCCTCTGACTCGCATCAACTCCGGATCAAGCCAAACCCTCATACTATACTCACCAGCACCGAATGCACTCACTCTTCCCACTCCGTCAAGTCGTGCAAGTTCGTCCACGATATTGAGCTTTGCATAGTTCGTCAAATACAAAGCATCATATCTATTTGTTGAATCGCCTTCAAGCGCAATGAACAGAATGATATTGGTCGATTGAGACATAACAGATATGCCTTGCTGTTTTACGGCTGACGGCAGACTCGCTTCGGCCAACGCAATACGGTTTTGCACTTTGACCGTTGCCATATCAAGATTAGTGCCAATTTCAAACGTGATTGTAAGGTTGTAACTTCCATCACTTCCAGAACTTGAACTCATATACATCATTCCTTCGACTCCATTGACCTGTTCCTCGATAGGTACTCCAATAGTTTCCGCCACGGTTTCCGCATCGGCACCGGGATACATGGCTGAGACTCGAACCGTGGGGGGCGTTATGTCTGGATATTGAGAAACCGGCAGATTATATACTGTCAATAGGCCGGCCAAGACCATTAATAATGCGATGACTGTCGCAAATATGGGTCTGTCTATGAAAAATTTTGAAAACATATGGACAGGGTGGCTATTTAGTTAAAATCGGATTTACAGGCATTCCGTCTCTGACTTTAAGTAAAGCCTTTGTGACGTAACGTGATTGTGGCGTTATGCCCTTTGTCACGATTCGCATTGTGTCATTTACCAATTCACCGACCTCGATAGGAGTATATTTGACTTCGTTGGAATCGTTCACGACATAAAGATATTTCCCGAGCTGATCTGTTCCGATTGAAGCGTCTTTTACAATAATCGCTTTAGGGGCCTTGGCATATGGCAAATGGATTTTAGCATACATCCCACTTTTGAGTTCACCGTATGGATTCTCTACTCTAACTCTTAACTTCAATGTACCCGTAGACGAATCTATTTCGGGAGACATATAATTAAGACTGCCGGTATAGGAGTGTGGCAAATCTTCGCTAAATGTCACGGGAATGTGATTGTAATCAATCGCTTCATTTTTTTGATTAACCATATCCAGATATTGACTATCTTCTATGGAGAAATAAGCGTTGACATAATCATCATTGTAGATAGTCGCAAGTTTGACCGGAGTACCTGCGCCTCCAAGATATGCGCCATCGGAATAAGCCGATTTTGAAATATGCCCTGTAAACGGTGCCGTTATAGTACAATACCCCAAATTAGTCAAAGCCGATTGTAACGAAGCCTTAGCCTTCTGAATCGATGCCGCACTCTCTTTCATCGCACTCTCCGCTTGAATGACATCCATCTGCGAAACCGCATCGCTCTCCAACGCTTTTTTCATCGCTTGATATTGGTTGGTGGCATATACGTTTGTAGCTTGAGCGGTTGATAACTGGGCTTTTGCTTGACTGACAGCATCGCGGTATTGAGAGTCCTCTATACGAAATAATACCATTCCTTTTTTTACTAATGAACCCGGATTATAACCTGAATAGAGCAGGTAACCATTGACCCTTGCCACGAGGTCTACCTCCCGGTAGGCGCTTAATGTACCGGGATACTCTTTATGCAATACCACAGAGTCAACCACGGGTAAAGCCACATCAACCCTGACTACCTCTTTATGATTGTCAGAGTGCTTTTTTGAGCTTGTACACGCCGACAGCAACACTGAAAGTGACGACATCGTTAAGATTATAAACTTATTCATATCCGTGATTATATATTTGAATTAATAGACCAAATGGCTTATAGCCTTGTAACATCCCATCCGCCTCCGAGAGCCACATAAAGTTTGACCAAGGATGATAGGGCGGTGCCTTTGGCCACAACGCTTCGGTCCTGATATTCAAGGAGCGACATCTGTGCGGTTACGACGTTGTTGAACGAAGTCAACCCCCTTTTATATAAATCCACCGATAAATCAAGAGCCCGCTTACTTTGGTCAATAACCTCTTGGATATCGTTGATTTGCCTTATCGCAGTTAAGTAGATAAACATTGCGTTGTCAGTCTCCTCAACTGCGGTCATGACGATCTGATTATAGTTGTCTATGCCGATTTGCATTTGTTCTCGTGCACCGGCCACCCTGTATTTGCGCTGTAATCCATCAAAAACAGTCCAAGATAGGGTTGGAGCTATGCTATAGGTGAAACTTTCAGTTTTTAATAAATTCTTAGCGGAATGGGCGGCAGTGCCGATTGAGCCGTTCAGTGACAATGTCGGTAAAAAATCTTTTTTTGCGACACCGATAGCGTCTGCATACGACGCAAGTTCTTTTTCAGCCTGAACCACGTCGGGTCGTCGCCGTAATAACTCCATAGGAATGCCTGTTCCGACAATCCGCCTATAATCGGGAAGAGCTTTTGGCTGACTTAATTCATTGTAAACAACATGAGGGTAACAGCCTATGAGTAAGGCTATGGAATTAATGGCAGTGTGAATAGAATTTTCAAGAGAAGGGATTGTTGCCTTGGTTGAATTATACACAATCAAAGCCTGCGAAACATCAAGATCCGACGCAAGCCCGGCCTCTTTTCGAGCTTCTGTGAGTTTTACTATTCTCGCTTGACTATCAAGATGCTCGTTGGCGACAGCAAGTTCTGCCTGCCATGTCCGCAATTGTATGTAATTTGAGGCGATTTGGCCGCAAAGGCTGACCATCGCTCCTGCATACTCGGCTTTTGTGGCCTGCAATTGAGATTTTTTTTGATTGACTCCAGCTCTGATTTTTCCAAATAAATCAATTTCCCAGCTTAAGTCAAATCCTAATGAAAATTCAGATGTGCGTGACGCTTTGCCATGAGAATCATATACAAGCCCCGTCGTCTGATTTTTAGACCAACCGCCATTTAAATTCACTACGGGATAATAAGATGATTGCGCCATTTTCATGGCATTGTGGGCTATTTCAATCCTTCGCGAAGCAATCAGCAGATTATAGTTGTTTTTAACACCTTCTTTTATTAGGGAATTAAGTATAGAATCGTTTAGTGTCTGCCACCAATCATCGTCGGTCGGGATTGTCTGATCAAACCGACTATCAAAAATCCACGACTGTGGCAGCGAGTCGTTTAGATACTTTTCTGAGGGCTGTGCGCTAACATTGAGCGAGATTGAAGCACACGCAGTTATAATTGATAGTCGAAATAATTTTAGTGTCAGAGGCATAATACTTGATAATAGAATAGAACTACAGTATTATAACCCTCTGACACCTAAAGTCGTTTAAAGCAAATTCAGAAGTTAACCAATTTTATCTTAATCATGTGTTTGTTTGACGTTTTATATGCCATATAGTCCCCTCAATCAGTGACACCCACACGTCACCTGTAAACGGGTCAATATCAATTCCATTAATTTCTGAGACTCCGATAGGGTAGCTAAACAATATTGAATGGTCTGAAGCACTAATCGCAGTCAGTATACCTCGACGCGACCCGGAATAAATCACACCATCTGTTTCCGCAACTATACAAGGTGCATGGTCATATCCGATACCCATATCTACAATCCATTTTTCTGTGAATACGGGAGTGGTTAAGTCTACCGCAACAAGCTCGCCATCCATTGTTTTGGCATAAGCGGTCAGACCATCTTCACTGATTCCAAGACTCTCACGATATTTATGTGAGTTATCCCGCCACAAAGTCTTCCCGCTACTGAGTTCTATGGCAGTCATATAACGGTCGGGCGCAACAATGATTATACGCTCACCATTGCAAACCGGCACTACGTTTCCCGGGCCAAGCATATTGGCGGGCTTTCCGTTGTCCCATTTCCACCGCAAAGTTCCATGATTCTTATCAAGACAATATAGATGGGTATCCCATGCTCCGAAAATAAGATTGTCTCTTACAATTATCGGTGAAGCCTGACAGTAGTTGCCGATTGAGTCAAAACTCCATACTAAATTTCCTGATGCCAAATCCCATTTTTCCATTTTCTTATAACCGCCTTGATAAAGCATTCCATTCTCGACAATCCCATCCGCCACATACGGGCCTACAGATTTGTACTCCGACAGTTTGTTCCCATCAGAGCTGTCTGCTACAATCAATCGTTTGTCGGCGGTCGGGATGGCGATACGTCCATTTGACACGGATAGCCTTGAAAACAGCGAAGCATCCGTCAATATTTCCCAACGACAATTGCCGCTATTTTTAGAGACTGATTTTGCCAATCCCAAAGAATTGCCAAAATAGATGTTATCTGAATCAAAACCTAAACGAGTAAAAATAGACGCACTATCAGTCCACACTTTTTCAATAGTCCAGCCTGATGGAATTGAACTGTGCGATGTTTCTTTGGCAATGCTATCCCTTATTTTGTCGATTGGAGCCTCTGCTCTTGCCGCTACGCCATGGATGCGCTCGGCAGGGAGTCCTAATCTTTTTTGATAAAACAGTACTGAATCTGGGGTTACATCCATTATCGTATAACCGAAATCACCGTTTTTTCGGTCAAGAGACCTAACCATCATACACTCGATTCCGCCACAATTATAAGGGGCGTTTTTATGATAATGGCCATTAACGTGTATTACAGTGGGATAACACTCCAAAATAGAAGCGTAATCAGCGTAATTGTCCAAATCATTGCTCAATGGGTAATGATTGAACGACACGACCTTTTTACCATCAACAGCCCTCTGCGACAATGTTGATGATAGCCAATGGAGGTCTTCTTGCTTTATGTGTCCGTCTCCCATTTTCATATATGGGCCGCAATTAATGCCAACGATAACCAAGGAGTCAGTCTCGGTGACAAATCGATCGTTGCCCCAAAGCTCTATAAACGTTTTTGTCGCGCTCTGTGACCAATTGTTTTCATGGTTACCGGGTAAAATGTAGCTTGGTTTTATGAGGTGGTCAAGTATGCCTTTTACGTTTGTCAATTGCTCATCAGAGCCTTCATTTGTTAAGTCCCCATTGACGACAACCATGTCCACATCGGATAAACTGTTGATTTCTGCCACGGCTGTTTTCAGCTTTGATTCGCATTCGTTCCCTGGCGTAACATGAATGTCACTAAGAATCGCAATGCGTGTCGCACCCGCTAAAAATGAAACGCATAATAACGCCTCGACACATACTACTCTCAAATTCATAACTGTTCTATATATTTTAAACTTGTTTATGGCTTAGTACTGATTGCGTTTAATCAAACAACTTTTAAATCATACCAAAAAACTAATTGACCTGCGGGTTTTGAGGGTGATAGAGCCAGCCGCGGTAAGGGCGGCCCATTGAACGCACAGTGCGGTGCCAGTAGCCATCATCGCCACCGACAAGCAGGTAACTGATGTCGGGAATCGGAGTGACAGCCCACACATTTTTACTTAATTCGCCATCGAGCTGCTCTACGCCCCATCCGCTATAACCGATGAAGAAACGTACGTTCCCATCAATAGGATACCCTGAATTGACATAGTCAATCATGACGCCAAAATCTCCTCCAATCCATAACCCCGGAACAATTTCTTTGCTATTAGGTATTAAATTCCCGAGACGATGGATGAAATAGAGTCTGTCGCACGATAGCGGGCCTCCGCAAAACACCGTGATGTCCGCCTCTCTGTCAACTGATTCCACAAGCTCACAAAGAGAATAGGCCGTTGGTTTATTCAATACAATTCCCATCGCTTCTTGCCGGGGTTCATAATCGACAAGACATATAACAGAATGATTGAAATACTGTTCTTTCAAGAACGGCTCAGAGACGAGCAATGACCCGCGCCGAGGTGTACCGCTGTCAATTTCGATATTAAAAAGTAATGATTGTAAATCTATCATTTTCAAGAGAGAGAGTAATATGTTATGGGGTTAGATTTTATTATGCACAACTAAGTTAGTGAAAAATATCGGAATACAACGCAAATTTTACCTAAATGTTTAAGCGACGACCCGACTGATTCTAAAAATTACGAGATTGACCTCTGCGAGCAGCATCTATACGCAGCAAAATGAAAAGTAACAGAGTGAAACCGAGTAGAGACGAACCACCGTAACTGAAAAACGGCAGCGGGATTCCAATAACAGGGCATAAACCTATGACCATTCCGATGTTGATACAGAAATGGAAAATGAATATGCTTGCCACGCAATAGGCATACACTCGACCAAATACTGACGGCTGACGTTCTGCGAGACTTATAACGCGAAGTGTTAATATTATGAACAATAACATAACCGTTGTAGTCCCGATAAAACCTTCCTCCTCGCCGATTGTACAAAAAATGAAGTCAGTATGCTGTTCCGGCACATATTTCAATTTAGTCTGTGTCCCTTTCAAAAATCCTTTCCCGGCAAAACCGCCCGAACCGATAGCAATTTTAGACTGATTGACATTGTAGCCAGCTTTCCTTAAATCTTGTTCCAACCCAAGGGTAACCTTAATGCGCATCTGTTGGTGGTTTTCAAGCACATTATTGAACACATAATTTACCGAAAACAGGAACAATACCGACAGGGCAACGGTGGAAAATGTTATGAGTATTTTCTTGGAGCGAGTCTTAAGGAACTCTATTATACAATATGTAGATGCAACGCCAATAACCACGCCAAAATACCAGTAACCGGGAATCGCCACCCCACACCAGCAAAGAATTGTCGCAATAACACCCGTACATACAAACCAAATTAAAACGTTTCGAGCTGCCACTATATTGCGGCAATACACCAAGAGCATCGAAACCGTGGTAATCATTATCATGACGAATACAGCAAACTCCCCAGTGGTAATTCCCATTGTAAATGTCTCTGAAAATTTAACGGTTACCACGAATATAACAATCGCAAAAGCCGCTGCAAGAAGAACCAACCCGCTCATGCCTTCGCGATACAACACAAAAAACAATGCGAGGTAAGCCAAAGCCGAGCCGGTTTCACGTTGTGCGAGAATGAGCACGATAGGGAGGAATATGACAGCTAACGCCCTGACATAGTTGCCGCCGCTGGCATTTAGAGAGAAATTATATCCACTGAATAGCTTGGCGAGAGCTAACGATGTCGCAAATTTGGCGAACTCTGCCGGTTGAATCGAAATCGGACCAAGCACAATCCATGATCGCGACCCTTTAATATCGGGAGCGATGAATATCGTGACCACAAGAATGAACACCATAGCCACATATATCGGATAAGCGTATGTCTCATACATACGGGCATCTATGAGGAGTAAAACGAATCCGACAGCAAGGCTGACAAAAACCCACCTTATCTGTTTACCCGAAAACTCATTAAAATCAAATATGCTCGAATTGTCAAAGTCATAACTCGCAGCATAGATGCTTATAGCTCCCGCAATCACGAGAAGCAGATATATGATGACTGTGAACCAGTCGATATTGCGGAATGGCAATTCCTTAATGTTTCTTGACTCCACTGTAAATCTTTGTATTTGATTCCAACATTCGTTGCTCAAGATATTTGCGTTGTGGTGAAATAGAGCCGGTAAGGTACTTCTCGATGACAAGACTACCTATCGGAACGCCAAATGTGGCACCAAATCCGGCATTCTCGACATAGACGCATACCGCAATCTTAGGATTATGGTAAGGTGCAAATCCTATAAATGCCGAATGGTCGCGGCCATGCGGATTCTGAGCCGTACCCGTCTTACCGCATACCTCGATGCCTGGCAGATTTGCCGAACGGCAAGTACCACCCGTGACGGCCATACGCATTCCCTCTGCGACATCATTGAAATGACGAGCGTCGATGGTTGGAATACGTTTTTCCAACAAATTAGAAGGCATGACAGTGTCCTCAATCTCTTTAACGACATGGGGAGTAATGAACCATCCTCGGTTCGCAATAGTCGCACATAGATTGGCTATTTGCAAAGGGGTCGCCAATATCTCACCTTGACCTATGGATACTGATATAATTGTATTGGCGCTCCAATGCCCTTCTCCATATATCTTATTGTAGAATTTTGCGTTAGGTATGAAACCGCGACCTTCACTCGGCAAGTCCACTCCCAATCGGTAACCGTAGCCCAACGACACAAGATGCTTTTTCCATACCTCGAACGCATTAGCCGTGCCGCCATACTTTGACCTTTTGTTATCAATCATCGCTTTAAATCCCCAGCAAAAATATGCGTTGCACGATGTTTGCAATGCCGGTTTGAGGTTGATTGGCGACCCATGGGTGTGGCAACCAACTTTAAGACCACCCGAAATGAAACCGTGATAACAGGGGTAAGCCGTCGATAAATTGACGACATTCTCTTGGAGGAAAATCAGCCCTTGACTTGGCTTGAATGTCGATCCGGGCGGATATGCGCCCATCAGTGCCCGGTCAAACAGCGGCTTCTCGTGGTCTCTAACCAAGGCGGCGTAATTAGCACCGCGTTGGCGTCCGACGAGTAGCGTCGGGTCGTAAGTGGGGCTTGACACCAATGCTAAAATTTCTCCGGTCTCAGGCTCAATCGCCACTACGGCTCCGATTTTATTGACCATGAGACTTTCGGCATATTGTTGCAAGTTTAGGTCAAGACTGAGTTTTAGGTTGCGCCCTGACACCGGTGCGACATCTTTTGCCCCGTTATCGTAACGGCCTTTGATACGGCCATGAGCGTCCCTAATTAATATTTCAACGCCTTTTTCGCCTCTTAGGTATTGCTCATAGCTTTTCTCAACTCCGAGGTCGCCGCAATAATCCCCGGTTTGGTAGTAAGCGTCGCGAGAAATATCATTGGAAGATACCTCACGAATATTACCCAACACGTTGGCTGCAGTCTTATGAGCGTATTGTCTCAGAATCCTTTTTTGAATGAAGAATCCTGGATAACGATAAAGTTTTTCCTGAAGTCGTCCGTAATCTTCTGCCGACAGATGACTTATTAACCTCTGCGGAGTATATGATGAATACCCCGGATTCATGCGTTTGTCTTTCATATCCGACAGTCTTTTACGCAGTTGGTCAAGGGTCAAATTCAATGTACGACAAAAATCCAACGTGTCAAGTTCTTTGACATCGCGAGGAATCATCATAACATCATATGCGGGTTGGTTGTAAACTATAAGTTTACCGTTGCGGTCATAAATAAGTCCCCTTGAGGGGTATTGGGTCTTATTCAAGAACGCATTTATATCAGCGTATTCCTTGTATCGATTGTCAGCGATTTGAAGGTCATATAATCTCACGACATATATAATCGCTATCAGAATGAGGAAACCGCCAATTACATATTTACGTTTCTCAAGATTATAATCTTTTCGCATTTCGTCGTATGCTGAGGCAATCTATGCCTAAAATGAGAGAAAATGTCAACACGCTGCTGCCAATAACTCGCGACAGCAATCTGATGGGGTTAAAGAATGAGAATGACTCTATGGTAAAGTAAAGCACACAATAAATTACTGTCATAGAAATCAGATACTTCATGAATACCGCCAATCCGAGAGATTTTATTGATGGCTCAGGGTCGGTCAAATCCTCCTCTCTTGGGAAGTACAGTCTTAGCACAGGCTTTTTCAGCGTGGCGAATATTGTGCAAGCAAGCGCATTCATACCCTGAGTATCAGAAAAAATATCAATTGTCAATCCCAAGAGAAACGACAATGTAATTGTCCAATTCAGCCCAAGTGTTACAGGCAGTTTTATGATAAAATAGATAAATACTAACGGCAAAGCTACACTAAAAAGGAACAGATGGTTAAATATAATCACCTGAGCAGTAACAAGCACTACAAATAATAAGATGAAACCTAATATTGATCTGGCCATTTGGTTTGTAACTATTGCTTTTTACTTCTAATTGGTTTTGTTGTCTTCATACAAAGCCTCGGTCTCAACCCTTTCTATCTCCTCTTTCAAAGCATTTGAGATAATTCTTACCGTGCTTAACTGAGAGAAGTCGGTCAACAGTTTTACGCGAAGCGTGAAGAAGTTGTCGTTAGCGTCCCTGGCTTTGCCTATAACTATGCCGACCGGAATCCCTTCAGGAAATACTGCCGAATAACCGCTTGTAACAATTGTGTCACCTTGATTGAACACCGTATGCTTAGGCAATTCCTCTAAAACAGCCTCTTCGTATGTACGCCCATCCCATACCAACGACCCGAAACTATCACTGCCTTTCACCCTGCACGATAGTCTGAAATTAGGATTTAGCAATGAAATTACACGCGAGCTGTGGGGCGCGACAATATTTACCACACCAACCACGCCGTTTTGGTCCACGACACCCATTTCGGGCTTAACCCCGTCAAGCTCTCCCTTTTCAATAGTTATGTAATTGTAAGGGCGCGTGATGCTGTTGTTTATAACATGGGCGATAATAAAACTATATGGGTTCAAGACTTCGCTGACAACCATAGAATCAGCATAGGATGATTCCCTATACGACCTGAGCTGATGACGTAGTCCGATTACTTCGGCCTCAAGGCTCGCATTTCGTCGCTGCAAGTCCTCGTTTATATCCCTTAGATGAAAATATGATGTAAAAGCATTGGCTTCCTCATACACAGAGGAAGCCAACTTTCCGGCCGATGTCATATAGACATGGTGATGATATGGATTACGATCAAATAATAACACGCAAGAGATGATCACATAGAATGTGAACACAAAAACAGAACTATATCTAACTAAAAAGCTGAATAGACTGCGCACTGTTCTTTACTCTCTTGATGAATTATCTGATTAGGAATGAGAAATTCTGAATATTTTTCAATGCCACACCAGTACCTTTTGCCACTGCAAGCAATGGGTCTTCAGCGATGTGGAACTGAATGCCTATTTTATCGGTCAGTCGTTTGTCCAAACCTCTAATTAAAGCACCGCCACCGGCGAGCCATATACCGTTTCTAACGATGTCGGCATATAATTCGGGTGGTGTTTGCTCCAATGCGCTCAATACTGCCGCTTCAATCTTTGATATGGATTTTTCTATGCAATGCGAAATTTCCTGATATGACACAGGAACTTCCATCGGTAGGGCAGTCATTTGGTTAGGGCCATGTACAATGAAATCCTCTGGCGGATTATCAAGCTCAGTCAATGCAGACCCTACATTTATCTTTATCTGTTCAGCTGTACGCTCTCCAACTTTCACATTGTGGGCGCGACGCATATGCGACTGAATGTCATCTGTGAGATCGTCACCGGCAATCTGGATGCTCTTGTTGCTAACAATTCCGCCAAGTGAAATAACGGCTATTTCAGTCGTGCCACCGCCTATATCGACAATCATGTTGCCTTCTGCAGCTTCAACATCAAGGCCAATTCCGAGAGCAGCCGCCATGGGTTCGTAAATCATATACACATCGCGACCTCCGGCGTGTTCCGATGAGTCGCGAACAGCGCGAATTTCAACTTCGGTCGACCCTGAAGGTATGCCGACAACCATACGCAATGACGGTGAGAACCAACTTTTGGAACTTGCCTTTTTAACAAGACCGCGAATCATTAGCTCGGCTGCGTTAAAATCGGCAATAACACCTTTACGCAAAGGACGTACGGTGCGTATATGGTCATTCTCTTTCCCTTGCATCTGTTGAGCCTCTTTTCCGACTGCTATTAATTTGTCGGTACGGCGGTCAAGGGCGACAATTGACGGCTCATCAATCACAATTTTCCCATTATGGATGATAATTGTGTTGGCGGTACCAAGGTCAATTGCTATTTCTTTAGTGAGGGAGAAAAGTCTCATGGGAATAATCGAGTAGGTGGGGTTCTTATATTAATGTTTAAAATGGCGTATACCTGTAGTAACCATGGCGACACCGTTTGCGTTACAATAGTCAATTGACTCGTTATCGCGAACCGAACCACCGGGTTGAATAACGGCATTGATTCCTGCCTCATGAGCGATTTGGACGCAGTCAGGGAAGGGGAAGAATGCGTCTGAGGCCATTACTGCACCGTTAAGATCAAAGCCAAACGATTGAGCTTTTGTAATAGCTTGTCTCAAGGCATCAACTCGTGATGTTTGGCCGACACCACTGGCACACAACTGACCGTTTTTAGCAAGTACGATGGCATTGCTCTTGCTGTGCTTAACAATTTTGTTTGCGAAAAGTAAATCAGCTACTTGTTCGGGTGTAACAGTTTTTTCCGTCACTTGAGTGAGATCGTCAGGGGTTTCAACTTTGAGGTCGCGGTCTTGGACTAAAGCTCCGTTTAGAACCGTGCGGACCTGTTTCTTAGTGGTGTTTTTGATTTTTTGCACTAAGATAATTCGGTTCTTTTTCTGCTCTAAGATTTTCAAGGCATCCTCATCATATGCGGGTGCGATTACAACTTCAAAGAAAATTTTATTGATTTCTTCAGCAGTCACAGCGTCAATAGTGCGATTAGTTATGAGTACGCCACCGAACGCTGAGACCGGATCGCCGGCCAAGGCGTCTTTCCATGCATCTAACACAGTAGAACGGGTGGCGAGTCCACATGCGTTATTGTGCTTCAATACAGCGAATGTGGGTTCATTAAATTCAGAGATGAGGGACACCGCTGCATCAATGTCGAGAAGATTGTTGTACGAGATTTCTTTGCCGTGGAGCTGGTCGAACATTGAGTTGAGGTCTCCGAAGAATACACCTTTCTGGTGGGGGTTTTCACCATATCTCATCGGTTTTGAACTGTCGATTGCCATACGTAATGCCGACGGGGTTTCGTCTCCATCGAAGTAAGCAAAAATTGAACTGTCGTATGACGACGATACGGCGAACGCTTCTTTGGCAAACCAACGACGCTCGTCTATTGTCGATTGTGCGCCTTGCTTTTTAAGCAGCTCGGCGAGCGGAGTGTATTGGTCTTTTGACGCGACGATGATAACGTCATTGTAGTTTTTAGCGGCGGCTCTGATGAGCGATATTCCGCCTATGTCGATTTTCTCGATAATGTCGGCATCTGATGCGCCTGAGGCCACGGTGTCAACAAACGGATAGAGGTCTACGATGACAAGGTCAATCTCGGGAATGTCGTAAGTGGCTATCTGTTCGCGGTCTCCTTGATTTTCGCGGCGGTTAAGGATGCCGCCGAACACTTTGGGGTGAAGGGTTTTGACGCGGCCTCCAAGTATCGAAGGATAGCCTGTCAAATCTTCGACTGCGTCACAAGGATAACCAAGCGACTCGATGAATGATTTAGTACCACCGGTAGAAAGGAACTTCACACCGTCTTTATTCAAAAGAGATAAAATCTCGTCAAGCCCGTCTTTGTGAAAAACCGAGATGAGCGCGGTCTTAATTTTTTTTGCGTCAGCCATATATTGTGTTATGATTTTCAAAACTTGGCTGCAAATTTACAAAAATTTACGGTCACAGTCGTAATGTTCCATGCTTTTTATTGCAGTATCTGTTTTGCGTGGTCTTTAGTCTTAATTTCCTTTGGCCCGATAATACGTTCGATTGTTCCATCTTCTGAAATTAAGAATGTGGTACGAAATGTTCCCATATATTTTCGTCCATACATCGACTTTTCGCCCCACACACCAAACGCTTCAACCAAAGAGCGGTCAGTGTCCGCGATAAGCGGAAAAGGTAAGCCGTTTTTCTCAATGAAACGACGATGAGATGCCTCGTTATCGACGCTCACACCAATTATCTGATAACCGGCTTGGGATAAATCAGCATAATTATCCCTTAGATTACAAGCCTGTGCAGTGCATCCCGATGTTAAATCTTTGGGATAGAAGTAGAGGGCTATCTTTTTGCCCGGGAAATCGGAGCGTTTAATCTCGTTCCCGTTTTGGTCTAATCCCAGTCGGTCGGGGGCAATGTCTCCTATTGTCATTCGGTTGATGGATTTTTAAGTTTACGTTTGAGTTAATGTGGAGGCCAACTGTTACTCAAGATGTCACCAGTTGTTCTCCTCTGATGTCTCGTAGTTTTTTACGCGGCTGATTAGCTCACCTAAAAATTCGTCGAAATGCTTGTTGATTTGGTCTACCATATCTTTCTCGCGAATTTCACCGTCATCTTTGAATAAGTGTCCTTTGCGGTTGAGGCTGGTGTTGACGCTAAGAGCGCTCCCTTTGCCTATTTCGATTATGGAGTGACGGCATTTGAGCGACGAGAGGGTGGGAGCGTCGATGCGTATGCGGTTGGGCTTGAATTTGATTTCAATGCTCCAGTTTGCCGAATATTTATCTTTTATTCCTGCAAGATAGTCTTTGGCGACCTTCATCCCTTCACACGTCACGATAATGATGTCGGGTTCGTTATATTTCAAGTCGTAATCACGAGACTTAAGCATAGATGTCAACACGGTTTTGGTGCGTTGAAACAGTTGTTTTTGAGTGCCTTTGACCTGTTCGACTATAAAGTCTTTGCCATCTTCGGTCTGTATGCCGTTGGCAGTCAGTTTAAACTGTGCGGCAAGCAACATCGGCATTGCCAACATTATGAGCATAATAAATATTTTCTTCATTGTCGGTCGTGTTAAAAGATTGAATGATAGTCGCAAATATAACAATTTATCTTAATGTTGTCAATACTTGCATCTCGCAATTATTACAATCAAATTTAAGCCGGAATTTGATGTTGCCGTTTTTGATGAACAACACCTGTGGCAGTGAGTCGGCGTTAGCGCCTTTGAGGCAACATCCGAGTTCTCGTCTCAAGCAATAGCGTGTTGTCATCACTCTCAGACTGTCTTTGTCGATTTTGGCCAATGTCTCAAGTGCAGCTTCAATTGTTTTCGCACCGTGGCTCTCGTAAAATTGGCGGGCCAAGCGGTTGGCTATGTTGTCGTGGTAGCTTGTGTCGGCATTGCCCGGTAGCGGTGAATTAGTGCTTTCGGCTTTGCGGTAGTCGAAGCGGTGGTTGAGCACAATGGCGCGGTTAAGGCTTTCGACCGTTTTACGTCGCAAGGCTGTCAATTGTGATTTAGGGACAAAGATGTCGCCGATGGTGTCGTTGAGATTGACCAAACGATAGTTGGTATTACCCAACTTTGACAGAGCGTCGCGACGCGACGCTTTCTGGTCAGTGGCGGCTTTGGCTGGCAGGATGTCAATTGATGTCGAGACGCTTATGACTGTCCCATCGACTGAAGCATCGAGAGCGATAGCCGATTGCCCCGCTTTGCGTAGGGTTAACGTCACGCCTATGCGGCGGTCGGCGGTGTTGCCATCGAGTTTATCCTCCCACAGCTTGTCGGAGTTACGAAACAGCGTGGTGTTATTCTTAATCTCTATGCGGTTTGCCGGAAAAAGCAAGTCGCCATCCACTTTGTTAAGGCGGAATCCTTTGAATTCGCCGTTTGCGTCATAAAAGCCCATCCCGTCTCCATTATGCAGCATTGCACTCAGACTCGCTCTGATAGCGTTGCCTGTAGTCCCTTTAACGCAGCCTACGGCTGTTCCTGTCGACTTAGGGGACTCTATCGAGGCAATGTTTTCGCTTGGCGTTCTTGATGTCAGAAAGTAATCGGTGTAGCCGCGGTTGAAACTTCTATAGAGGTCGGGCGTGAATGTCAGCTCGCAATCGCCGAGCGATGCACGCCGATAGCGGTCGGGGTTAGCGGCTATGGCTGCGTCGATAGCTTTGCGATAAGCGGCGACGACGTTTTTCACATAGTGAGCGTCTTTTAGTCGACCCTCGATTTTGAACGATGACACGCCTGCGTCAATCATTTCTGCCACCATCTCTATGCGATTCATATCTTTCAGCGATAGCAAGTGTCGTCCGCGGGCTACCGGGATTGCGTTGCCTTTTTCGTCAAGAAGTTGGTAAGGCAGGCGACACATTTGAGCGCATTCGCCACGGTTAGCACTCCGGCCGTTCACCATGAAACTCGCCTGACAATCGCCACTATAACTCACGCATAATGCGCCATGAACAAACGCTTCCAGTGGTACATAGACTGAACTACTGATATTTCTAATCTCATGTAGCGTCAATTCTCTCGCAAGTACGATTTGAGAAAATCCTACACTTTCAAGAAATTTTGCCTTTTCAGCATCGCGAGTGTCGCATTGTGTGCTCGCATGGAGGGCGATTGGCGGAATATCCATTCTTAGAATACCTAAATCCTGCACTATCAACGCGTCGACTTCTCTGCGGTACAGCTCTTTAATCAGTCTTTCAACAACCTTCAATTCATCGTCGTACACAATTGTGTTGACCGTGCAATAGACTCTACATCCAAACTGATGCGCATAGTTAACGGCTCTTGAAATATCATCAAGAGAATTGGCGGCGGCCACTCGTGCCCCAAACGATGACGCACCCATGTAAACCGCATCAGCTCCATGTTTTATGGCGTCTATCGCTATATCGGGAGTTCTTGCAGGGGCCAATAGTTCAATCGGCCGACTACTTGTCTGTTTCATCTGCATTGAATCGGGTTACAGGATAAACGCCATTATCGGCAGCAACTTTCAGCATAAACGCATGAGCACTTTCATGGTTATTCTCAACAATACCATCGAGTATCGCATTTCGGATGGCATCCTTTATGACACCAACCATAGGACTCGATTTAAGGCCGAATGTCTGCATGATTTCAAGGCCGTCAACCGGCGGCTGCCAGTTTCGCAATTTATCTTTCGCCTCTATTTCATTCATTTTTTGACGCAAAATGTCGAAATTCTCAAGAAATCTGCGCACCTTGTCCTCATTTTTTGACGTTATATCCGCCCGACACAACACCATCAGATCGTCAATGTCGTCGCCTGCGTCAACGAGCAATCGCCGGACGGCACTGTCGGTCACCCCATCTTCGACCAAAGAAATAGGCCTCATGTGCAATTCAACCATCTTTTGCACATATTTCATTTTTTCATTGAGCGGAAGTTTCA
This sequence comes from uncultured Muribaculaceae bacterium, assembly GCA_964510535.1. Classification (GTDB taxonomy): domain Bacteria; phylum Bacteroidota; class Bacteroidia; order Bacteroidales; family Muribaculaceae; genus JAJPXC01. Next base: position 49,635 of record CAZECG010000008.1, read on the forward strand.
TCTCTCTGAACAAGCGGGGAATCATCTTGGCTCCTACGAAATTATGATTGTGGAATGTCCATCCTATACGGTCGTCCCAACGTTTAGTCACAGGCTTTGCAATGTCATGTAGCAAAGCGCCCCAGCGCAACCACACGTTATCACTTTGCTTTGCGACATTGTCAAGTACAGTCAACGTGTGGTAGAAATTATCTTTATGCCCGCGTCCATTAACGATTTCAACGCCTTTCATCTGAGCCAAGGCGGGGAAAATCAAATGGAGCAACCCGCTATCGAGCAATAGGTTCCAACCAATGGACGGGGTAGGGGATGCCATAATTTTCATAAGCTCGTCAACTATCCTCTCTTTTGAAATTATGGATATTCTTGAGGCGTTGCGTTTAATCGCATCAAAAGTTTCAGGCAATATGTCAAACTGCAATTGTGTCGCGAAACGTATGGCTCGCATCATTCTTAAAGGGTCGTCGCTGAACGTTATGTCAGGGTCAAGCGGTGTGCGTATTAACTTATTGTCAAGGTCATTGACGCCATTATATTTATCCACAATTGTACCGAAGCTGCTTTCGTTCACCGATATGGCCATTGCGTTGATTGTGAAGTCGCGCCTTGATAAGTCATCTTCAAGACTCCCGTCTTCTACAATTGGCTTCCGGCTATCACGACGGTATGATTCGCGTCTCGCTCCAACAAATTCAAGTTCGAGAGCGCGATACTTTACTTGCGCCGTACCAAAATTCTTGAATACGTTAAGGCGGGTCCCTTTGCCAATAATCTTGGTAACAGCTTCGGCAATCTCGATTCCGCTACCTACACTGACAAAATCAATATCCTTGGAGTGCCGTCCGAGAAACAAATCCCTCACATAACCACCCACTACATAACATGGCCGATTAAGCGAGTCAGCAGCTTTACCGACGAGACGAAACACCTTCCTGTCTATCTTTTTCGCTATTGGATTCATGAATCCCAAAAAATCTTAGTTATATCCGTTGAAAGTCACCCCCACGATATCAATTCCGGTAAGGGTATCGACCCTCATGATATGACGAACCCGAACTGGCGAGCCGTTTCTGTGGCGAAGGTTCTTGCACACTGTGTCTGTGACTTGAAAATCAGTTGCGTTTCCAATTCCAAGCCATCGACCATAGATGTCTGCAAGTTTAAAATTTACAGTATCTCGGTGTACGGTTTTGTCAGCATCCGCAAATTCGATTTCAAGCCATATATTGGAAAACATATAAGCATCTGTGTGGCGCAGGCTGACACACAGAGAGCCGACCGCAATCGAATCGTCGTGTTCTGGATTAAACGTAAGTACATTGGCATATTGCCATCCTGATGGCGGCAAGTTCCTAAAGTCGCTAAAGTCATTGTGCCCGGGGACGCAGGCCCCCAAGCACAATACTGAAATTATTACTATTGTAAACAATCTATTCATTATCGTCATTGCTGTCTGGTTTAACCGGGGGCCTTTCCTGGCGGTTGTCCTTAGACTTGTCGCGGTTCAACTTAGGTCGCGACTCTCCTTGTATTTGAGGTTTCTGACCTTTTCGCTGATCTCGTTGTCGGTTGTTTTTCTGATTGTCTACGCCCTTCTTCTCCCGCTGTTGGCGGTTACCATCCTGTGATTTTTGCTCCGATTGAGATTGCGTTCCACCATTGCGTTGCTTATTCTTAGGTGACTTTTTCTTCCCTTTCTTATCAAAGCGGGTGACGCTGTCCTGACCGATAATGTCGCCAAACTCTTTTTTTGCTTCCTTCTTCTCGCCACCTTCACGCTCAAGCTTCAGCGGTTTTTCGCCAACTTTGTTCAGAGCTATGATTTCGAATGCTCTGTCAGCATCAATCGTTATAAGGTTTGCCGGAACCGACTTATCGGTTGAATAGGTTATCTGACGTTTGAATATATCCGCTTTAAAATAGAAGTAAGTATTGTCGGCGGTTTCAAGTCTGATGTCTTTTCCCGGCAAACGCTTAACGCTCTCTACATAGGCATCTACCTCGAAGTTCAAGCAGCATTTCAACTTGGCGCATTGCCCCGCAAGTTTTTGGGGGTTCAAAGATATGTCTTGATATCTTGCTGCGCTCGTAGCGACTGACACGAAACTCGACATCCAACTGGCACAACAGAGCGGTCGGCCACATGGCCCTATGCCTCCGATACGTCCTGCCTCTTGGCGCGCGCCTATTTGTTTCATCTCAATCCTCACCTTGAATGTGTCGGCAAGCACTTTAATCAATTGCCTGAAATCCACTCGCTCATCCGCGATGTAATAAAATATCGCTTTATTACCGTCGCCCTGATACTCAACATCTCCGATTTTCATATTGAGGTTCAAGTCCTCGGCTATTTTGCGCGAACGAATCATAGTGTCGTTTTCTTTGGCTTTCGCTTCTTCAAACTTCTCCATATCGCTCTGTTTAGCCTTGCGGAACACGCGGCGTATTTCAGCGTCAGGTTTCACCCTCGCCTTCGCCATCTGCAGCCTGACAAGCGCGCCTGTCAAGGTGATTTGGCCGATGTCATGACCCGGGGATGCTTCAACAGCTACCCAGTCGCCCGTTTCAAGCGGGATATTGGTGCTGTTTTTGTAAAACCCCTTTCTCGTATTTTTAAACTGCACCTCGACAATATCACAGTCTGCATATCCGCCGGGGATATCTCCTAACCAATTGAAACAGTGCAATTTGCCGCGTGGCTCTCCCTTCCCGCAATTGGCACACTCACACACAGAGCAAGAGCCTGTATTTGCGGTGACAGGAGCTTCTAACGGCTTATCGGGAGGTGTGCTACTATCTTTAATAGACATAACCTTATGAAAAATGGTTATTTGGCGAAACTTACCGATCTCGTCTCACGAATCACGGTAATCTTAACCTGTCCTGGATAGGTCATTTCGTCCTGAATGCGTTTAGCTATTTCGCTCGACAACTTTTCGGTTTCGACATCATCAATCTTGTCGGCACCAACAATAACACGCAGCTCGCGACCGGCTTGGATGGCATAAGTCTTGATGACACCCGGATAAGATAAAGCGAGTTGTTCAAGAGCGTTCAGTCGCTTGATGTATGCTTCGACAATTTCGCGGCGAGCACCAGGGCGGGCACCTGAAATCGCATCGCAGACTTGCACTATTGGAGCAAGCAAAGTGGTTTGCTCGACCTCGTCATGGTGCGCTCCTATGGCATTGCAAATTTCAGGCTTCTCCTTGTATTTCTCAGCAAGTTTCATGCCGAGAAGTGCGTGCGGAAGTTCGGGTTCCTCATCGGGCACTTTTCCTATATCGTGAAGCAGGCCGGCTCGACGCGCCTTTTTGGGGTTAAGTCCGAGTTCCGATGCCATAATCGCACAGAGATTAGCGGTTTCACGCGAGTGCTGTAAAAGATTCTGACCATAGCTTGAACGGTATTTCATTTTTCCGACAAGGCGTATCAAGTCAGGATGTAACCCATGTATACCAAAATCTATCGCGGTGCGTTTTCCGGTTTCAATGATTTCCTCCTCTATCTGCTTTCTAACCTTAGCTACTACCTCCTCAATACGAGCAGGGTGTATGCGACCGTCAGCAACAAGCTGGTGCAAAGCGAGACGAGCGATTTCACGCCGCACCGGGTCAAACCCGGAAAGGACAATCGCCTCGGGCGTGTCATCAACTATAATCTCTATGCCCGTAGCGGCTTCGAGCGCACGGATGTTACGCCCTTCTCTACCAATTATGCGGCCCTTAATTTCATCGGAATCAATATGAAAAACTGTAACTGAGTTTTCAATAGCTGTTTCAGTAGCGACACGCTGTATAGATTGGACTACTATGCGTTTTGCCTCTTTGTTAGCCGTCATCTTCGCTTCGTCCATTATATCATTAATGTAGGAAGCCGCCGCTGTTTTAGCCTCATCTTTGAGCGACTCAACCAACTTTTCCTTTGCTTCCTCACTCGACAGACCTGAGATATGTTCCAACTCCTCTTGGGCTTTGCGGTGCAGCCGGTCAAGCTCAGCCTTGCGTGCATCAAGTGCGCCTTGTTGAGCTTCAAGATTAGCTTTTACCGCTTCGTTTTCATTGCGTGCGCGCTGATTTTCGCCTTGTTGCTGATTAAGCTGCAACTCTCGTTGTTTTTGTTTCGCTTCGATTGATTGCACTTTAGAGAGACGAGACTGCGCTTGTTTTTCAGCTTCCGATTTAATCTTTATTTCCTCCTCGCGAGCTTCGAGTAGTTTGTTCTGCTTAATCAGAGCGGCTTCTCGTTCGGCCTCCTCAACAATTAATTTTGCTCTGCTTTTGGCCAAAGACCTTTGAATCATGATTGCCGCCAAAGCTCCTAAACCAAGAGCGCCAACGCCGATTAATACATAAATGAATATATCCATTCTGTGATTAGATTTAAAATATTAAAAAATAACGCACTTACAAGCAAATACCACTGTGAATGCAATAAACCGTCACCAAGCGGCATTCGATTGATAGTGCGAGTGTTATTAGCTTTCTCTAAAGCGTTGGTCGAAATTGGTAGATGGATATTACAATATTCTTGATGTCAATCATCGCATCAGATACATGGAACTCATTGCTCCGATTGTATCTCCAACGACAACAACAATCGGTCAAGTTCGCTTTCCAAGCCTTCAAAAAGCTGATCAGCCGCTTCGACATCAGCTTTTCCCGAGAAATATAGCTTGGCAAACTGAAAAGCCACCATCGCTAAAATTTCCTTGGAGCTCTTGTCCTTGTATCGCTTGCCCCATACGCCGCAAAGTTGATTGACATTGTACTCGGCTTGGCGATAAATCTCCTCATCAGCTCTCAATATAGAGAGAGGCATTGGAGCCAAATCAGATATTCGTATTGTTATATTCTGTCTATCAGTCATTGCATCAGTCTTTGAGTTCGTTGATGCAGTTGTCGATTTCCCGCACTAACCCGGCTAAAATGGTGCGGCTACGGTCAATGTCGTCCTTCGTAGGCGATATCGTAGTAGCGACACGTTGGTATTCCAATAGTTGTTGCAACTTTTCGACATCCTTTCGCAAAGTACTCACGATATTCTCAAGCTCCGAAATACGCTGTTGGGCAGCGTGTTTCTCATTGAGAACAACCTGATAACGCTCTGTGAGAAGTTTCGACTTACTCTCAATGCGTTCCAATCTTTGCCGCAAGTCTACAGCCATCTAAACCAAGTTTTCACAAATATATATCTTTTTTCTGAATCAATCTTGTTTTCGTTGGTCGCACAATGCTATTTTTAATTTTATTTAGTTAAAATTACAATTTGATACAAAAATGACACCCGCCAACGCACGTTTTTCGCATTGGCGGGTATCTATGCAAGCCGTAAATAGGTTGTTGTAGGAAAAATGGGGTTGCTTTACTCCTATTTACCTTGATGTTCGTAACGAAGTGTCATAGAGGGTAGATCGCAAACCTCAGCGGGCCCGAAATACTGAATTGGGCCAGGATATACATAGCAAGTGTTGACTGCCCAGTCGTCGCGCTTAGATGCAAACTTCATGAAAGGCGCCCCCGCAAGGTCGACAAGTGCTTTTTGTATCACAGGTTTCATTGCACCGTTGCGGCGTTCCATATTCATCATCATAGTGATGGGTATACCTCCTGCAATCCATTGAACTGAAGGTTTGGTCAAGTTGCGCACTGACGACATATAGCCTGTCACGCCTGAGTTAACCAAGCAAGCTGCGTTGAAGCCGAGGGCGTAGCAGTAGTCTGCATCAAAGTTAGACGGATCAGCGCAACGGCCTTCATAGCCGAAGAAGTGGTGGAGGGCTGAGAACTTACCTACGTATTCACCGTCTTGAGCCATAACGGCGAGGCGTTTGCCGACCATTTCGCTAAGAAGTTTCTCAGTTTCTATAAGCGAAACCTGAACATTGCCATGGGGGTCGCGGTCAAGACAAAGTTGGCGAGCAACTTTGTCGGGAAGTGACGCCAGAGTAGCTGCGTTGGCGGCTGAAAGGTTTTGTTTAATGAATGCGAAGATAGCTTCAGCGTCTTCTTTAGCAAGTTCTGGGTGTTTTGCGAGCACGTCGTTGAGTTCGGCAATCAACGTTTTGATTGCGGGAATGAACTCGATGAGACCTTCGGGAATCAGCACTGTACCGAAGTTGTCGCCTACGGCTGCGCGGGTGGCTACGGTCTTGGCGATGTATTCAACTACGTCATCGAGTGATTGGTTTTTGGCCTCAACTTCTTCTGATACGATGCAGATGTTGGGTTGGGTCTGCAATGCACACTCGAGGGCGATGTGCGATGCTGAGCGGCCCATCAATTTGATGAAGTGCCAGTATTTTTTAGCAGAGTTGCAGTCGCGCTGGATGTTGCCGATTACCTCAGAGTAAACTTTGGTAGCGGTGTCAAAGCCGAATGAAGTCTCAATCTGGGCGTTTTTCAAGTCGCCGTCGATTGTTTTGGGGCAACCGATTACTTGAACGCCGGCACCGATGGCTTTGTAATATTCGGCGAGAATAGCTGCGTTAGTGTTTGAGTCATCGCCACCGATGATAACAACAGCCTTGATATCAAGCTCTTTGAGAATTTCGAGGCCTTTGTCAAACTGTTCTTTAGTCTCGAGCTTGGTGCGGCCTGAGCCGATGATGTCGAAACCGCCCGTATTGCGATATTCGTCGATGATTTCGGCTGTAAGCTCCATATAGCGGTGCTCAACGAGTCCGCTCGGGCCCATCAAGAATCCGAAGAGGCGGCTGTTGCGGTGGATTTTTTTGATACCGTCAAAGAGACCGCTGATTACGTTGTGGCCACCTGGTGCCTGACCGCCCGACAAGATTACGCCGACGTTAATCGGTTGTGTTGCCGAGGGATTGGCGTTTTTCTCAAATTTCAATTCGGGCAAGCCGTATGTGTTGGGGAACAAAGCCTTAATGTCGGCCTGATCGGCTACTGACTGGGTGGGTTCTCCCTCTACAGCCTTCACTGCGCCGGTCAATACAATCGGCAACTTGGGCTGATAAGCGGCGCGAGCCTTCTGCAAAGCACTCTTTTTCATTCAGCTAAATGTTATTATTTGTTTTGATTTATAATTATAAATTCCTATGAGAGAGATACAGTTATATTCTTTGCAAAGTTCGCAATTATCCGGGATATTTTCAACAATTTTCACACACTAAGATGTGAAAATTATTTAACCATGGTCGTCGTGTCTCCAGCGATTGCCACGAGCATCTTATCAGCATCCAGATAACGGCTTGCGCAGTCAGAGATAGCATCTGACGACAATGAGGCCACAGCCGTCTGTTGACGGTCAAAATAATCTGGCGGAGTGCCGGCAAGGCGATGCGCGGCTACATGGTTAATCACATTAAACGGAGAGTCAAGGATAGAGGCGAGTTCACTGTTTGCCGTCTGAACAAGGCGTTCAAGTTCTTCTTCCATCGGTGGATTCTCTATCAGGTGCCTAATTTCCCGTTTAGTCCCATCTATAACCGCTTTGACGCTTCTGTTGTCGCACTGTGTAGATATAACTACCGCTCCTCCTTCATGATAGCCGTAAAGACCAGCCGATACGCCATATGTCAACCCTTGTTTTTCCCGCAAATTTGTCATCAGGCGACTGCCGAAATATCCACCAAGAGCCATAGCGGCCAGACGCAACATACAGTAATCATTATGGTATCGGTCTATGGCGGGTATCGCCATGACGACTGCACTTTGCAACGCTCCTTTGTAGTCGACAACTACTTCGGGCGTACTGCATTCTGTTTCAAACGGTTTCAATCTACATGCTACCGGCTGATTTCCTGTAGGCAACGATTCAAGAAACCTTACGACCAAATCCTGTTCCGATTCATTGAAGCATCCTGCCAGATATGCCGACATGGAACTCGTCGCATACATGAGTCTCTGCGATTCAACCATCATTTGCCAATCAACAGCCGATATACGTTCCGGGGTCGCCTCGATAGTTAGCGGATGTCCCGAACCCGCCAGTTGACAGAGTGAAGCCGATTCCGCCAGATAATCGACTTTTTTACGTTGCAACTCCCATGATGCCACCATCTTATCTTTATTACGGCTTATTCGTTGCATAGGGAAAGTAGGGGCGGTTAAGATACCCCTGACAATCGGAAGCACTTTGTCTAATTTGCTACTCAACGATGTGAGCGTAACCACTGAGTGATGGTCCCTCACTTCACTTTTCAGCCATGCTCCATTAAAATCAAGCTGGTATTCCACTTCATCGCCCGACATGGTTTCACAACCATCGCGCAATGAAGCAGACACCAACATCGGAATAGCCGGATTTTTGAAATCAAGTTTACCCCCTTCAAAAACCAGTGTGAGCTGCACTATCGGCTGATTGCCGGAATTTAAAGTCATGAGATTTGCCCCATTGCCTATATCTCGCATACTGACATCAGGCAACCGTAATTTTGGAAATTTGGTTATCTCTGGTGAGATTTTTCGATTAACGGCATTCATCATCTAATAAATGTTAATTGGGCTACAGCCCGTTTTGCCCACAAAAGCGGCGAGCTTCTTCAAGATCGGCTGGAGTGTCTATTCCAATCGTTGGGCAATCAGTCAAACCAACTTTAATTCTATATCCATTATCTATCCATCTCAGTTGCTCGAGAGATTCAGCCAACTCAAGAGGTGATTGAGGTAATTTTGTAATCTCAGCCAACGTGGTCGACCGGTATCCATACATACCCACATGTGTCAGAAATTGGAAACGGTTAAGCCATTCTTGCCATTGGTGATTGCGAATATAAGGGATAATGGCGCGACTGAAATAAATGGCCATATCATTTTGATTACGAACCACTTTAACGACATTAGGGTCAAACAGCCCTTCAAATCCATTTGAAGAGTCATAAGGTCGAGCCAGGGTGGCAATATCGGTAGATTCATCTTCAAAACATTGTTTCAGTGATGAAATTTGTTTAGGATTAATAAACGGCTCATCGCCTTGAATATTAATTACAACAGTCGCATTTGAGCCACAATTGCGATAAGCCTCATAACAACGGTCAGTACCGCTGCGATGCTCTTGGGATGTCATCACTACATTTCCCCCAAAAGCCTTGACGGCATCAGCGATGCGGTTATCGTCTGTTGCGACCAACACATCGTCCAATTCCTTAGATGCTTGGCGATACACGCGTTCAATCATAGTCATTGAGCCGATTTTAGCTAACGGTTTGCCGGGAAATCGACTTGAAGCATAGCGCGCGGGGATTATACCAATAAAACTATTGTACATAGAAATTATATTTATCGTTATTAAACAAAATTACACATATAAACACCTATTTCGCATTTTTTCTCGAGAAAAAGCCCGGCAATAGGCATACGCCGATGACAAGATATACATAATACGATATCAACCGCCAGAAAAGCGCGATAATCAATGCGATTCCGGCTCCCGTTGCTCCAGCTATCATATCTCCGTAATATTCAGTGAAAAGCCATTCACTGACACCGGAGCCTCCGGGTGTCGGGCTGACCATCAATGCCACCCATACAACAAGCTGTCTGCCGAATACGACAAGTTGATCCGAACCTGGGACGAACCCCCAAAACAAAGCGTTAACAACTAAAAATCGTGATGTCCAAGATAGCGCACTCGCACCAAAAGTTTCAAGCCACCATTTCAACGGCTTCCTTTTCAATTGGATTGATGTCGCTACCATATTGTCGGTAACTTCAACTATTTTATATTCCCATCGGCGCAAAATCGGGAGTCGAAATAGTTTTGTCAAGACTATCTTTACGCCTTGAGGTTTCGCAATTATTCCGAAAAACAAGATTAATGTCCATGCGAACAAGACTCCATAAACACACCAAAATACGATTTCCAACCCCAGAGTGAACGTGTCGTTACCATGTCCGAATCCGAATAATTTATCATGGGGAATTAACAACGCTATAATTGGACATGCGATTACAAAAAACAACTCATCGAGAAATATGGTAGTCATCATCAATGTTGTCGCACGTCCTAAAGCGAGACCTTCACGATTCAGATATATCATACCAAACGCACCTCCACCGACAGCCGATGGGGTAACACACGATGTGAACTCACATAGCATATCCACACGCAAGGCTTGTCGCCATGACAGTTCGCCGTCAGTCAAAGCCCGAAACCGCCATGTCAGGCCGAAATCTCGACCGACCATAAACAACCATGCGAATAATATGGCACAGACAACATGGGGGGTGAAATGTATCAACTGTAGCGCATTAACGCTAAATTCACGATGAAATAGCCAAGCGATTACAGCAGCGCCTATTACGACAGGAGCTATTATCCTGAGTATCATACTGTTTTTCATGCTAATACTCATGCCGGTCATTTCTTTCTTGGCATCACAGTTTGCCCTCGTCATTATATGAGAAATAACCGGATGACGACACTATCAGATGGTCAAGTAGTCTGATGTCGAGTATCTGGCACGCTTGCTTGATTCGCAGCGTAAGCTGATTGTCAGGGATGCTTGGCACTAAATTCCCCGAAGGATGGTTGTGCACAAGAATCAAACCGCTTGACAACTTGTCGACAGCGCGTTTCATGAGCAGTTTCACATCGACAAGCGTGCTTGCGGTTCCCCCTCCGCTAATACACTCTTTCGATATGAGCCTGTTGGCATGGGATAAATGCAACACCCAAAATTCCTCGTAGTTTAAACGGCATAGATGCGGGTATATCAATTTGTAGGCATCCTGGCTACCACAGATACGAGGCTCTTCCTCTGCGAAATCCGCCTGACATCTTATGCCAAGCTCAAAGGCCGCCGCAAGAGAAATTGATTTAGCAGGGCCTATACCTTTATATTTAGTAGACATCTCATGAATCGACATCTTCGCGAGACGTGACAGCCTATTGTCCTGATCACGCAATATTTCCTGGCTCAATTGAATAACTGATTTTCCGGGCAATCCTCCACCAAATATAATAGCAAGAAGTTCCGCATTACTCAGTCCTTGAATCCCGATTCTCAATGCTTTTTCGCGAGGACGGTCATCATCATTAAGGTCATGTATCCTAAAGACACGGTTATCGGTTTCTCGATTCGTCATTTTTATTTACCTTTACGCATCGCTATTTCCTGATTAATATCTCTCCCCCGCCTAAGAATTATTTTTGTCATGTAGGCTCTAATAAACCCTACGCCATATCCACCAAGCTGTATAATGCTCGCAGGAAGTGACTTCAACGCAATATCTATCGATTTAGTCGAGAACAGTGCTGTGACAAAAATAGCCCCGAAGTAAACTAACAGCGGCACGACAAACCACCATGAAACGAATATAGACAAGAGTAACAACGCTAATGAACCGATGACAAATGCAGCCGGAAGCAGGTGAACAATTTTAAGTGATTCAGGGTATAGCAACTTGAGTGTGATTCTCGACATACCGAACACATAAACCTGCCTGGCGAACAGTTTCATATTGAGTCTGCGCTTATGATAGACATACGCTGCTCTTATAAGGACTATGCTAAATCCGGCTTTGCGTATGCGGGTCGACATATCTATATCCTCTGAAAACATTTCGCGAAAACCGCCGACTTCATCATAAACTCTGCGAGAAAATCCCATGTTGAATGTTCTCGGTGTGAATTTTTCCAACTGTACTTTCCCGCCTCTTATCCCTCCAGTCGTCAGGAATGAAGTCATGGAATAATTAATGGCCTTTTGGGTATTGGAAAATGATTCATGAGCGGCATCGGGACCTCCGAAACAATCCACAGGCGATTTTTCAAGGTATTGAGTGAGAACGGCGAAATAATCGGGAGGTATCACACAATCTGAATCGAAAAAAATCAGGTAATCGCCAGCAGATCGCTCCATTCCATAATTACGCGCGATGGAACGGCCTTCATTTTTCTTGAAATAATACTTAATATCAACCTTGTCTGAATAGTTTGACACAATTTCTCGGCAAGGGTTCGTAGAACCATCTTCGACTATTATGACCTCAAAATCTTTACACTTTTGTGCAGCAAGGCTTTTGAGTAAATCATCGACTTCTTCGATTCGATTATATACTGGTATAATTATAGAAAACTTCGGCATAGATGTATCAGCTCATTCGTGATTTGTAATCGTTATAATCATATTTTCGCAGGTATTCCAAATTACCGTTCGAGCGACATAGCACAATATCGGGATGAGAGATACCGTTAAACATTGTCGTCTTGACAGTCGTATAATGATTCATATCCTCAAGAGTCAAACGGTCTCCGATTGAGAGTGGCCTCTCAAAGCTCCAATCACCGACAAAATCGCCACTGAGGCATGAGTTTCCCCCAAGCCTATAGCTTGGCTTTCCAACAGCCGGTTCAATGCTTTCAGTGATGGCTGGTTTATACGGCATCTCCAATGTGTCAGGCATATGGCAAGCGAACGATGCGTCTATTATAGCTGTGTTTATTCCGTCATTCTCCACCACATCTACTACCGACGTGATTAAATCTCCTGTACGCCATGTAAATGCGCTACCCGGCTCAAGTATAACATCCAGCCATGGATAACGTTTCCGAAATCCTTTGAGCAAAGAGATAAGATGTTCCACATCATACCCTTCCTTTGTCATCAAATGGCCACCCCCCATATTAACCCATTTCAAATCGCCGAGCAAATGCCCGAATTGGCTCTCAAAAGCGTCCAGGACTCTTTGTAAATCATATGACGATGATTCACATAGCGCATGGAAATGCAAACCTTCAATTCCGTCAGGCAAGCCACAGCCAAGAGACTCGGCTGTAGCGCCGAACCTTGAACCCGGAAGCGCCGGATTGTATATGTCTGTCACTATTACCGAACAGCGCGGATTCACTCTCAGTCCGGGCGAAACCAGTCGATCCGAGTGCGATTGATTCCAAGACATGAGCTGTCTGCTGAAACGTTCATATTGGCCGACAGAGTTAAACGTGATGTGTTTGCTTCCCGATAGATATTCAGTTATAGTGGATGGGGTATAGGCCGGACAATAGCTATGCACATCGCCGCCAAGCTCCTCATTTCCGAGACGGAGTTCGTTCAACGAGCTTGCGGTAGAATCACAAACATATTCTTTTATTATTGGAAAAGTGCGCCAAAGAGCATTGGCTTTAAACGCCATGATAATGTTGACTCCGGCCTCATCTTTGACACGCTTTATCAGCGACAGATTCTTTCGGAGCTTATCCTCATATACGATATAAAACGGCGTAGGCAATTCTTTAATATCCATCATGATAAAATATTAAAACGGGCGAATTTCAATAACAGGGTCTTGGTCTCTACATTGGAGAAATTGACCGTAATTCTAGGATCGGGTGACACCGTGTCAATGTTAGTAATCTCACCAAATCCGAATCGAGGATGCTCAATCTTCATGCCGACAGCTAAATCAGACACTTTGTGTAATGCGAAATTCCCCGATGAAACATCAGCAGGTTTAGTCGCAGATGTCGATATAACCGCACTATGCCGGGTTGACACAGTCGAATCTGACGATGGATTATAGTTTTTCGATGTCGTCGAATGGAATGACGATTGATATTTTTCAACAGGATTTATGCGAGACTGAGGCTCCAACGAAGTTCCCGACACAAGATGCAGATACTGAGGATTGATGTCGCGGATAAAACGGGATGGCGAGCAGGTACTTGTCTGACCGTTTCTGAATCGAGATGACGCATAACTCAACATACAGAAATTTTTCGCGCGTGTAATCGCCACATACAGTAGACGGCGCTCTTCCTCAATTTCGCTTAATGTCGATGAACTCATAGCCGAAGGGAACAAATCCTCCTCAACACCTACAATAAACACGTTGGAAAATTCCAATCCCTTTGCAGCATGGACCGTCATTAGAGTCACACGTTCCCCGGATCCATCTTCCTGATCTTGATCGGTCGCCAATGACACGATGCCGAGGAAATCCCTTAAAGAGCGTTCCTCAGAGGCCCCTTCCTCAAGTTTTCCGGTAACAAATTCCTTTACGCCATTCAAAAGTTCATTGATATTCTCTTGTTTGGATATACTCTCGGGCGTTCGGTCAGTAAGTAGTACCGACAACAATCCTGTTTCTCGGATTATAGCGACTGCAACAGCCTCCGCATCTTTACCCTGACTGTTCATATCTATAAACCGCTGAATCATCGTCCTGAACGCTTCAAGTTTTTTAGTTGTTCCACTGTTGACCCCCGGGCTATAAGAGCCAAGGTCATTCAGTATTCGCCATATCGACACATGGTTGTCTATGGCGCATCGCAACAACTTATTGACAGTCGTTTCTCCGATTCCCCGTCCGGGATAATTTATAATCCGCTTTAACGCTTCGTCATCATCAGGATTAACCGACAAGCGGAAATAGGCTATAGCATCTTTGACCTCCTTGCGCTGGTAGAACGACAGTCCTCCGTAAATACGATAAGGAATATTGCGTTTGCGCAACGACTCTTCCAGTATTCGTGATTGCGCATTCGTGCGATACAAGACTGCGAACTCGTCATACGAGTCATGAGTGTTCATCTTTACCTGCGAGATGCGATTGGCGACAAGAAAGCTTTCCTCGTAATCGCTGTAACTTTGAACCACTTCTATGCGTTGACCGGGTGCGTTGCGTGAAAACACCTGTTTTCTGATTTGTTCAGTATTCTTGTCAATGAGTGAGTTTGCGGCATTGATTATATTTTGAGTAGAACGGTAGTTTTGCTCAAGTTTGAAAATCTTGAGGGTAGGGTAATTCTGTTTCAGATTCAATATATTCTTAATATTGGCTCCGCGAAACGAATAGATGCTTTGCGCATCGTCACCGACTACACACAAGTTGTTGTTTCCAGCTGTGAGCTGAGAAACGATGAGATGTTGTGCGAAATTTGTATCCTGATACTCATCGACAAGCACATATCTGAAAAATTCCTGATAGTGTCTCAAAATATCGGGATTATCTCTTAACAGCACATTAGTAAAATACAACAAATCATCGAAATCCATCGCGCCCGCGACGAAGCATCTGTTGCGATAGGCCGCATATATCGCTTGCGTGTAAGGCCGTCGCGCTCGTTTGTCCGCCTCCATGAGTCCTCTATCCGCAGCGTATGCGTCGGGCGATATCAGCGCATTCTTTGCCCATGAGATAGCCGACATGATGGTATTGGGTTTATATAACTTATCATCAAGTCCCATATCTTTGATTATAGTCTTGATAAGGGCCTTGCTATCAGAGGTATCATATATTGTATAATCGCGTTTGAAACCAAGCCGCTCAGAATGTTGGCGCAATATTTTAGCAAATATTGAGTGGAACGTCCCCATCCACAACCGCGATGATGTCTTCGGGCCTACAAGTCCTTCGATTCGCTCTCGCATTTCTCTCGCAGCCTTATTGGTAAATGTAAGCGCCAATATTCTCCACGGTTCATAGCCATGAGAAAGCAAGTGCACAATCTTATAGGTCAAAACACGGGTTTTACCGGAGCCGGCCCCCGCGATAACTAACGAAGGGCCATCGGTGTACAACACAGCCTGACGTTGTTGCTCATTTAGTTCGTCAAGATATTCTTCTGCCATACCCGACGTTATCTGAATTGATTTATTTCACAGACATATTCCACGTGAAGAACTGACAATTTTTGTTTCAGTTCACCTTCGTCGATGTCAAGCGAGGCACACAAGTCGTCAAGTGAGGTGTATTTATCTCTGAGCAATGTATTAACATAGCTCAATAATATTGCGGGGTCATGTGGTAACCGGTCCATTGTAGATTAAAATCGATGAGGTTGTGTTAATTTATCTCCAAGACTACGAAGATAGAAAAATTTTCGCATTCCATCCCTATGGTTCATCTATTTTGCGTTAACTTTGCAACGCAAATCATTAATAAGTTTATATTATAAAGCATATTATGTACTCCGTAAGTCAATTAAGCGACATCATAAACAGCAAAATATCAGATATAAAATATCCAGAAGCCCCTATTGGGTTATATGCCCCTATCCAATATACGTTGAGTGGGGGAGGAAAACGATTGAGACCGGTGTTGACTCTCGCTGTATGCTCCGCACTTGGGGGGCAGCTTGACAAGGTAATCAATCAAGCTCTCGGCATCGAGATATTCCACAATTTCACTTTGTTACACGATGATGTGATGGATAATGCCGATACCCGCCGCGGAAGGCCGACGGTTCATCGCCGATGGGATGTCCCCACTGCGATTTTATCGGGTGACGCTATGCTAACCATGGCCACACAACATATATCCGACATAGCCGACGATATGCTTAAAAGCGAAGCGATTGCCTTGTTCAATAAAACCGCTATGGAAATATATGAAGGGCAGCAATATGACATAGATTTTGAATCGAGAACAGATGTCACTGTCAACGAATATATAAACATGATAAGGCTGAAAACATCAGTTCTGATAGGTTGTGCGTGCGAAATGGGCGCTCTGATTGCCAGGGCACCAGAAAATATCAGGAAATCTTTCTACCGCTATGGGGAGAAACTTGGTCTTGCATTTCAGCTTCAAGATGATTACCTCGACACATACGGAGATTCACTGAAATTTGGAAAGCAGATAGGTGGCGACATTCTCAACGATAAAAAAACTTGGTTGCTAATATCAGCCATAGAGCAAGATGTGACAGACGAAACCCGCAATTTGATTGGCTCGGAAATTTTGCCCGAGGCGAAAATCAAACGTATGAAAGCTGTATATGAGAGACTGAATCTACCAACCAAGTGCCATGAACTTATCGAAAAGTTTATAGATGAAGCAATCGCTATCGTTGAACATCTTGAAATAGATGATGATGCGAAATCATTCTTTATCGACCTCGCACGAAAGTCAGCTACACGCGACCACTAAAGACCGATATGACGAGACTAACCGATACTCACACGCATCTTTATTTGCCCGAGTTTGAAACCGACGGTTGCAACTCGGCAGTTGACCGGGCCATAGCCGCCGGGGTTGACCGACTGATTTTTCCGAATGTCGATTTAACCACTATTGAGCCTATGATGACACTGGCCTCAGCATACCCCGACAATATAGCGATGGCCATGGGTCTACACCCGACTGAAATCAGCGAAAATTGGCAAGCGGACCTCCAGGAAATTATCTCCTTTCTCGATAAATTTCCCAATAAGTTTGCAGCAATCGGAGAAATCGGCATTGATTTATACTGGGATAAATCTTTCCGAGAACAACAGCTTGAAGCCCTTGCCATTCAGTTTAATGAAGCGAATAAGCGTTCCCTGCCTGTCATAATCCATTGCCGGGATGGATTGGACGAAGTCTTAAGCGTAATGAACAATGCGGCAGTCCCAAATGGAGTCTTTCATAGCTTTGGCGGTACAGTCAATGATGTAGAGCGGATAAGACGACACGGTGATTTCTATTTTGGAATAAACGGAATAGTGACATTTAAAAACTCAAAGCTAAAAGATGTGTTGTATGCCATCGGAATTGAACGGATTTTACTTGAAACGGATTCACCCTATCTTGCGCCTGTGCCACATAGGGGTAAACGCAACGAGAGCGCATTTATAACTCATGTAGCCGCTTATATCGCACAAATTCTTGGGATGTCCTTTGAGGATGTAGCCGCAATGACAAACGAAAACGCCAAGAAGTTATTCGGCATATGATTGTTACACATCAAAATGCCTCACCAATAGCGAATAAAATCCCCGAGGTATCCTTTCCGAAACCGTAATCAATGCGCGCGTTGACGTTGTGTTTGAACTCAAATCGAAGGCCAAAGCCAAAGTTATACAGCCATTCGGGTCTTATGTCGCGTTCTTTATACTCTTTTACAGCTGAGAAAAGGGTCGCTCCACCAATCCATGTTGTCACTCCTAAACGCCGCCACAGATGCTGTCTCAGTTCCAATTGACAGGCGACTTGATTATTATCCATGTATGAACCCATATAATACCCCCTCATTCTTATGCCATCTGACGCAATCATCTCACGCATAGCCCATGGTGTATGAGATGTTTGTAGGCAGGAGTACCAGTCGAATGCGAGCACCGAGCCCTGCCACAAATGCTTATAAATATTAAAAATAAGTGTATGCCTGAAAAAAGATGCCGGCGCATTGCCAAAATATTTATAGAAAAACATCGGTTTATAGGCAAAATGCAGTCCGCGAGTGGGGGTCAATAGATTATCGCGGGTGTCAAATTCCAACGAAAGTCCTAACCCCGTTACATAATATTGCCGTCCTTCACCGAGCAGATAGTCGGGGTTACCGATATTACGAGCATCGGTGTAATCAGCTCTCACTTGAAATCCTCCATAGATATTGTGGGTCAGCCGGTATACGTATTCAGCATTCAAATCAATTTGTCGACGGTCATATTTTGTCATGGGATTGGTAGCTGTTTCTTCAGAATTTATGCCCCAGAAATCGAGATGTTTTTTATATATCTCGATTTTATAGGACAATCTTGACCTGTTATCAGGAAATAGATTGTTACCTTTGATGGTAAAGACATAAAATCCATTCAGCGAAGCATTGATTGATGCAAACACATCGGAAGGCTGCATGATGGAATCGGAGCGGTTTATGCGATAAAGTGCGGTTGCCGCTCCGCCGATACCAAAACCCGCCTCGCGAGTATAAGATGGGGTAATTCCAAAACTCAAATCAATCTTACGTTCGTGAGTGCGGTCGACGTTACCTCTCATCAATGACGACAAGTAGGTGCGCATCCATTTTGGGGTTTTTGATAGATATGGAATAGAATCGGCGTATTCCGTGGATGACACCACTTTCTTCTCAGGCACGATTTGTTTTATCCCCGTTAATGGGGTGCCTATTCCTTTTTCGGAATTGGGAATGGAATCTGTACTGGCTGTCCGCGCCAGAATAATTGGCGAAGCAAACAGCCAGACTACAATGAATATCCAAAATCTCATCAAGAGAATGTATAATTACGAGGTCACTGTTTCGGCAATGGCGGCATATCTTTGGGATATTCCACAGTCGAATCGTCAGGAGTTTGTGAATTTCCATGAACACTATCCGCATCGGTATTACTATTAAACGAACCAGCGGATATGTCTTCGACATCGGCATCGTCAATATCTTGTACGGTACTTTTTTTGTCGGCTTCCCGTGCAGCAAGTATCTCGTCGGTGCGGGATGTCCATGGACGTTTTCCGAATATTTTCTCCACATCCTCAGCGAATATGACTTCCCTGCTAATTAGCACTTCAGCCAGCTTATTATGACCCTCAGCGTGTTCAAGAAGGATTTTTTTAGCTCTATCATATTGCTCGTTGACAATGCGGAGCACTTCTTCATCAATCATTCTCGCGCGATCATCGCTGTAGGGCTTTGAGAATCCATATTCTTGCCCGGTTGAATCATAATAACACAAGTTCGGCAACTTCGGACTCATGCCATAGTACACGACCATAGCATAAGCCTGTTTTGTCACACGCTCAAGGTCATTAGCCGCGCCAGTCGATATTCTACCCAGGAACAGTTCCTCGGCGGCACGTCCGCCAAGGGTTGCGCACATTTCATCAAGGATAGCTTCAGCAGGGGTAATCTGGCGTTCCTCCGGGAGGTACCATGCAGCACCGAGTGCTTTTCCACGGGGCACGATTGTGACCTTAATCAAAGGATTTGCATATTGCAGATGCCAAGACAAGGCAGCGTGGCCTGCTTCATGAATAGCTATAGACTTC
Source organism: uncultured Muribaculaceae bacterium (assembly GCA_964510535.1). Lineage (GTDB taxonomy): Bacteria > Bacteroidota > Bacteroidia > Bacteroidales > Muribaculaceae > JAJPXC01. Next base: position 69,314 of record CAZECG010000008.1, read on the forward strand.
TTTTCTTCTTCAGTCGTGATTTTACTGCGTTTTTCCAATCCCCCGATTATGCGGTCTACGGCATCAATGAAATCTTGACGCTGAACAGACGACTTGTTGTGGCGTGCGGCGATAAGAGCCGCTTCGTTGCATACGTTGGCTATGTCCGCACCAGAGAAACCGGGAGTTTGTCGGGCGAGAAGTTCCACGTCCACAGTGTGATCGGTCTTGACATTGCGCAGATGCACGTTGAAGATTGCGACACGATCGTTAAGATCGGGCAATTCGACATAAATCTGCCGGTCAAAACGCCCAGCGCGCAATAGAGCCTTGTCAAGTATATCAGCGCGGTTTGTGGCAGCCAGAATAATGACACCGCTATTAGAACCGAATCCATCCATTTCGGTCAGAAGCTGGTTAAGGGTATTCTCGCGTTCGTCATTGGCTCCCATATTCGGATTTTTGCCACGGGCACGCCCAACGGCATCAATCTCATCAATAAATACGATACAGGGAGCTTTTTCTTTTGCTTGACGGAACAAATCGCGCACACGCGAAGCACCGACACCTACGAACATCTCAACAAAATCAGACCCTGACATCGAAAAAAATGGCACGTTCGCTTCGCCAGCAACCGCTTTGGCGAGCAAAGTCTTACCCGTACCGGGAGGGCCTACGAGCAAAGCGCCTTTGGGAATCTTACCACCAAGTTCAGTGTATCTTTGCGGATTCTTAAGGAACTCAACAATTTCCTCAATCTCAGTCTTCGCCTCAGACAGTCCGGCGACATCTTTAAATGTGACTTTAACCGGGCCATCTTTATCAAAAATCTGAGCCTTTGATTTACCGACACTGAAAACGCCTCCCGCTCCGCTGTCGCGTCCGGACATTCGTTTCATCATGTAGAACCAGAATGCGACAAGCAACAAAACCGGTCCGAAAGTCCATATTATAGAAGAAAAGTCACTGCTCTTCTCATATTGTACGTCGCCGTTGAAAACGCCTTGCTGTTTCCAAGTATCTATTTGTTTCTGAAGATAATCGGCCGATGCGATATCAGTGGCTACTCTCGCATCTATACCTGCATCACTGCGATATTGGCTATCATGGAATAATGCCGACGCAAGCGAGTCAGTAAGCACCGCCTCGGCTTCATTTTTCTTTGATATGATTATAATCTTCTTGACACCGCCTTCGGTGACGTATTTTTCAAATTCGGAATAGCTTACTTCTTTTGTTATAGTGTTGTTATCGAGGTATAGCGCACCAGCCAAAAACACAAGAAGTATGGCATACATCCAGTAAATACTGAATTTTATTGTTTTCTTATTCTTATTGGGGGCCATTAAATAAGGAAGTGTTAGCGGAATTTTTAGAATCGAGAAACCTGTCTATGTCGTTGTTTGAAATATGCGATAATAAATCAATCCAAGTCCGCGACTTGTTCAAGCCGTGCGTCGCTCCACAGCTCCTCAAGATTGTACAGTTGACGGATTTCAGGAAGGAACACATGAACAAGCATGGAACCATAATCAATAACTATCCATTGGGAGTTTTTATATCCATCATAGTTATAGGGCTTTTGACCCGATTGCGTCTGGACATACTCTCTGATATTATCGGCTATTGATGCGACCTGCATTGTCGAAGAACCTTGACATATGATAAATTCATCGACAGCCGCACCTTCGATTTTTGACAGGTCGACATACGTTATACCGCGTCCTTTACGGTCCTGGATTCCTTCTATTATCAGTCGCTTTAAATCAGTATTTTCTGTCATCTGATTAAGTTAAATATTATAATTGCAAAAGTAGTTAATTTTCAGTTATCTGAATCGTTTTTGTCAACGTTACTTCCATTTTAGAACAAAAAACGTGCCAAAAAAGTTATCGTAGCTGTTTGATTCATTCATATTTGATTGTCGAAGCCGGAGATATGCGGGAAATCATATGCGCCGGAATTAGGAATAACGCCGTTGACATGGCCAATACGCAAATATTCAAAATGAGAATCGCAGCCCAATCTATTCTAATCGGAACCGCTGTCAGATAATAGGAGGAAGCGTCAAGCGACAACAGGCGAAATTTCCACTGGATAATGGAAAGCCCGAGCCCTATGACATTTCCCACAATCATGCCTTTAATGATTATTCGCTCTGCAAGATGAACAAACACTTTGCCAATCTGGAGATTTGTGGCACCCATAGCTTTCAGTATGCCTATGAATTTCACTCGCTCAAGTATAAGAATGAACAGCGATGACACAAGTGTAAAACCTGATACAGCCGCCATTAGTGCAATAATCACGATCACATTGGTGTCAAGCAAGTCAAGCCAGCTGAAATAGGCCGCACCGGTTCTCATGACATTATCAACCTTGTAGCGACTAACCGTTTCATCGCCATTGACATGCGCAGCTAAATAATAATCGTAGAGAGTATTGTCAAGACCCTCAGACATAGAAATAATCGAGTCTTCGGGAACAGAGGTAATCTCAATGCGACTGCCTGAAACCGGGTCAATACCCGCTATGCGTTGCAGCAGCGGCAAAGATATGAAACAATGCGAATTGTCGAAATCGGCAAAGTGTGTGTCATAGACAGCTTTCAAATACAACCGGCGCGCTTTTAGACTCTCATTTGCAAAAAAATAGGCATCAATCTTTTCACCAACGTTTAAACCGAGCTTTTCGGCGGAGGCTTTCGACAAAACCAAAGAATTACGCTCCTCAGGATTGTTCAAATCCGGCATTTGGCCATCGACTACCGCTGATTTTACTGCCTTCCAATCGTGGTTAGCGTCAAAGGCATCAAATTGAAGCCCAAGAAAATCGCTTTCGGTTTTCAAAACTCCAGCTTGACTCAAAGCCAAAGAGACAGGATATCGTCCACCTAACGCGTCATCAATCCTATGCCTATCATTTTGGCTCATCATCGGCGATGAATATCGTCCGAACTCGTCGTATGATTCTGAAGCGGAGACAGATATGGACGCTCCAACGCCCATGACCTTCTCTCTGATCTGACTTTTAAAGCCCATAACCACGGTAATCGCCAAAATCATTATAGACATAGACATCGCAGTACCGACAACTGCGATTATCATGCTTGACGAACTACGTCGGCCATTCTCAGACCCGAATCGGAGATGGCGGGCGATAAAAACCGAAACATCCATAACCCCAATCAGGCGATAGTACGTCCGGGATACGCTTTAAGAGCCTCTTTCAATACGGTCAAAGCCTGAGCCAAATCTTCTTTTTTGAGGACATATGCCATCCTGACCTCATTTTTGCCAACGCCGGGGGTTGTATAAAACCCAGATGCAGGTGCCATAAAAACGGTGGCACCTTCATATTGGAAATCCCGCAAACACCATTCACAGAATTTATCTGCATCGTCAACCGGAAGCGACACAACGGTATAAAAAGCACCCATCGGGATAGGGGAGTAGCATCCGGGAATACGATTAAGACCGTCTATCAAGAACTTTCGGCGTTCGACGTATTCGTTGTATGTACCTAACATATAACTTTCGGGGGCGTCAATAGATGCCTCAGCGACAATCTGACCCAACAGTGGCGGACTCAGTCGCGCCTGACAGAACTTCATCACATTAGCTTTAAGTTCCTTATGTTTGGTTATTATTGCCCCAATCCTAATACCACATTCACTATACCGCTTTGATACGGAATCAATCAGCACTACCTGCTCCTCTATTCCGTTAAGGTGAAACGCCGAGATGTAAGGAGCACCTGTGTAACAAAATTCACGATACACTTCATCTGAGAACAGGAACAAATCATATTTTTTGACGATATCCCTAATCTGATTCATTTCCTTTTGGGTATAAAGATAACCCGTCGGATTATTCGGATTGCAAATCAATATTCCTTTAGTACGAGGTGTGATTAGTTCCTCAAACTTCTCCAACGGAGGCAATGCGAATCCCTCGTCAATGCTTGAGGGGACAGTCACTATTTTGGCACCTGCCGAAATAGCGAAAGCCATATAGTTGGCATACGCGGGTTCGGGAACTATAATCTCGTCACCCGGGTCAAGGCATGCCATGAAAGCAAACAGAACCGCCTCCGAGCCGCCCGTGGTCACAATTATATCATCGACATCAACATTGATGTGGAAACGGTGATAATAGCTTTCGAGTTTTTTACGGAGAGAATAAAGACCTTCTGACGGACTATATTCCAATACCTTACGGTCAATGTTATTTAATGCGGCAAGCCCTTCAGCCGGGGTTGGCAAATCGGGCTGTCCGATATTCAAATGGTACACTTTGATACCGCGTGCTTTCGCATCGTTGGCTAAAGGCACTAATTTACGAATGGGAGATGCCGGCATTATCTGCCCGCGAAGAGATGTATTTGGCATAAATACAGTTATTTAATCGTGTTGACACCGTGAATTTACCGTGGCAACACTTCAACATTAAGTTTGGAGTAGGCTCTTGACGCTTTATCCTTAGCCTCATCAACAGTAGGAGCCGACGCGAGTATCACGCCCATGCGGCGATGCCCGTTTATTTCAGGTTTTCCAAAAATGCGCATCTGAGTACCCGGCTCGGCCAGAACCTCTTGAAGATTGTCCATTACAATTTTGTCGGTATCACCCTCGACGACTATGGCTCTTGACGCGCCAGGTGTCAGTAGCGTGATTTCAGGCACAGGTAATCCGAGCAATGCCCGGGTATGCAATGCAAACTCGCTTTGATCTTGAGTTATCATTGTGACCATGCCCGTGTCATGTGGGCGCGGTGACACTTCGCTAAATATCACTTCATCGCCTTTCACAAACAGCTCGACACCAAATATTCCGTAACCGCCTAACGCATCAGTGACTTTTTTCGCAATCTCTTGAGCTCGTTCAAGCGCAGGCGTCGACATCGGTTGGGGTTGCCATGAGTAGCGATAGTCACCATCGACCTGAATATGACCGATTGGTGCGCAGAAAGTGGTACCGGAACAGCTTCTGACGGTGAGCAATGTTATTTCGTAATCAAAATCGACGAACCCTTCCACGATGACGCGTCCCGCACCTGCTCGACCGCCTTCCTGTGCTACACACCAAGCGTTATCAATATCAGCTTCCGACTTTATGACGCTTTGCCCATGACCAGAAGAACTCATAATCGGCTTAACAACACATGGGATACCCACAGCATTAACCGCTTCTTTAAATTCGTTCTCATCCGAGGCGAAACGGTAGATTGATGTTTTGACTCCAAGTTTTTCGGCTGCGAGAGTTCTAATACCCTCCCTATTCATAGTCAACCATGCTGCCGATGCTGTCGGGGTTACATTGTAACCATCTTTTTCAAGTTCTATAAGGGCGGGAGTCGCGATGGCCTCGACTTCGGGTATGATATGATCGGGTTTTTCCAGCTCAATGATTCTCTTCAACTCTTCAGCGTCGAGCATATTGAACACATGGCTTCTGTGGGCAATCTGCATCGCAGGGGCTCCAGGGTATCTATCGCACGCCACCACTTCAACGCCATAACGCTGTAACTCAATGGCGACTTCTTTTCCAAGTTCACCGCTACCCAACAACAAAGCCTTTCGACCAACAGAGGTCATCACTGATCCGATTTTTGTCATCTGAAATGTTTAATATTATATCCTAAAACTAACGTGGCATCTCTCCAACATTGAATCTCATACCAATCGCCGTTGTTAAAACGCAGACGCAAAGATAGCCATTTTAAACATAAAACACACTCTGTTAGGCACAAAAAATAAAGGTCAACCTCACGGCCAACCTTTATTCGCTTACACACATAGTACTTAATGTTGAATTTGATATGTCTAAAAACGATATTATTATGAAAAAGTTATAGTGCTATTCATTGGTGATGATTTAACTGTTAACTATGATTGATTTCTTTTACAACGCAAAGTTAATTATAATTTTCAATCATCAAAAATAATTTCATGAATTTATAATCATCTTTCAATCTTCCAAAATGTCAGCTCAAGGTGAAAATTGTTGTATTTTTTCGCTCAAAAGCACTGAACAGCTAACGAAAGTCTATTTATTACGTAACAAAATGTCATTTTCAATCTATAACTAAAAAATGTTAAATAAAGAATGTCAAATAATTACCATACACAATAAAACCGACACCTTGACACTGCGTAGTGGGAAGATGTCGGCTTATGATAAAAAGAGCTATCAGCGATAGAGAATGTAGGAGGTGAGGGGAGCGACTTTTCCCTCAATAACGCCATTTTTCGTCTTAAACACTGCCGAATGCACTCCGTCGGTGTATTCACCGTTTGGAAAAGCTGTCGCTAATTTAATCCTCTGAGCCTTTTCTGACAGATTTATAATAGCAACCCCTTTTTCTCCACGCTCAACCGCAACAACCGCACCATTGTCAGATACCACAATCTTTTCGGGCTGCCCGCTCATGACATGGCGAAATTTATTGATAGCAACCACTTCTGGATTCTTGAACTCATCGTTCCCGCGGGCACCGATGCGGTTGTTTCCCCAATAGTTTTCGCGAGTGCTGCCCGCAGGACGGCTATAGAATAAAGGAGTGCCTTTATCGCGTGCGGTAAGGAACACCCAACCCATCCTAATAACATCGTCGCTCAATGAAGCCGATTCATGAGCATTACAATATGTATCATGTGATTCGACCCAAGTGACCAACTTGTGGGGATCGACCACATGATGCCATGAAGCCAAATCATCGGCATTATAGTTGCCTGAAGCAAGCACATTGCGAAGCGCATGGCCATAGGCACTTGCAGTCAAATCCATGTATTCGGCGTATTCATCTTCTTTAGTGTTTTTATCTTGAAGTACCTCGCCATAAATATATAGACTGTCAGGCATAAGCAGCGACAAGCCTTTCACTCCTTCACGCCCGGTCGCGATATTCCAAAAATTATTATTTTGAGATTTGGTGTCAAGGGGGTCAGATGGCAAGCCGATATGTTTAGCAGTGTCATAACGGAATCCACGAGCGCCGAGGTTAATAAGGTCATTGACATATTGCAAGTAGTAGTATTGAAAATCGGGATTTTCTGTGTTCACATCTGGCAGTCCACCCATCTCCCCGGTTGTGCACTGGAAACGGTCATTATAATCAGTTATAGGAGTAAAACCATTGGCGTGGTATAGGTTCTCGTGACCACCGACAGCATTATCCAAGTCGGGCAGCACTGCGTTGTGGTCTATGGCTGTGTGATTAGGTAATACATCAACAATCACCTTGACTCCATATTTGTAAGCAGAATCACACATAGCCTTGAACTGATCACGACTTCCAAGCATATAGTTACCAATCTTCCAATCGGTGGGCTGATAATAATAGTACCATTTACCCATGACCGAATCACCCGGCTCACTGTATAGCGCCATACCTCCGCCGTCACCCACATAGCAAGTGTTAGCCGGTGAAGTCTGAACAAAATCATATCCGGCAGATGCGATTTCTTTCATATTGGATGCTATAGTATCAAATGACCATGACCAAGCATGGAGAATCACGTTGTCGTCAGTCCTGTGGCCGGAAGGACTTTCTGTCGCAATCATCGGAACCGACATAGCGGCTGCGACCGTCAATGTTAATAATTTCATCTGATTTTTGTGTTATTGATTTTGGTTAAGTATTTTTTCCCTTTATGACTCTTTGCCTTATATTCTCTTATGCCGAGGCATGACAATATGGATACTATGCTTAGCAATCTATAGAACACCGAGTATCCAATTGTACAGATTTCAGCCTTATATGGAGTATTCCAAAGTAAACTTTTCAGCAGGTTTGGCACGAAAAAGATTCCATGCCAAATGCCGGAATACCATGAATAACTTTCATACGGGTCGATGTGGCAAAGCAACCAGCCCAATAAAATATATGTTCCGACACTTAAAATTATTTTAACAGACATATATGACGCTTACGTAAACTAATTTCATACAAAAATATAGATAATTGTCGGAGAACCCAAAAATATTTGATGATTTTAATGATTTATCGTTATAGGTGACAAATTGCAATATTATGAAAATCAACAGGCATTCATTATGAGGCTTTTGTTAGCAAAGGCTCCATCGCAATGGCACTTGTCAAACAAATGCATGGATTATCAAAGTATTATTTGTTAAAATTGTTTGTTTTTGTAACATAATGCTTAACTTTGTGCAGTGTTAATGTTTAAATCGTCCTCACGGTATGGAAGATGTTAGGTTCACAAAAACGCTCTCGCATAATCCTGGAGGATTTGGTTAACATTAACGATGCCCTTGGAATTAGTAGTTCTCATGGGGAAGTACCTCGCCATTTAAATTACTGATTTTAAGGACTTTTGCGATTAAATATTTAAAATTTAATTACTCAACAGCATAATTTAAATTTTTGTCATCTACTAAAAAAATTCAGGCTACATTTATGTTGAGATTTAAAGTAGTGGAAGAGGCTTTCAGCCGTAAAGCGGTTCCTGTGGAAATTCCGTTGGAACGTCCCGAACAATATTATGGCAAATTGGTGTTCAATCGCCAAAAGATGTTTGAATACCTTCCGAAGAAGACTTATGATGCTTTGATTTTCGCCATAGAAAACAAAGAACCGATTTCACGCGAGATTGCCGACAGCGTAGCCGACGGCATGAAACGTTGGGCAATCGATAACGGCGCGCGACATTACACCCACTGGTTCCATCCGCTGACCGACGGCACCGCTGAGAAACATGACGCATTCATTGAGCATGACGGCAAGGGTGGGATAGTCGAAGAATTTTCGGGCAAGCTGCTTGTCCAGCAAGAACCTGACGCTTCAAGTTTCCCCAACGGAGGCATCAGAAACACATTCGAGGCACGCGGTTATTCAGCATGGGACATCTCATCGCCGGCGTTTATCATGGACAAGACGCTGTGCATCCCCACGATTTTCATTTCATACACAGGTGAGTCCCTTGACTACAAGACACCTCTTCTTCGCGCCCTCAACGCTGTCGATAAGGCCGCAACTGACGTTGCCCGCTATTTTGACGCTGACGTTAAGCACGTTCACTCATATCTCGGTTGGGAACAAGAATACTTTCTTATTGACGAGGCCCTTTATAATGCCCGTCCCGACTTGGTGTTGACTGGCCGCACATTAATGGGGCATGAGAGTGCGAAGAATCAACAGCTTGAAGACCACTATTTCGGTGCGATTCCATCACGTGTCGAAGCATTCATGCTCGACCTTGAGATTGAATGCCATAAGCTTGGGATTCCGGCCAAAACACGCCACAACGAGGTAGCACCCAATCAGTTTGAATTAGCTCCGATTTTCGAGGAAACCAACCTCGCCAACGACCATAATCTTCTTTTAATGTCGCTTATTGCCGAGGTGGCCCGACGCCACAATTTTCGCGTGCTGCTACATGAAAAGCCGTTCGCAGGTGTAAACGGTTCCGGAAAGCACAACAACTGGAGCCTGGGGACTGACAAGGGTGTATTGCTTTTCGCTCCGGGGAAAACCCCGATGGACAACCTACAGTTTATAACATTTGTAGTGAATGCCATGGCAGCGGTACACCGCCACAACGGACTTCTCAAAGCGTCAATTATGTCAGCCACCAACGGGCATCGCCTCGGTGCCAACGAGGCTCCTCCCGCAATCATCTCAATTTTCACAGGCAGCCAGCTCGCTGAGATATTGGAAAAACTTGAAATAAGCACCAATGATGAACTTTTCAAGCTGTCAGGCAAAGAGGGATTGTCGCTCGGCGTAAATCAGATTCCTGAGATTCTAATTGACAACACTGACCGTAACCGCACGTCACCTTTCGCATTCACGGGGAACCGCTTTGAGTTCCGAGCGGTAGGGTCATCAGCAAATTGTGCGTCAGCGATGATTGCACTCAACGCCGCCGTGGCCGAACAGCTCGCAGACTTCAAGGCAAAGGTCGACATCCGCATAGCAAAAGGGGAGACCCTCATACACTCACTGCTTGAGGAAATAAAGGAACTTATTACAAGCTCCAAGCCGATTCATTTTGACGGAAACGGCTACAGTGACGAGTGGAAAGAGGAAGCGGCACGTCGCGGACTTGACTGCGAGACATCAATCCCGAAAATTTTCGATGCATATCTTTCTCAATCGTCAATCGATATGTTCCAATCTGTGGGCGTATTCTCTAAACTTGAGCTTGAGGCACGCAACGAGGTCAAGTGGGAAATGTATACAAAAAAAATCCAAATAGAGGCCCGCGTCCTTGGAGATCTCGCAATCAACCATATCATCCCCGTGGCAACCCGCTATCAGTCAATCCTTGTAGACAATCTCGTCAAAATTAAGAGTCTGTTCAATGATGAGAAGGCGGAGAAAATCATATCACAGGACCTCATCACGATTGAGAAAATATCGGATCACATGCTGATAATCAAAGAGGAGGTAGACAAGATGGTACAGGCGCGGAAGAAAGCCAATCGTATCGATAACGAGCGAGAGAAAGCCATCTCATACCATGACAATGTGGCACCTTGCATGGATGTGATACGCTATCACATCGACAAACTTGAGCTTATGGTTGACAACGAGATGTGGCCATTACCCAAATACCGCGAATTGCTCTTTATCCGTTAACAAAATCAGCAAGTTATAACACCAAAGCACAACAATTAGTTGAGACCATGAAAATAGTTAATTTCGCAGAGCGTCAATCGCTGATAAGCCAGTTCATGATGGAGCTGCGCGACACGACGATACAGAAAGATATGATGCGCTTCCGCCGCAATTTGGAGCGCATCGGTGAGATAATGGCTTATGAAATCAGCCGCACGCTGAACTACAAGACAGTCGACACCATCACGCCACTCGGCACAGCCCCCAGTGACGTAATTGCCGACCGAGTGGTGCTTGCCACCATATTCCGTGCCGGAATCCCGTTTCACCAGGGATTTCTGAACTTTTTTGACCATGTCGAAAACGCATTTGTCTCGGCCTACCGTAAATATAAAGAAAAAGAGAATTTCGATGTTTTCATTGAATATCTTGCATCACCACGCTTAGACGGCAAAACGCTAATCATCTCCGACCCAATGCTTGCGACAGGCGCATCAATGGAGTTGAGCTACAGGGCTTTGATAACTAAGGGAGAACCAAGTCACATACACGTCGCTTCGGTTATAGCGTCGCAACAGGCAGTCGATTACATCAAAAGCCGCTTCCCGTCCGACAAAACCACAATTTGGATTGGAGCCATTGACAAAGAAATAAACGCCCATAGCTATATTGTGCCTGGGCTTGGAGACGCCGGTGACTTAGCCTACGGCATCAAGGAGTAACAAGGGTGATGGCGCGGAATGGAGTCAGCTCCACCGGCTCGACACGGAAAGAGAGACGGGCTGCGCCATCGACGATAGCCCATACGCTTCCCGGCTGGGGAAGATGTATGTCCTGAAGCGACAGCCCAGGCATCATCGCAGCCTTGTAAACAGCCTCCTTGATAGTCCACGCCTGCAAAAGAGATTCCCTACTCATCGGGAGAGCCGATTCGGCAGGTGTTAAAAACCGCTCCTTGACCCGAAGCAACTGCGGCCTCCACACTTCGGCATCTACTCCGATTACACATTTATCGTTGGCCGCAATCGCCACGCAATCAACGCAGTGAGATATTGATATATGGGTTTCGCATCCTACGATAAATGGCGCGCCAAGAGAGTCATGTCCAATTTCGACTCCAGGGCCGAACACAGTTTCGGCTAAAGCCCATGTTGCGAGCAGTTCGCAACGACGCCGCACCGATTCGACTCCATCAACTGCCGCTAAAGCTGTGGGTGTTGCCGTGGAAAGCAGACTCACCCCAGCATCGGGTGGAATCGGGGCGATGTAAACATCGGTGGAGCCTATAGAAACGTGACGCATAATATCTTATTTTTCAACGGTCAAACGTTCCAGTGCGTAAAGTAAATCTGCTTTGAGGGCATCAATTACCGGTGCGATGGAGTCAGCGGCAGCGGCACTCGGAGCATGGTCGAGGTAGGTGGCACCTGAGACCACCCACTCCTTGCCATCAGTCGAAAGAAACTGGAGGGGAGTCAGGCTCTCTGCAGGAGTGACGATCAACTGACTGTGGAAACCACCCGGACTATCGAGCGTCAGCACCTCAGAGGAATGACCGCCAGCGTTAAGTCCCATGCGTTCCAGACGGTTGTCGAGCACTTTGGCTCGGTTCGCATCGGTCACAGGAGTGAAAGTGCAGTATATCACAGCGCTATAACGCGGATAAGCGATATTGAGCCATCGGCTGTCACTATCTCCGTCTTGAGGGCGACTGATGGTGGCCTCTGCATTGGCATAGAAAAGCAACGGGGCTGCCTCCGAGACGGCGTAACGCAAGGTATCGTAGAGCCATATGCGGGGGTAGGCCGTAGGGCGAGGGGTTGCGACGAGGTCGGCGGAACCGCCCGAACAGTCGCTGAATACCATAGACAGAAGCACAGCGAGCAACCACAGCGGGGTCGCGAACCAGAGCGACCATAGGGGGTGACGACGGCGCAGGGTCATTGATGTTGATTTTCGGTCATTACTTTCACGCGCACGTTAGAAATGCGGTGATGCTCAATGTCGAGAATCAGAAAACGGCAGCGGCCATAAACCAGCGGCTCCTTCTCTTTCGGGAAATCGCCCTTTATCGCAAGCAACATCCCAGCGAGTGTCTCGCAATCCTCAGCCACGGGAGCATAATCCGCCTCGTCAAGGCCGGTAACCTTGAAGAAATCGTTAAGCAGCGTTTTGCCTTCGAATATGTATGTGTCGTCTGGCAGGCGACGGTAGGTTTTCTCCTCCTGATCATACTCGTCACTGATGTCGCCTACAATCTCCTCAAGCACGTCCTCAAGCGTGACAAGTCCCTGCGTGCCGCCATATTCATCGACCACCACGGCCATGTGTAGATTCAGTTTTCGAAAATCCTCAAGCAGGTCGTCAATCATCCTCGACTCGGGTACAAAATAAGGCTGCCGGAGCAGCGTTTGCCATTCGAAGTCAGACCGGCCAACGTAGGGGAGCAGGTCGCGGCTATAGAGAATCCCTTTTATATCATCCTGTGAACCGCCATAGACCGGCAGACGCGCATATCCTGTCGAGAGAACGGTATCCATCACCTCGGAAAAAGTCGCAGTGAGTGGTATGTCGGTTATGTCGACACGGGGTGTCATGATTTCAGATGCCGTGGTGTCGCCGAAGCGCAGAATACCTTCAAGCATCTCTTTCTCGTCGCCAGACTGCATCTGGGTTATCTCGAGAGCTTTGCTCAACTCGTCAGCCGAGATGTTCTGAGCCTTGCGTGTTACTACCTTATTGACGATTGTGGAACTTTTGACAAGCATCGACGACACCGGCCAAAGCAGCTTGACAGCCGCACCGACACCGCCGGCAGCCCACCGCGCCCACCCCACGGGGTTACTGTTGGAGTAGAGTTTGGGGATAATCTCACCGAATAGCAAAATCAGGAATGTCAGTATCACCGTTTGCAACAAGAAGTCAAGCCACGGGTCGAGCGATTCAAACAACGGTGACAACGCATACGAACACAAGATTACGATTGTGACATTGACCAAATTGTTGGCGATGAGAATCGTAGCGAGCAGACGTTCGGGCGATTTCAGCAGATTTAGCGCAATCTTGCCCCACGAGGTTTCTTCATACTCCTCCAACTGCTTGCGGCTCAACGAAAAGAACGCGATTTCGCTCCCTGAGACGAAACCTGATATAAAGAGGGCAATGACAGCACAGACCAAGGCTATAATCTGGCCAATACCCAAAGTGACGGCCTGTGCGGCCAGTGTCAGCAGACACGCCGCAGGTGATGCGGCCGGTAAAGGATCAATATCCAAAATTATATAATTTAATGAAACAATAAAACGGAACCGCACCGGGCGATGAGTCCGTGCGGCTCACAATCACAACGCGAAAGTAACAAAATATTCCGAGATTTTATTATTTCCATCTCACTAATAGGTGAATCATCAGAGCTAATGATTGTATTCAAGGCTATTTTTGCCATAAAATTAGACAAACTCGGGCTTTATCAATTATTTTTCGCTTATTATGCGTAACTTTGCACCTCAAAATTTATATTTAAGGAAATGATTGCGGTTAACAATTTAGGCATCCAATTTGGTAAAAGGGTATTGTTTCAGGACGTAAATCTCAAGTTCACACCAGGGAACTGCTACGGCATCATCGGAGCCAACGGCGCGGGCAAATCAACGCTGATGCGCATTCTCAGCGACCAATTGTCGCCCACACACGGCACGGTTACCCAAGGTCCAGGAGAGCGCATGAGCGTGTTGAGCCAAAATCACTTTGAGTTTGATGAATGCACCGTAATGGAAACCGTGTTGCGCGGCCACACAGTGCTGTGGGACATTATGCAAGAAAAAGACGCTCTTTACGCAAAAGCCGACTTCTCAGACGCAGACGGTATCCGCGCATCGGAACTTGAAGAAAAATTCGCTGAACTTGAGGGTTGGAATGCGGAAAGCGACGCAGCCTCCCTGCTTAGCGGTCTTGGCATCAAAGAAGAAAAGCATTACACCCTCATGAAAGACATGAGCGGTAACGAGAAAGTGCGCGTGCTATTGGCTAAAGCCTTGTTTGGCAACCCCGATAATTTGCTGCTCGACGAGCCAACGAACGACCTCGACCTTGAGACGGTGGCATGGCTCGAAGACTACCTGTCAAAATTTGAAAATACAGTGCTTGTAGTCTCCCACGACCGCCACTTCCTTGACTCGGTGTGTACCCACACCCTTGACATAGATTATAACAAAGTCCAATTGTTCGCAGGCAACTATAGCTTCTGGTATGAATCGAGCCAACTCGCATTGCGCCAACAGCAGCAGCAGAACAAGAAGGCGGAAGAGAAACGCAAAGAGCTGTTGGAGTTTATCCAACGCTTCAGCGCGAACGTGGCTAAATCAAAACAGACCACAAGCCGAAAAAAGATGCTTGAGAAACTGAACATCGAGGAAATACAACCATCATCTCGCCGCTATCCGGGCATCATATTCACCCCAGAGCGCGAGCCGGGCAACAAAATCCTTGAAGTGAAAGGGCTGACAGCAAGCGTGGAAGGCGATGTACTATTCAACGATGTCAATTTCCAAGTGGAAAAAGGTGACAAAATCGCATTCCTAAGCCATGACCCACGCGCCATGACTGCCTTGTTTGAGATAATCATGGGCAACCGCAAGCCCGACGAGGGAAGCTATGATTGGGGCCAAACCATAACAACGGCTTATCTGCCGCTTGACAACTCTGATTTCTTCAACACCGATATGAATCTCGTGGACTGGCTCTGCCAATTCAGCGACGACTCAAGCGAGATATACCTAAAAGGATTTCTCGGCAAAATGTTGTTTTCGGGAGAGGAGGTGCTCAAAAAAGCATCAGTGCTGTCGGGCGGCGAGAAGATGCGCTGCATGATTGCCCGCATGATGATGAAAGACGCCAACACACTTGTGCTTGACTCTCCGACCAACCACCTTGACCTCGAATCGATACAAGCGTTCAACAACACGCTGCAAGGGTTCAAGGGCAACATACTCATGTCATCGCATGACCACGAGTTTATTCAGACCGTCTGCAACCGAATCATCGAACTTACCCCCAACGGCATTATCGACAAGATGATGGACTATGATGACTATATCACCGATGAGCGCGTCATAGCGACACGCGAACGTCTTTACGCCAAATAACAATAAACCCACAAGAATTATGGTAAAACATATTGTATCATTCAAACTCACCGGCTCAGCCGAAGAACGCAAAGCCGTGGCTACCTCCTTTAAAGAAGCACTGCTTAAACTGCCACAAGTTATCGAACCGCTCCAATCAATGGAAGTGGGAATAAATGAGAATCCGGCTGAAAGCTGGGACGTGGTGTTGACCGCCGTAGTACCGACAATGGAAGATGTGGAAGTCTACGCAAAACACCCCGCACACGTAGCCGCCGCATCGCTTCTCGCAGGCCACAAAGCCGACAGAGCTTGCGTAGATTATGCATACTGAACGGAACAACGATTAAAAAATCGTTGTTCTGCAATTTGGAGATTCCAATATATTTGATTAACTTTGTGAAAAAGGATAATTGAGATGAAGAAACTCCGACACATAATAATAGCATTCGCTTTGGCCACTGGCGCAGCCGGAGTAGATGCTTTGGCAGCTGTGACGGACAACGGAGTCCAACAAGAACTCACATCGCCCACTGTCACATTGAAAGTGGGGCAGGGACAAATAGAGTTGACAGTCAACGGTGACGAGCTGGTAAAATTTCACATCTATTCGATTACAGGACAGCTCGTTAAGTCAGCATCATCAACAAATGGTTCAATAGTTGTCGAACTGCCCCGCGGACTATACATTGTCAAATGCGACAAATGGTCAAAGCAGATAGTTGTCAAATAGAGCTTGCCATAAGAGTTTACCTGTCGTCCCATAAAAAATGGCTGGGTCTCGCATGACTGCGAACAGCCGCAACCATGAACGAGCTATCCGATACCACAAAATTTCCAAGAAAGCGACTCCCTCGATAATAGAAAACAGACACCTTTTTCTACTAAAAAACCAAAATAAGCATAAATGAAAGTTAACCTCATTAAAATATGTGTCGGTGCTATGCTGCCAGGAGCTATGTTATGCAGCTATAACGCATCGGCCTCTGACAACGGTATGTTGACAGATTATTCAAAATTCCCAACTTACAACGGCGACGACCTTGAACTAACCGTGGACAAATATGGGGCAAAATTCACCCTTTGGTCACCGGAAGCCACAGCCGCCCAAGTTTTGATTTACCCGACCGACCGTAATTCGTCTCCTACCGACACGATAATGATGTCGAAAGGTGATAACGGCACCTGGAAAGCCATCTTTCCGGGTAACAACTACGGGAAATTTTACACATTCAGGATTAAACACGGAGGCAAATGGCTGAAAGAGACGCCGGGTGTATGGGCTAAAGCTGTAGGCACTAACGGTGAACGCGCTGCAATCATAGATTTTTCCACTACCAATCCTGCTGGATGGGAAAGCGACAAAGGCCCGACAATCAAAAGCATAAATGACGCGGTAATCTATGAGATGCACCATCGCGATTTCTCGATGCACCCATCAAGCGGGATAGTCAACAAAGGAAAATTCATAGCACTTACCGAAAACGGAACCAAATCGACACTTGGCGACAAAACCGGTATAGACCATCTAAAGGAACTTGGAATAACACATGTGCATATTCTTCCTTCCTATGACTACAACAGCGTCGACGAGACCCAGTTGCCGTCCAACAACTACAACTGGGGATATGACCCGCTAAACTATAACGCACCGGAAGGCTCATACTCCACCAATCCGAGCTGTCCGACTGTGCGCATAGCCGAAATGAAGCGTATGGTCAAAGCCCTGCATGACGCAGGGATAGGTGTAGTGATGGATGTTGTCTACAATCACACGGCCAACAACGACGACTCCAACTTCTCGTTGACCGCTCCCGGATACTATTACCGCTATCGCCCCGACGGCACATACAGCGATGCCTCGGGCTGCGGCAACGAGACGGCCTCGGATCGCCAACAGGTGCGCAATTTCATAATAAACTCGGTCAAATACTGGGCAAAAGAATATCATATCGACGGATTCAGATTTGACCTTATGGCTATTCATGACACCGAGACGATGACCGAAGTGGCAAAAACGCTGAAAGAAATCAATCCTTCAATTTTTGTCTATGGAGAAGGCTGGACCGCTGGAGATTCTCCGCTACCTGTGGAGCGCAGGGCGTTAAAAGAGAATGTGTCTAAAATGGATGGCATAGCCGTGTTCAGCGATGACATTCGCGACGCAATCAAAGGCCATTACAGTAATGCCGCCGACCGAGGATTCGTGACAGGCAAACCCGGCAACGAGGAAACAATCAAAATCGGCATCGTCGCCTCTACCGCTCACCCTCAGGTTGATTATTCAAAAGGCAACAACTCTAAATTCGCATACGCTACATCACCCAAACAGATTATAAACTATGTGTCGTGCCACGACGACCTAACCTTGACCGACAAACTCGCCAAGTCAATGCCTGAGGCTTCCGAGGCATTCCGTCAACGCGCCGCCCGTCTCGCCCAGACGATAGTGTTCACCTCACAAGGCACACCATTCATGTTTGCCGGGGAAGAAGTTTTCCGCGATAAAAAGGGAGTACATAACTCCTACAAATCGCCCGATTCAATAAATGCCATTGACTGGAGACTTAAAAGCAAGAACGCAAATCAATTTCACTATTACCAGGAACTGATTAAACTGCGTAAAGCACATCCGGCGTTCAGAATGACAACCGCCGACGAAGTCGCGCACAATATAGTGTTTGACAAGGTTAAGGAACCCAACCTGATATCCTACTCAATCAAGAACAATGCCAATGGTGACAAATGGAACGAAATAAAACTGATATTCAACGGTTCTGACAAGGTGCGCAACGTCAACGTACCCAAGGGCAGATGGATTATCGTGGCACAGGACGGCGAGATAAAAGCTGACGGCCTCGGCAAAACCAAGGGAGGAAAAATGGAAGTTGCGCCCACTTCGGCCCTCATTCTCGCAAGGGAGAAATAACAGACCTAATCCCTATAAGTTACAAAGGAGATGCCCACCTATGAGCCTCTCCTTTGTTTTTGACATAATGCGCGGTTTCTGCCCTTAGCCTATAATAGCAAGCAGACGCAATAGTTTTGATTCGGTCTCCCGCCATTCCTCTTCGGGGTCAGACTGCGGAGTGATGCCGCCACCGGCATAAAGGCAGTACCGGCGCATATCAAACTGGCAACAACGCAGGTTAACATAAGCCCGAAAGGTGTCATCAGCATCTTCAACGGTTAAAAATCCGCCATAGCAACGCCTCGGTTGCAATTCCAACATTTCAATATCTTGTAACGATTCCCGCTTGGGAAAGCCACCTAAAGCCGGTGTGGGATTCAGAGCCGACGCGACAGAGATAGGCGATGTCACTCCGTCGCCCCTTATAATGTTACGCAAATGCTGAACAGCACCACTGGTTACAGTTTCGAGCGGTCCGGTCTCACACGGAAACCCAAGTCCGCGAAGCGTATCACAGATATATTCGGTGACTATGCGTTGCTCATTGATGTTTTTGTCATCCCATGGCAATCCGTTGTCGGCTATTTGACGCGTTCCGGCCAAAGACATCGTTTCATATCTCCCGGTCGTCTTATCAACCTTAAGAAGCAACTCGGGGGACGACAGCATCCATGCGCCCACCGCCGGGTGAAAGTAAACGGCATTAAATGTGGAGGTATAACCATCAAACAGCCGATTTATAGAAGTCAATGGGCCTGAATCAGTCGGGTATTCTCCACAAAACACCCTTGAGTAAACAGTTTTTCCTCCGCGTTGTTTTAATCGGGCAATCAATAGTGCGACCCGTTCGAGATAAAGTGACCGTGGTGTCGAAACCGCCAACGGCAATGGATATAAACTATTCGTAACATCATGAACAGAATTACCATATTGGCTTATAACATCGCATTCCGACAAGCGGTCAGATATGGTACTGACTACATCAGACCGCCACTGATAAATGCCGAAACGTCGGCGAGACACGACAGGGTGGGGCTGAGTAGCACTTCCATCGCCACTGTCGGCCCAGAATACGGCTTCATCGTTTCCGGGAAGTGAATAGGCCACAAATGGAATTTCATTGGCCAAGGACAACGCAACTGCCCTTTGCTGAGATTCAGTCAGTGCCATCCAATTCCGCAATCAATTCAAACGGCATGGCATCAACAATCCTGACGTTGTAGAACTCCCCGCGTTTTAATTTCCTTGATTTTTTAATCAGAACCTCAGGATCCACTTCAGGTGAATCGTACTGTGTGCGACCGACATAATAATCATCTTCTTCGCCGTCAACAATCACCTCCATCACCTGTCCAATCTTTGATTGATTGCTTTCCAAAGCAATCTCTTCTTGCAATTCCATCAACTCCGAAAGTCTCCGTTCTTTTTCTTCTTGTGGAATAGAATCATCAAACGTTTTGGCACCGTAGGTGTCTTCTTCCTCACAATAAGCGAAAGCCCCCATGCGCTCAAACCGCTGCTCTCTGACAAACTCTTTCAGCTCCTCAAATTCACGTTCACCTTCACCGGGGAATCCGACCATCAGCGTCGTGCGAATATGCAGGTCAGGGACTCTACGGCGCATTTCAGAGAGCAACTCACGCGTTTCGGCCGACGTAATGTGGCGACGCATATTCGACAAGACATTGTCGCTTATGTGCTGTAACGCTATGTCAAGATAGTTGCACACATTCGGGTATTTCGCCATGACATCAAGCAATTCAAGAGGGAATTGCGCCGGATATGCGTAATGAAGGCGAATCCACTTGACACCTTCAATCTGAGCCATGCGTTCTATGAGCTGCGGTAAACGCATCTCACCGTAAATATCCATTCCGTAGTTGGACAAATCTTGGGCGATGACATTGAACTCTTTTACACCGCGGCCAACCAAAGACTTCACTTCATCAAGGATTTCGTCTATCGGGCGGGATTTGTATCGACCGGTGATGAGAGGAATGGCGCAGAACGAACAGAAACGATTACATCCCTCAGCAATTTTCAGATAGGCATGGTGGGGACCCGTGGTCACCACGCGGTCGTATGGAGCGGTTGCTGGATTGCGCCGCGTAATATCGGCCACAAGCTGTTTCCAATCAAATTTTCCATACCAGCCATCAACCTCGGGCATCTCTGAGGGAAGCTCATTGCGGTAACGCTCCGACAAGCATCCCATCACATAAAGCGATTTAATCTTACCTGATTCTTTAAGGGATATGTAATTGAGTATTTCCTCAATAGATTCTTCCTTTGCATCACCAATGAACCCGCAGGTATTGATTACAACCATATCGGGATTCTCGGAGATACCCGATACCGCCCGCAGGCCGGCATCGTCAAACATTTTCAACAGACGCTCAGAATCGACAAGATTTTTGGAGCATCCAAGCGATATGACGCTAATAGTGGTGGGTTGAGCCATCTCCTTATTTTTCGCCAAAAAGCGATTGTACAAACTCCTTTTTATGGAACACCTGCAAATCATCAATGCCTTCGCCGAGACCTATATATTTGACAGGTATCTTAAACTGGTCGCTTATTCCTATAACAACCCCGCCTTTCGCGGTGCCGTCAAGTTTAGTAATAGCAAGCTCATTGACCGATGTGGCGGCAACGAACTGTCGAGCCTGCTCAAACGCATTCTGCCCGGTGGAGCCGTCAAGCACCAACAGCACTTCATGTGGAGCGTCGGGCACGACCTTCTGCATGACGTTACGAATCTTGGTCAATTCATCCATCAACCCTTTTTTGTTGTGGAGTCGGCCGGCGGTATCAATAATGACCACATCAATATCGTTAGCTTTGGCCGACGCCAACGTGTCGTAAGCCACAGCGGCGGGGTCAGCGCCAAGTTTCTGTTTCACGACCGGGACACCCGCACGCTCGCCCCAGATATCAAGCTGCTCAACCGCAGCGGCACGGAATGTGTCGGCCGCACCAAGCATAACTTTATTGCCGGCTTTCTTAAACTGTGCGGCAAGTTTGCCGATGGTAGTGGTTTTGCCTACGCCGTTCACCCCGACAACCATTATGACGTGAGGCTTATGACCGGCAGGTATCGTAAAATCATCAAGTGATGATTCGTTATCATTCTCGGCGAGCAAATCAGTAATTTCCTCACACAACAAACGGTTCAACTCACTCGCCCCGACATATTTGTCACGAGCGACGCGCTGTTCTATCCGTTCGATGATTTTCAAGGTAGTATCAACCCCGACATCAGATGTGATAAACACCTCCTCAAGGTTATCGAGAATCTCATCGTCAATCTTTGACTTACCGGCGACGGCTCTCGCAATCTTGGAGAAAACGCCTTGTTTGGTGCGTTCGAGACCCTTGTCGAGTGTTTCCTTTTTCTCTTTCGAGAAAAAACTAAATAAGCCCATATCTTTTCTATCTTAGTTTATTGGCCTACAAAGTTACCACAATCTCTCTAATTAACTATTACAGACAAACGAAAATATTCAGATTCGCCCTACGGAGCTTTTAAATTATTTGGAAATTTCATGCGAAAGTAGTACCTTTGCGGTCGCTAAACAATACAAAACCAATTTAATTAAATTATTTAATGGCAACAAAAATCAGATTACAACGTCATGGTCGCAAAAACTATGCGTTTTATCCTATTGTTATCGCCGATAGCAGGGCACCACGAGATGGTAGATTTATTGAAAGGATAGGTTCTTATAATCCGAACACTAATCCTGCTACAATTACTCTTAACTTCGAGCGGGCTTTGTATTGGATGAACGTCGGCGCACAACCCACCGACACCGTACGCACCATCCTCTCAAACGAGGGAGTCCTTCTGATGAAACACCTTATGGGTGGCGTGAAGAAAGGCGCATTTGATGAAGCGGAAGCTCAGCGTCGTTTCGATGCTTGGAAGAGCAAGAAACAAGCTGCAGTAGACGCAATGAAAGCCTCTATGGCCGACAAGAAAGCAGTAGCCGCTAAAGAACGCCTCGCCGACGAGCAGGCCAAGAACAAGGCTAAAGCTGAGGAAGTAGCCAAAAAGAAAGCTGAAATCGCGGCAGCCAAAGCCGAAGCCGAAGCAGCCGCAAATGCCGAGGAAAACGCAGCTGAAGAAGCTGCCGCTCCCGAAGCAGCGGAATAATCATCGCGCAGCTTAACAACGATTTATTAAAGCGGGTCGATAGTCACTGAGATTACCGACCCGCTATCTTTTAACATACATCTGAGAAGTCAGCCAATTAAAGAGCGATATAGCTCCATGTATCTTTCGGCCATGAGGGTTGATGTATAGCGAGCGGCAACCGCCTTGGGATTGAACCTATCTCTATTTGCCATGACATCGTTCACAATCTTGGCGAGATTAGAGGTGTCGTTGACATCGGTGGCGATTCCACATTCAGGGGTCACAATCTCGCTAATGGCACTGTCGGCATTGACTATCACCGGCGTACCGGCCGCCATGGCTTCAAGAGCCGTCAACCCAAACGTTTCGGAAATTGAGGGATTGAGTAATACCGCCGCCGTGGAGTACAACCCTGCCATCTGGCCGCGTGAGTCAATCTGGGGATGATACATGATGTTTTCATGTAGCGTTTGCCCCATGAGATGCCCCACGACCGTAATAGGAGCGTTACAAAGTCCCGATTCCGCGAGATTATTGACCGCTTCAAGGTTTTTACGTTTTTCCCAACGAGCGGCAACCGCCAATACCGTTTCATGGATTCCGTCAGTATGATGAGATGAAAACTCACCAATCTCTATGCCGTGAGGAATGACATTGACACTGAAATGGCCTAATCCCGAATCGTTAAGCCTGTCGGCAGTCCACTGCGACGGCACAACGATTTTTAATTTCATGCGACGGTTTAAAAGTTCATGTTTACGGCGGAAATTACGGGCTGAACGGCTTATAAAACTAATGGGATACTCATCTCTATAATAACGGCAATCGACACATCCATCAAGAGGTGAACAGTCGAGATGATTGTAAAACGAGCAGTGGCCTGTCAGCCACCAACAATCATGCAAAGTCAGAACCACAGGCAATTGTCTGGTTTCAAGCCAATCAAACAACATGGGTATATTAATATAATGGCCATGCACGTTATGGAGATGAACAATGTCGGGGTCCCACTCATCAATCGCCTTCAAGAATTTGGCCGTAGCTCGTTTGGACCACCAGCCTTCACAGTCATCCAAGCGGCTTGCCGCAACATGGGACATTACCGACATAACACCTCCAATCGGAAAATCGACCGACGACACATCACCGCGACCGGCACCGATGCGGGCATCACATCCCGCTGCTCTGGCATAGGTCACTATAGAGTTCATTATCGCGCCAACCGAGTTGCACTGATCGGCTACCGTATTAATATGTAAGAGTTTCGGCTTGTTGTTAGCCGCCATACGCAAGAAGAATTTGATTTTCAGCAAAGTTAACAGGATTTACCCACATATTGCACACTACGGCCTCTTTTCTGCCGATTTTTACTAAATTTACCCTGATATAGTCATGGCTGTAACTATCTTTGATATGTGGAAAGAGCGTCTATTCCATTATAAATATGCTTATAAGTTCTAAATGAATTATTACCTTTGCTGATGTTATGGCAGATAATTACCTTGAAAAACAGATGGAGGATTATCGTGCAGGCAAATTAGCCGGTAAAGCACGCACAAAGACAATCGTTCAATCCCATAGGACAGGAGACTTGGTTGTTCCATATCCACAATTACGCGTTTTCATAACAGGCGGTGCCTCAGGAATAGGGGAGAGCTGCGTTGAAGCGTTCAGAAAAATCAACGCCAAAGTAGCGTTTTGCGATATTGACAGAAAACGAGGCAACGAAACCGCACAAAAGTTTGGAGCGAGATTCTATCCGTTGGATGTTAGAGATGCCGTCAAGCTCAATCATGCCATAAATGATGCCATATCGACGTGGGGCGACATCGATGTATTGATAAACAACGTCGGAATCGGAGGGTTCAAGAGATTGGAGGATATGTCGGACGATGATTGGCATCAAGTCGTAGAGACGAATCTGCAATCGGCCTTCATCTGTTCGCGCGCTCTCGCTATCCACCGTAATGGGAACGGACATCGCGGGGGAACGATAATCAACATATCATCGACAAGGGCATTCCAAAGCGAACCCGACACCATAGCTTATAGCGCGACTAAGGGGGCGATAGTGTCCCTGACACATTCATTAATGTCATCAATGGCAATATATGGTATAACCGCAAATTGCATCGCACCCGGATGGATAAACACCAAAGACGAAGCGTTAACCGACAGCGATAAATCACAACATCCGTCAGGGAGAGTCGGACTTGCCGACGACATAGCCCGGCTCGCATTGTTTCTGGCTCATCCCGATAACAATTTTATCAACGGCACGGTCATCCCGGTCGATGGCGGGATGACGCGGAAAATGATATATTGTTGATTTATTTTGCGGTTCCGATTCGGAATCGCAAAAACACGCATGGCTGTTTCTCGCAAGATCAGCATGAAATATGCTGAATAACATAATTTTTGTCTCAAATATAATTGCTAACTTTGCCGTTGCGGACCGTCAAGCAGAGACCCGGTCACGAGGCAAAGCGGGCGGGACTGCGGCGACATTTTATTGAAAAGCGTTTGCTTTACGCTCTTTCTTGACGCATGGAAATATGGAAGATTTCAATTGGAGTCAAGAATGTGGCAAATGAGTAGATGTCTTGTGTTAATATGTTCGATATTCGCCATCGGCGCGCGTGAGCGCGGGTTGATGGCGCGTTTCGCATATTTCGCGTGAGGTCTCTGCAAGTTTGCTCGTTCTGCTTAGATGGGCAATTCCAGAGCCTCTATGCGTGGGACGGGCAACAAGTGAGGTTCTTGCGCTTTTTTATTGCAAACCTATTAACCGCCAACGCTGAGAACCCGCGGCAACTGTTTTAATCAAATATGAAACAACGCTATCTCAAACTGTGCCTATTAACACTGCTCGCCGCGTTTTGTTGCGCTCCTGCCACCTCGGCAAGCGTTAAAATCGGGGATCTTTACTACAACCTCGACGAAGCCGGTAAAACCGCAGTGGTGACGTATGAGTCTTATGATTCCAATAGCAGCTACGTTTCGGGAGATTTGGTCATCCCGTCAACCGTCAATTACAATGATTCAACCTACTCGGTGACATCAATCGGAGAAAGCGCATTCTCCAATTGCAGCGGCCTGACTTCGGTGACCATCCCCAACTCGGTGACTTCAATCGGCGAATTCGCATTCCTCGCATGCGAATACCTGGCATCGGTGACAATCCCCAACTCTGTGACTTCAATCGGAGGCATGGCATTCAGAATGTGCTATCGCCTGACCTCGGTGACAATCCCCAATTCGGTGATATCAATCAGCGAGTATGCATT
>CAZECG010000009.1:0-94302 GCA_964510535.1 uncultured Muribaculaceae bacterium
CAAAGAACTCAACGAGATATACCGCTCTCAGCATCTTGACGAGGAACAGCTCAACATCAACGAAATCGAACGAAGTAGAATCTTAATCAACGATTTTGTTTCAATCAGGGAGTCATGCGCTATCATAACAGATGCTTCAAGCGACAGATGCTATCTGTCGGGCGGCTCATTGGCACATCTTTTAGGGATTACCGACAGCTTCAAATTCAATGCCAGCCTTGATTCGAGCGATGAAGATTTAATTTACAACAGAATGCACCCCGAAGATCTTGTAGAGAAAAGGATGCTTGAGTATGAGTTTTTTAAAGCAGTGGACGATATGCCCAAGAGCAAAAAAACAAATTATAAAGCAACCTGCCGAATAAGAATAGCCAACCGAGACGGCCAATACATCCACATCGACAACAGCACACAGATACTCAAGACTTCCCCGAGGGGAAAGATATGGCTAATATTGTGCTGCTATGATTTATCACCCGACCAAAATCCCACGAGCGGCATCTTTCCGCGAATAATAGACAACATCGGAGGACAAATCACTGACTTACCGCTATCAGAAAAGCGCGGAAACATCCTCAGCGATAGAGAAAAAGAGATATTGCGACTGATTCAGGAGGGGAAACCGAGCAAGCAAATAGCCGATGCATTAGGAATCAGCATACACACCGTGAACCGCCATCGCCAAAACATTTTGGAAAAGCTAAGTGTGGGGAACTCCATAGAAGCCATTACTGCCGCGACTTCCATGAAGCTGTTATAACTGCTATCGACATGGTTATAAATCAGTATTGCTAATTTTTGCATTACAGAATATTTTTGCAGAAAAAAAAATAGTTTGTGATGAAAAGATTATTACCACTCGCATTATTGCTCATGTCGGCATCCGAGGCATATTCAACCGTAGAGAAAGACAGAAAAGATTTCGACTGGGGTAACGCCTCGGTCTATTTTGTAATCACCGACCGTTTTTGCAATGGCGATACAACTAACGATGTGAATTATGGACGCATCGTTGACTATGGAGAAGAACGCCTCAACGCCGCCACATTCCACGGAGGAGACATCAAGGGGATGCTGAAAAAAGCTAAAGAGGGCTACTTCACCGATATGGGGATAGATGTTGTGTGGATGACAGATGTCTATGAGCAGATACACGGATGGATGTCGGGCAGCGGCTCGGTCAACGACTTTCCCCATTACGGGTATCATGGATACTACCCTTTGGATTATACACAGATGGACAAAAACTACGGCACTATCGAAGAATTTAGGGAATTGGTCGACACGCTTCATGCTCAAGGCATACGCGTAATGCTCGGTGCAAATCTTAACGACCCGGGCTACCCAACCCTACTCGACGCCGTGCAATATGGCTTTGCTGATACCGGACTTGACGAACAGCAAGCGGCACAACACATAAAAGGCTGGAGCTTTGATGATTTTTTCGGAAACAGACTGGGCTGGAAAGGATGGTATGACCGTGGCTGGATAAGGATGCCCGATGAAGAATGGGATGAAAACAACCCGCTTGAAGCTACCCTGTTCGGGATGCCCGACTTCAAAGATGAGAGCGATGAACCTGTAGTGATTCCGGCATTTCTCAAACGGAAGTGGAAACAAGAAGGTGATAAAAACAACGCATGGGTCAATCCATCAGCCCGTCAATTGCGCAAAAATCACAAGTGGAGCCCTATACAATATGTTATATCGTGGATCTCATCGTGGGTAGAGGAGTTTGGCATTGACGGGATGAGATGTGACATAGTCGAGAATGTCCACCTCAACCGATGGAAAGAATTTAACCAAGCGTGCAACAACGCTCTTAACACATGGAGAAAAAAGCACCCCGACGACCCCGCCTCGCAATGGGCCGATAAATTTTACATGACAGGCGACTATGATTGCGCATCAATCGATTATAAACCGGAATATGCCGATGCCGGATTTGCAAGCATGGTAAATTTCTATTTCCCGAAACACGGCGATTTGGACTGCATAGTCTATACCTGGCAGGCATACGCCGACAGTGTCGCAGCACACCCTGGCTGGCATCCCTTTAGCTACCTCAACAACTCATATCACCGGGACGCTGACATGTCTAACATGATTGACTGCGCCACCACCCTATTGCTTGCACCCGGAACAGTCCAAATATTCTATGGCGATGAGACCGGGCGCAAACTCAACGACGCACGTTTTAACGTTGACAGCAACCAGGCATTCCGCTCTGACATGGACTGGAACGACATAGACAGAAAGCGATTGGCTCATTTCCAAAAGCTCGGTAAGATACGCAAGGCCAACAAAACGATAGGGACCGGACGCCAACGTACTTTAGACACCCACACCTGCATTAGATACAATGACCGGGACACCGTTTTAATTAGAGTGGAGCCAATAGACAATCAGCCGATAAATGTAACGGACATATTCGCCGACGACGACAAATTAATAGAGCTATATAGCGGTCAGACTACTAATGTCAAAAACGGGCAAATCTTGTTTTCTGGATATGAGAACAAAGTGGGCATATTCAAAAGATTTACCGGGAATTGAGCAGAGCGTTGACCTGCTGAGCATTGGCTCCAAGCGAGACAGCTCGTCGAGCATCGGAACGCGCCTCGTCGTAAAGATAACGCCTCTTGTTGAGCAACGCCCTGAAAACATAAAACTCGGGGTCGGCAGGATAACGCTCAATAGCGGTTGCGATGGTCTCAGATGCTTCGGTTAGACGTTCAAGGGCAAGCTGGTTTTCAATAAGGCCGGAATAGTATTCCGCTGCCGGTGACATCGCGATAAGCCGACCATATTCAGCTGCGGCCGAATCGTTTTCGCCCCGGGCGGTGTGGAGTGCGGCAAGTGCGACCAATGTCATCTCCGCATCGGGTGCCATTGCCCGCAAATGCTCGAAATCCGTCTCAGCCGCTTCGAGGTCGCCAATGGAAAAAGACACCATGCCACGATAAAAATACGGTTCAGACAGAGTGGAATCGAGCCGCATAACTTTCTCATAGTCAGCAACCGCTTCTTCCTTGCGCCCCATTGACAGATAGACACGCGCCCTATTGTTAAGGACTGTCACTGAAGCCGGCGCAATGTGGTGGGCATCGGTCAATGCCTCCAAAGCCCCCGCATCATTCCCCATCTGATGGCGCACGATGCCGAGGTTAGAGAGCAACAGTACGTTCCCGAAATCGCCCGGACGGAGGGAAATGGCCTCTGTCAACAGAGATTCCGCCTCAGCCCACTCAGAATGAGCGATAGCACTATCGGCGCGCTCGACCACCGACAAGACCTCGGGTGACAATGTCGCTAAGGCATTTTGGGCCGAATGTAACACAGCCGGCATAAGCAGAGCAAAAACCGCCGACGATAAAAACCGTGACAACTTCATGCCGCAAAGATACATCAAAATCTCTCGATACATCAATTTTCAGCGCGGATTGGGGCAAATTAGTTTTGGGGAAATGGGAAAAGATGATTAATTTTGCTGTGTGAATTGCATCGACCGCCATATTAGCTACCTGATAAGTCATCACGATTGTGTTATCGTGCCAGGGTTTGGTGCGTTTGTAGCACAATACGCGCCGGCCTGCATTGACATTGCGCGCAACACCATCACCCCTCCGGCAAGGAGAATCGGCTTCAATCAGTCATTGAACCACAATGACGGACTGCTCGCATCATCAATTGCCAGAGCAAGCGGCATCAGCTATGACTCGGCAGTAGCGACGGTGGCACAACAAGTGGCGTCACTGCGGAGCCAGCTCCAAACCGATAGGGAGGTTTCAATAGGCCACATCGGCAGTTTCACAGATAAAGGCAATGGGATTATAGAGTTTCAACCATTCGCGACTCCAATCGTCTCTCCTAACTACTTCGGCCTTGCAGAGCAACCTATATCAAAGGTGATTAAGATTGCCAAAGATGAGGAAAACCGCAGAGAATGCGCCGAAACACGACATCGCAACCGGCTATCAATTATAGCCCGGAACTCGGCAAGAGTGGCTGCGTCCATAGCCTTGCTGCTCGGACTTGGGATCTTGCTGTCAACCCCTATTATCGTAGACCGTCAAGCACCGTCGATGGCCTCAGTCTCGTCAGTCACCACTATAACTCCCCCCAAGACGACAAGCGCAGCCGCTTTGTTGCCAACGAATCATGACACCACGCTATTTCTCGCCGCTACGACCGAGGGCTATGAGATAGCCGACACCGCGGCACGCAACAAATATGCGGCAAGCATCAAGGCGGCAGAACAACAAAAAGCATTTAGAGCAGAGACGGCGATGGTGTCTACAATAAGAATGAACGAGAGCGACCCTTATTGCCTGATTGTCGCGTCCCTTCCAACAGCCGAAGATGCTGAACGCTATCTGTCGCAGAGCAAAGACAAGAGCTTGCGCTGTCTATCCAAAGACGGCAGGTTCCGCATATACGCCGCGACGGGTTCAAATGTCACAGAGGCATCGGCACCCACAAGGTCATCGGCATTTAGCAAACGCTATCCAGGTGCGTGGGTGTGCCATAGGTAATTCCGCCCTCTAAAATCGCAAAAACAAACCATATAATAACTATGAATCAATTTCAAGAGCTGCTCGTAAACCGCCGCAGCATACGTCGCTATACCGATGAGCCTATTGACCCTGAAAGCGTGAAATTATTGCTGGAAGCAGGCTTGCTCGCCCCGACATCCAAAAGTTCACGCCCATGGCAATTTATCGTCGTCGAGGACAAGGAAAAACTACAACAACTCAGCGAGTGCAAAGAGCATGGCGCCGGCCCGATAGCCCGCGCACCGCTCGCTATCGTCATAGCCGTAGACCCCTCACTGACCGACCCCTGGATTGAAGACGCATCAATCGCGGCATCATACATTCAGTTGCAAGCCGCCGCGCTTGGTCTCGGCTCGTGCTGGATTCAAGTTAGAGGTCGATTCAGAGCCGACGGAGTTCCAGCCGAGGAGTATGTACAGGAATTGTTAGGAATTCCCGAGACACTCCCAGTGGTGTGCATTATCTCAGTAGGACACAAAGATGAGGAACGCAAACCTGTCGACACATCGAAACTACTTTGGGAAAAAGTGCACGTCGAGAACTGGAAAGAGGTCTAATCAGTAGAGGCAAGTCACGACCAATGAGACTCGTCATTTTCGGTTCGGGAAATGTAGCGACACATATTGCGAACCCGCTCAGCCGTCATCATGACATAATCCAGATAGTAAGCCGCGACCCGGAACACGCCGACAGGCTTGCTAAAATGATTGGAGGGTCAGTAGAGGCGACTACACACCTATCGGAGGTCAAGGATGACGCTGATGCCTACATAATATCGGTAAACGATGACTCGATTGCCGCTATCGCTGCCAACACACCCGCCAACGGACTTTGGATGCACACGTCGGGGAGCATAGGTATGGAGGTCTTCCACGGGCATAAACAACGCTACGGCGTGCTTTACCCATTACAGACATTTTCACGGGATGTTCCTGTCGATATGCGGAAAGTGCCCATATTCATCGAAGGTAACGACAGTGGGTCAACCGTCGGCATAGACACCTTAGCCAAGAGTATATCTCGCCAAATATATCACGCCAACAGCTCACAACGCCGACAACTGCACATAGCAGCCGTCTTCGCCTGCAACTTCGCTAACCGGCTTTGGGCTATAGCTGACGATATTCTCAAAGAAGCAGGGTACGACTTCTCAGTACTGTCGCCACTGCTTAAAGCCACTTTAGAAAAAGCTGAGCGCACAAGCCCGGCAGAAGGGCAAACAGGTCCGGCAAGACGCGGCGACCGAGAAGTGATGGAGTCGCACCTAAATTCACTCGACACCGAAAACGCGGAAATTTACAAGATTATCAGCAAGTCTATCTTCAACCAATACAATGAGCAAAATTAACTACGACCTCACAAAAATAAAAGGAATAGTTTTTGATGTAGATGGAGTGTTATCACCCTCGACAATCCCATTGGGAGCAGACGGAGTACCGATGAGAATGGTTAATATCAAAGACGGATACGCACTTCAATTGGCCGTGAAACACGGATACAAGATAGCAATAATCACCGGTGCCGATTCTGAAGCGGTCAAAAAACGCTTCAACGCACTCGGCATAACCGACGTCTATCTAAAAGCGTCAATGAAAGTCCCGGTGCTAAAAGAATGGATGGAGAAAGAAGGGCTATCACCTGAAAATGTCGCATATGTCGGTGATGACATTCCCGATTACGAAGCGATGAGGACTGTAGGGTTGTCAATATGCCCCGCCGATGCCGCAATCGACATCAAGAACATCGCTGGCTACATTTCCAAAACCAATGGCGGCGAAGGCGTGGGGCGTGACGTGCTGGAGCAGATAATGAGAGTTAACGGTGATTGGTTAACATCGGAAAAAGCATTCGGATGGTAATGGAGACACACGGAAACAACCAAATCCAGTTGCCATCGCTCGCAGGAAAGCGATTGCTGTTAGCCAGCGGCTCACCGCGTCGCAGGCAGTTGCTATCGGATCTTGCGCTAAAATTTGAAATAGCTCCGACAATAGACATTGAGGAAACTTATCCCGCCACTCTTGCTTCGGACAAAGTAGCCTCTTATCTTTCACAGTTGAAAGCCAATGCTTACCGCCCTATCATCGACGAGAAGGATATTGTCATAACAGCCGACACGGTTGTGGTGAGCAACGACGAAGTGCTCGGGAAACCGGCTGACAAAGAGGTCGCAAAAGAGATGCTACGCAGTCTTAGCAGTCACACTCACAAGGTAATCACAGGAGTTACCATAATGAGCCTATCGCACGAAATCACGTTCTCAGTCGAAACGGAAGTTGAATTTGCCGAACTAAGCAACGACGAGATTGATTTTTATGTGGAAAATTTCAATCCAATCGACAAAGCCGGAGCCTATGGAATACAAGAATGGATTGGATGCGCAGGCGTAAAAAGCATAAAAGGCAGTTTCTATAATGTCATGGGGCTACCACTACACAGACTGTTTGACGAGTTGAAACGGTTTTAAATCACCGAAAGCGAGAACGAAAAGAACGATTCGGGAGGTGTGAGCGACATCGTTCCAGACACCAAACGTCCCGACTCTATCACTTTGGACGAGCAGTCAATAGATTCGCGGAAACCGATTCGCATCAACGCATCGACATCGGGTGCGACAACACGCTGCCTTAGATGATGAGCGACAACTCCCATAGTCATACGCAAATTCACCTCAACAGCCGGCGCAACGGCATAACCGTTGCCGTCATCAAGACGATATACCATCATATCGACTCCAAAATAACCGTCGTAACTATTGCCAATCAGCGTAGAGAGGACGGGGGGCATAGTCGATTCAAGGCAGTCGAGAATGTCGACAGGTAAATAACGCCCAAGATAATCATTTTTAATCTTTTCATCGCTCATAACGAGATTTCCGGAGTAAGCGACCCCGTTATCAGCCATAAAGGCAGAGTAGCCGACAAACTCAACCCGAGAGGAGTGAGCTTTAAACAACATCGCAAAATCAAGAGTTTTGTCAAGCGCCCGCTCCACCATAACCGACTGCTGTCGACGCAACATGGCTTCAACACGTTTAGCTATATCTGACGTTGACATACCGCTTATGTTAACCACTCCCCTACCCGTGCTCGAATAAGGCAATTTCACAAACGCCTTTCCACCAAACCGCGCCACAGCGGCAAGGACGTCGGCTACCGAAGAAGCCTCAACCGGCATAGGCGGAAGTCCAAAGGGCAATCGCCGCGACAATTGGGTCATTAGCGCAACCGTAAGTCGTCGATGGCTCAATGAGGCCATGAGTTGCAGTTCATCGTCGTCAGGAAGACTGCTAACCTCAATTCCGGCATCGACAAAGCGGCTACGAGCATCAACCGACCAGCCCCACGGACGACATCGAGCAACCTGCTGCCCTCGATAGACATCGGCTTCGATACCAAAATCATTAGCCACTGATTCTATCCATCCATCATCAGGTTGGGCCGCTAAAATGAAATCGCCCGGTTGGGAATACCACAAAGGTAACAACCGTCCGGCCCAAGCAAGGCGGGCAGCATTGGCCGGCGGCGTGTAGTGAGACACCCCGGCGGCTAGTGCCAAATCATTATGAGGGTTAAACCATAATAAATCGCTCATAGTCTAAAAAACTTGCAGCATCCCGAGATAAAGCGTTTAACCATCCTCACATGACGCTTGCTATGATTAGACCGCTCTGCGAGATTGTAGATTGATGCCGCATCTTTATTCAATATTGCCGAAACTACAGAATCAGCTGTAAAATTTTCTACGGCTTTAACATCGTTGAGCATCGTCCAATAAGGTTGCTCCAAACGCTTGGCAATAAGCGACTCAATCTCGGAACGAGTACCGACTTTATACAGAATGCGCTGTTCAATATCTGTCATTAGCACATTTTTAATTTCAATTAGCACATAATCCAAAGCTTTATGATAGCTATAACGCTCAATTGATTCCAGCTTTCGTTTGAATAGAAATTCAAGATTGTCGTATAAATAAGGATTGAAACGAGAAGTCATCCCTCCATACCGATAGGCGTAGGCCACATCGTCCATTACAAATATTTTTTTGAGATGTGGAAACAACTGCATATTGAAATAAAAATCTTCACACATATTCAACCCTGATGGCTTGAGTCCCGAAGATTTAATGACCGGCAGTTTATAGAGCATATTTGTCATATAAGTGTGGAGTTTAAACCATCCGAAAAACGACATATAATATTCGTCAAAAAGTTTAGGTTGCTCAATTAAGCCACTAACATTGTGAACGCTTTCACTCCCAATCAATCCAAACCTATCCATAACTTTTTTACGTTGAAATTCAACATAGTCAGCATCAGTATCAATTGCTATTTCTCTCGCTTTGCGAAGAATATCCTTATCAATCAACCAATCGTCGGAATCAACAAACACAATCCAGCGACCACTCGCCACGTCAATCGCCGAAAAACGGGCCGCGTCTACCCCCCCCCCGCATCTGCTTATCTATCAGCACTATACGACTATCAAGCGATTGATAACGTTTAATAATAGATAGCGAATTATCGGGCGAAGCATCGTTGACGACTATCACTTCAAGATTTTTGTAAGTCTGTGACAGTATCGAATCTAAGCACTGAGAGAGGTAACACTCCGTATTATATACAGGAACTACAACTGAAATCATAATCTTTGAATTATTGAATAGTATGCAAAAGTAGCTATTAGAGTTAGCCTACTCAAAGCACAAGATGTTAAAAAACATTTCAATCGGCATATCGAGAGAAGAGATTGCCCAAGAGCAGAAGATTTTGTAACTTTGGAGTTGGAAACAACGAGAAAACAAGAAACAACGATGAGCGACGTCATAAGATTATTACCAGACTCAGTTGCCAACCTTATTGCCGCCGGCGAAGTCATACAACGGCCGGCTTCGGTGGTGAAGGAACTGGTTGAGAACTCGGTGGATGCAGGGGCCGACAACATTCAGATTATCATTAAAGACGCAGGACGCACACTGATTCAAGTAATCGACAACGGTTGCGGTATGACACCGACTGATGCCCGTCTGGCTTTTGAACGACATGCTACATCAAAAATCAAAGTCGCCAACGACTTGTTTTCACTCCACACAATGGGATTCAGAGGCGAAGCATTGGCAACTATCGCAGCAGTGGCCGAGGTCGACTTGCGAACTATGCCTCACGGCGAAACAATAGGCACTCGCCTTATCATCAACGACGCAAAAGTCGAAAGCCAAGAGCCGGAAGCGTGTGTTCCGGGAAGCAATATGATGGTAAAGAACTTGTTCAGCCGCCAACCCGCCCGACGTAAATTTTTGAAAAAAGACTCGGTGGAATTGTCACATATTATCCACGAGTTTGAGCGTCTCGCTTTGGTGAATCTTGATATTGAATTTACATTAATGCACAATGGCGCAGTGCTCCACAAGCTGCCGAAATCGCCGATGAAACAAAGGATAAGTGATTTATTTGGCAAATCTGTGGGACAACAACTGATACCGGTTGAGACCGAAACTTCTATCGTTAAAATAAACGGATTCGTAGGTCTGCCCGAAAACGCGCGACGCAGAAATGCCTTGCAATATTTTTTTGTCAATGGCCGTAATATGCGTCACCCCTACTTTCACCGTGCGGTTATGCAATGCTACGAGCAATTGATTCCAAGCGAATGTCACCCTACTTACTTTTTGAATTTCACCGTCAATCCCCAAGCAATAGATGTCAACATCCACCCGACAAAAAATGAAATAAAGTTTGAGGATGAGCAAGCGATATGGCAGATATTGGCAGCAGCCGTGAAAGAATCGCTCGGAAAATTCAATGCCGTGCCGGCTATTGACTTTGACTCGGTGGACGCTCCCGAAATCCCGGCATTCACACCCGACACCACCGCCAATCCCTCGTTTAAACTCGATCCCACCTACAATCCGTTCAATCAACCATACACCTCCCCTACCGGTGGCACATCAGGAAGTGCGATGAACTCATGGTCAAGGGAAC
This sequence comes from uncultured Muribaculaceae bacterium, assembly GCA_964510535.1. Taxonomy (GTDB): domain Bacteria; phylum Bacteroidota; class Bacteroidia; order Bacteroidales; family Muribaculaceae; genus JAJPXC01. Next base: position 10,537 of record CAZECG010000009.1, read on the forward strand.
GCAGGGCTGTCACCGACGACTGGGATAAACTATACCAACGATTCGAAGGCAACAAGGAAGAACTGTCAATGCCCGCCACCGAAACAAGGGAAAGCGCATTGAACTCCGATTTTCCGCCATCGGATTCGCTTGACCTCGGCACACAGAAAAGCAACATCGGTGTCATGCAATTGCGAAACAAATATATCATAACGCCCACACATGGAGGACTTATGGTAGTCGACCAACACCGGGCACATGAGCGTATTTTGTATGACCGTTTCCTAAATATGATTGAATGTGGCACAATCACATCACAGAGCCTCATCTTTCCCGAGGCGATAGATTTAACTCCCGCCCAACACGTTATGCTCGAGAGTATAGCGCCTCAACTTTCCGAGCTAGGCTGGAACATATCTTGCTTAGGGCCAAATTCGTGGGCTATAAACGGCCAACCCACAGTCATTGAAGATAAAAACCCTATAGAAGTATTACTATCGATATTAGCCGACTTTATCGAAACGGGACAACCTATCGCAGATGAAATCGCATCGCGAACAGCACAATCACTGGCTCGCACCGCATCAATTCAGCCCGGACAAGCGTTGAGCATCGAAGAAATGGATCGCTTGCTTAGCGATTTATTTAAGCTGTCATCGCCGGGATACACAGCTGACGGTCGCACGGTGTTGAGTGTCATCACATACGATGACATTAATAAGCTATTTGTTTAACAACAGGGCGAATAGAGCGACTAAATTAAATAGAAAAATTTGTTTTGCGGTAATCACGCGGCGACTTGCCGGTGTGGTGTTTAAAGTATTTTCCGAAAAATGATTGGTTAGGAAATTTAAGATCGCCACTGATTTCCTGGATGGACTTATCGCTATCTGAGAGCATCATTTTTGCAGTCATAATAACATAATAATCAATCCATTCGCCAGCCGTACGTCCGCTAATTTCCTTTACGACGGTAGAAAGATGTTTTGCTGTAACACACATTTTATCGGAATAGAAACCAATGCTGCGCTCACTGCGATGATGGCGTTCAACGAGTGTGAGAAATCTATAAAACAGCTCTTCACTGCGTTTATGTCCACCTAATGACGGTGCCCCGAGATGAGCCGCATAAATTCCTAACGTTTCATAAAGAATGGCTTCGCCCAATCGTTTAACAACCATCTCAGAACAGCTGTCGGCTCGGTCGTTGAGTTTACGCAACAACAAGTCGTGAAACATAGTCTGCGTAGCCACTTCTTCGGGCGTGATACCTATGACGGGGTTGTTTCTAAAGTTCATGAAACATATAACCACCCGCGACATATGAGGCAAAATGCGCGATATGACTTTCATCGGTACAAAAACGGAAAAGCCCTTAAAATCGTCAGTTGCTTTGTAGCCTGAAATTTTGTGTCCGGGGGCTAACACCATCATAGTGTTGGACTTGATGACATAAGATGTCATATCTACATCGAGACGCAATTCCCCTTGAACACCGACGATGGAAATCACCGAGCTGGTCTTTAAGGGGAACTTGAAATTTTTCAGCATCTCAACGCTGCTTATCACCGTCAACTGTGAGGCACTATTATTCTCTACCGACAAATTCCGGGTAGACGGGCCGAATATCTCAGTTAACGACAACATAACAGCACGTTTATCTCGTAAGCTCTCAGAGCAAGTCTTTCAATTTTTGTTCGGCAACCTTGATGTTGTCGGCATCTTTACCTCCGGCCTGCGCAAATCCCGGTTGACCACCGCCGCCACCTTTAATCAGTTTAGCAGCCTCGCGCACCATAAGCGAAGCGTTGCGTCCTGCCTTAACAAGGTCTTCGGTGAGCATAACGGTCAATAACGGTTTGCCTAAAGCATCAGTTGTAGCTGCAATAAAAGCGGTGTTTTCAGGCGAGAGCGCACGCACTTTAAATGCGACATTTTTGACAATCTCAGGCACTCTGATTCCACTAAGCACAACGGTCTTGACATCATTAATCATCACAGGCTTTTCGAGCAAGCGATTAGACAAGATTTCGACACGCTCGTTCATATATTCCTCAGCCTGCTTACGCAAGTCGGCATTATCCTCAATTGATTTGCGGAGAGTCTGTATGAGATTAGGGGCGTTGTTAAACATCGCCGCAATCTCTTTAAGAGTACCCGCCAATTCTTCAAAAGCCGCCTCGACTCGTTCGCCAGTTATGGCTTCAATACGTCTCACGCCGGCAGCAATGCTGCTTTCAGATACGATTTTAATCATACCGATGTTGCCGGTATTGTCGACGTGGGTACCACCGCAAAGTTCGACTGAATCGCCATACTTGATGACTCTCACCTCGTCGCCATATTTCTCCCCGAAGAGAGCCATTGCGCCCATTGCTTTAGCCTCTAATATGGGCACAGAGCGGCGTTCGTCACGAGCGATAGCCTGACGCACCTTTGCATTGGCGAGACGTTCGACCTTAGAGATTTCCTCGGGAGTAAGTTTTTGGAAATGCGAGAAGTCAAAACGCAACACATCAGGAGATACGAACGAACCGCGCTGCTCGACATGTGTTCCAAGCACCTCTCTCAACGCTTCGTGTAACAAGTGCGTAGCTGTGTGATTGCAAGATGTCGCAAGACGAGCCGTCTCATTTATGCGAGCCTCAAACGTGGCGTTTATATCTTTTGGCAACGACTTTGTCAGATGCACACCAACGCCGTTTTCGCGTTTAGTGTCGTATATCTCAATCACCTCATCATCAGTCGAGAGCGTGCCGCAGTCACCTACCTGACCACCCATCTCGGCATAAAATGGAGTCACATTGAGTATAATCTGATAATACTCCTTGTTTTTCTGCTTCATTTTGCGGTAACGAAGTATTTGAGCCGGGGTGGATGTAATATCATATCCGACAAATTCCTGCTCACCATCTCTTACCGTAATCCAGTCGCCGGTTTCGACAGCTGCGGCGTTGCGCGCTCTCGTTTTTTGAGCGTCCATCTCTTTGGCAAAACCCTCGTGGTCAAGTGTCAGACCCTTCTCTTTCAAAATAAGCTCGGTCAAGTCCAACGGGAATCCATAAGTGTCATAAAGTACAAACGCCTGTTGTCCTGAGATTTGAGTTTTACCCTCGTTCTTTGTAGCCTCAATGGCATTTTCGAGCAAATGTATTCCATTTTCAAGAGTGCGCAAGAACGAGTCTTCCTCCTCTTTAATCACTTTCATGATAAGCTCACGCTGCTGGGCAATTTCGGGATAAGCCTCACCCATGCTTTCAATAAGCGTGTCGACTAATCGATACATAAACGCCTGCTTCTGTCCAAGGAATGTGTAGGCGTAGCGGATGGCTCGACGCTGTATACGGCGTATCACATAGCCTGCTTTTGCATTACCGGGCAGCTGTGAGTCGGCGATAGAGAATGCGATGGTGCGCACATGGTCGGCGATAACCCTCATCGCAACATCCACATCGTTGTTTTCTCCATATTTTTTACCCGAGAGAGCTGCAATCGTGTTGATGAGCGGAGTGAAAACGTCGGTATCGTAGTTAGACGTTTTGCCCTGAAGAGCCATACATAGGCGTTCAAAGCCCATACCTGTATCGATGACCTTGGCTGGCAGCGGCTCAAGCGACCCGTCGGCCTTGCGGTTATATTGCATGAATACGAGATTCCAAATCTCTATCACTTGAGGATGGTCATGATTGACAAGATCAGCACCGGCTATTTCGGCACGTTCAGCATCGTTTCTCAAATCAATATGAATTTCAGAGCAGGGACCGCAAGGGCCGGTATCACCCATTTCCCAGAAATTATCATGCTTGTTACCGTTAATTATGTGCGATGCCGGCAGATGTTTCTCCCATATGGCAGCGGCTTCGTCGTCGCGAGAAAGGCCTTCGGAAGGCGAACCCTCAAAGACTGTTGCATAAAGTCTTTCGGGGTCAAGTTTCAAAACATCGACGAGATATTCCCACGCCCAGTCAATAGCCTCTTTTTTAAAATAATCACCAAAGGACCAGTTGCCCAGCATTTCAAACATCGTGTGATGATATGTATCATGTCCCACTTCTTCGAGGTCGTTGTGTTTACCGCTCACGCGCAGACATTTCTGGGAGTCGGCTACCCGCTGATATTTCGCAACCGCATTGCCGAGAATTATATCTTTGAACTGGTTCATACCGGCGTTTGTGAACATCAATGTCGGGTCATCTTTAATAACCATTGGAGCCGAGGGGACTATCTGGTGTCCCTTGCTTCGGAAGAACTCCTTGAACGACTCTCGAATTTCCTTTGCTGTGAGCATATTTTGATTGGTTAAGTAGTTATATATTCGTATAATAAATTAATGCCTTACAGGCAATCTTTAATCCAATTAATCCACAAAATTACTGCGATTTTATTATTTTTGCAAAAATAAAGCGACTAAACGATTTCACACGTCATGACCGATACTTTGCAAAAAAAATATTACAAAATCAGCGAAGTTGCCGAGATTCTTTCCATCCCGGCCTCGACGCTGCGTTTTTGGGAACGGCATTTCACAATCATCAGCCCAAAACGCAACGACCGCGGCACCCGGTTTTACACACCGACAGATGTCGAAACAATCAAGATGGTATATTTTCTTGTAAAAGAAAAAGGATTGAAACTCGATGCAGCACAGCAACAAATCAAACGGAATCGCACAGGAATAGAGCGCAAGTCACAAGCCATCGAACGGCTCAAATCGGTCAAATCCACACTCCAGCAAATGCTCGACGCTTTAAACGAAAAGAGAATGCGAATGTGACCCCCCCCCCCAAAAAAAACGACAAATCATCTTTCGGCACATAGACATAAAAAATAAAAGACCCTCGCTAAAGGGTCTTTTATTTTTTATGTCTATGAAACGTTAGTTTGCTTCTTCAATAGTAACCGCACGGTCAAGAGCGACATATTTTTCGCCCAAATCGCAAAGGTTTCCGGCATTGATGGTAGCTTGTAGCTGAGATGCGGGAACACCACACTTCAACAGATACTTCTCAACACCATTCACACGATTGTGGCGCAGACGTGTGTTAATCTTATCGTTACCGGTATAGTTATCAGCCCAACCAGTCAAGACATACTTCTTATCGGGATTGCTCTTCATAACTTCAGCGACAGCCTTAAGAACAGACGCATCAGTACGGCCAATCTTAGATACGTTGATTGGATAATATACGGTAGCCAATGGGCCTTTCTCAACGACGGGGGCGGGTTCAGGTTTATCAAGACAATCCTGAAGCTGCTTTTCAAGATCAGCTATGCGCGCATCGGCAGCCTGAAGACGGGCAACATAAGCATCGCAATTCTCGGGTTCGGGGCAAACGGGAACAATAGGATGACTCCATTCACGCTTCTTGAACAGATAAGTTACGCCGAGGTAAGCTTGGAGACTATAAGCTGTCTTGTTCCAACCGTAACCATCTTCATTGGGGTGGTTATCGATACCGTTGAAACGGAGGTCGAGCGACAGTTGGACTTGTTTCGACACATTCAGGCTGTTAATTACACCGGCACGGAATGCGAGGATACGATCATGCATATTTTTCCAACCTTTAGAATTGCCATCAGCGTTATACTCTTTGGCAAAAGTCCAATAACCGCCGCCACCGGCATAAACGGTTAAGTTATATTTGCGCCCGGGCTTATATCCACATACCCAGTTAGTGACATTCAACATCACATCAAACACGGGGCCAACCTCCGAGAACACCTGCTTGTAATAGCCATTCACCATAGGCTCATCGGGACGAACACCGGGGACATTGTTAATCTCAGAAAGTCCTTTTGACTTAAACCAGTTTACACCGGCACGGACACCCAATAACGGCGAGAACCATTTACCGACATAAATAGACGCAGCAGGCTCCCAACGGTCCATGAAATCACGTTCTGAGGCGTTAGGCGACAAGTAGACTCCTGCACCGCCTTCACCCGTAACAAACCAATTGTCTTTAAATTGGTTGAAAAGCCAACCCTGCGATGGGTCTTCAACATAAGTAATCTCTTGCGCATTTTCCTGTGCCATAAGCGATTGACTCAACGCTACGACACATAAGCATACTAATAGAGTAAACTTTTTCATATATGAATTAATATTTAAGTATTTTCTAACCTTAAATTATTATAATTTGCCGCTAAGATACGAATTTTTCCTTATATTTAAGCGATTACCACAAAATTATTTAAAAGCACAGCGGGACCCGGCGTCAATTTTAACGCAATTTAACAACAGATCCCGCTTTTAGGTTAGCACTCAATTTATCTACTGACCGATAAACCGTTTTACCTCATTAAGGATATTCTCAGGGGTAAAACCGAATTTTTCGTCGAGAACTTTATAGGGAGCTGAAGCGCCAAAACGGCTCAATCCATAGACATACCCATTAGTCCCGACAACCCCACGGAGGGTTGACGGCAAACCGGCCGTTAATCCGAATACAGGGACACCTTTAGGAATCACACTGTCACGATATTCAGCGGGCTGCGACTCAAACAGGCCGAGTGAAGGCACCGACACAACGCGGCTTGGAATGTTTTCATCATCAAGAAGTTCAGCCACCTTGCAAAGCAATGACACTTCCGAACCATTTGCAACGAGAACCACCTTAGGCAACGGCGAATCCATCACCACATATCCGCCGCTACGCATGGCGAGAGCCTCGTCATAACGATTCCCTGTCGCAGACGGCAAGTCCTGCAAATCCTGACGACTGAAAATCAGTGCCGTAGGCGAATCTTGATTTTCCATAGCCATCTGCCATGCCACTGTGGTTTCCGCTGAATCGGCAGGTCGTAAAACCAGCATCGACGGACGTCCGCTAAGATTGCGCAATTCCTCCAGCAGCCTAATTTGGGCTTCTTGTTCTACCGGTTCATGTGTCGGGCCGTCCTCGCCAACTCTGAAAGCATCGTGACTCCATACATACTTAACCGGCAATTCCATCAAGGCCGCCATTCTTACCGCAGGTTTCATGTAGTCAGAAAAGACAAAGAATGTGCCACATGCAGCAATCATGCCGCCGTGCAGGACAATACCGTTCATAATCGAGGCCATGGTCAATTCCGACACCCCGGCATGGAGGAAAGCTCCGGAAAAATCGCCATGAACAAAAGCCTTGGTCTTTTTCAGAAAGCCATCGGTTTTATCAGAATTTGCCAAATCGGCCGACGACACAATCATATTGCCCACTTTTTCAGCCAAAACGCCAAGTATATTGGAAGAAGCAGTGCGGGTAGCGATATCGGCTTTATGCTCTATTGAACTATAGTCTATTTCAGGGATACGACCGGCAATGAATCCCTCAAGCTGCGCCGCTTTTTCAGGATTGGTCTTTGCCCATTCATCGTGCGCAGCTCTGCGAGCCTTGACTATTTGTCTAAGTTGCTCATCGCGTTTACGATACAAGTCTGCCACATCATCCCAAATCGCCCAAGGGTTTTCGGGATCACCGCCAAGATTTCTGACCGTAGCAGCATAATCCGCGCCTGATTTTGACAACGGCTGACCGTGAGTGCTGCACTGGCCTTCAAAATTCGACCCATCGGCTTTCACACAGCCTCGCCCCATTATGGTTTTTCCTATTATCAAGGTCGGGCGTTCTGTCTCTGCAATCGCCGCCTGCAATGCATCGGCTATTGCCGCCGGATCGGTGCCGTCAATTTCTATGACATTCCAGTGCCAAGCACGATATTTAGCCGCATAGTCTTCAGTGTCGACAGCATCCACATCGGTCGACAGCTGCACGTCATTGCTGTCATAGAACATTATCAGATTAGATAGACCGAGGAATCCGGCAATGCGCCCTGCACCCTGCGATATTTCCTCTTGGATGCCACCGTCAGAAATAAAGGCATAGGTTTTATGAGCTATTGTCTCGCCAAAACGAGCCACGAGAAAACGTTCAGCCAAGGCGCAGCCGACAGCCATTGTATGCCCCTGGCCAAGAGGCCCTGAGGTGTTTTCAACGCCCCGTTCGGGATTGAGTTCGGGATGCCCGGGGGTAACGCCGCCCCACTGGCGGAACTGTTTTAGTTCGTCGATAGTATATTTGCCCGACAACGCAAGTACGCTGTAAAGCATTGGCGACATATGCCCCGGATCAAGGAAGAAACGATCGCGGGCAAACCATGTCGGGTCATCGGGATCGGACACAAGGAATCGGGAGTAAAGCACATTTGCGAAATCAGCCCCACCCATAGCACCGCCGGGATGGCCAGACTTAGCTTTTTCAACCATCGATGCCGCCAAAATGCGGATATTGTCGGCTGCTCGATTTAAAAGGGCGTTATTTTGCTCCATCTCTGACTATATATTATGAATTAATATCAAGTTTGATTGCACGAAATTACTATAAAAACTTTGACCGACCAAGTTATAGTGCGAAATATTCTCATTAATAGCACAAGCTCATCATTCGGGCGTTAAATCCATGTGTTGAATCGCATCGACTAAAACCGCATTGGCGAGTGTTAGGCCAAAAATCGCCACAGTTGTTGGGAAAGTTCCGTTTACTGCTACTTTATTGAATGTCATAGAACCATCATGTGATTCACAAACATTTTCTTTGTTCTTAACAATTTCATCAGCATACACACATTTGAATTTACGCGACGGAAATTGTCCCGTTTTACGGAATTTATAACGAAGCGACGCAGCGAGAGGGCATCCTTTCACTTTCCAAAATTCATCTATAACTATTTTTGACGGATGTATTTTCAATGCCGCCCCCATCGACGAATACAACTTACTGCCACTTGCGGTGGCGTTTAGTATTAACAAAGCCTTGTCAGAGAGGGAATCTATCGCATCAATTATTACGTCGTAGGATGACAGGTCAAATTTATCAGCGGTTTCAGAGGAATAAGACAAACGCACAGCTTTGATGTCAAGATCGGGGTTGATGTCTAACATACGTTTTGACAATACGTCCACTTTTGGGACTCCGACCGTAGAGTTCAGTGCAGGCAACTGGCGATTGATATTGGTAACGCAAACGGCATCGGGGTCAACCATGGTCAACGCTCCTATGCCGGAACGGACCAACCCTTCAGCGCACCAGCTACCTACACCGCCCACGCCAAAAATGATTATGCGAAGCGAAGCTAACCGCCGCATAGCATCGCTACCGACCAATAATTCGGTTCTCTGAAATATTTCTCGTGCCATAAATTATTCTTCAATTTAACACACAGGCCCGAAGTTTTATCGGGCCAGCGGTGATAATTAAACAAATATGTGCCTGTTTACTTTGTCAGCGGAGAATAATCGCATGAGTACCGAAGCATCTGAGTGATATAGTCCTCGTCGTAGCTTATGGCGACATCAACCACTTCCCCCTCGGAATTCTTGACTGCGGTGTAAACCGGATTGACAAACCCTTTGTAAGGGGCAATCGACAGATTCGCATAACGGTCGAGCACCTCTTTATGGATTTTGGGGTCAACCTTAACTGCGTAATGTTCCACCAAGTTACGTCCGGCTTCATAATCGCCTTCACTCTTGATGCGCTGGATTTCGCCGAGCAGCGTGCCGAAGAGTTGGCGCAAGCGTTGGTAGTCGTTGATTTTGATGAAAGTCTTGCCGTCGCGTTTGACGAGTTCAATCACGTTATCGGCCTTGCCGTGCTCATAGGCCCACTCGGCGATGAGTTTGCGGTTGCGCATGTGGGCTTCTTCGACATCTTTGCCCGGTTCTATACGCATCAGTTGCGTCATAAGCCCGTTCAGAATGTATTTATAATACTCTGCCTGATAAGCATCGGGGTTATCCAGGAGCCCAAGCTCCACCAATTTCGGGTCGGCGAGATAATAAAGGGCGAACAAGTCGGCGCGAGTCTCCTCCAAAGTTGACCCGTGGGCCTTGAGCGCATCGGGATCGACACCGGGGAGCAGTTGGCCGGACCCGTGGCCGAGGCACTCGTGCAGGTCGGTGTGAAGATTGTCAGTTATGAACAGATATTTATCCATTAAGTCACGGGTCGGTTGGTCAATAACAAACTCTTCATTGAAACCGTTGCCGTGACTTGCCTCGTCGTAGGCTTGTGTGATATTTTCGAGAGTTACCGATTTTGAACCGTGCGCTGCACGAATCCAGTTGGCGTTTGGCAAATTAACACCTATGGGTGTAGCTGGATATGAGTCGCCGGCAAGTATCGCTGCGGTAATAACTTTTGCGCTGACGCCCTTTACCTCCGGCTTGCGGAAACGCGGGTCAACCGGCGAACGGTCTTCAAACCACTGCGCATTTTGACTTATGACCTCCGTGCGGTGTGAGGCAGCCTCGTTTTTGAAATTCACGATTGACTCCCAAGAGCCGGTCATGCCCAATGGATCGCCATAACTTTCGATGAAGCCGTTGATGAAATCGACTTTTGAGGCAAGATCCTCAACCCAGAGGATTGAGTACTCGTCGAAGTCGCACAAATCACCCGAACGATAATACTCTACCAATTTGCTTATAACGTTCCTCTGTGCATCGTTCTCGGCATACAGCGCAGCCTTTTCAAGATTTTCCACAATCTTTTCGATTGCTTTAGAGTAAACCCCACCGATTTTATACACTTCCTCAACCACTTTACCATCTTTCTTAACAAGACGAGTATTCAGCCCATAAGAAATCGGGGTCGAGTCATTTGGATTTTTTATTGCGCTAAAGTAGTCTTCTACCTCTTTTTGCGTCACACCTTCATAGAGGTTATTGGCCGATGTCGCAATCAAATCGGCACCTTCGGCCTGATTAACCCGCTTAGCCATCACAGCAGGGTTGAAAATCACCTCAAACAAGGTTTCAACGTCAGCGGGACGCTTGTCGACTGGAAGTTTAGAAATTTGAGCAGATAGGAACTCGCGGCTGAACTCGGGGACAAACTTATCCATCGAGTAGTGGTGGTGTATGCCGTTTCCAAACCATATTTGTTTGAGGTACTTTTCAAAGCCTTTGAATTCGACAGAGTTCTTATCGCCCTTGTAGTTGACATAGACCGCTTCGAGCATCGAGCGGATGGCGAGGTTGTGCTTGCCGTTTTGGTCCCACAAGATATCACGGCCTTGCAAAGCGGCTTCGGTGAGGTAGTAGACGAGCTTCTTTTGCGAGAGTGTCAAATTCTCGAAATCGGGCACTTTGTAGCGCAACACTTCAATGTCGGCGAAACGGTCGACAACGTAGTTAAACTCTTTAGCGTCAACGGTCATAGCTGATGTGGTTATAGCTAACCCGAGCATTGCTCCGGGCAGGAATTTTGTGAATTTCGACATATAATTTAATGAATGATATGTTATTATAACATTATTCGACATAAAGCACCAGCCCCTTCAGATATTCACCCTCGGGGTGATAGATGTTGATAGGGTGGTCGGCAGGTTGGGTGAGCTGGTGGAGTATGCGCACCTTGCGACGCGACTGGGCAGCCGCGGAAAAGACTCCGAGCCGGAATTGTTCGCGCGTTATCGCTTGGGAGCAAGAAAATGTAAACAGTATGCCTCCCGGGGCTATTTTTTCAAAAGCCTTGGCGTTCAAACGCTGATATCCGCGCAATGCGTTTTTAATCGCGCTGCGATGTTTGGCAAATGCAGGCGGATCAAGGACAATGAGATCGTAGGCTCCGCTTTCCATATTGTCGAGATATTTAAACGCGTCCTCGGCAAACGCCTTGTGGCGGTTGTCGCCTGGGAAGTTAAGCTCTACATTATCGTTGGTGAGCGACACGGCTTTGGCCGAACTGTCGACGGAGTGGACTTGGAGCGCACCGCCGCGCATAGCGTAGACCGAGAACCCGCCGGTGTAGCAGAACATATTGAGCACCTTGCGCCCGTGGCTGAACCGCTCGAGTAGCGAGCGGTTGTCGCGCTGGTCCACAAAAAATCCGGTTTTTTGACCTTTAAGCCAATCGACATGAAATCTAATGCCGTTCTCGATTGCGACATTTGTGGTAAACCCACCGATTATGTAATCATTTTGTGGATCAAGGTGAGCCTTGTAAGGTAGTGTGGTCTCAGATTTGTAATAAACATTCTCGACTCCGAGACCTTCCATCCCGACAATGGCCGCAGCTATAATGTCGCGGCAAAAGTGCATTCCGGGCGAATGTGCTTGAACAACCGCAGTGTTTCCATATATATCAACAACCAGTCCCGGCAAGAAATCGCCTTCTCCATGGACAAGACGGTAGGCATTATTATCATGCCGAGCCAATCCAAGACACTTCCGCAAAGCATACGCGTCACCCAGCCTCCGCTTAAAAAATAGCTCGTCAATATCGGTGTCGCCGAAATCGAGGACACGGATCACGATACTGCCAATCTGATAGTGGCCCGTTCCTATTAACCGCCCATCAGACGCATATACCTTAACCACCGAACCTTCTTCAAGGCCGTCGGGAATGGCATTGACAGCTCCCGAGAACACCCAGGGATGAAATCGGTCGAGTGAGCCCTCTTTCCCTTTTTTCAATATTATTTTATTGTCAACCATCTTTTTAAGCGTTTAGAATACGGCTCTTATAAGGTCAAGGCCGTTGGCATAGACCAAAAGCAGCAACAAAAATACCATACCGGCTATTTGCGCATATTCAAGGAATTTTTCACTTGGTTTCCTTCGAGTGATGATTTCATACAGCACAAACATGACATGACCGCCATCAAGAGCCGGGATGGGAATTATATTCATAAATGCGAGAATCACTGAAAGAAAAGCGGTAATTTCCCAAAAAGAACGCCAATTCCATTTGTCGGGGAACATACTTCCTATGGCTCCGAAGCCACCCATACTCGTAGCACCTTCTTTAGTGAACAGATGCTTCAATGACCCGACGTATGCCGTCAGCGTGGTAGTTCCTATCTCAATGCCCTTGGGGATGGACTCAAACAAAGTGTAATGAATGTCGGTAACAGGATATATATCAGTTATGGGTGTTAAAGCTATACCAATTTTACCGTTTTCGGTAGGGGTAATAGGCACTGTCACTACCGAACCATCACGCACGACAGATATAGTCGTAGGTAATCCTTTAAGAGAGTCGAGAGCCGAGGAGAACTCAACATACGCAGTTGTTGGTGTCTGGCCGACAGCTACTACTCGGTCACCGACTTTCAGCCCGGCATCGTAAGCCGGTTGCCCCTTGACGACATCTTTGACTTGCACTGGTACCCTGTAGCCAAAAAATCCTTTATCGTCATTGAGCCGGAACAAGAAATCGTCGGGGATAGCTATTTTGACTTCTCCCGCCCCGGGGCGCAACACTGTGACTGTGTCGGCTTCTATCATTTTGATAATGTGGTTGCGGTCGGTAGCCTTTATTGTATCGCCGTCGGCAAGCAACGGTATATCTCCGTTACGGAATCCCACTTTTTGTGCCGCGGGGACATAATCAAAGCCCTCGGTAGCATCGCTGAAATCAATGGTCTTTTCGCCCCAATAAAAAGCGATACCGGCGTAAATGATTATTGCAAGAATAAAATTGAACAACACTCCACCTATCATTACCATAAGCCGTTGATAAGCCGGTTTCGATCTGAACTCCCATGGTTCAGGGTCTTTTTCCATCTGGTCCTTGTCCATCGACTCATCAATCATTCCGGCAATCTTGCAATAACCGCCGAGAGGTAGCCATCCTATTCCATATTCTGTATCGCGCCACGTGGGGCGTTCGCTGCCGTCGCGGTTGAGCTTGACTTTCCCCTTCTTGGGCTTGTACCTGAACAACGAGAACCAGGGGTTAAAAAAGAGGTAGAATTTTTCGACCTTTATGCCAAACACGCGGGCAAAGAAGTAGTGTCCAAATTCGTGTATGATGACCAGCAGGGCCAATGCGAGCACAAGCTGTGCGGCCTTAATAAGAAATGTTTCCATTAAAAGTTTTTATTGATTATCATCGACTCGGCTGTAGCACGAGTCAAAGAGTTTATATTCACATAATCTTCATATAGCGGAGTCTCAATAAAATCCACTTTTTCAAGGCAACGGCAGATTATGCGGTAAATATCCAAGAATCCTATGCGTTCTCTGAGGAAAGCGGCTACAGCCACTTCATTGGCTGCATTTATGACACATGCGGTCGCCCCCCCCCTTGACAAAGCGTAATGCCCCAATTTGACACACGGGAACCGTTCTTCATCGGGACACTCAAAAGTGAGATTGGAAAGTTGTCCGATACTTAGCGCGCCATCGTCGGTGTACAGGCGTGTCGCGTCTCCGAGGGCATACCGTATCGGCAATCTCATATCGGGGACTCCGAGCTGAGCTTTAACCGCTCCATCCACAAATTCCACCATCGAATGGACTATAGACTGCGGATGCACTACCGGTGTTATCTTTTCAGGTTCCATATCGAATAGCCAACGTGCCTCGATAATCTCGAAAGCCTTGTTGAGCATCGTTGCAGAGTCAATGGTGATTTTCGCACCCATCGACCAATTGGGATGCCGCAATGCATCTTTGACCGTGACATCAGCGAGACGAGATTGAGGCGTAGTGCGGAAAGGTCCTCCCGAAGCAGTAATTATGAGACGACGCACACTCTCCTTATCCTCTCCTACAAGGCACTGATATATCGCTGAATGTTCCGAATCGACGGGAAGCACCCGCGAAGATGATTTTATCAATTCACTTGTCACCAGTTCGCCGGCCACGACAAGAGTTTCCTTATTAGCAAGGGCAATATCCTTTCCGGCCTTAATGGCTCGTAACGTCGGAGCGAGACCACTATAACCGACCGTTGCCGTCACAACGGTATCAAAACAGTCAAGTTGCATCGCATCAGCAATCGCCGACACCCCGGAAGCGGTTTGGATGCCAAGTGGTTCAAGAGCGTCACGCAGTTTCCAATAATTGCTGTCATCGGCGATTATCGCATAGTCAGGTTTGAATCTAATCGCTTGCCTTATCAACGTGTCAACCTTTGTTCCTGCAATGAGAATCCGCGCCTTGAATCGGTCGGGATAGCGTGCGATTATATCAAGAGTCTGCGTGCCTATCGAACCAGTGGAACCCAATATGGCTATATTTTTCAGTTGAGTCACTTTCCTCTATTAGCGTAATACTTTGATACATTATAAACGTAGCCGCAAAGTTAGGGCAAATTCTCGATTCATTCAAGCCTGAGCCAGCATAAACTTCCGTAAATGTTAAAACATCAAGCCTCTAATGTCTTTTTGAACAAAAATTAGCTACGTTATGTTATTGAAGTAAAATCGAGAGAAAGCGAGGCATTCCTTTCAATCATTTGATTCATTAGACATTTAAATTCATATAACCAAAATTGAATGTATCATTAAATTTTACTCACGATGAAAACAAACCTGCTTTTAGTTATGGCCGTTTGCGGAGGTATGCTTCTCACAGCCGGCCAGGTCAATGCTCAAGAAGATGTGATCGTTGTTCAAGAGGATGTTACAGTCACTGAAAGCATTCCATGCAAGAACCATTATTACGCAGCTCCACGCAATAACTGGTTTATCCAATTAGGCGCCGGCATCAACTCGCCATTCGTGGAAAACAAATTGGCTGATGGGGATGCCAAGCATCAGATTACAGCAGCTTACAACGCTGGATTCGGCAAATGGTTCTCCCCCTATCTGGCGTGGCGTTTGAGTTTTACCTACACTAACCTGCACTGGCATAACTGGGATTACAACAAAGCCAAATCTATCAATGCCAATTTTGATTTAATGTGGGATATGTTCAATTCCCTTGGCGGTGTCAACACAGGCCGCACGTTCAGTATCATTCCATTCGTAGGAATCGGTGGCACTTATAACTGGGATTTTCGC
This sequence comes from uncultured Muribaculaceae bacterium, assembly GCA_964510535.1. Lineage (GTDB taxonomy): Bacteria > Bacteroidota > Bacteroidia > Bacteroidales > Muribaculaceae > JAJPXC01. Next base: position 26,293 of record CAZECG010000009.1, read on the forward strand.
GGGCATCATGGCAATGTTATGACAAAACACGGCATACGCCACAATCAATGGACTCTTCCGGTGTCGGCTGGTTTGCAGCTCCGCTTCCGACTGTGCAAATATGCTGATTTCTTTGCGGAAGGGCGCGCCAGCTTCCACGGCGACAATTTCAACAACTACGCATTTGGAGGGCCCATCGACATTGACATAGCAGCTATAGGCGGATTTAGTTTCAACATCGGCGGCGCCGGGTTCCAAACCTACAATCCCTGCAACAACGCAGCTTACATAACAAGCCTTAATAACCAAATCAACAACCTCCGCGGAGAGCTCGCCGACTGTGTGGCCGCTCAAGCAGCCACAGCCGCCGCTTTAGCTGATTGTCTGAGCCGGGAACCGGTAGCCGACTGCCCAGAGGTTGATGAGCTACCGTTAATGTCGACCGTGCGTTTCTCTCTCAACTCTGACCGCATCTCAGATGAAGAAATGGTCAACATCTACAACACCGCTGAATGGATGAAAGCCAACCCCGACGCCAACGTGACAATCAAAGGATATGCCGACAAAGACACCGGCACAAGCGCCTATAACATGGAGCTGTCAAAACGTCGCGCACAAGCCGTCTACGATGTGCTCACAAAGACCTACGGCATCAGCGCCGACCGTCTCACAATGGATTCATTCGGCAGCGACACCCAACCTTACAGCACCAACAACTGGAACCGCATCGTAATCTTCTCGCCCGGCAAATAAGGGCAATTATAACACCGTTGTTGTATATTAACTTGAAGTGGGCGTCGAAAAAACCGACGCTCACTTTTCATGCTGCGGCGTGAACATTATGAGTCCCTTTGTCGTTTTTATGCCAAAGCAACCATATAATATCCTGTCAATAAAATGAAATCGGTAAAAGACACCCTGCTCCTGCGTCGCAGCATACGCCGTTATAAGCGCGAAGACATCAATCCCGAATACATGGATTTGATTCATGATGCGATTCGCAACACCCCCACCAGTTATAACGGGCAACAATTCACTGTCATCGACATCGATGACCAAAAATTGAAAGAAAAACTATATGAGATTGTAGGAGCAAAGCAAATCAAAACCTGCAACCACTTCATGCTGTTTTGCGCCGATTATAACAAGATAACACTCATGGCAGACAAGAAAAACATCGAAATGCCAGGTTTCACCAACACAATGGATGGTGTAATCGCGGGTGTGGTCGACGCCTCACTTGCCATGATGAGCGCATTAGTAGCCGCCGAATCATGCGGTCTTGGCACTTGCTGCATCGGTTATGCACGCACGGCATCGCCCGAGGGCATTGCCACGGCGCTCAATCTGCCCCAAGGGGTGTTTGCCGTATGCGGCCTCGCCGTCGGTGTGCCGCGCGAACGCCCCGATATGAAACCCAAACAGCCTAAATCGTTGCTGATTCACCACAACAGTTACCGAAAGGATGACATGACAGCCGAACTTGCCGAATACGACGCTAACGTGCGCCATTTCAACGCGACACGAAGCGGCGAAAAAAACGACAACGATTGGGCCTCCCACATCATAAGCTACTATCGAGAGGCAATGGGCTACGATATGCTCCATGCTCTCGCCCGCCGCGGTTTTAACATAGTGAGCTAAATTAATTGTCGCAATTGGATAAGAATGTTGAAGATTATTAGTAACTTTGCACGGTTTTCACGATAGAAATCATGTTAACCGCAAGAAAAAGAATTAATCAACAACATCAATCTATCGTATGCGCGAAACACGACGCGCCTTCCTCATCTTGGAGGACGGCACTAAGTTTGAAGGACGCTCCTTTGGCTATGAAGGATCAACCGCCGGAGAAGTTGTATTCAACACAGCGATGACCGGATATCCCGAAAGCCTTACAGACCCTTCCTATGAAGGTCAGATTCTTGTCACGACCTACCCCATTCTTGGCAACTATGGTGTGCCGCCACGCCGCGAAAAAGACGACGTGAGCGAGTACTACGAGAGTCACCACATTCATTGCAAAGCGATTGTGGCGCAAGACTATTCGTGGAACCACAGCCACTGGCAGGCGACACGTTCGCTATCGGAATGGCTCAACGAGGAGAGAATCCCCGGAGTTTACGGAATCGACACCCGTCAGTTGACCAAACACCTTCGCGAGAAAGGCTCAATGCTCGGCAAAATCGTTGTCGAGGGTTGCGAGGAGCCTGATTTCTATGACCCCAATAAAGAGAATCTTGTGGCAAAAGTGAGCTGCCGCGAAGTAGAACACCATGGCGAAGGCGAAAAGACCGTAGTGCTCGTGGACTGCGGCGTGAAACACAATATAATCAGGTGTCTCACCCGCCGCGGCGTCAAAGTGGTGCGTGTGCCTTGGGACTATGATTTCACGTCAATCCCCTACGACGGTTTGTTTATCTCTAACGGCCCGGGCAACCCCGACATGGCTGAAAAGACTGTCGAGAACATCCGCAAAGCTATTGAAATCGGCAAGCCCATCTGTGGCATCTGCATGGGCAACCAACTTTTATCGAAAGCCGCCGGAGCCAAAACCTTTAAACTCAAGTATGGTCACCGCAGCCACAACCAGCCCGTGCGTATGGTGGGCACCAACACTTGTTTCATCACAGCGCAAAACCACGGCTTCGCTGTTGACCAAGCAACGCTTCCAGCCGACTGGGAACCGCTGTTTGTCAATATGAACGATGGCACCAACGAGGGTATCCGCCACAAGACAAAGCCGTTTTTCTCGGCTCAGTTCCACCCCGAAGCGTGCAGCGGCCCGAAGGATACGGAGTTCCTCTTTGACGAGTTTATAAAAATGTTGTAGAAAACGGGCTGGAGAAGCCTCAATACCCCATCACGATAATGAACCAACAAAAAATAAAGAAAGTGTTGCTGCTCGGTAGCGGCGCACTCAAGATAGGCGAAGCCGGTGAATTTGACTATTCAGGCTCGCAGGCTCTGAAAGCGATGAAAGAGGAGGGTATCTCAACGGTGCTCATCAACCCTAACATCGCAACGGTGCAGACCTCAGAAGGTTTTGCCGACAAAATCTACTTCCTCCCCGTGACCCCCTACTTTGTGGAGAAGGTAATCGAGAAGGAACGTCCCGACGGCATTTTACTCGCATTTGGCGGCCAGACGGCCCTTAACTGCGGAGTGAGCCTTTACCGCTCGGGAGTTTTGGAAAAATATAACTTGCAGGTGCTCGGCACTCCCGTCCAGGCTATTATGGACACTGAGGACCGTGAGCTCTTTGTCAAGAAGCTCGATGAAATCGACGTTAAGACAATTAAGAGCGAGGCTGTGAGCACAACCGAAGACGCACTCCGCGCCGCACGCGAACTCGGTTTCCCGGTGATTGTCCGCGCCGCATACGCTTTGGGCGGTCTCGGTAGCGGTTTCTGCGACACTGAGGAGGAGCTTATCGCTCTGACCGAGAAGTCGCTGTCGTTCTCTCCCCAAGTGCTCATCGAGAAGTCGCTCAAAGGCTGGAAAGAAATTGAGTATGAGGTGGTGAGAGACCGTTTTGACAACTGTATCACCGTCTGCAATATGGAGAACTTCGACCCTCTGGGTATCCACACCGGCGAAAGTATCGTGGTGGCTCCGTCTCAGACTTTGTCAAACGAGGATTTCCACTTCTTGCGTCAGCTCGCCATTAAGATTATACGCCACATCGGCATCGTCGGCGAGTGTAACGTGCAATATGCGTTTGACCCCGAGTCGATGGAATACCGCGTAATCGAGGTTAACGCTCGATTGAGCCGTTCGTCGGCGCTTGCGTCAAAGGCTACAGGTTACCCCTTGGCGTTTGTGGCTGCGAAGTTGGGCTTGGGATATGGCTTGTTTGACCTCAAGAACTCTGTAACTAAGGAAACTTCGGCGTTCTTTGAACCCGCAATCGACTATATCGTGGTGAAAATGCCGCGTTGGGATCTCGGTAAATTCCATGGTGTGAGCCGTGAAATCGGCTCGTCGATGAAATCGGTGGGCGAGGTGATGGCCATTGGCCGCAACTTTGAGGAGGCAATCCAAAAGGGTCTCCGCATGATAGGCCAGGGTATGCACGGCTTTGTTGAGAACAAAGATATTTCAATCCCCGACATCGACAAGGCGTTGAGCGAGCCGACCGACAAGCGTATGTTTGTCATAGCCAAGGCTATGCAAAACGGTTATACGGTCGACCGCATCCACGATTTGACTAAAATCGACAAGTGGTTCCTCTATAAGCTTCAAAACATTATGGAGACGAGCCACAAGCTCGAGGCTTATAGCGAGATAGAGTCAGTCCCGGCGTGTTTGCTCCGCAAGGCTAAGGAACAGGGCTTCAGCGACTTCCAAATCGCTCGTTCGGTACTTAAAGAGGGCATGACCAATGCCGAGCAGGCTAACAAGCAAGTCCGCGACTATCGTAAGAGCCTTGGCATCACTCCGGTAGTGAAGCAGATTGACACGCTTGCCGCAGAGTATCCAGCGCAGACCAACTATCTGTATTTGACCTACAACGCTTCGGCTCACGATATTGATTATCTACACGACCATCGTTCAATCGTTGTGCTTGGTTCAGGGGCATACCGCATCGGCAGCTCGGTAGAGTTTGACTGGTGTTCGGTTAATGCGTTGATGACCGTCAAGAAAGAGGGATGGAGATCGGTGATGATTAATTATAATCCTGAAACCGTATCGACCGACTATGATATGTGTGACCGCCTCTATTTTGACGAGCTCACGTTTGAGCGCGTGATGGATATTCTCGAACTGGAGCAGCCACACGGCACAATTCTATCAGTGGGTGGTCAGATACCCAACAACCTCGCCACACGCCTTGATGCGGAGGGTGTCAATATACTTGGGACGAGTGCCAAAAGCATTGATAACGCTGAAGACCGACATAAGTTCTCGTCGATGCTTGACGACCTCGGCATAGACCAGCCTCGTTGGCGCGAACTGACAAGTTTCGATGACATTTACAAATTTATCGACGAGGTCGGATTCCCGGTACTCGTAAGACCCAGCTATGTGCTATCAGGAGCGGCGATGAACGTTTGCTCTAACAAAGATGAGCTTGAACGTTTCTTGCGCCTTGCGGCCAACGTATCAAAGCAACATCCTGTAGTGGTGTCGGAATTTATCCAACACGCTAAAGAAATCGAGATGGACGCTGTGGCGCAAAACGGCCAGATTAAAGTCTATGCAATCTCTGAGCATATCGAGTTTGCGGGTGTCCACTCCGGCGATGCCACAATACAGTTCCCGCCTCAAAAACTCTATGTAGAGACTATGCGCCGCATCAAGAAGGTGTCGTCGCAGATTGCTAAGGCGTTGAACATTTCGGGTCCGTTTAACATCCAGTTCTTGGCTAAGAACAATGATGTAAAAGTAATCGAGTGCAACTTGCGTGCGTCGCGTAGTTTCCCGTTTGTGTCGAAGGTGTTGAAAATTAACTTCATCGACTTGGCAACCAAAGTGATGCTCGGCATCAACGTCGAGAAACCGGCTAAAAACGCTTTTGACCTCGACTATGTGGGTATAAAGGCGTCGCAGTTTAGCTTCTCTCGCTTGCAAGGTGCCGACCCCGTACTCGGCGTTGATATGTCGTCGACCGGCGAGGTTGGTTGCATAGGCGATGACACTTCAGAGGCTATTCTGAAATCAATGCTCTCGGTGGGTCTGAACGTTCCTAAAAAGACTGTGCTGTTGAGCACGGGTGCTCCGAAACAGAAAGCTGATATGCTTGAGGCAGCTCAACGCTTACACGCTAAGGGTTATCAGATTTATGCTACGGGGGGCACACACACGTTCCTCAACGATAACGGCATACCGGCAGTACGCGTCTACTGGCCCAGCCAGAGCGATATGCAGCCCCAGGCACTCGACTTGCTCCATAACAAGGAGATAGATTTGGTGGTAAATATTCCTAAGAATCTAACTTCGGCTGAGCTTGATAACGGCTACAAGATACGCCGTGCGGCAATCGACTTGAACATTCCGTTGCTCACCAACGCCCGTTTGGCATCGGCGTTTATCGACGCGTTCACAACAATGTCGCTCGATGATATTGAAATCAAGAGCTGGGGCGAGTATTAGGCTCATTATTTGTGAAAAAGTCAATCGCCGCGGAGATTAATATTTTCGCGGCGATTTTTTTCTTATACCGCACGGTTAAACGCTGCTCCGTTGCCGTCAGTGACCATGAAGCCACTCTTTGACTTAATGAAACCTTTGATGAGTCCGACAAGTGACAGAAGCGCCACCGAAGCTCCTGCCGCTACCAGCCCGATGGAGATAATCGCCGCAATCGCCGCACATATAATGCCGATAAATTCTAATACCATCATTTCCTAATCGGTTATTATAAAACAAATACAAGTTGCTCTCATATAGGGGGAAAACGCCCATTCATAACTTAATAACACACATACGATAATTTTTATCGAGCGAATTGATAAAATATTTCAAAAATATTTGTCATTGAGTTGTCATAAATTTACTATATTCGCAACGTGAAACTGCCACAAGCCTCAGACCCGCGGGTCAGGGCGGCAATTAGCAAAACATCAAATCGACAAAACTATATGATATTCAATTTCCGAGTAGTCTCTGATGAAGTCGACAATTTCAAAAGAGAAATAAAGATTGACGCTGACGCAACGTTTCTCAGTCTGAAAAACGCTATCTGTGACGCTGTCGGTTTTGACAAGAACCAAATGTGTTCATTTTTCCTGTGCGACCAAAACTGGGAAAAAGAAAAAGAAATCACACTTGAGGATATGGGCACAGACTCAGATCAAGATGTATGGCTGATGGATGAGACAATCCTAAGCGACTATATCGAGGATGAAGGACAACGCTTGATATTCACCTTTGATTATATGACCGACCGCTCATTCTTTATTGAAATGAAAGAGATGATTACGGGCAAAAATCTCAAAGACCCATTGTGTACTCTGTCTGTGGGACACGCTCCGGCTCAGGTCATGGATATGGATGAGTTTGAGACTAAAATCGACGCGAAAGCGGCCGCCGCGTCAGCCGGCGTTGACCTGGATGAGGATTTCTACGGCTCAAGCGAATTTAACGAAGATGAATTTGACGCCGCAGGTTTTGACGAAATGACGTTTGACGAATAAACCACTTTATCAAAATAGCCACAATCGGCTGATGCGAGTTGCTCGCATCAGCCGATTGGGCTACTATAGCGGATAAGATTATTTACCAGAAGCGTTTTATGCCCATGACATCTCGTACTTCGGCAAGAGTCTTTGCGGCACGCTCGCGGGCGCGTTCGGCTCCCCGCTTCACGACCTTGGCGATGTACTCATCATTGTCGCGGATGTCGAGGTAACGGTCGCGAATGGGGAGAGTGATTTTGAGGATATCCTCGGCGAGTTGCTTTTTAAGGTCACCGTAGCGTATCGAGCAGTCAGCGTAGGCATCGGTGAAGTGTTGCACGACGTCGGGAGTGGAAGTGAGACGCAGGAGCGTGAACAGGTTTTCGACAGGTTGCGTCATCGGCGAGTTGGGGGCTTGGGGGCCTTCGTCGGTGACGGCACGCATAACTTTCTTGCGCAAGACTTTCTCTTCATCGGCAAGATAGATGCAGTTGCCTTCGCTTTTGCCCATTTTACCGGAGCCGTCGAGTCCGGGGACTTTGACGGGAGCTCCACCAAAGTCAAAGTTTGTCGGTTCGGGGAACAGGTCTACACCATAGAACGAGTTGAATCGGCGGGCGAAACGGCGCGTCAACTCAAGGTGTTGCTCTTGGTCTTTACCGACGGGGACCTTGTGAGCCTTCTGAATGAGGATGTCGACAGCCATGAGCGTCGGGTAAGTGAGCAACCCGGCATTAACGCGCTTATTAGAATCAGTACCGATGATTTCCTTTTCGATATCGTCGTTATCGTTATCCGACTTTATGCCGAGAGCTTTGCGCGCTTTGTCTTTAAATGAAGCCGTGCGCATCAGCTCTCCAATGCCGACGTGCATATTCAGCAACAAGTATAGTTCAGGAATCTCGGGGACATCGCTCTGCACGAAAATCGTTGCTTTTTCAGGGTCAAGTCCCGCAGCGAGATATTCGGCTATGATGTCCTTAACGTTTCCGTGAAGCGATTTAGGGTCGGGGTGTGTGGTCAAGGCATGGAGGTCAGCGATAAAGAACAGACAATCATAATCGTTCTGCATCCTGACAAATTTGCTCAACGCCCCGAAATAATTACCCAGGTGGAGATTTCCAGTAGAGCGTATTCCGCTCAACACTACTTCTTTCATATTTATATAGTATCTGTTTATTTCTATACGCGAAGTTAGTCAATCTGCGATGCCGAAGCAAATCAAAATATATTTTCACATGGATGTAACATTTTTGGCTATCTTCGCGTGTATATATAATAAACCATTAATCAATCACATTTATGAGACTGAAATCCACTCGTCTGTTTCTCATGGTTGTGTCGGTAGCCTTAGGCTTTCAAGTCCAAGCCGGCAAGTACCAATATGAAACAGTACCCGGCGACCCAATGAAAACGATGGTATACACCCTGCCCAACGGGTTGAAAGTGTACATGAGCGTCAACAAAGATATGCCGCGCATCCAGACCAATATCGCCGTAAAAGTGGGCAGCAAGAACGACCCCGCCGAGACCACCGGTTTGGCCCACTATTTCGAACATATGATGTTTAAGGGCACAACAGACTTCGGCACGACCAATTACGAGGCGGAAAAGCCGTTGCTCGACAAAATCGAGGAGCTGTTTGAGACCTATCGCCAAACGACCGACTCAACCGCACGCGCAGCGTTGTATCACGAGATAGACAGCATATCGTATGAGGCATCGAAGATAGCGATACCCAACGAGTACGACAAGTTGATGACGACAATCGGAGCAATCGGAACTAACGCCTACACTTCATACGATATGACCTGCTATGTGGAAGATATTCCGTCGAACGAGCTTGAGCGTTGGGCAAAGATACAGTCGAACCGATTTGAGAAGCCGGTGTTGCGCGGATTCCACACGGAGTTAGAGACGATATATGAGGAGAAAAATATGTCGTTGACAAAAGATTCGCAAAAGATGACGGAGGGCTTGATGGCCGCTATGTTTCCTCACCACCCGTACGGACAGTGGTCGGTGCTGGGCTATCAACAGCATCTGAAGAATCCTTCAATCACCAATATCAAGGCATACCACAAGAATTGGTATGTGCCAAACAATATGGCGATATTGATGTCGGGAGATTTCGACCCCGACACCGCAGTAGATGCCATCACAAAATATTTCGGGCATCTGAAGGCAAATCAGAATCTGCCGAAGCTGGAGTTCACGCCGGAGCCGCCTATCACGTCGCCAGTGGAGACCGAGGTGTGGGGCAACGAGTCAGAAGCGTTGTTGCTTGCGTGGCGACTGCCGAAGGCGAGCCATGAGGATATAGAAAAGATGGAATTGCTCGAGTATATAGTCAACAACGGACAAGCCGGCTTGATAGACTTGGACATTAATCAAAAGCAGAAAGCGCTCGGTGTCGGAGCGGGTTGTGAGTCGCTGAGCGACTACTCAATATTTATGGTGTCAGGAAGGCCCAAAGAGGGGCAAACGCTTGAAGAATTGAAACGCTTGTTGCTTGACGAGTTTGCAAAGCTGCGCAACGGAGAGTTTGACAACAGCTTGATACCCGCGACAATCAACAACTTCAAGGCGAGCGAGCAGAGAGAGCTTGACAGCAATTATGGCCGCGTGGACAGAATGGAAACATCGTTTATCAACGATATACCGCTGTCGGCAATGGTGAGCCGCAATGAGCGATTGAGCAAGATGACGAAAGAGGATATAGTGGCAATGGCAAACAAATATCTCCGCGAGGACAATTATGTCGCAATCTATAAACGTCAAGGCCAAGACACAACCGAGCTTAAAATCGCCAAACAGCCAATCACTCCGATAGAGATGAACCGCGACACGGCGAGCGCATACCTCAACGCCATCGTCGCCGAGGAAGTGCCGCCGATAGAGCCGGTGTTTGTCGACTTCGAGAAGGATTTGACATTTTTGAACGCTAACAAGAACATTCCCGTAATCTATAAGCAGAACTTGAGCAACGATATGTTTTCGGTAACATACGTCTACGACTATGGCGTAAACAATGACAAAGAAATCGCAATGCTCAACTACTATATGGATCTTCTCGGGACAAAGAAGATGGACAACGAAGAGTATGCCCAGAAATTCTATGAGCTGGCTTGCTCTTACAAGATTAGCGTCGGCAAACGCGAGAGCTACGTGACATTGGAAGGGCTTTCGGAAAACATGGAAGAAGCAATGGCGCTGCTTGACGAGCTGATGAACAACGCTGTCGCCGACAAAGAGATGTATGACAATGTTGTGGAGCAGACGATAAAGAGCCGCGAGAACCGCTTGAAAAATCAAAGCGCCAACTTCAACGCCTTGTATGAGTATATCTCAACCGGACCCGCGCAGATGAAATCATACAAGCTAACCAACGAAGAGCTAAAAAACATCAGCCCCCAGCACTTGACCGACCAGCTTAAATCGTTGAACAAAATGGAGCACACGATAATATATTATGGGCCGATGGATGAGAAAACGGCTATCGCAACGATAGAGAAGACCCACAAGACGCCGAAAAAGCTGACTAAGATTGCGAAAAAAGAGGTCGAAAAACCGTTGGAACCAAAAGAGACAACATTTTTCATAGCACCATACGACGCGAAACAGCTTTATATGACAGAATATAGCTGCGATGGAAAATTGTATGACCAATCGATAGAGAACCAGCGCATGATGTTTAACGAATATTTCGGCGGCGGCATGAACTCGATAGTATTCCAAGAAATGCGCGAACGCCGCAGCTTGGCATACTCAGCCAGAGCAGATTTCCAAGGTCAAAGGTATCTTGACGAGCCATACCGCTTCAGAACGACAATAGCGACCCAAAACGACAAGATGGCCGACGCGATCGAAGCATTTGCCGAAATAATCGAAGAAATGCCGTTGAGCCAAAACGCATTTGACCATGCAAAGCAGGGGATGGAAGCCCGCTTGCGCACAGAGCGTTTCATCAAGGATAACGCCGCATGGGTATATATCGGCTGCCAACGTCTTGGCCTTAAGAGCGATTGGCACAAAACGATGTATGAGGCATTACCGAGCATGACACTCGAGACAGTGTCGGACTTCCATCAGAAACAAGTCAAAGGCCGCACATACCACATCGGCATTCTCGGAGACTCGAAAGACCTCGACCTCGATTACCTTCGCAGGCATGGCAAAGTGGTCATGCTGACGACCGAAGATATATTCGGATTCTAAAGTTTAACACTACATTTCCTTATTTCAATAACGGCTGTTTCCGATTAATTCGGCAAACAGCCGTCTTTATTTCTTTACTCATAATATTTTTTCAGTTCACATCACAAATTTTAATATTAATTTCCTAATTTTGCGACTAAAATGGAAATAACAACAATTCATAAATTAAAAGTTTTTTCTCTATGAAAAATCCACTCACCCAAAAATTTTTATTGGCGATAGGTGCAGTTTTGTCAATGGCATCATGTGTCGATGACAATTATGACCTGAGCGACATAGATTCCACAACAAGAATCGAAGTCAAGGATTTGGTCGTACCAATTAATCTTGACGTCATTTCACTGGAAAGCATTCTCGACATTAAAGAAGGTGAAGCCATTCAGGTGATTGACGGGCAGTATGCCATCGTCAAAGGAGGCAGTGTCGACGCAGCGCAAATCAACATTCCCGCTGTCAGTGTCAAGGCACCGGTCATCAAACCGACCGAATCAACCGTCTACGCCGAAGGCTTCCATTCAAGCTCACCAATGAAAAGCGGATTGGGTTCTCTGCGGTTCCCGCTGTCATCAACTCCACCTGACTGTAAATATAGCACATCAGACGTGAGCGACTATATCGTCGCTATCAATTCATGCGAGTGCGATGTATCGCTTGACCTTACAGTATCGCTCGTTGAAGCCAAAGACATCATCAGAAGCTGCGACTTTTCCGACATAGTCTTCCAGCTACCTAAAGGACTGAGCATGACCGAAAGCGCAGGCGGCAGTTACAATCCAAACACCGGCGAGCTTTATATCGCTGACAAGCAAATAAGCGGCAGCGCCCTCACCGTGCATCTTGAAGCTGACGGCATAGATTTCAGCAAGACAAACTACAGCTACAACAATCCCACCCTCACAGTCGACGAGAAAATCTACCTCAAATCAGGCTTCGCCACCATATCGGCGAGCGATATAGTCGGCGACATAAGCTCTATACCCACATCCCTTACCCTCCGCACTGAATACGTGTTATCAGACATTAACATCAAATCGTTCACAGGCCGTATAAAATACGAAGTCGATGATGTTAACATCCCCGAGGTCAGCCTCAACGACCTGCCCAACGTACTGTCGCAAGAAGGGACTGACATTTCCATAACCAATCCTTGCCTATATCTGCAATTTAACAACGCTTTACAGCAATATGAGCTTAAAGCGCAATCAGGACTGTCAATGACAGCTATCCGTCCCGGTGAAGCCGACAAGACATTCGGGCTAAACCCCGGTCAGCTCATCGCTATCAACACCAATCATCCCGACGGTAGCTACAGTTTCTGCCTGTCGCCCGAAATGCCCTCGACAATCGACGCGGAATTTGCAGGAGCCGAACATGTCGGCTACTCATCACTGAGCTATGTATTGAGCGGCAACGGAATGCCCAAAAGCATCAAAGTGAATCTCGTAGATCCCATTATCCCCGACCAACCGGTTAATTTGTTCCCTCTTGGAGCTGATATGGGAAAGATAAGTGGAAAATACAAGCTCGTCGCTCCCCTAAACTTCATGAGCGGCTCATATGTCACATATGCCAACGACATGGACGGATGGAACGACGAAGAATTTGACAAAGTCACCATCACCACTCTCACAATAACTATGAAAGCCAGCTCAGACGTTCCAGTCGCACTCGACTTCACAGCATATCCGATTGACGTTGATGGCAAACAGATTGGTGATGTCGAAGTCACAGGCGCTCAAATCAATGCGAACGCTCAAGATCAAGAAATAACCCTTCGTATAACGGGACAAATCCAGCATCTCGACGGCTTGCGCTATCGCGCCGTCGCCACAGCCGCTGCCGACGGGAAGACCATTTCGCCCGACATGACTATCACACTGAAAGATGTGAGACCTGTCGTTTCAGGTTACTATGAGAAAGAATTATAAACAGCCAAACCATCAATCGACAATCAAATCATGAGATACAGCATAAAAACAGTTGTAACGACGACAGCAATCGCAATCTGCGCCATCACATCGGCCAATGCGCAAAACACACGTTCGGGCTATTTCATAGACGACTATACATATCGTTTTGAGATGAACCCGGCGTTTGGCAACACGAAAAACTTCATAGCGATGCCTGCATTGGGCAACATCAACGCCTCGATGAACGGCAACCTCGGAGTAGACGACATCCTATACAACATCGACGGCCAAACGACCACATTCCTAAACCCGCAAGTCAGCGCTTCGGAATTTTTGGGTAATATCAATGATAAAAACCGCATAGGCGGCGATGTTAAAATCACGCTTCTCGCAGCCGGTTTCAAGGCTTGGGGCGGTTACAATACCATAGCAATCAATGCCCGTAGCGGCCTCGGGATGAAGGTGCCCGGCGAGATGTTCTCGTTGATGAAGGAGGGCATAGGCAACAAAGAGTATGACATCTCAGACGTAAGAGCGTTTGCAAACGCTTACGCCGAGATTTCACTGGGTCACTCACACCAGTTGAGCAAAGAGTGGCGCATCGGTGCAAACGTAAAATTCTTGCTCGGCGGCGCAAATATAGATGCGAAACTTAAAAATGCGAAATTGACGCTCGGCGAAAACGAATGGACAATCACATCGGAGGCGGAGTTGAATGCCAATGTCAAGGGCTTGGTTTATGAGACTGACATAAACGAGGATACTAACCACGAGTATGTGAACGGAATGGATGTTGATAACACGGGGCTTAACGGCTTCGGTATGGCTTTTGACTTGGGTGCAGTGTACACCCCCGCCGCCCTACCCGACTGGAGCTTCAGCGCATCATTGCTCGATTTAGGATTCATCTCATGGAACAACAACGTCGTGGCATCGACCAACGGTGTTAAAACATTCAATACCGACCGCTATACATTCAACGTTGACGACGACGCCACCAACAGTTTCGAGAATGAATGGGACAAAATCAAGGATGATATGTCGGCCCTCTATGAACTCGAAGATATGGGTGACAAAGGAGGTCAGACCCGTATGCTTGGCGCGACTATGAACCTCGGGGTTCAATATACACTGCCGGTCTACCGACCTTTGACATTCGGATTACTCAATACGACCCGAATCCAAGGGGCTTTCAGTTGGACAGACTTCCGTCTGTCAGCCAACATCGCTCCGGCTAAATGTATCGACGGCGGTATCAATATGTCGCTCGGCACATTTGGTGTAGGTTTCGGTTGGATAGTGAATTTGCACACCACAGGCTTTAATATGTTTGTCGGCATGGACCGCACGTTGGGCAAATTGGCCAAGCAGGGCGTTCCGTTGTCGAGCAACGCATCAGTTAATTTGGGTATCAATTTCCCGTTCTGATGCATATTTGAATGATTCTAAAACAGGCCTCGCAAGTGGAAATTGCGGGGCCTGAGTTTTTTATGTGGGAATTTTGTTGTTTTAGCAATCTTTGCAGATTGCCGATTGAGGAGGGATACTATTCAGGGTATTGCCGTCAAGCAATGTTCGGCCACATAGAAAGGGTTTCCTAACGTAAACCACAGCAAGCCGTTAACACAGTTTAACTTATCGTAAGTCGTTGAAAATAAAAGCCTTAGCACAGCTATATCACTATATATAAGGAAGATAAGAAGTCACAGGGGACTGATTTTTTTCGTAAATTTGAGTACAAAAACAACGATATAAACGATAAAATAAACAAAGTCATGTCAAAAACTTATCTGAATCAAGTTGAGAAAGTGAAAATACTCGTAGAGGGCGCACGAAGCCACCACGATATGGTTAAAGATCTCGGCATCACACTTGAACAACTTGACAAAATGGAGGAAATGTCGAAAGAGGCTGAACGCTTGAATAATGAGGTGGAATCGCTACGCCACGAGACATCACTGAAAGTTAAAGAAGCAAATGCACGATTAGAGGAACTGAAAGCAGTGTGGCTACCAATGAAGAATAAAATCAAATCGTCGTACGACCAGCTCAAATGGGCTATGCTCGGTATTCAAGACAAACGTTAAAAATAAATTATTACAAACAGCTGAAAGGCGACAGAGGCGAGAGCCAAAGTCGCCTTTCTATTTAAATGTATCAATAGAGCGGTGTGAATGGAGCGGCGGGGTGCAACAAATGTGTCACGTCGCCAAGATGACGCGCCGCAGCAGTCGAATCGAGCCGCAGAACCGGAGCTCCAACGCTAAGATCGCATTTTAGCAGGTCAACATAATAGACACCAAGATTTGTCGATGAATCAAAGTAGTAGAGCCTATCACGGATATTGGCGAAAGAACGCCACTGCGTCGAGCTTACGTTAGGCTCAGATTTGACAGTGTATTCATATGGCACAGAAACATTAAAAAGTATGCTTCGAATAATCGCCAGCCCCAAGTCAGCGTCATTAGATTTAGCGACATGACCTTGAAAATAATAGCCTCGCACATATCGGTCGGGGCTTTTGACCGTGCCAGGAAGCATATTGCCGCCGCCAACTTTCGTCCAATAGTCATTTATCGCTGTCATTTGCGGAAAAGCCGGGTCGTTGGTCATGGCTGGCATATCCTCCCCTTCATAAATCATCACTTTTCCATGGTCAAATTCAAGAATCGCACAGCGGCCCTCGGCATCTGTGATTCCCCAATGCAGAGCCGCCACCGTCCCCCCGTCGAAAGTTGAGCCGGAGATATTGAACTCATGTTCTTTCAAGACCTTAACCACTTCGGGGGTTGTGGCATTCAGGTCAAGCAGCCATGCCACAAACATCGCCAACGACATGGGTGGACGCGACGATGTCTCACGATTATCATAAACCGTCCCTTTGCAGAACAAACCGTTAATCACAAGACCCTTTTCGTTCATCCCCTCCGTGACACCGCCACCATAGCTGACAGCATAGACCGCGCCATATTTTGAAGTCCATTTGACTGATCCGGGGAGGTCGTTACCGGCTTTGACCACGCCTCGGGGATACACATATAAATTGGTTGGAATGGGTGTCTTCCAGTCAAGTGACCGGCCAACTATGCGCAACACCTGCTCGGGGCGGGCCGCAGTGTCACCGACATAAAGGATACGGGAACAAGCATCAGCCTCAACAGCCGTTCCTGCCATCAAAAGTCCCGCAGCGGCGAGCGTCAATATTCGTAGTTTCATGACAAATAATAAAAACGTTTTGTATAAAAACGTTTTTACAATTCACATGGTTCAACAGTATAAGACAGAATCACCGCCTTGGCTTAGACCAAGTGAAATTTTCTTTACGATGCCGTCGCTCCACTATTTTATAATATAGATTATAGAATGGGCGCATCATGACAAACCATGGCACTGTCAAAAAAAGCCTCCGTCCGGCGAGAGCTCGTAATGCTCTGCGCCATGCTATCATTATTAAAATCCAAAGCGACAGACCGGCCGCTGCCATTATAGTCAACGGGAGCATATTAGGGACGCTTTCAAAAATAGCAGCGATTGACGATGCCACTCCCAACCACAAAATAGACGAGAAAAGCGAAAAAATATATCGTGACCGATGTGACACATATCGGCCGGTAAAAATATGACCCCATTTCCACCGACGATGGAACGCTCGTGGAGACTCTCCTCCAAGAGTTACACGCGACGCATCAGACAATTCAACCGCAGTGTTATCGGGCAAAGCTATCTCCTCGATAAAAATATCATCGGCTCCGTTATGAAGATTCAATGACTTAGAAAAGCCTTTGTTTGCGAAAAAAAGCTCACGATTAATCCCGAAATTGTCGAGATGACCGCGATATGGATGTTTTTTCAACGCCGACGACAAATACGTAACAGCATCGGCCGTTGTGTCAAAGGATCTGAGGCGTTTGCCTATCTGAGCGTCAACGTGACGGTCAAAAGCAGCATAGCCAAGCACAATATCCTTCCCGTCAGAGAAATGCCGCGCCATCGAGCGCAACCAGTCAGTCGACCCGATTGACGATGCGGCATCGACAAATAACACATATTTGTTGCGCGCCGCCTTCAAGCCAAGAGTGATGGCAAGTTTGCGGCGGCTAAGATTGTGAGCCTCATCGGGAATAAATGTCAAGTAAAGATTATGATGCTCCAGCGACAATCGGTTGAAAACATCTTTAACCGATTCAGATGAGCCATCGTTGACGATTATAATCTCATAGGGCGCATTATATTGTTGCGATAACAGCGTCTCAAGAAGCCGGCCCAAGCTCGAAGGATTATCGTTACAGTAAACAACTACAGAGACCTGGGGGAGCGCGGATGGGGAATCGTTTAATGTCACATTGCCGCGCCGGTTATGTTTCCACACTAATGAAACCCGACGGCAGTAAAGCGTCGAGAGCACTATGGCGCAAGCTAAGGCAACGCCCATCAGAGTCCAGCACAAAGGCGAGATATCAATAGAAAAAACC
The DNA here is from genome assembly GCA_964510535.1 of uncultured Muribaculaceae bacterium. Taxonomy (GTDB): domain Bacteria; phylum Bacteroidota; class Bacteroidia; order Bacteroidales; family Muribaculaceae; genus JAJPXC01. The sequence goes on from CAZECG010000009.1 coordinate 43,993, forward strand.
ATCACGACTGATTGATTAGATTATCGACTGACAAAGTTAACATATTCGCGCCAAACGACAAAGCCATAGAAAACAGTGAGGCAGCGCGCAGAAAAAAAGGAAAGGTGGATTCCGCTCCACCTTTCATCTCATGCTTTATATGTCAATCTATAAATCCAGGGTCTAAAATACGAGCTTATTTATCGCACAAAGTGCCTGAGCATGATTCGATATTTTCGAGCACGGCAGCGTCGAGCACTGCTATTGTCGTCAGACTAATGATGTCACGCACAGGCGAGTCAACGCCGATAAAGTGAATCGGCTTGTTCAAACCCATCTGAATCGGGCCTATGGCCTCGCCGAGACCCATTTCAAGCATCATGCGGTAGGCCGTGTTGGCCGCACTGAGGTTGGGGAAAATGAGAGTGTTGACATCCTTGCCGTTAAGGCGCGAGAATGGGAACGCGGCATCGCGGCTATCGCGGTTGAGTGCATAATGGACCTGCATTTCTCCATCAATTGGGAGATCGGGATAGAGCTGCTGCATTTTGTCGACCACGTTGTGCACGGTGACACACTCAGGTTCCTTGCCTGAGCCGAAGTTGCTGTATGACACCATGGCCATCACCGGGTCGTGAGCGAAATACTCCACAGAGTTACGCGCAAGTCGAGCCACATCGAGCAATGTCTCCTCGTCGTTAGTCTGATTAATCATGGTGTCGGCAAGGAAGTAGGTGCCACGTTTGGTATTCATAATGTGCATCGTGGCGAAATGTTTGTAGCTGGGACGGATGCCGACAACCTCCTTGGCGATCTGAGCGGCAGCATCGCTACCCGAATAAGTCCCGGCTATAAATGCGTCGGCTTCGCCTTCTTCGACCATCATCATGCCGAAATAGTTGCGGTCATACATCTTTTCAAGAGCTTCCCTGAATGTAAGCCCCGAACGTTGACGCTTGTCGGCAAGTTTGGTCGCGAAACGATTGCGGCGGTCGGCTTCACGATCATGGCGCAGATTGACAATCTCGATACCGCTTATGTCTATGCCAAGTCGAGCGGCACGCTTCTCTATCATTTCCTCGTTGCCAAGCAGAATTGGGATGCAGACGCCCAAACCGCGCGCCGAGACAGCCGCACGAAGAGTGTTGTCGGTATTCGCTTCGCCAAAGACCACACGCTTTGGATTGGATTTTGCCTGCTCCACAAAACGGCGCATCATCTTATTGTCAGAACCCATAATTTGGCGCAGCTTCTGTTTGTAGGCATCCCAATCGGTGATGGGACGACGGGCGACACCCGACTCCATCGCACCGCGGGCAACGGCGGGGGCCACAGTTGTCAACAAGCGAGGGTCAAGCGGTTTGGGCAGGATATAATCACGTCCAAACGAGAGCTTAGTCATATTGTAAGCGGCGTTCACGACCGGAGGCACCGGTTCTTTGGCCAATGCCGCAATCGCATAGACCGCTGATAACTTCATCGGCTCATTTATCACCGTCGCGCCTGAATCGAGAGCACCGCGGAATATGTACGGGAATCCAAGTACATTGTTTATCTGGTTGGGATAATCTGAACGCCCCGTGGCAAAAATCAAGTCATCTCGCGAGGCCATAGCCGCATCATAGGCGATTTCAGGGTCGGGATTTGCAAGAGCGAAAACGATAGGATTTGGAGCCATCGATTTAAGCATTTCGGGGGTAACTACATCTTTTACCGACAACCCAAGGAACACATCGGCATCAACCATCGCATCCGCAAGAGTGTCGATGTCGCGGTTAGTGGCAAATTCGCGTTTCTGAGAGTTGAGGTTGGTGCGTTTAGTGTTAATAACCCCCTTGCTATCGCACATCACTACATTTTCAGGCTTCACACCAAGTGCGATGTAAAGTTTTGTACAAGAGACTGCGGCAGCCCCAGCCCCATTGACAACGAGCTTGACATCTCCGATTCTTTTCCCCTGAATCTCAAGGGCGTTAATCAGACCGGCAGCCGATATAATGGCCGTTCCGTGCTGATCATCGTGCATCACCGGTATGGTACATTCCTCTTTAAGACGACGTTCTATCTCGAAACACTCGGGGGCCTTGATGTCCTCAAGATTTATGCCGCCAAATGTAGGAGAAATAGCCTTAACAATCTCGATGAATTTATCGGGGTCGTTCTCATCGACCTCGATATCAAAGCAGTCGATTCCTGCAAATATTTTAAACAGCAACGCCTTGCCCTCCATCACCGGTTTTCCTGCGAGAGCGCCGATATCGCCAAGGCCAAGCACAGCGGTACCGTTGGAAATGACTGCCACGAGATTACCCTTGTTGGTGTATTCGTATGCATCTTGAGGTTGTTGCTCGATTTCAAGGCATGGGTAAGCGACACCGGGAGAATAGGCCAGGGCGAGATCGCTCTGCGTCGAATAGGGTTTTGTGGGGACTATCTCTATTTTACCTGGCTTCGTGTCTCGATGATAATCGAGTGCCATTTCTTTAGTAACCTTTGACATAATCTTCTTATTATTTCTTTTTCGATATAGCCGACTCTACACTTTGTGGCGGCGAATTATAGCTTTTATGCCCGCAAAGGTAATAATTTTCCCAATAATAGTGCATCGTTACAAACAATTTATAATTTATGGAACAAATTTAAGACTTTTTCGATTATTGGAGCCATGTCGTAATACCGATATTCGGCAAGACGGCCACCGAAGATAACCGAAGTCTCGGTATCGGCAAGTTGCTTGTACTTACTATAACACTCGCTATTGACAGCGTCGTTGATTGGATAATATGGTTCAAGCCCATCTACCCATTCCGTTGAATATTCCCGAGAGATTACGGTCACAGGATTCTCATAAACAGCATCGCCAAACGACTCGAAGTGCTTGTGCTCAATCACTCTTGTGAACAGCTCGCGATGACTGGTGTAGTTGACCACAGCGTTGCCTTGATAATTGGGCGTGTCGACCAATTCCTCTTCAAAACGGACAGTGCGGTATTGCAGTCGCCCGAATCGGTATCCATAAAATTCGTCGATTTTGCCAGTAAAGACTATTTTGTCAGCGACCGATTCCCAATAAAGCCTGTCGGCAAAGAAATCAATATCGGTCTTGCATTCAATGCCGTCGAGCAACGCATAAATAAGGCGATTATAGCCACCGATGGGTATCCCTTGATAGCAATCATTGAAATAGTTATTATCATAAACAAATCTCAACGGCAATCTTCTGATTATAAACGCAGGCAACTCGTCGCACGGGCGTCCCCATTGCTTTTCAGTATATTCTTTGATGAGCTTATGGTAAATGTCACTGCCGACAAGCATCAAAGCCTGCTGTTCCAGATTGACGGGTTCAGCACCGGCAAGCCGCTCCATCACCTCTTTCCTTTGGCTATCTATGATGGCTTTTGCTTCAGCAGGGGTTTTGACGCCCCACATCCGGTTAAACGTGTTCATGTTGAACGGCAAGTTGTATAGCTCCCCGTTGTAGTTGGCCACCGGGCAATTGGTATAGCGGTTGAACTCGACAAGAGAATTGACGAAATCCCACACCTGTCGGTTGGATGTGTGGAAAATGTGGGCACCGTACTTATGGACATTTATCCCATGGTTGGACTCACAATAGATGTTGCCACCAAGATGATGACGTTTGTCAATGACAAGACATTTTTTTCCTTCTTTAGCTGCGAGATGGGCGAAAGTGGCACCAAACAGGCCGGAGCCAACAATTAGATAATCGTATTGACGTTTCATTCCACTTTTTCGGTTTTAGTATAAAAAAAGACCGTCCAACAGCCCTTTACAAATCTGACGCATAAAAAGATGTTTATTGGAATCGGCGCGTTTGCTGATGCGATGGAACTGATTTATCTCACAAAGGTATAAAATTAATCAAAAATAAGTAAATTTGCCATTACAATAAACCAAACCGAAACAAACCCTTAACGCATTCCAATCATCATGCCACAAGATTTGCATCTAAGTGAAATATACCGTGCGGCACAAGTGCTGAAAGATGTCGCACGGCATCCTCGACTGATAGGCCCCACCAATATCTTCCCCGACGCACAAGTCTATCTGAAACCAGAGAACCTGCAACACACCGGTTCATTCAAACTGAGAGGGGCATATTACAAAATCTCACAATTGACCGATGAGGAAAAATCCCGCGGCGTAATCGCCTGCTCGGCGGGCAACCACGCTCAAGGCGTTGCGTTGGGAGCGACGCATAACGGCATAAAGTCGCTGATATGCTTACCGGCAGGCGCTCCGATTTCGAAGGTCGAGGCCACAAAGGGGTTTGGGGCAGAAGTGTGTCTCGTGCCGGGAGTTTATGATGACGCCTATCAGCGCGCCCTCGAACTTCGCAAAGAATTCGGTTACACGTTTGTCCATCCGTTTGACGACCCCAAAGTAATAGCCGGTCAAGGAACTATCGGCCTTGAGATTCTCGAAGAGATGCCGGATGTAGAAGCCGTCATAGTGCCTATTGGCGGTGGCGGACTTATTTCAGGTGTCGGGATGGCAATAAAGGAACTACGCCCGGAAGTAAAGGTTTATGGTGTGCAGTCGAGCGGCGCGCCGAGCATGGCCACCTCACTCCAAGAGGGGAAAATACAGCATTTGGCATCGGTATCGACCATTGCCGACGGCATCGCTGTGAAAGAGCCGGGAGTAAACACATTTGAGATGTGCAACCGTTATGTCGACGAGGTAGTGACTGTCACCGACGACGAAACCGCCGCAGCCATACTGACCCTTATCGAGCGACAGAAACTTGTGGCCGAGGGTGCTGGAGCTGTTTCCGTCGCAGCAGCCATGTTCAACAAATTACCCATCGAGGGGAAAAAAGTGGTGTGCCTCGTATCAGGCGGGAACATCGATGTCAATATGCTTAACCGCATCATCTCGCGCGGACTCGCCAAAAACGGCAGAGCTTGCACGCTCATCCTTGATTTGGACGACAAACCCGGGCAATTATCAGGAGTTTGCAATGTCATCGCCAACCTCGGAGGGAATGTCATTTCTGTGGTACATGACCGCATGAACCCAAGCTCCCACATCAACGGCTGCACACTGCGTATTGAGCTGGAAACCCGTAACCCGGGGCATATCGAAATTATAAGGCGCGGTCTTAGCGATGCCGGCTATCGAGTGAATTAATGTGAACATATGTTTTAATTAATTTAATATATAGGTCAAAATGTCCCATAATGTGGACATTTCGTATAATTCGCATAGAACTTTGTCGCTAATGGCTAACTTTGTTCCGAAACACACCAATATTCACATTTTTCTAACAGAATAAAAGATATTTTGAAAATGAAACCATTGATATCGGTAGCGATGCTTGCGGCGGTCATATCGACAGCCAACCCCGTTAGTGCCGCCACCGACATAGCCCCAAGCGACACACTGCCAATTTCGCTCGATGAGTGCATAGCAATCGCGCTTGACAAAAGCCCCACGATAAAAGTAGCCGACATGGAAGTTACCCGTGTCGATTACTCAAAAAAAGAGACAATCGGCCAACTTCTGCCGTCAATAGCGTTCGGGGGGCAGTATAATCGCACACTCGCCAAACAAGTCGCATACATGAATATGGGCGATGCCGGACGGCGGGGAATAAAAATGGGTCTTGACAACTCCTATAATGTCGGCTTTTCAGCGACCATGCCGCTAATAGCGCCACAGCTATGGAAATCATTGAAATTAAGCGACAGCCAGATATTGCAAAACATCGAGGCCGCCCGGTCGTCGCGCCTCGCCCTCATCAATTCAGTTGAAAACGCCTACTACTCCCTGCTTTTAGCCGTAGACTCGAAGAAAGTAATCAGGGAGAGTTATGATAATGCCGTGTTCAACCACGACGTATACCAAAAGAAATTTCAGGTCGGAGCCGCTTCTGAATATGACGTGCTCCGCACATCGGTAGCCGTGAAAAATATCGAGCCGGAACTTACACAAGCCGACATCGCAATAAAGCAAGCCCGCTTACAGCTCACAATACTGATGGGACTTGACGCTACTCACGCCCTTGCTCCCACAACTACATTGAGCGACTACGAAAAGACAATGTATGACAACACACTCGGCATTGACCGCTCGATTGACGGGAATACAGACCTCAGAATGCTTGACCTGCAGACACGTTCACTGCGCGACGCCCTATCCATTCAGAAAATGTCGTGGTATCCCACACTGTCGGTGAGCGCATCGTACAACTGGACATCCTCTAACGATGGCATCCCGTTCAAAAACCTGCAATGGAACCCATACTCTATGATCGGACTGACACTCAACATACCACTGTTTGAAGGCGGGCAACGTTATCATCGCATAAAGCAAGCCCGAATCCAGGTCGACGAGATGAAATGGCAGCGCGAAAATCTGGAACGTAACATAAATATGCAAGTTGACCTCGCCATCGACAACATCAAAATGAACGTGAAACAAATTGCATCAAATGCCGAAAGCGTCAAGCAAGCCGACAAAGCGCATTCTATCATGGAAAAGAGTTTTGAAATCGGAGCGGCGAGTTATCTCGACCTGCGTGACTCGGAGCTTGCGCTGACACGCGCCCGACTGGCATATTTCCAGTCAATCTACAACTATCTTGTGGCCGACAGCGACCTCAGGCAACTTCTCGGCAACGCCGATTTGCAAAAATACGAAACCTTCACACCATCACACAAATAACGTCAATGAGAGCAGTAGTTATTCTGACCGTTGCCGCATCTATCGCCCTTGCGGGGTGCGGCTCATCGGAGGGCAAAAACGACAAAAACACAGTCGAAGAAAAACCAATGGTAGACATCGAGAAGGTAAACGCCCGCTCGGTAGCGCAAATAGCGCAATATACCGCTACGGTAGAGGCGTTCAAGACCAACAACATCACCACCTCTACCACAAACCGCATCAAGCACATCCTTGTCGATGTCGGTTCGATTGTGTCGGCGGGACAGCAAGTTGTGGTTCTCGACAACGTCAACATCGAACAGCTTAAAGTCAGGCTCGACAACACCGAACGGGAATATAATCGCGCGGTACAGCTTTTAGAGATAGGCGGAGGCACACAACAATCAGTCGACCAACTGAAGACCGAGCTTGACGCGGCGCGCCGGCAATACACCAATATGGTGGAGAACACCGTGTTAGTTTCGCCAATTAACGGCGTGGTGACAGCCCGGAATTATGACCCCGGCGATATGACCTCCACTCTGCCGATTCTCACCATCGAGCAACTCAAGCCGGTGAAGGTGCTGGTCAATGTCAACGAAAACGATTTCGCGAAAGTACACAAGGGGATGAAAGCCGAAATCAAACTTGATGTCTATGGTGATGAACTGTTCACCGGCAAGGTGGCACTCATACACCCGACAATCAATCCCGACACACGCACTTTTACCGTTGAAATCAACATTGACAACCGCGACGAGCGTGTACGCCCGGGTATGTTTGCGCGCGTGTCGCTCAGTTTCGGCGAGGCAACCCATGTCGTAGTCCCCGACCGCGCGGTAGTCAAGATGTCAGGGTCGGGAAACAAATATGTCTATGTCTACAAAGATGGCAAAGTCAGCTACAACAAGGTTGAACTCGGTCAACGTCTCGACAACTCCTACGAAGTGCTGTCAGGCGTGGACGATGGAGACAACGTAGTAATCTCAGGCCAGTCGCGTCTCGCCGACGGCGCAGAAGTCGAACTCACAAATAAGAACACACAGAAATGAGCATATATGCCAGTGCGGTAAAACGCCCGATTATGACGACACTCTGCTTTGTCGCGGTCGCCATTCTCGGTCTATTCTCCCTTTCCACCCTTCCAATCGACCTGTACCCCGACATAGAGAGCAACACCATCATGGTGATGACAACCTATCAGGGAGCGAGCGCGCAGGACATAGAGCAAAACGTCACCCGTCCGCTCGAGAACAGTCTGAACGCCGTCAACGACCTTAAACACATAACGTCAAAATCGCGTGAGAACATCTCAGTAATAACCCTTGAATTTGAATATGGGAAAGATATTGACGTGCTCACCAACGACGTTCGCGACAAGCTCGACATGGTCAAGAGCTCATTACCCGACGATGCCGAGACCCCTATAATTTTCAAGTTCAGCAGCGATATGATTCCTATCGTTTTGCTGTCCGTACAGGCCAACGAAAGTATGCCGGGTCTGTACAAAATTCTTGATGACGCGGTGGCCAACCCGCTGGCGCGCATCAACGGTGTCGGTTCGGTTTCAATCTCAGGTGCTCCAAAGCGCGAAATCCACATCTATGTCGACCCGAAACGCCTCGAGGCATACGGACTGTCGGTTGAGACCATCTCGTCTATTGTAGCCGCCGAAAACCGCAACATCCCTGGCGGCTCGTTCGATATCGGTTCTGATACCTATTCGCTCCGAGTGCAAGGTGAATTTACCTCATCAGAGCAGATGAGAAACATAGTTGTCGGCTCGCATGACGGCCGCAACATCTACCTCAGCGACGTAGCCCGCATCGACGATTCACTCGAAGAACGCGCCCAACAGACCTATACCGACGGCGTAAAGGGAGCGATGATTATCATCCAAAAGCAATCCGGAGCCAACTCGGTAGAAATCTCCAACCAGGTGTTGAAAATGCTGCCACAGTTGCAGAAACGACTACCGAGCGACGTGAAGCTCGGCATAATCGTCGACACGTCCGACAACATCCGCAACACCATCGCCTCGCTTGTCGAGACAGTGCTCTACGCATTGTTGTTCGTCGTCATAGTGGTATTCACCTTCCTCGGACGTTGGCGAGCCACCATGATTATCACAATCACCATTCCCATATCGCTAATAGCCTCATTCATATACCTCGCAGCCACAGGCAACACAATTAATATCGTGTCGCTGTCGGCATTGTCCATATCAATCGGTATGGTAGTCGATGACGCTATTGTTGTGCTTGAAAACGTAACGACACATATAGAAAGGGGTTCCGACCCCAAACAAGCCGCCGTACATGGCACCAATGAGGTGGCAGTCTCGGTCATAGCTTCAACGCTCACGCTTATAGCCGTGTTCTTCCCCCTGACGCTTGTGACCGGTATGACGGGAGTGCTGTTCCGCCAGTTGGGTTGGATGGTAACAATCATGATGATTATATCCACCGTCTGCGCCCTCTCGCTCACCCCCATGCTGTGCAGCTTGTTGTTGCGCCGCCAAAACTCACACGGCAAGCTATACACGCTGCTGTTCACCCCCATCAACCGCGGACTCGATGCGATAGACAACGGTTATGCGCGGCTGCTACACACCGTTGTAAGCCACAAGTGGCTCACAGTCCTTGTATGTACCCTTATTTTCATCGGTTCACTTGTATTGGTGCGACACGTCGGAACCGAATTTTTCCCGACAGCCGATGACGGGCGTCTCGGCGTAAACCTCGAGTTACCGATAGGCACCCGCGTTGAAATTTCCCAAGAAGTCACTGAACGGCTTGCCAAAGAGTGGCGGGATAAGTATCCTGAAATAAAGGTGCTGAACTACACCACAGGACAGGCATCAAGCGACAATACATTCGCGTCGCTCAGCGACAACGGCTCGCATATCGTTTCGATGAACATACGCCTCGTGGATCCGGGTGAACGCGACCGCGGCATCATCGAGATAGCGTCACTGATGCGCCAAGACCTAAAGCATTACCCTGAGTTCAAGAAGACGCAAGTGAATGTGGGCGGCAACCGCGGCGGCAGCATGGGCGGCCAATCCACTGTCGATTTTGAAATTTATGGCTACGACTTTGACGAAACCGACTCTGTCGCTCAACGTCTCACGCGAATACTTCAAGGGATAAAAGGCACCGCCGACATCCGCATTTCACGCGCCGATTACCAACCGGAATATCAGGTTGACTTTGACCGTGAGAAACTCGCATTGCACGGATTAAACCTCCAGACGGCAGCCAACTATCTGCGCAACCGTATAAACGGAAGCATCGCATCACGTTTCCGTGAGGACGGTGAGGAGTATGACATCAAGGTCATGTACGCCCCCGAACACCGCACGTCCATAGAGGATATTGAGAATATACTCATCTACACCCCATCAGGCAACTCAATACGCATTAAAGATGTTGGCACAGTTGTCGAGCGGTTCACCCCACCAACCATCGAACGTAAAGACCGCGAGCGCATCATCACCGTTTCGACGGTAGTGTCGGGAGTGCCCATGAGCGATGTGGCTGCCGCTGCCCAAAAGGGAATTGACCGCATGGACATTCCTGTAGGCATAAACATCGACCTTTCCGGCAGCTATGAAGACCAGCAAGACTCGTTCAAAGACTTGGTCACCTTGGCTGTGTTAATCATAATACTGGTCTACATAGTCATGGCTGCGCAGTTTGAATCATACGCCTATCCGGGCATCATCATGACATCGCTGCCGTTCGCATTCTCCGGAGTGTTCATTATCCTGTATCTGACAGGACATACACTCAATGTGATGTCGATGATTGGCGCGATTATGCTAATCGGTATCGTGGTAAAGAACGGTATCGTGCTTATCGACTACATTTCGCTCAACCGCGAACGCGGTATGTCAATCAGACAATCAGTCATACTCGGCGGCAAGTCGCGCTTGCGCCCCGTGGCGATGACCACATTGACCACCATTCTCGGCATGGTGCCTATGGCAATAGGCTCGGGGCAAGGCTCAGAAATGTGGCGGCCCATGGGTACAGCGGTGATTGGCGGTCTGACCGTATCGACATTACTCACGCTACTGTTCGTCCCAACCCTATATTGCATCTTCGCATATTTCGGAGTGAGACGCACACGCAAAAAACTACGTCAACAGCCGATACAAGCGACAAATAAGCGATAACACCCCATAAATAACGACCAATTATCAGATGAAAGCAATATTTATAGCATTTGACCAGGCTTACTACGAACGTATTGTCAACCTGCTCGAAAAGAGCAATTGCCGCGGTTTCACCGCCTGGGAACAGGTGTTGGGACGCGGCTCGGTAAACGGCGAGCCACACTACGGATCACACGCATGGCCTTCAATGGCGTCATCGATACTCACCATGGTCGAAGACCACAGGGTTGACCCTCTGCTCGACACACTCCACGCAATGGACCTCGACACTCCCAAACTTGGGCTGAGGGCCTTTGTATGGAGCGTTGAAAAGACTATTTAACGCAAATATTCACGATAGACTTGCACGACTGCAAAGGAATCATTACCTTTGCGGTCGTGATTGTATAGCACAACACTTCCCCAAAAGCGCATGTGGCGTAATTGGTAGCCGCGTTAGACTTAGGATCTAATGTCTTAGGACGTGGGGGTTCGAGTCCCTTCATGCGCACAAAATACCCCCTATAACTCGTTGAGTTTTAGGGGGTTTATTATTTTCCATACTGCTCCAGGTATGCCTCGCAAGCAAGACACAACTCGTCGTACCATTCTTTGCCAAAACGCTCAGTCAACGGCTCTTTGAGAAACTGATACAACCTTATGCCAAGTTTGCGCCCGAGCGCCTCAGCGGAGCGGCAGATCTTCCACCGATGATAGTTGACAGCGGTGAAAGCAGGATAATTCGTCAGCCTTACGGGATAGAGAAAGCACGACGACGGCTTGCGGAAGTCGATGCGCCCCTCGCGATAAGCCTTTTCGATAGCGCACTGGCACAGGCCATCTTTGCCATAACAGGTAAAAGCGCAGTTGCGACCGTCGATTATGGTAGTGACAAGATCGCCCTCCTCATCGATATAGCCTACCCCCGATTCCTCGACGGCAGTTTTCGCCTGAGGCAGCATTTCATCCCATATCTCAGGGAGTATCCTCTTGATTTTGTCGTATTCCTCACGTGTTATGGGTGCACCCGCATCTCCCTCTATGCAACACTCGCCATGACAAGCATCGAGATCACAGCAGAAAAAACGCTCTGCAAGGTCGAGCGAGACCAAAGTATTCTGAATTTCAAGCATGATTACTTCTTCATCCATAATTGTTAACGTCCTGAATATATTACGGTCGCCCCTATCAGACGGTCATAGCGGCTCGCCGGCGCGCGATGGTAAACCGTCACCACATATTCGTTGACCGTAGGGAAATAGTCTCCTTCGACCGGCGCGGTGTAACCCACGGTGCCACCTGCCGGAACCGCGAGATACTGATAATTGTAGGCACCCTGCTTCAACAGCATAGACCGCTCATAAAGTCCCGTCGCACGATTAAACACCATGCGCGACTCCGGGTCGAAACGCCGCGACGTGAAATCTCCGTCAAGAAATATATCAACATCGGTGCGATACGGCATGTCAAGTGTGAAATGCGTCACGACATAGTCAGCCTCCGTGTCACTGTTGGCTGAGTTGTATTCCCTTATCGTGTAACGGCCAAACTGCGTTTGGTCATAGTTATAGCTGCCGTCGCTACGCGGCGAGTCTGTCATCAGTTTAAAGTGATAGTACGGTTCGTAGTAGCTGATTTCATCGACCCCCATTCCGGGGAATGTGGTAGAGACAGTTTCGAAACGGCGGTATTCATTTCCGGCAGGGAAAATCAGCTGTCGCTGGTGCTCATAGAAGGCACGCTTACCCGAAACCCTGAGTGGTTGCCGCATCACGATATTATTGTCGGAGCGGCCATCCTGACTGACACAGACAATCAAATCATTGAACGGATCACTCACAAAAGCCCGCTCGGCATCCACCACTACCGACAATTGCTGATGCGCCTTGTTGTAGTCAATATCAGTGCGTGATGTGACATCGCCTGCAACATCCGCCCCACCCTCGTTCACCATGAACCGAGCCTGCAATAGAATCTCATCGGGACGCTCCTCGTCCCACACCTTTAGAAGGTAATTGCCCGAAACGGTGAAACGCATCTGCTCATTTGGAAGGGTTATGCTGTAATGGACGTAATGCACAGTGGTCGCACGCGAGAACTCATAGTCGGTGACATCACCCTGATTGAACCCATCGAGGTATTCGAATTCCACCAACTGCGACGGCCGCCAATCGGCATTGCAGTGAGTCAGTGAGTAACGCAGATAATGGCGGTCCTCTGCCAACTCGTCGAAAGAGATAATCACACGGTCGCCTGCGCCGAGATTAATAATAGGAGGTGCAAGAGGATTTTCAGCGACTTGAATCTGCAACGAGCGGAAACGGTCATTGAATACACCGGTCATGGAATCATCGGTAGCCGCGACAGTAATCGCCGGCTCAAAAAGGACGCATAGCGAAATAGCAAATAGGAAAAGACACCTCATGACCGATTATTGGCAAAATTCGTTATGAACCAGCGTTATGGCATCTTCGATAAGCCCCATGCACGGTTTCCGGCGCGAATCAAGCAGCTCTCCGCATATCAGCGACCCATTAATTCCCCTGAACCGCTCTGACAACTGTTGGGTAGCTGCATAAATCATCTTTTTGTCGGCCGGCGAGCCAAACCGTTTCAACCCGAGCACCATACCCATGCCCGACACCGCGCCACACAGTTGCCGCTGTCCGCCAAAGCCGCCACCGAACGCCGCCGAAACCCCGGCTGCATTCTCAGCCGACAACCCATGTAGGTCATCGAAAACCATCATTACGCACTGCGAACAGTTATATCCTTGTTTATGCAGGTCGCGTGCGCACTCTAAGCGACGCTCCAATTCAACATTTTCCATCAGGTTACCAGTTTATAGGAGAGATATTGCGTGATTGCAGATAAGCGTTGGCTTGCGAGAAATGGTGATTCCCGAAAAAGCCGCGGTAGGCCGACAAAGGCGACGGATGAGGCGATGTCAGCACCAAATGTCGCTGACGGTCAATGAACGCGCCCTTCTTTATGGCGTGGCTACCCCAAAGCATGAACACTAAACCCTCACGGTCACGCGCAAGCCGCATGATAACCTCATCGGTAAACTCCTCCCATCCGTGACCTTGATGCGAAGCGGCGCGATGGGCCTCGACAGTCAGTGTGGCATTGAGCAGAAGCACACCTTGACGCGCCCAACGGCTCAAGTCACCGTCGGCAGGAATAGGTGCGCCGATGTCATCATGAATTTCCTTGAATATATTGATGAGCGATGGCGGCATAGGCACCCCCGGATTCACCGAAAAGCATAGTCCGTTGGCTTGTCCATAGTCGTGATATGGGTCCTGACCCAGAATCACCACTTTCACATCGTCAAACGGGCAAGCGTCAAACGCGGCAAAAATTTGTGAGGCTGGGGGAAATACGGTTTTAGCCGCATATTGACGGCGCACAAAATCGGTCAGATTAATGAAATAATCCTTACTCCATTCATCTGACAGACACCGCTTCCATGACTGCTCAATCCTTACATCCATACGCATTTGTTTTGAGAGTGTTTTGCAAAATTACGAAAAAAACGTTACTTTTGCCACGGTTTTGCACGAAACCGCCGGAAGTCTCCGTAGTTCAATGGATAGAATATTGGATTCCGGTTCCAACGATTGGGGTTCGACTCCCCACGGGGATACAAACCAAAAGCCGCAAATCGCTGTCACACAGGCTTGCGGCTTTTTCACACTCCGAAGTTAGATTTCACAGTCCCGATAATATCGTTACCAGTTTGAATGAGTCAGCTGCAAAAGTCGGTTGAATTGTTAAAATACTACCCGAGTGTAAATAGATTTTAGGGGTCGATGTAAATAACGTTTACGGTGTCGAAATTGTCTGACATATGTAGTAACGCCATCGATTCCCTTGCGGGAATCGCCGTGAGCCGTTCGCCCGCACCGTTAATATAAATTTAACAACCGCCTTTTTACATTGACTGGTTTGGATGTGGCTAACGCGGCTCTCAGTGCGGTTTCGCAAACGATGTCGGCTTATAGCGAGGCGCAAGGTGGCGGATCTAACTCCTATTCAGGCGATTATGATGACGGTTCCGGCTATAGCTCTGATTCCGGCTCAAGCTATTCGTCAAAGGGGAGTTCGTCCTCTTCGGGAAATTATTCTATTTCCGAGCAAGATAGTTATAATTCCGATAAACGCACATACGAAAGATATGATAGCCAGTTGTCAAAGCATTTCTATGGCAATGGCAATATGTCAGACAGCTCTGTGCGCGAGGCGGGTCAGAAGATGAAGAGACTCAGGCAGAAGTGGGAGTCGCGAGGGAAGTCGTTCCCCCACTCGAATAACGAGGATAAGGCACTCCGCTATTAAGTGCTGAAAGTGTGAAATAATGATTGCCCCGGCCGGCCGAGAAGTCGATTGCGGTCGGGGTAATCGTATGCTATAAGCACCGTTGGAATGCTTATTTTTGGCTATTTTCCACACAATGAAATGAATTAATACGGGAAATGATTGCTTAATTTTGGAAAAAAACGTAACTTTGTGGCCGAATTTCGTAATCTCTGGCGGGACACGCAGTCCGTTATATTGCGAGTAATGTTAACATTTCAAAATTTAAACTGAAAATGGATTTAATTAAAGTAGCTGAAGAAGCGTTCGCCACCGGCAAGCAGCACCCGCAGTTTGGCCCCGGCGACACCATCACAGTAGCCTACCGCATCAAAGAGGGTAACAAAGAGCGTATCCAGCAATACCGCGGTGTCGTAATCAAAATCTGTGGTGAAGGCGAGAAAAAACGTTTCACAGTTCGCAAGATGAGCGACAACATCGGCGTGGAGCGCATCTTCCCCCTGGAGTCTCCTTTCATCGACTCCATCACCATCAACAAGTACGGTAAAGTTCGTCGCGCAAAGCTTTACTATCTGCGCAAACTCACCGGCAAAAAGGCTCGTATCAAAGAGCGTCGTGTCGTTGCCAAATAAGCCTGACACGAAATCCGGCTGCGTCCGAAACGACAACCACCATAAAGGGTTCGCCTTCCCAGGCGGACCCTTTATAGATTAAAGCCGTCATGTCAGCATACGGTTATATCAGATTTTTTTCGTAACTTGCGCATGATTTTCTACGCTCAATGACTAAACACAAAGACTATTTATGAAAAAAACAGCTCTTTTCCCAATTCTCGCGCTCATCGCGATTTTCACTTCCTGCAACTCCGACAACGACCGAGCCGACATACAAAGTTCAGAGAATGAAGCCATAGCCAACATAATGACACGGACAAGTGTCAGAGCCTACACCGACACACCCGTGACCGACGAACAAATCGAAACCATCCTAAAAGCCGCCATGTCAGCCCCTACGGCAATGAACAAACAACCTTGGGCGTTCATTGTCATCAAAGACCGTGCGACACTTACCGCCATATCCGATTCGATACCTTCAATGAAGATGGCTAAAAAAGCCCCGCTTGCCATCGTCGTTTGCGGCGACATGACCAAGGCACTCGACGGCGAAGGCCACGATTACTGGATTCAAGACGTATCGGCGGCTACCGAAAATCTGCTTCTCGCCGCCCACGCCCAAGGACTTGGCGCGGTGTGGTGTGGAGTCTACCCCGCATCCGGACGCGTAGCATTCATCAGCGACCTGCTCAAACTACCCGACGAGATTATTCCGTTAGCATTCGTGCCGATAGGAGAGCCGTCGGTCAAAAACGAGCCTAAAGACAAGTGGGATCCGGCAAAGATTCACAACGACAAATGGTAACCCGATAAATCATTCACCGCCACCACTGCCATGCCTCTAAGACTACAGATCACACCTCCGGCAGCTTTGCCCGACTCGTTGCCATCACCGAGGGAAGAACTGCGGCAGCTTTCTACAATGTCGTTAGACGACCTCACCGAACGGTTTGTCAACGGCGCTGTCGAGTTTGCCATAAACGTGGCTATCGCCCTTGTGGTCTTCTATGTGGGCAAGTTTATAATAAAGAAAATCTACAAAATCGTGGCGGCGATTATGATACGCCGCAAGGCCGACAAATCGCTAAGCACGTTCATACTGAGCCTAATACGCATCGTACTCTATTTCATCCTGATTGTAACCGTAATCGACATATTGGGACTTGAGACGAGCTCGTTCCTTGCCTTATTCGCCTCGGCTGGTGTCGCAATCGGTATGGCCCTCAGCGGAACATTGCAGAATTTCGCAGGCGGAGTGCTTATACTACTCCTTAAACCCTATAAAATAGGCGACTACATCGAAGCCCAAGGCTTCGCGGGAACTGTTACCGAAATACAGATATTTCACACAATAATCAACACCTACGACAACAAGTCGATAATCATACCTAACGGCGGACTGTCGACAGGCTCCATCAACAATTGGTCGCGCGAAGACTACCGACGTGTATCGTGGGACGTTGCCATATCCTACGGCGACAGTATCGACATCGCACGCAAAGCGATTCTCGACATATTCGCCAACGACGAGCGCATCGTGAAACACTTCGTCGAAGACGACCGCGAGATGAGGCGACGCAAACTAAAAGAACTCGCGACCCACGACAATCCTCAAGACACTACGGGGATTACCATAAAACCGCACTGGTGGCAACGGATATTCACCCACAAAAAGAAAGTGCAGACAGCCATCGACCGCTGGCAACAGGAAAAAGAAGCCAAAATCAAAGCCATGCTGCCAAAGACCGACCGCACACCGACGGTGGTCGTAAACCAGCTTGGCGACAACAGCGTCATCCTTGTGGCACGCGCATGGGTGAAATCCGAGTACTACTGGAGCGTATTCTACGAAGTCAACGAGAAAATCTACAACCTACTTCCCGAAGCAGGCATCACGTTCCCATTTCCCCAACTCGACGTACACCTCAGCAAAACCGACACGCTCGACAACAAAGAAGCGGGAATTTAACGTAATTTTATACTTATAAATATCTATAATCGGATACGATTATCGAATATTTTCCATTACCTTTGCATAGAATACACCATGTGATATATGCTCATCCGTCTCTCTCCCATCGACACGGAAGCCATTATCCCATGCGTCAGCTCGTTATGCACATCGCACCATCCTCCACTCTCCTGATTTTGACGAGCTTAACACCGGCCTGCGGGTCGATGCCGTCTCCGCAAAATAAAAAAAACAACATAAATGACTGGCAAATGGAACTTTACGCCCCATTCAACAGACAATCAGCACATCCAACCCGCACTGGCGAGCAAATTCGCCGGATGTCCGCCCATTAGCGAGCTATTGGCACAGCGTGGCATATCGACGGTGGAGGAAGCAGATCGCTTCCTGCATCCGTCGTTGAAAGATATGCACGACCCGTTCCTTATGCCCGATATGGATAAAGCTGTAAACAGGCTTAACAAAGCCATGGGGTCGAAGGAGAAAATTATGGTATTCGGAGACTATGATGTCGACGGCACAACCTCTGTCGCTTTAGTTTACAAATATCTTCAGAATTTTTACTCCAATATAGATTACTACATTCCCACCCGATACGACGAAGGATATGGGATATCGCTCCGCGCGATTGACGAATTTGCCGAAGCCGGCGTTAAACTCGTTATAATCCTCGATTGCGGCATAAAGGCCAACGAGGAAATAGCTTACGCCCGCACACTCGGCATTGATTTCATCATCTGCGACCACCACGTCCCTGACGACGAGCTGCCGCCGGCAACAGCCATCCTCAACCCCAAGCTGGAAGGCTCCACCTACCCATGCCCGCACCTATCGGGGTGCGGCGTTGGCTACAAATTAATGCAGGCGTTCGCCATGAGCAACGGGATAGCCTACACCGAGCTGGAAGGAATGCTCGACCTTGTAGCGGTAAGCATCGCCGCCGACATAGTCCCGATGGTCGATGAAAACCGCATAATGGCCTACCACGGATTGAAACGTCTCAACAGCAATCCAAACATGGGACTGCGCGCAATCATGAAGATTTGCCAACTCGGAAATCGCGAAATAACAATCAGCGACGTAATTTTCAAAATCGGGCCACGCATCAATGCATCCGGGCGCATGCAAAGCGGTCGCGAAGCGGTCGAGCTGCTCGTGGCGCGCGACCTCAGCGACGCTTACGAGAAAAGTCTCGCAATAGACCAATACAACAAAGACCGCAAAGAGCTTGACAAACAGATTACCGAAGAAGCCAACGCCATCATCGAAGCGAGAGGCGAACGCGTCCACGAAAAGAAATCGCTCGTAATCTACAATAAAGACTGGCACAAAGGCATAATCGGAATTGTCGCGTCACGGCTCACCGAACTTTACTACAAGCCATCGGTAGTGCTCACCCTATCCAACGGATTGGCAACCGGCTCGTCACGGTCGGTCCAAGGATTCGACATCTACAAAGCCATCGGCGCCTCACGCGACCTGCTCGAAAACTTCGGCGGACACACCTACGCCGTCGGGCTATCTCTCAAGGAAGAGAATATCCCGGAGTTTACACGCCGGTTTGAAGAATACGTCGCCGCCAACATATTACCCTCGCAACTGAAACCACAGTTCGATATTGACGCTCAGTTGACTTTCGCTCAGATAACTCCCGAGTTTCTGGCCACACTTCGACGGTTCAACCCCTTCGGCCCCGGGAATCAGAAACCGGTATTCCTCACTACCTCAGTGATGGATTTCGGAACCAGCAAACTCGTCGGGAAACAACTCGAGCACATTAAGCTCGAATTGGTCGACAATACATCGGGAAAAGTAATGAACGGCATTGCCTTCAACATGGCACCGCTGTTCGAGCATATCCATTCACGCAAACCTTTTGACATCTGCTACACCATTGAAGACAACAAACATCTAAACTCCAATGGAGCCATTCAGTTGCTTGTCAAAGAAATCAGACCCCGCTAAGTCAGCCAGTTCCCGGAAACCCCCACACACCTTCGGGAACTGACGGCTCAATATCCAACCACCTTTATCACGGATATGAATCACGCTAAAACAATATTATCCATCATCACACTGCTGCTGGCCTTGAACGGCGCAGCCCAGACACGCCGCGCGCTCGTCATAGGACTGGGTAAATATCTCGACACCAACTGGACCGCAATCCATGGTGACAATGACGTTCCCCTGATTAAGTCGATGCTGCACCGTCACGGTTATAACGACATATCGGCTCTCGTCAACGACCAAGCCACTAAAGCAGCGATAATATCCTCTTTGTCAGACTTATGCGAAAAAAGCCGCGTAAACGACCAAATCTACATTCATTTCTCCGGGCACGGACAGCGCATGACCGACATCAACGGCGATGAAGATGACGGATGGGACGAAACATGGGTAGCCTATGACGCGATGCATAACTATTCAAATGATTACAAGGGAGAAAAACACTTGACAGACGATGAAGTCGGGCAATGGCTCACCAAAATCAGGCAGAAAATAGGTGATAAAGGGCAAATTCTTGTGGTTGTCGATGCCTGCCATAGCGGCGACTCATCACGCTCCATCGGTGATGATTGCGTCAGAGGCGCAATCGACAACTTCGTCATACCCACCGCTTCAAAAGCCCGACGCACTAAAAAAATCGTTGAAAACTGGCTGACTCTCAGTGCTTGCAAAAATTTCCAATTAAACTGCGAGATAAAGACCCCCGACGGACATTTCGGAATGCTTTCCTACGCACTGTCGGCTATGAGCGACCATTTCCAGCACCTTAACAATATCCAGATAATGGGGCGGCTTGTAAACTATGTCAATGACAACCGTGGAGCACTACCTCAGACGCCGACACTCTCAGGAGAAACCACAATTTACTCTCTAAACTCACTGTTCTAACGCCCCACTCATGCGAATCTTAGTCACCATTATCATCTCACTCATTATGATTTTGCCGGCAACGGCATCACACATCCCCGCCGACAGCATCACACAAGCAAACATTTCAGACATCTGTTTCAAAGGGGTGAAACTACTCGGCAAAAAGCGTTTCAAAGAGGCGCGCGAACACTTCTCGAAGGGGAAAGAGCTTGCCGCCGGCGACTCCCTGCTGAAGCGCAAATGCATCAGAGCGATAGGCAACTCCTACTACATGGAAGGTATGCAGGCCGAGATTGACGCTTCGCTATCGACAGCATACGACTGCTACACCAAGGCCCTCGAAATGTTCACCGATATCAACTCGACCAACGACATGGCTCTCGCGCTTCGGCGCATGGCAAGCCTGAACGACCTTAAATTGCGACTATACGACCGCGCGCTGCCCCTATACCGCCGAGCCTATGATTTAGCCTGCGAAATCAACGACCGTCAACTTCAGGGATTGATATTGATTGACATGACTCTGGTGAGGGACAAACAAAGCGCATGGATAGAGAAAAACGAGCTGAACATCAGACTTGACTCACTCCTCGCTTTATCCGACGACAACAATCTCCGATTTCAGCGGTCTATAATAAACGGCGATTTAGCATCGCAGCAAGGCAAACATCAGAAAGCAGAGCGATTTTACAGACAAGCCATAACATATATCAATCCGGCCAATCCCGGTTCACGTTACTACGACACCTATTTCAAGCTACGCGGAAATGCCATAAAAATGAAGCAGTATCACAAGGCTCTGGCCTATGGAGACAGTTGCGTCGACATCTTCCGCCGAGGGTTCAAGCCCGACAATCCCAACCGCTTCAGACCATTCGGAAACCAAGCGGCCATCTATGCTAAACTTGGTGACGAGGCCAACTGCTTCCGCTGCGCCGACTCAATGTTTCTCATGCTAAAAGTCGACCCCAACCTCAAAGGATTGACCAAAATGAAACTTTACACTCAGCGCGGCGAATGGAACATGGACTTCGGTAAATATGAAGCCGCGGCAGCCGACTTCTCGACAGCCCGGAAGATTCTCGCACTTTGCGATTCCAACGAAGCCCGTCATCACACGCTCTCAGTCATGCCGCTTCACGCTCGTGCTTTATCCCGAGCCGGGGAAAAAGCCGAATCCATGAAAATCTACAATGAATATGCCGCCCGCTGCCGTTCAACATACGGAGAAAAGTCAAAAAAATACGCCGAGGCCATCGGTTATCTCGCCAATCTTGAAGGGGAGATGGGCAAAACCGACAGCGGAAGCCATCACTACCGCCAAGCTGCCGAACTTATGCTCGACGCGGCACGCAGCGAGCTGCGGCTGGCATCATCGGCCGAAAGGGAATCGCGGTGGAACGACATATCTTCAATTTTCTGGGCTATGGCGGCTTACGGGATAAACAACAATCTGAACCACGACGAATTTTCGCTCGCCGCCTACGATGCGCTCCTATTTTCCAAAGGGCAGCTACTGTCTTCAGAGAAGTCTTGGGAATCTGCGATTTACGCCTCAGCAGACCCGCAACTCATCGAGCAATATCAACGTCTACTGAAACTCCGGTCAAAACTGTCAGAGAGCAGCGATACCGACACACAGCTCAACACAGCGTTCACAGAGATGAACACCATCGACCACATACTGACCAAACGGCTACACGACATGGGGTTAAACGAACCGGCCGACACGCTCACATTCAAAGATGTCACAAGCTCACTGCGACCCGGAGAACTACTCGTCGACTTTGCCGACTATTGGCTACCGGGTGACCGACGGCAATATGTGGCCTATGTGATGGGCAACGGATGGGAATACCCGCGCTTGATTCCAGTGACAACAAGCGACTCAATCGACGCACTGCTGAATAAAGTTAACAGAAAGCCCGACCGGCTATACGAATCCCGCCACTCAGCCGATATGCTCCGATTATTTTGGAATCCCCTGCTACCATACGCCGACTCGGCTCGACGCGTCTATGTCATACCGTCGGGGGCCATCCACCAAATCGCGATTTCATCAATACCAATGCCCGACGGCTCAACACTTGGCGACAAGCATGAAATCATCAGGCTCACTTCAGCAAAAGAGATTGTCACTATCCGCAGCAACCGACAGCTCAACAAGCGAGCTACAGCCGCGCTGTTCGGTGACATTGACTATGATGTCGACATCATTGATATGGAAGCGCAGAGCCGACGCTATCCAATACCGGCATTTGACTCCAACAGAGGTAACGACTCGTTCAGAGGCGACTCCATTTTCAAAAAATTGCATTATTCGTCCCAGGAAGTGACAGAAATCGGCCGCATTCTCGCTCATAATAATGTGAACGTGAATTTCTACACCAAACTCAACGGTTCAGAGGAAGCATTTATGAGCCTGAGCGGGAACGCACCCGACATGATGCTGATGTCGACCCATGGATTTTACTACACTCCGGCCCACGCACCGAGCCACACCTCATTGGCACGGCACGACGACATCATGTATCTCACCGGATTAGTAATGTCAGGAGGCAATGCCGAGTGGACAGGACGCGACCTCCCCGATGGTGTCAGGGGCGGGCTGCTGACATCCGACGACATTTCCCATCTCGACTTATCCGCTACCGAATTGGTTGCCCTTTCGGCTTGCGAGACTGCCTGCGGCCAAGCCTCTAACGACGGACTGTACGGATTGCAGCGCGCTTTCAAAAAAGCCGGAGCGCAGACTCTCGTGATGAGCCTTTGGCAAGTTAGCGATTTGGTGGCTAAAGAATTCATGATAAGGTTCTTTGACAACCTGCCTTCATCAGGCTGGGACAAGCGCGACGCCTTCAACAAGGCAAAGGCAGCTATCAAGGCCGCCTATCCCGAGCCGTTTTATTGGGCAGCGTTCATCATGGTTGACTGATTATGGCGAAATATATCTTCCACCGACACAAACCGCTGACTGACCAGGACATAATCGCCGGAATCATCGCCCGCGACCAATCTGTGGAACGCAGATTCTACTTCGACTGCCAACGCTACTTCATGGAAAAGCACAAAGCGGTATTTGAATTTTCATCGGCAAGCCGGCAGCCGCTCGACCTGTTTCAGGAATCATTCTTGAAACTATGGACTGAGATACAGTCGCAACACATCTTCGTCAGCGGCGGCAAAGTGTTCAGAATCTCCCGCGACGGCATACCGAAACCGATGAAAGCTACGCTTCACACCTATTTGATGGCAGTGGCACGATATAAAAACCTTGAGCTAATGCGCGAAGACGACATATTCGCCACGGCGACAGACCAAACCGAGCTGCTTGACATGGATTCCGATGACCACGAGATGACCATCGACGGCATAGCCCTCATGGAAGTCAGCGCAATGTCGAGAAGATGCCGGGAGATTCTGACGATGTTCTATGTCGAAGGCAAATCTCTCGACGAAATTCTTGAAGCGCGGCCTGAGAACAAAAGCAAAAACGGGCTGAAATCAAGCAAAACCAAATGCATGGCCACCCTCAAAGAGCGCATTTCTACCCGACTAAACAAACTAAACAGCATATAAACAAATGAACGACGACTACTTGACCGACACCGCCATAGAGGCCCTGAAAAGATACTCACGCGACAGCGAGTGCATCAAGCAATGGGAAAACGAGAAAAGCCGATACCGTCGTCGCAGCATACGACTTGCCATCACCTCCGCTGCAGCAGCCATCGCGTTAATCGCAGGGCTAACGGCATGGCTGTTCTTCAGCAAACCGCAGGCCGAACTACCCTCTCCCGACTCAGCCATAATTTACCGCTCGGCCGACAACGGCATACCGGAAATCGACAGCATGATAAGCTCAGGACAATATTCATCTGCCCTTGAAAAAGTCAATCAGTTGTGCGACAGATACAATTCCGACCTCAACACGCTCAAAGCTGTCGAATCGCCGACCGAGGAGCAAGCCTACGAACAAGCTCTCACCGAAGAAATCATCTACAATCTCGGATGGCGAAAAATAACCCTGCTGATTGCGCTCGGACGCAACGACGAGGCCGTCCCGCTTATCCTCAACTACCGTTTCAAAATCGGGCCTCATCAAAATGACGCCCACGAGCTTTCACGCAGACTCAACTAATCTTTTAGCGACTACGAAACTTTTTCACGCGGGAGAGGGTTACTTCTCCCGCTTTTTTGTCATTAAGGAGAAAATAGTAATTCATTTTTGCAACTCCAAAATGGCCCCGATACCCACATCCTCTCTTGCCGGTTTCACTCCATTGCCCGATGAGCGATACATCGATGGCCTAAAATCAGGCGACCCGGTGGTTACTCACAGCTTTTTCTACGACCTGTGCCGATACACGCTGACCGACATCATAAACTCTTTGATGGGACGCACACTTGACTACGACGACCTCGTCAACGAGCTATATGTATATCTCTCAACTGATAACTGGCGCAAACTCGACACATTTCGCGCGCTCAACGGTTGCCGGCTCAGTTCGTGGGTATCAGTCGTGGCCTGGCGTTTCTTCATGCAGGCCCGACCGCGTCTGCTTCATCAGGCAACGGTCGACTTAGCCGAAGTAGAGCCACAACCGCCAGCCGCCGATATTGACATTGAAATATCTATCGACGTGGAAAATACATTTGCCGTCATGCCCAACAAACGATATGTCAACCTGCTGCGTCTGATGCTAATCGAGGGCTATGACTCAGCCGAAACGGCAAAGAGGCTCGGAACCACCGTCGACAACATCTACAACCTTAAGCGGCGAGCAATTCAACAATTCATCGCTATTTACCGCGGCTCAACTAAATAATTTTTATTTAACAGATGACAGATTAACGAAACTTGCCCACTCTTATTATATGTAAACTGAATATTCACCGATAATGAACAACGACACGACAGCAACCCCGGGATCCGACTACGAGACAATCCTGAATCTGATTGAAGGGCGCGAGCTCGACAAAACCCAGGACCACAAAATCACCGGGCTTGTCAACAACATCAAAGAGCTGTGGCTATTGGCAAAAATGGCCTCCTCTAACCGGGACGGCGAAAGCAAGCCTCGTCAAAGCAATTGAGACTGACTCGCTGGCGACACAAAGATTTACTTAATCATTTATGAAAACACCCCAATGGCGGCAAGAAACTTTTGCCGCCATATTTTTTTTGGCAAACTATTCATATCTTTGCAACGTGCAACTCGACCCGCTAAACGACATAGCCACCGACATTCTGTCGCGATATTGGGGCTACAAATCATTCCGCCCCATGCAGCGCGAAATCATCACTTCGGTTCTCGCCGGGTGCGACACGCTCGGGCTACTCCCGACCGGTGGTGGGAAATCCATAACATTCCAGATTCCGGCTCTCGCCATGGACGGCATTGCCATTGTCGTCACCCCGCTAATCTCGCTGATGAAAGACCAAGTCGACAACCTCAGAGAGCGCGGCATAAAGGCAACCTACCTCCACTCCGGCTTATCGAAGTCAGAACACCGGCTCGCCATGGATCGTTGCCGGCTCGGACGCGTCAAGCTCCTGTACCTCTCCCCCGAGAAATTGCAATCCCGGAATTTCCTTGAGCAACTGCGTCTGATGAATGTGTCGCTGATTGTGGTCGACGAAGCGCACTGCATATCCCAATGGGGCTACGACTTCCGGCCCTCATATCTGCGCATCAACGCCCTTCGCGACATATTCCCGCAGGCTCCGGTCCTCGCTTTGACCGCATCTGCCACGCCCGAGGTCGCCGATGACATTATGAGACTTCTGCGGTTCAAAGAGCGCAACCTGTTCGCACTCAGTTTCGCCCGGCCAAACATCTCCTACATCGTGCGATACTGCGACCACAAAGAACAAAAAGTCATCGACATACTCGACGCCGTTCCGGGAACCGCAATCATCTATGTGCGCTCCCGCAAACGCACCCGCGAGATAGCCGCGTCGCTCCAAAAAGCAGGCATTTCCGCCGACTTCTACCATGCCGGACTTGCCTCGGAAGACAAAGACGAGAAACAGAACCGGTGGAAACAGGGAACGACACGAGTCATGGTTGCCACAAACGCATTCGGCATGGGCATCGACAAGCCCGACGTTAGAGTTGTGATACACCACGACCTCCCGTCATCCCTTGAGGAATACTATCAAGAGGCCGGGCGCGCCGGCCGTGACGGTCTGCCGGCGTTTGCGGTGATTATCGCATCACGCAGCGACAAAGGAGTGCTGACCCGACGGCTCAACGAATCATTCCCGCCCAAAGACTACATCAGCCGGATTTATGAACTGGCAGGCAACTTCCTCGATGTCGCGGTTGGCGACGGCTACAACAACCTCTACGAATTTAATTTCAACCTCTTTTGCCAGCGGTTTAAGTTACCACCCATTCCCACCCTCAGTTCTCTGTCACTCCTAACACAAGCCGGATACATTGACTTCACCGACGAGATAACCACTCACTCAAGGGTAATGGTGCTACTTAATAAAAGCCAGCTCTATTCCCTCGACCTTTCAGGCGACACTGACCGCGTGTTTCAACTCCTGTTACGCACTTACTCCGGCTTGTTTGCCGATTATGTCTACATAAGCGAGCCATTGATAGCCTCGCGGCTCAACGTAAGCGAAGAAACCGTCTACAAATCACTGCTCGCACTCTCGCGCATCCACGCCATACATTATGTCCCTAAAAAATCCACCCCCTATATCCTTTACACAACCTCGCGCGAGGAGCCGAGATACATCGCCTTACCGCGCACCGTCTACGAGCAACAGCGCGAACGGCTGAAACGCCGCCTCGAAGCCATGAAAGCGTTCACATTTTCAACCGAGGAATGTCGCGTGAACATCATGCTCCGTTATTTTGGTGAACAACCTGCACAACCATGCGGCAAGTGCGATATATGCCGAGACAACCGCCAGCACCCCCACATAGCCGACGACACATCACAGCTCACCGAATCAATAATATATCTCGCCTCACAGCCCGGCGGACACGAAATCGATTACATATTGTCACAAATATCCCAGCCTCGCAAAAAAATCATCTCGATAATTCGCCATCTCATCGACCGGGGAGAATTGACACTAAATGGCACCAACTTATCAGTCAACAAGCACTAAGACACAATCTCCTGACTATTTTTATGCATATTAAGCTAAAAATAATCCGACCGGTAAACACATTTTAATCTCTTTTAGTTGGAATCCCTCTATCTATGCCGAGTTTCAGTTGTTATAGAAGTGAAACGAGGATAGAAACAAGCGTTTTCATGGGTTTGAAATCCCTCGTCCTTTTTACCGAGTAGTGATACTGGGTACTTAGGCTCTCATAAATAAATAGTTGAAACGCGAAGCGAGCGATTCGCCATTAAAAGCGGACCGCTCGCTGATTATCATTAATTCACTTTGTCCTATCGCAACGCCACGCACGAAGCATACTGACGCCCGCCCACGATAACTTTCACTATGTAGCAACCGCTTGTAAGCTCAGTATCGAGGCTCGTGCCGATTCCGGAAGCCAACTTAGCTCCCGCAAGGTTATACACCGCGATTTCATCGGCCCATGCGCCAACCTCGATTGTACTGCCTTTGACAGTCACTGACGGCTTGTCGCTTGTCAAATCCTCCACACCGGTTGCGGGGCTGTTGTCAACCACCAATTCATAGGCGGCAATTCCCGCTCCGGGAACATAGGTATAAACGTCGACCGACGAACTTTTAGTTCCGGGCAGATAATCGATTACGGCCTGGTAAACACCCGCATTGTGGTCGCCAAACACTGTTCCATCCTCTTTGGGCAATACCCAGCGCAACTCCATTGACCCATAGCTCATACTGCTGTTGGTTTTAGATATATGGAAATAGTGATTGGCACTTGTTTTCGAGGCCGGATAAGCGAGATAGCGAGTACCGTCGAGGTCAAAGAACGTTCCTCCGTTATATGTAGCGCTTGTCAATTTCACATCGCTCGACGAGCTGCTAAACGAACCCGTCAAAGTAGCTGTCCCGCCCGCCACGAATTTATAGCGGGTCAGTGCCGTACTTGCACCGTTGACAAAGAAATCATCGTCACCAACTGGCACCACGACTGGTGCTATGCCCATATTGGCTGCCGACGTTGGATAAAGCGATGCAAGTGTCGTATGCGCCGACGATTTCAGCTTACCGCCTTCCACAATCCATCTAATCACATACTTGCTACTTGCCACTGCGGCGAAAACGGTGAAATTACCGTTAGCCACATCACCTGTCACCGCCGCATGGTCAACTCGGGGATTTCCCGACAGACTGCTGTAGGTCAGTGATGCCGCTTCGGTCAAATCGCCGGTCTCGGTATCAACCATAAACAGTTTCAGCGGTGTCGTCGAGACATTAAGCACCAGATTGGTTATGCACACATTCCCCTGGCTATCTTTGATGACACCGTTGCATGGATAAAAACTTACCTGGCCTTTCGACGCAAGTGACACATCTGCGATATGCTCGCCGGTAAACCGGTCATACTTGCGCAGGTATAAATCGGCAGTTGATGAGTTTGCAGAGCGTCCCGACAGGTAGACATAGTCTCCCGCCGCAACCATGTCGCGGTTATACGTTCCCGCAGACTCACCGCCAAGTTGCTCCGGGAAATTGTTAAGCTGCGTTCCTCGGCTCCATATATTTGTCAATGACACCTTACCGTAGGTGCTATACTTCGCACCATCGGTAACTACGGTGTAACCATCCTCATAAGTGCCAACCGACACTTTGGTAATGTTGAACGTACGAGACGACGACATCGAGGGATTGCAATTGGTCTTACGGCTGACTACACGCCAGTAAAATTTACCCTTCCCGAGCTGCGACGCGTTGATAGTTGCTTTCGTCCCGGTAAAGACGCCGCTCCACTTAATGCTGCTGAAACTCTCGTCGGTGGCAATCTGCAAAGTGTAGCTGTCGACGCTGACCGACCGCCAAGTGAATGATATGTCGCCCTCTACCGTCGCACCATTATTCGGAGAAACCAACGTGGTGGCGGGAGCATTGTCAAGCGCAGTATAACCGATTAATGCGGGGTCGAACTCATTAGAGAATCCGTCATAGACACACACGGCATACCAGTAACCGCTCCGCTTGCCGCTGGGGAGAGAATAAGAATTGGTATAGGTTACACCAAGCAGATAGTCTGCCTCGATGCCGTCATCGTCGCTGCGTGTCACATCGAGCAAAGTCTTATCCTCAGGCACTGCATACACAGTGTATTTAACTATGCGATTATCATGAGATACCGCAGTCCATTTCAGCGTATTATTGCTTTTCGTAGCACCCGCTACGCTGCCAAACTGATAGACTTTATCGTCCTTCCATGTCACCGTGGGTTGAAGCGATTTGCTCGGTGTTGCGTTAGTTTTCAGATAATCGCCGAAACCGTCTGCAAGAGGGCCACTGATATATGCGGCTCTGAACAGGCAGAATCCCGGCGCATTATTGAGCGTGTACTCGCGATTGAGTTTAATCTGCGCCACGCGCTCGCTCCATTCTGAGGTGGTATTGCTCGAGCCGAACTCAGAAATGGTGTGGCTCGTATAATGATGGCGGTCAACTTGTGCGGCACACTCGCTCCACCATTCGCAGAGCGGACCAAAAGGAGCGGTTGAGTGAGAACGTTCCCAATAAATCTGAGGCGAAATAAAGTCAATGATGCCCGACTTTAACCATTGCAGCGGGTCGGTAGCTTGACCATCATACTGCCAATCACTGGCAGTCACTCGCGATGGCTTCGCGGGGAAACCGAGAGCCGATGCCGACGCGCCTGCAACTCCGGGAGGGGCTATGCCGAACCTCACGTCAGGTTTATGCTGCTGAATCATGTTGTAAATAGCAGCAACCATATTGTTGACATTTTGGCGACGCCACGCACCGATTGACAGAGAGGTACCACTATTCTGATAGGTCGAATAGTCAGCGGCCGATGAATTATGAGGTATGCCGTTGGGGTAGAAATAGTCGTCAATGATGAGACCGTCAATCTCGTATCCGTCAACGATTTCGGTAGCCACATTAAGCACGTGCTCCTTCACTGCCGACAACCCCGGATTCAAGTAGTTGAGATATTTGGTCGTAGACCCATCAACGTAACTATATCTCATAATCCACCCATTGTTTTTCCACTCATTATCCTTCGTCGTCGAAGGGTCAGAGCTTGCAGTGCTCCAACGGTATGGGTTTATCCAAGCATACAGTTCAAGCCCGAGCCTGTGAGCCTCGCTGACAGCATACTCCAACGGGTCCCACCCGGGATTGGTGCCGCGAGTGCCCGATAGCTCTTGAGCCCACGGCGCATACGATGATTTATAGAACGCATCGCTACGAGCTCTGACCTGCAAACAGACCGAAGTGAAATTGCAAGCGGCAAGTTGCTCGAAATATTCGGTCAATTCAGCCTTCTGAGCTGATACCACCGACGCTGATGTACCCTTGCCTGACTTAGGCCAGTCAAGCGCCCACGCAGTCGAAATCCACGTCGACCTAAACTCACGTTTGATTGTAGTAGCACCATGAATCTGCGACATCGGCAACGCAAAAAGCGACAAGCCGATGGCCAAAGATTTAAGGATTTTTCTCATTCTTGGAATATTTTATGTATTAATTAGTTACGCATTCACGCATGAGCCGCGAAATTAATGATTTTTCACTTCATAACAGACACCAATTTAGCATTATACGCATATTTTTATTTTTTTTAGCTATTGCAGGGCAGCTTACAGCAAATATTTACAACTAAATTTGTCACTCTACACAATAAATCACTAACTTTGCAAACTAATTCTATTCATCAATATCATTCGCCCATCTACAACAATATGTGGAGATACATAGCAATAGTCCTGCTCGCGCTTACCGTGACATCTTGCGGTGAATACCAGAAAGCGCAAAAAAGCAAGGACTACAACTATAAGTTCGACTACGCAAAACGCGCTTTCGAGCAAAAAAAGTATGTTCAAGCCGCCACGATACTACAAGACTGCATCACCGTGTTCAAAGGCAGCGATAAGGCCGAGGAGTCACTCTATCTCCTTGCGCTTAGCCACTACGAAAACAAAGACTACGTCAGTTCGGGCGCATACTTCAAGACCTACTACACCCGATACCCGAAAGGGAAATACGCCGAGATGGCGAGGTTCTACTCCGGATACGGATACTACCTTGACTCCCCCGAGCCTCAGCTCGACCAGTCAGGCACCGTCAAAGCCATCGAGGAGCTTCAAGGCTTTCTCGACTACTACCCCCGCAGCGACAAAGTCTCTATCGCGCAAAACGCCATCTTTGAGCTGCAAGACAAGCTCACGCTCAAACAGCTCCAAAACGCCCAGCTCTACTACAACCTCGGAAACTACATGGGCAACAACTACGAGAGTGCGGTGATTGTGGCAAAAAACGCGATAAAAGATTACCCATACTCTAAATACAAAGAGGAGCTTGAGATGCTGATTCTCAAAGCGCGCTTCCAGGAAGCCAACCAAAGCGTGGAAGAAAAAAAAGCCGACCGATTCCGCGACGTAATTGATGAATACTACGGGTTCATAACAAACTATCCCGACAGCCCCAACCGCAAGGAGGCCGAAAACATCTTCGCAATCGCGCAAAAATATGTAAAAGAATAATAATCACCATAATATCAACCATCTTTTTCAATTATGGATTATAAAAAGACCAACGCCCCGCTCAACACAGTGACACGCGACATGATAGCCATGTCCCAGGATACAGGCAACGTCTACGAGACCGTCTGCATAGTAGCAAAACGAGCCAACCAAATCGCAGGCGAGATGAAACACGACCTCGAAAAGAAACTTCAGGAATTTGCTTCGCTCAACGACAACCTCGAGGAAATCACCGAAAACCGCGAACAAATCGAAATCTCGCGCTACTACGAGAAACTGCCGAAACCGACTCTCATCGCCGCCCAGGAATACGAAGAGGGGAAAATACACTTCCGCAACCCCGCGAAAGACAAACCAAACCTCGACTAACACTTTTTTTTAACGCGAATCATTGGTTTCTCATTTTTTATCACTACCTTTGTGCCGCAAAATCAATATTTTATTAACTTACTTATAAAAACTCAGAAAGAATGCACTTGAATTCTGACGAAAAAGTAGAAATCTTCGAGAAATACGGTAAGGGCAAGACTGACACTGGCTCACCTGAAGCGCAGATTGCATTATTCTCGGTCCGTATCGCTCATTTGACTGAACACCTCAAGTCAAATCACAAAGATTATAGCACCGCTCGCGCTCTTAAAGCATTGGTTGGTAAGCGTCGTCGTCTCCTCGACTACCTAATCCGCAAAGACATCAACCGCTACCGTGCAATCATCGCACAGAAAGAGCTCGGAATCCGCAAGTAATAGCTTGCCGTCAAAAAAACAAAAGGGGCTGCGCCGTAATTTTCATTACGGCGCAGTTTCTTTTTATTCTTATTTATTCTAATTCCCCTCATATCAAACTCACGCCACATATGTTTAACAGGGGTCAGCTGCAAAAGTCGGTTGAATTGTTAAAAACACTTCCAGAGTGTAACTGAATCTTAGGGGCCGATGTAAATAACGTTTGCGGCGTCAGAATTGTCTGACATATGTGGTAACGCCATCGATTCCCGATAGGGAATCGCCGTGAGCCGTTCTCCCGCGCCGTTAATATAAATTTAACAACCACATTTTTACATTGACCCGCTATCAGCCCATTTCGGGGATATTGCTCAATTTAACCAAAATATCAACCTTTATCACAATGGTATGTTAGGGTAATTTTGCGGACTTAAATTAAAGTAATTACCTAAGACATGATGAAAGGAAAATTAGGTTGTTTTATTTCACTTCTGGCGGTGGCAGTGTTTGCAACAAGTGTGACCATTCAAGCGCAACAAATCGAGCGAACGATGAGTCTCGATGAACTGCTTGTGTTGACCGACAGCGTGAGCCTTACCATTAAGAGTGCCGAGAGCAGCGCGAAGGTGGCTGATGCGGCAGTGAATGTGTCGAAAAACGGGTTGTTGCCCGACATCAACTTCACAGCATCCGCGACTTATAACGGAAATGCATGGATGGCAGACCGTGATTTCAGTAACGGACAAAATCTCGACTCGCCCCACTTCGGCAATAATTTCGCTTTAGAAGTCGTACAGGTAGTCTATGCCGGAGGTGCTATCAAGCACGGCATTGAGCGAGCAGAGTTACAAGCTCAACTTGCCTCGCTCGATGTGAGCAACCAACGCCAAAAGGTGCGTTTCCTTATGACAGGCTACTATCTCAACCTCTACAAATTCCGTAATATGTTGCGTGTTTACGACCGCAACATCGAACGCACCGAACAGGTCATAAAGGATATGCGCGCACGCGAGGAGCAGGGTCTGATACTAAGCAACGACATCACTCGCTATGAGGTGCAGTTGCAGAATCTCAGCTACAAGCGCACCGAACTTATGAGCCAAATTGACATTTTCAACAATCAGCTGATTACAACCCTGTCGTTACCCAAAGGAACGCAAATTATGCCCGACACTTCGCTGCTCGACCTCTCGATGCGCGAATACTCTGAGAGTGATTTGATGGCGATTGCGGGAGAACATTCGCCCATATTGAAGATTGGTCGGACTAATATCGACATCAGCCGCAAACAGGAGCAGATTGCCCGCTCAGGAATGATTCCAAGGATAAGTGTATTTGCTGGCGACCGCTTGCAGGGACCTCTGACTATGGAGCTGCCGCCTATAAACAAGAATCTCAACACTTGGTATGTAGGCGTGGGACTGTCGTTTAACTTTGGCAACCTCTATAAGTCGCAGCGAGATATTAATCGCACTCGACTTGCCACATCGGCGGCACGAACCCGCTATTCCGAGATAGAGGAGAGTGTGGGGTTAGAGATTCATCAGGCTTATGTGAACTATCGCAATGCCTTTGAATTGCTTCGCACACAGGAGAAAAGTCTGCAACTTGCCACCGAGAATTACTCCGTGACGGAGAATCGCTACAACAACGACTTGGTGCTGCTTATCGACCTGCTTGATGCCGACAACATCAAACTCGATGCCGAGATTCAGTATGTCAACGCTCGCATCAATATCATCTACAACTACTACCGTCTGATGTATGTAACAGGCACATTATAACAAACAAAAGAGAAAAACTATGAATAAAGATTCAGTAAAAAAACACATTCGCAATCTGATAATTTGGGGCGTTGTAGCCATAGGAATTATTTGGGTGTGCAGCCATTTTATCCACTTGGGATGTGTGGAATGGACCGACAATGCACAAGTGCGCCGTAATATCGTGCCTATCAATAGCCGAGTGCAGGGTTACATTGAGCGCATCTGCTTCGATGATTTTCAGGAAGTAAAGGCCGGCGATACGCTGGTCATTATCGACAATTCGGAGTATCTGTTGCGCGTGGCACAGGCAAACGCCGCCTACCAGCGTTCGTTGGTCGATAGTACCGCAATGAATACCACTATCTCTACGACTGACAACAACCTCGCGGTGAGCGATGCCGCCATTGAGGAGTTGCGTATCCGCATGGAGCAGGCAAAGCGAGATTATCACCGCTACGAGCAGTTGCTCACTCAGAAGGCTGTTACCCGCCAGCAGTACGAAAATATGAAGGTTAACTATGAGGCTATGAAGTCGAGATACGATATGCTTGTGCGCCAAAAGAAAAGTACAAGCCTCGTAAAGACCGAACAGACACAGCGTTTGGAACAGCGAAAGGCAGAGAATGAGGCAGCCGCAGCAGCTCATGACTTAGCAAAACTTAACCTCTCGTATACTGTAATTACCGCACCTTGCGATGGTATCGTTTCGCGTAAGAGCATACAACTCGGCCAGTTGATTCAACCCGGACAAAACCTGCTTTCAATTGTTGAGAGTGGGAGTGTATGGGTTATAGCCAACTACAAAGAGACGCAGACTGCTAATATCGCCGAGGGCCTGGAGGTAGAAGTTCGGGTTGACGCTGTTCCCAATGTGGTATATAAGGGCGTCGTTTCCACTATCGCAAATGCTACGGGTTCGCAGTACTCCGTGGTTCCCGTAGATAATGCCACCGGAAACTTTATCAAGGTTGAGCAGCGTATTCCCATACGAATTGACTTTACCGACGAAAACTCTGCCGAGGAGTTGAAACGCCTGCGCTCGGGAATGAATGTCGAGTGCGAAGTAATCCACAAATAATATGGCAAAGGAGACTCCCGAACAGATAGCCTATGCACGCCGAATTATGGCGTGCAAGAACTTCGTGCCGTGGGGTATGCGATTTGCGCTGTTTGTAATACTCATCATCGTATATCAATTTACGGGAGGAGTATATATGTCTGCCGTAACACAGATGTCGGGTTCTTCGGCGTGGATGAACGAGGATGTGATGATGGCGGGCTATGCCTCGCTGATTGGCATGACGATGCTCTTCCCCGTTCAGTTCCGCGTGATGTTCCGTTTCGAGAATCGCACGGTGCTGATATTCTCGACCGTGGTGCTGATGATAGGCACACTGATATGCGCGTATTGCGATAACCTGCCTATTGTGGTTATTACGAGCTACATTTGCGGAGTGTTTAAGATGGCGGCCACATTCTTCTGTATCTCCAACATCCAGCTCTGCATCTCTCCCACACGCGACCTTGCATACTTCTATCCATTCCTATATACAATCATTCTGAGCTGTATTCAGTTATCGGGCATCGCTACCGGATATAGCATTTGGGCGTGGAATTGGCAGTCTATGCACCTCGTGATGGTCGGCATATTGGCGGCGGCTCTGCTTGTTATTCACCTTACGATGCGCCGCCACTACCGCCTTGGCCCCTATCAACCATTTAAGGGCATTGACTATTTAGGCGCGGTGCTGTGGAGCGTGTTTCTGCTCTGCGTGCTATTTATCGGTCTTTACGGAGCGCACTACGATTGGTGGCATGGCCAAGAGATTCGCACAGCCACCCTCTTTGCTTTGGTATCGCTCGGCCTTGCAATTTATCACGCGGCAACTACCCCGCAGCCATTTATCCACCTTGCAACCTTTGTACAGCCCAAGTTCTTTATCATCTCAGTGTTTTTTGTGAGCTACTCTATTTTGAGTGGAACGGCAGGACAGATTCAGAATATGTTTACCGAGGGCATTTTGGATTTCGATATGTTCCACTCCATTTCGCTCAACTGGGGCGTAGTGGTAGGTATTCTGTGTGGAACGCCATTCACATTCTATGCTTTGGCTCGTAAGAAGTGGCGGCCTCGTAATGTGGCGATTGTAGGCTTTGTGTTCTTTACGATGTATCAGGTAATGCTCTACTTCCTGATTGACCCCGAAACAGAGTTCCACCAGTTGTGGCTGCCGATGTGGTTCAGAGGCGTTGGAACAGCTATTCTGTACGTCGTGCTTGCCTATACGCTCGGAAAGAATGTGCCCTTTGTTTACTATTTTCAAGCATTGTGTGCCATCGGTTTTATCCGCACGGGGGTGGGTACTCCCGTCTGCCAGTCGGTACTGTCATACTTGCTCAATATTTTCCGTAAGGAGAGCCTGATGCAATTGTCTTCGGAGATGTCGCTTGACAATCCTGTTGTGCAGAACTTTTCTTCGCTCTACGGGCAGCTGCAAAAGCAGTCGATGATGGTAGGTCTAAAGGAAATCTTTGGCATCGCCGCCGCGGTGGGCATAGTAACCATTATCGGGCTATGCTTCTCCGACTTGCGTGGTAAGTTCAAGGGTGTCATCCCGAAGCTGCCGAGCCTCTGGCGAATGGTTAAATATGACAAAAGGCATTAAAAGCACTTTTAAACACGATTTCTATCATCATAAACCCATTGAGTTCGACAGCTCAACGGGTTTACTGTTTTATCTCAACTCAATGACCGCAAAATCACTGTTTGTGCCAATGCGAAACGGAGGTCCCCAAAGAGATAAACCGCTTGATACCCAGATGTGCGAGTTGCTCCATTTGCGATAACCATGTCCCTGGTCGTACATACAATCAACAAACAGATTGAATGGGAATAGTTGCCCGTGATGAGTATGTCCACACAAAAGCATATCAACTCTTAGAGAATCGGCTTCGGCAAGAGCATAGGGCTGATGGTCGAGGACCATTGCCGGTTGTTCGGCGTTGGCCTGCGACAGTAACTCAGCAAGCGACTTACGATGGCGGTTTGTACGATCGTCACGACCAATAATCTGTACGCCATTAGGGAGTGTTACAATGCTATCGCGCAACAATACAATCGGTGTTCCTTTCAGATAGTCCGTCACCTTGTCTATACCGCTAATATACTCATGATTGCCAGGCACCATATAGATGCCAAGCGGCGCATTGATTGTGGAAAGGACTTTGTCAAATGGTTTATCCATGAGCGGTTTGATACTATTGTCTATCAGGTCGCCCACTATCAATACGAGGTCGGGGTGCTGTGAATTTATCAACTCAACATAACGCTCCAACGACTTGATTCCCGTGCCATAGCCGAGGTGGACATCGCTAATGGCAACTACGCGCAAATTCCCGCCATCAAAATCTTTGGCGGTGCTGACTTCAATATGTTCCACCTCCGGGTGGCGATAGTTAAAGTATCCACACAGCAGTATGACGCAGGTTGCGGGTAGCACATACCACAGCGTATGCCCCATTGTCGGTACGGCAAGTTTTGCAAGGTCAGCCACAATGAGCAACATTACCGAGTATAGCAAGAAGCCCATCCAGACCGAACCTGTCGTAAATAGAGCTTTAAGAAACCACGCCGGGAGTTGAGATTCTCTTAAGCCAATAGCCAATAATAGTGAAAATGCCGCTATCCAAAAAAACAACGAAATAAACACCTTTATCCACAAAGGCAACCATGCGAAGTCGTGTAACACTCTTGAGTATAGATACCCGTTAGCGCACATATATATCAACGGCAGCACAAGAAACATAACTTTCATATCGTCTTATTTTATAACACTATTGCGGTACTCTTTTGGCGAGATACCGACATACTGTTTGAAATATTTACGGAAGGTGAATTGTTCGGGGAAGTTCAACTCGACGGCAATCTGCTTTATGCTCTTATCTCGCTGCTCGAGTAATAGTTTGGCGTATGTTGTCGTTACTGTCGCAATCCACTCCGAAGGAGTTCTTCCCGTAGCGGCCTTGATAAGTGTAGTGAAGTGCCCGGATGAGAGTTTTGCCTCTGACGCATACCACGACACACTGCGCTCACGGCTATAGTTCTCATGCAGTGCGAGAAAAAAGCGGTAGGCAATAATCTCCTGCTTATTGAAGTTGTCAACCTGTGCCGGATAATCGCGGATATGGTAGCCCACCACCTCCAACATCGCCTCATGGCGAATTAGATGGATTTGATGCAAAAGCAAGGTGCGCTCATCGGTGAGTATATCTTCGGCAAGTCGTTGTTGCTTTTGGCTGATGCGGTTGTCTTGGTAAACGATATAGGAAATCTCCTCTTCTGATAGTTGCCAGCAGGGATACTCCTTGACCTTCAACGGGATGCCAGTGTCAGCAATGAGTTTAAAAATCGGATAAAACACTTTTAAATCGTTGACAAACGAAATGGCTCGAAAATCGGCAGATGGTGCAATGCTATATATCTGAACAAGCGGGGTAACGATAAAAACACTTCCTCGTGTCAATCTAAAATTTTGCTCATTTATTACAACATCGGCGTAACCCTCGGTGCAGAGGGCAAAACCTCCCTTGTTCCAATAGTCTAAAAGCAGGGGGTTGTGTTGTGTTATAATCCCATTATTATCTGCCATATAATCCGTTAGTCACTTTTTAATAGCACAAAGATAATCACAGATTGAAATTTGGACCGAAAAATTAAATATAATTAGTGGCAATCGTGGATATTGCTCAATATTTTGACGATATAAACCTTTTAGAAATTTTATAAACAGCGTAATTTTGTAATGTAAATTTAGAGGACTATGGATATCAACGACCTTACTTGGAATCCTTGGCACGGTTGCCATAAGTGCAGCGAAGGGTGTCAGAACTGCTATGCTTTCTTTCTCGATAAGCGTTACGGACGTGATACAAGCCATATTTCGCTCAACAAGTCAAATATTGATTTCCCGATAAAGCGTGACAAAACGGGCAAATATAAATTGCCAAGCGGCTCGTTTGTGCGTGTCTGTATGACCAGCGACTTCTTCTTGGAGGAGGCTGACGCATGGCGCGACGAGGCGTGGAACTATATCCGCCAACGCCCCGATGTTACATTCTCTCTTCTCACAAAGCGCGCCGAGCGTATTATCGACCATCTGCCTCGCGATTGGGGCAATGGATGGAATCATGTGCAGTTTGCCGTATCGGCTGAAAATCAACGCAGAGTGGATGAGCGTCTGCCATATCTGTTAAAAGTGCCATCAAAGCATAAATGGATCAGCGTGAAACCCTTTATCGGCGAGGTCGATTTGTCGAAATATTTGGTTACAGGCGAGATTGAAACCGTCTTGGCCGGTGGCGAAAATTACCTCGGTTCACGGCCTCTGCACTACGAGTGGGTGAAATCGCTTAACGAGCAGTGTCGGTCAAACGATGTGCGCCTAATCTTCGGGCAGACGGGAAACATTTTTATCAAAGATGGCAAAGAGTATAAAATCCGAAACCGTACCGAGCAGATGATTCAGGCGCTCAAATCAGGTTTGCACTATCCCGAAGTCGATATTGAAGCCGAGATAGCCAAGATTTTGGAGCGCAAAGAGCGAATGAAGGCCCTGCGCGGTAGAAAATGTGAGGAGTAAAAATGATGAAACGATTTTTATATGCACTGATTGCGGCAGCAATCATATTGCCTGTCAGCTTAGTGGCACAAAACAAAAACAAAGACAAAAAGATGAACGAAATTACAGCAGTAGCATTGTACGACGCATTCCGTAGCGATGCCGAGCAGGCCGCCAAGAAATATGGTATGAAGACAATGCTAATCAGTGGTGTGGCGGTCAATGTCGGCCCCGATGTCTATGGACTACCCTCGGTAGAGGTGGCAAGCAAAGAGGGCGAGAGTTGTAAGGCTCTTTGTGTACTCCCATTCCTCGACTATCTCAAACTGCGTAAGGTCAGCAAACGCGATAACGTAGTGATACAAGGCCAGGTGCGTGGCTACGCCGAGGAGTACGACCTTGTGGTGGTCAAGCAAAGTGTAATAATTTCTGTAAATGGCAAAAAACTCTAAATACAAATAGTATGAAAAAGACAATGCAGTGGTTGTATGACAACTGGATGAAGGCAACGCCTTTCTTAGCGCTTTATTCGTTTATATTGATTTGGCTTTATGTCAAGGGACAGAACTACGCACTGTTTCTTATATGGATGC
Source organism: uncultured Muribaculaceae bacterium (assembly GCA_964510535.1). Classification (GTDB taxonomy): domain Bacteria; phylum Bacteroidota; class Bacteroidia; order Bacteroidales; family Muribaculaceae; genus JAJPXC01. Next base: position 84,946 of record CAZECG010000009.1, read on the forward strand.
AAGTGCCTATCTATTGGTTTCACGAGTTCGAGGAATATGTATGCCCGGGCGGGTTCCTCGACTTCTTCAACCGCAAGCCTCTCGGATCAAAGCTGGGCGACTATCCGCTGACAAAGGCTGGCTCATTCTGGATTAACATTCCGCTGGTATATATTCTGTTGCCTTTGTCGGGTGTCGTATCACATTTCTACGGCATCGAGTGGGGTTTGTGGACAGCTTATTTCTCGGCACTCAACGCTTTTGCGCATGTGGTAATGTTCTTTATCTTTGGGTTCAAATATAACCCCGGATTGGTGGCGAGTGTCTTTGTGAATATTCCATTCGGAATCTACATGGTGTGGTACTTCCTCTCTAACGGACTTGTTTCGACAGGTGTAAATATCGCAAGCATCGTATTCGGCATCTTGGCACAAGCCTCGATGATGATTTATGGCTTTGCATATCTCGTTCCTAAAATCAAGCGCGAGGGGCTTCGAGCATAATAGGTTTAGTTTAGTCCGTTGGCGATATACCAGAAACGGACTAAACTCCTTTTTGCTACGGCAGCGCTCAAATATACGCTGACGAAAATAGAAATCATTGCGACTTATGAACTGCACCCCAAAAGTTAGACAAAAACTTTTGGGGTGCAGTTCAATTTTGACACAGCCGTCATCCTAACTTGTAAAGATAACGCTTGATGGAACGCTTGGGAGTCTTTTCAAACTCCTCATGGTAGATTTTAACACGGCGTATCTGGCTATAAGCCGGAAGCTCCTTGTTGAGCTGCGCTATGTTCTCCTCCATCAAAGCCTGCAAATCGGTGACACCCTGTTTATCCGCATTGTCAAAGTCAGGATACACCAACGCTATAAGCGAATTGTCATCATCAACCACCACCGACTCGCAGACATAAGGCATATTGTTAAGCTTCTGCTCTATCTCCTCGGGATAGATGTTCTGACCCGACGGCCCGAGTATCATATTCTTGTCACGACCGCGAATATAGATATAATTGTCCTCATCTATGGTGCAAATATCGCCGGTACTCATCCAACCGTCATGCATCACCTCTTCGGTGGCCTCAGGGTTCTTATAATACCCCTGCATCACGTTCATCCCCTTGACCCAAAGCACACCGGGGATGTTGTACGGATCAGGAGAGTCAACCTTGATTTCCATACGGTCAACAGCCACCCCGCACGATGTCTGGCGGTGTTTGTTCCACGGAGCGTATGAAATCAACGGAGCGCACTCCGTCATTCCATAGCCCGACGTATAGTGGAAGCCTATGCGATGCAAGAAAGCCTCGACCTCTTTGTTCAGGGCCGCTCCCCCCACTATAATCTCTTCAAGATTTCCACCGAACGTCTCATTCAAACGCTCCTTGATGCGGCCCAAGAGCCGTTCATCCACAAACGGCACATGGAGCAGTATTTTCATCAACGGCTTGTCAAGAAGCGGGAACACTTTTGTCTTTATGATTTTCTCGATAATCAGCGGCACGGTAATCACCAACTTAGGCTTCACCATCGCAAACGCATCGATAATCACCTTAGGCGACGGTACACGCGTCAAGAAATATATGTGACAGCCCCTGATAAACGGGAATATCAGTTCTATCATCAAGCCGTACATATGCGCCATCGGTAGCATCGACACCAATCCGTCTCCCGCCTTCAAAAACTCAAGGTTATCGAGACAGTAGCGAGCGTTGGACCACATCGCGCGGTAGGGCAACATCACCCCCTTCGAGAATCCCGTAGACCCCGAGGTATAGTTTATCAACGCAAGCTCTTCCGGCTTATCTTCATGAAACTTCAAATCATCGGGTGTGAAACGCTCAGGGTATTCGCGACCGAAAAGCTCATTGAGGTGGGCGCGGGCCGAGGTCAGACGCTCGCTTCTCGACAACAAGAGCGAATAATCGCTCATGAGCAACGCACCCTCGACTCCGGGTATCAGAGCCGGGTCAAGATTCTCCCATGTCCCGGCATCGGCAAAAAACAGCTTTGCCTCACTGTGGTTCACGAGATGGTGTATATTGTCAGCCTTAAATTCATGCAGAATCGGGACAACTACCGCTCCGTAAGTGACCGACGCAATAAAAGCCACAGCCCACTGCGACGAGTTTTTCCCGCACAGCGCCACGCGGTCGCCAGGCTGCAAGCCAATACTTTTAAATAATATGTGAAGTTTGGCTGTTTTTCTTGCCACATCGCGATATTGAAACGATACTCCATTGAAATCGGTGAGGGCCAAATCCTCCCAATGCTCTTTTATGGTATTGAGTAATAGGTTATTCAGTGAATTGGTCATTAGAAAAATGATAGTTATGTTATTACACTCGTTGACAAAATTACTAAAAAATCTCAATATCACCCCCACTCACGCCCCACTTTTTTCTCCTGTCATTGCTAATATCGTTATTTTAACCTACCTTTGTCATCCTGTCACACTGACACAAACAGTCTTATATCAATCCTAATTTTTTTAACTAAATTTCAGAATGAAACGCAAGATTTTACTCATATCAGCTGTAACAGCCATCTCTTTCGCATCATGCTCGGCTCAGACCCCTGTCGGAAAATACTCTGTGCAAGCCACCCTATCGCCCGACGAAGACGGTGCCACGGCCTACATCATCAACTTTGACAACAGCGAAAAAATCGACAGCGTCATCGTCGACAACGGCGCGGCGCACTTCGACGGAAACATCAGCGCCCCGACTCTCGCGCGCCTGATTGTCGGTGGAGACCGCTACGGGACTTTCATCCTTGAACCCGGCAACATAAAACTCGCAAACAAGCTCGCCTCCGGGACACCTCTAAACGAGAAAATGGACAAGCTCGACAAAGAAGCGTCCGCACTCGTCAGCCGATACCGCGCCCTGCCCGACGACTCTGCTTCTACTGCCGAGCGTAAAGAGATTCTCAACCGATACAACGAGCTGTTCGACTCGATGATGGCCCAAAACATCGACAACCCCATAGGCTACTACATCTTCCTGCAAAAAGGATACGAGATGACTTTACCCGAACTCGAACAAGCCATCGCAGCCAACCCCTCGCTCGGAAAATATGTACGCGTGGAGAAACTAATCGAAGCTGGCCGCAACAAAGAAAAAACATCCGAAGGCAAAAAATTTGTCGATTTTGAAATAACAGCCCCCGACGGCTCGTCACAACGGCTGAGCGACTATGTCGGGAAAGGCAAATATGTGCTCGTCGATTTTTGGGCAAGTTGGTGTGGCCCCTGCATCCGTGAGACGGCAGTTATTAAAGACATTCTCAAAGAATACGGGCCAAAAGGTCTCGAAGTCCTCGGCGTTGCCGTCTGGGACGAGCCCGACAACACCTTGGCCGCCATAAAAAAGCACGACCTGCCATGGCCGCAGATTCTCAACGCTCAGTCGGTGCCTACTGACCTTTACGGCATTTCCGGCATACCATGCATCATCCTATTCTCCCCCGACGGCACCATCATAAGCCGCGACAAGCAAGACGAGGAACTGAAAGCCGCCGTTGCCGCCGCCTTGAAATAGGGGGACCGCACGATACTGACAAATCTCATTTTTTTCGTATCTTTGCCCCCGCATTTGTTCACCGAGCATAAAAACTCACAAGAAACTGTTTTAAACTCAATTTCCGGTTTACGTCAGTTCTGAATTTAAAGTCTTGAAATTTAATCAGCTCATAATGAGAATCTACCTTAAGATAGCCATCGCCGCCATAGTAACCATCACCTGCGGCATAAACGCAGCCGCGCAATTCCGCTACGGAGCCACTATCGGCACAGATTTCAGCACCCTCAAATTCAAGCAAGACCTCATCACCGTCGGACAGACCACAGGTTTTGAAGCCGGTGTGACGACAGAGACCATGTTTCCAGGCATCGGATTCGGCATCGGCTCAGGATTGCTTTACTCAATGCGAGGCGCCAACTTGCACCTCGGTGAGAAAAAAATTTGGGCAAGCGAAGGTTACGGAAACGAGCGGGCTTATCTCCACTACATTCAGATTCCGCTAAACCTCCGTTTCAAGTGGACACGCATGAGCGGGCTTGAAGACTACATCGCCCCATTCGTGTTCGGAGGTCCATCTGTTTCATTCCTTGTCGGGCATAGCCACATCCCCGCCCTCAGCTACGCGGCGGCCGATATCGGGCTGGAGGTCGGCTTCGGCTTCGAAATCTTCAAAAACTGGCAGATAGCGGCAGTCCGCAACTGGGGTGTCACCTACGCCCTAAAGACCAAGCTGCTCGACGACTTCAGCGCACAAAACCGCAACTGGAGCATCAGGCTCACATACTACCTGAAACGATAACAACCACCCGACTACGTTTCACGACCTATAACCATCTGCAAGGCTTCAAAGTCAGGAATATCCGCCAGGAACACCACCTGGCGGTTTTTGTAATCCACCCGACAGCAATAATGCGACAACCCGTTCGACACTATAAGCACCCCCGCCCTTAACACCATATTATAGCGCACTATCTGGTCAAAAACCTTCTGCGTTATCGAAACAGTCGGAGCTTTATACTCGACTATGACAGCCGGCCGGCCGCCACGGTCGAAAACAACCGTGTCACATCGGCGCGTCGCGCCGTTTAGCGACAAACCCACCTCATTAGCCATCAGCGAAGCCGGATAACGCTTCTCAGTTATCAGAAACGCCACAAAATGCTGCCTGACCCACTCCTCGGGGGTCAAAGCGACATAGCGACGACGAAGGCGGTCATAGATTTTCGTTCCTGTGGAATCTTCATGCAACTTCGCCGCTATCGGCGGTAATGATAGTGCTATCAATTTTTTAATCGCTAATTTATGGTTCTATGAAAATTTGTCTGTAAATTTACAAAATATTACCACAACCGCAAACAACCGCCTTTTTACCGATGGCCGAAGCCCAACTGACATTCTCAGCCCTCTGCAACCAGCTCAACAAAGGGGAATACGCTCCCATCTATCTCCTCCACGGCGAGGAGGGGTACTATATCGACCGCCTTGTCAAAATGTTTGAGGCGATAATCCCCGAAAGCGACCGAGACTTCAACCTCTACACCCTTTACGCCCCGGAGCTATCGCCGGCTCAAGTCATCGACACTTGCCGACGCTACCCTATGATGGCCGACAGACAGGTTGTCATACTGAAAGAGGCCCAAGCCGCGGGAGCCAACTATCTGAACGCGCTGCAACCCTACGCAGCCAACCCGGCGACTACAACGGTATTTGTCATATGCTGCCGAGGGGCTCAAGCCAAAGGCAAAGAGCTGTTTGCCGCCATCAGGGGCTGTGGCGGACTGATATTCGAGTCTAAAAAGCTTAACGATCGCACAATCGGGCCGGCTATATCTGAATTCATCAAAGAAAAAGGACTGACCATCGAACCTAAAGCGCTTGCCATGCTCCGCGACTACGTCGGGAGCGACTTGTCGCGCATCTACAACGAAATCAACAAACTGACCGTCACTCTCGGACAGGGAGCCATGATTACCCCGGAGAGCATTGAGCGAAACATCGGTGTCAGCAAAGACTACAACAACTTCGAGCTGATAGCCGCAATCAGCCAACACAATGAGACTAAAGCGTTTCAGATTATAAACTACTTTCGCAACAACCCCAAAAACAACCCGACGATTGTCACCGGGACAATGCTGTTCAACTACTTCTCTAATCTACTTGTGAGCCTTTACACCCCCGACAAAAGCGACTCCGCACTATGCGCTGCTTTGGGCTTCCGCTCGCCGTTCCAACTCATTGACATTCGCGCCGGGCTGCGCTGGTACAACGCATGGCACACAATCGAAATAATCTCAGCCATCAGGCGATTCGACGCTCAGTCTAAAGGCATCGACTCGCGCCAAGACACCTTCGACCTTCTTCACGACCTAATTTTTCGCATATTTCACCCCCTCGGGCGTCTATAACCCTCTACTTCAATCTCAGGTTATAACCGAGTGTGACCTGTATCGACATACCGCGCGACGCGCTGAATGTGTCTTTTTTCTTATCGGGGTAAATATTTCCGAGTCCGTAGTAGAATCGGCCTTCAATAGCCACCGAATGACGGCGGTTTACAAAATACTCCATTCCGAGCCCCCCCGAGATTCCATAGTCAAATTTATTTTTTATATCCATCCCCATTTGGTCGTTCATCCTGTTCTGCACAGGGAAACCCGCCACCGACTGATAATTACGGTAATCGAAATTAGCCGATATTGAATTGCCAATCATATACGCAACCTCAGGTCCGAGATTGACATAACCCTTGAACTTCGACGACCCGAACGATATGTGGGTCAGCAACGGCAACTGAATGTAAGTGAGGCGGCGTGAATATTCAAACTGTGCGTTTGCCTCCTCAAAATTCTCCTTCCACCCGCGCTGCTCCACGCACAGTTCGGCGGTCAGACCGAAAATTTTCTCCTCGGCATAGCTGAACGTCACACCCATTATCATACCCGGAAGCATCGACTGCTTCACGCTTGGATAAAACGACATTTTCGAGTAAGTAACGCCACCCTTCGCACCGACACTGATGTGCGGCTTGTAATGTGTTTCTGCCGGAGCGGCCAGATACGACACAACGACCGCCGACAGCATCAAAATCAATCTGACACACCTCATAGCTTAACCTTTTCGACAAACCCGCCTGGACGGAAATAGATGAAATAGAGAGCATCGTTGACCAATCCCGCTTCGTCACCCTCAGCGGCCATGAAATCAAATGCCGACTGGATTCCTTCATACGGCGAGATTCGGCGCGAAAGGTCGCCTTCATTATCACGCAACGCTTTTATTAAAAAATAGCCGGTGTCAAAACCGAGAACACCCTGCGACGGCACGGCATCAAGCATCTCGCCGCCAAACCACCTGCGGAACAAACTGTTTAAGTTTCGCGACGGATATGCCGACTGGTCATTATAGAAACGGCTGTAAATCGCCGAGTTTAAATCACAAAGGCTATCAAATGCATCGCCGCGGAACGTCACCCACTCCGGGTAGCCGAACACTCTGACACGCTCCGGATCAGCCCCCTCGTTTTTAAATGCTTTTAAAGCCGACGCGAATTTATTGAAATCCGTACGGGAACCTGATGCCGGTACAAACACATATTTCGTTTCCGCCGACAACGTTTTTAAATCCGATGCGCTCAGATAATTAGGATACTGTATCTCCTTATATTCGACTCCCTTTTCCTCAAGGGCGGCTTTCAAAGCCTGTGTGAAATCGCTCTTTTCGTTCTTTCCCGTCTCGTGTGAGATGAAGACAGGCGTAAAGCCATCAAACCGCTTTATGAAATTATCAATTGCAAGAAAATACATGGCATCATGAGGCACATTTGCCTGAATCATATACGGATTATCTATATACGACTCATCCTTTACCACGAAAGTATTATAGACATATGTCCCGTTATCCTTAGCTTTCGATGCTATGTATTTCAACTGCTCCGGGTCTTCGGGAGCGATGATTATCGACGAACGCGCGACCAATGGGTTTTCCATTATTGCCTTGACGCTATCCGCATTTCCTGCCGAGTCAAAAGCATAGATTTTGACAGGCGCGCCGCGGTGCGACAACGTGTCGGCTGCAAGCATAAACCCCTTATAAAATTCAGTATATAGTTGAGCCTGCTTCGAGACATGATTCTCACCGAGCATAAACGGCAATATCAAAGCTATACTAATCGGCCTTTCATCTTTGACAACCGAGGCCTCCTTGACAACTTCACGCACCGTTTCAGTTTCGGACATTGATTCTCCATCCGTTTTCTCCTTTTGACTCTTCTTATCCTTTTTATCAGTCATGGGCTTGTCGACCGATGCTTTGCCGGGTTCGTCAAGACCCCGGGTCTTCGTTGCTGACTGTTCGGCAGGAATAGCCGTGCGGGCGGTCAACCTCAACACCATGCCCGCTTTGTAGTCCGCACTGTCAATCCCCGGATTGAGCCTCAATAACTCATCGAGAGTCATCCCATATGATTTCGCTATCGAATAGAGCGTCTGACCCTTTGTTATCGTGTGGTAGGTCTTCTTTTTCGCTGCGGCAAGCTCCTTTTTTGTCATCTCCTCGGCAGCGTCACCAGTAGCGGAGTCCTCTCTGATGGGAAGCACGAGCACATCACCTGTCCTCAACCCGTCGCGAGCCGATGGATTATATTCGAGCAATTCTTCAATTGTGATACCGTGTGATTTGCTGATTCCATAGATAGTTTCACCCTTTTTAACCGTATAAGTTGCCGTTGTCACAGCGAAACACTGCAACGACGCTATTATCGCGACGGCTGCGATTACAGCCTTGATTCTACATAACATACGAGGCTTTTATCTTATTATTCCTTGCAAAGTTAGAGGATTTGCCCCAATTATGCAACATCGACATCACGCATCGGGACATCTTTCTATATATCAGATTTTTACAACAGCAATAATCGCCGTGCAAAGAATGTCTGCACCACTCCGCGCGAAAGCAGATACACCACAAACGCCAACCACAGAGCGTGATTACCCCAATGCGGGAAAAGCGTGACGTAGACAGCGAAAAAAGCACCTGCCGCCGCAATCATCGACAACAGCATCTCCCGTGTGCGTGTCGCACCGATAAACACACCGTCCCATGTGAAAGCCGCAAAACCCGCCAACGGAACCACAACGACCCACGGTAGATACTCATCCGAAGCCGAAACGACATCCTTTTGAGAACTAAGCAACCCGAGCAGCCACTCCCCTCCTACAAAATAAAACGTCGAAAACAGCCCCGCCAAAATCGCGCCACACAACATCAAATTTTTAACGCAACGCTTCAGGCTCACTCCGTCAGATGCCCCGACAAAACGTCCCGCCAAAGCCTCCCCGGCAAAAGCAAAACCATCCATCAAGTACGAAAACAACATGAAAAACTGCATCAGCAGCGCATTGACGGCAAGCACCAGCTCACCCTGCGACGCACCGGCGCGCGTAAACCACAAAGTGACTGCCACTAAACAAAATGTTCGTAGGAATATATCGAGGTTTATAGCGAAAAACCGACGCAACCCGCTCCATCGCGCAATTGCGCACCATCCAGGAAACGATGGGTGGTAACGGAGCCATAGCAACAGACAGCCGAGCAAAAAACCGCACCACTGCGCCGCCATTGTGCCGACGGCCACTCCCGACACCCCCCAACCCAGACCGTAGACAAGTGCTACGCTCACCACGATGTTTGTCACGTTGACAATTATTGAAATCCACATCGGCAAGCGCGAGTTCTGCATACCGAGAAACCATCCCGACAGCGAGTAAAGACCGAGCACTGCCGGCGCACCCCACACGGCGATGGAAACATAAGTCAAAGCCAAATCCAAGGTCGGCCCCTCAACATCCATAAAC
>CAZECG010000010.1:0-90921 GCA_964510535.1 uncultured Muribaculaceae bacterium
AAAAGTCACTCAACAAAAAAACGCGGGCTCCCCATCTACACTCGTCCGCTTCTGAGGTCCTGAGAAAACCCTTGTTGGTGAACTTGTGAAGAGAACGCCCACGCCAATATGTCTAATACGCCCCTAAAGTGCGCAGAGAGCTACACAACTCCCTCTGCACACTCCGGGCGAGAGTTAACATACCCGTAGCGTTCACATCAGACATTGTACATAACCAACAATTTGAAATTTCTCAGGTTTCAGACAGCTATGACAAAGCATCAATGACGCCTTTCCATTATGTGGCATTCCCACCCACAGTGATTTTCATCACTTCGGCGCAGGCGGAAACTTTGCAAAGTTATCTAAATTTTCCCAAATAAACAAACTTATTAATAGCTCCGATTCCCATAAATCCCTATGTTGCTATTCCGATTCGAGCCGAAGAAATTTGTTCATGCGGGAGATGCAGCGTTTTTTCTGGTCAAGATTCGGATGTACATACAGATTGAGTGTTGTCGCGACATTCGAGTGCCCGAGTATTACACTTACGGTCTTATAGTCGCATCCGCATTCGATGCAACGTGTTGCGAATGTGTGGCGCAATCCGTGAAACACGATTGGCGGGATTCCAAGTCGTATAAGAATCCGGCTGAAAGTCTCTCGGTATGTGCGAGGCTCTTTCCCTTTTTCACCTTCGCCTACTACATACTTTTCTGCTCTCTGCTGTCTTTTCACATCAATCAAGGCCCTGAAGAGAAGCGGAGATATGGGGATTTCTCGATTTGAGTTCTTGGTCTTTGGCGTGGAGACATATTGCTCTGTTGCCATCAAGTCGCAATTGTAGATTCGTCCCTTAGTGCTCGCTACAGTAATTATCCGGCGCACCATATCCACATCCTTCCATTGAAGAGCGCACACTTCGCCTATGCGCAAACCGCAACATAGAGCAATCATTATCCCTATATTCTGGGGGGTCGGGGCGGTTGCTATCGCATTCAGCAGTTTTTTGTGGTCGGGTAATGACAACACGGGCAAAACGCGCGCGGCCGTATCCGAGGGATATTCGATGTCCCACGACGGTATCTCAAACATTCCTCTCTTTGCCCCGAAACGCCCGACGGACTTAAGCACGGCGATAATGTCATGTACCGTTTTCTTACTCAGTCCCGCCTCTATCTTGCCGAATGCAAATTGCTGCACTTCTGCCTCTGATATTGAAACAGAATCGGCGAAAACGGGCATAAGGTGTGTCTTTAGAATGAGAGCATAGGCGCAGTATGTCGAGTGTTTAACTACTTTGCGCCTGTTTTCTTTCCAGAGTTCCGCTATTTCGCGGAAAGTCGATTTGGTGTGCATACTTTGTGATTTTACGGTTCACAAGATATGCGCAGTCTTATTTCAACGGTTACCTTTTGCGCGGTTATGGTGTTTACAAAGCATTTGACAATTTGAGATGTCCGTTGCGCCCCCTTTGCTCCATGCCGCCGACAAGGATTCGTTAGCCATGATTCAGACGGAGATTATGGATTTGCCGAAAAATGCCGACAGCATGGCAAGCGTCGAAACAGTGAAATTATGCTGTCCGCTCAACCAGCGGGTTATCTCGCTCGGGCGTTTACCTATCTGGTCGGCAAACTGCTTCTTTGAAAGTCCGCGCTCCTGCATAAGTGCGTCGATTTTATTGGATATAGCGAAAGACAGGCTAATCTCTTCCTTTATTTCAGGCGGTACCTGACCAACCATTTCCTGGTATCTGTTTCTAATATCTTTCATAGCTTAAATGTTTTTTCGGTTTCAATTGTCTTGGATGTTACTATTACGGTGCCGTCGCGTTGCCCCTCTTTCAACAGCTCTTCAAATTTCTGTAAGGTCAGGACATACCCACGCAACGAATCATCTTCCTCATATGTCCGCGAGTTTTTGACGCCGCCATTGCCGAGGACAAGAATCTGGTCGGAAAGACGCAGGCAGTATAGTCTGAGTTTTGAGCGAAGCACAGGAAGAGCCACCACAGAATCTCGCATTTTGCCCTCAGGACGGAAGAAACGCTCCAACGCTCCTTCATCTGCAATCTTATCTATAAGCTGCACAATGCGCAACAAGTCTTGGTTCATTTGAGCATCTTCAATGAATTTGGAATAAAAGCGCTCGTATTCAGTCTCGGATTCTTCCGAGAACTGTATAGTGTAAAAGTACACTTGTCGGTATCGTTAACTAAAACTAATTCTACTTCGCTCATAACTATAATCCGTTTTAATTACAACGCAAAGACACAACATTTATTTCACATTTATGTAAAATATCTGCATTTCCTGTGGATTCTGGGAATTTACACCTTTCCCGATTGCATTATCAACTCATGTCTCTTTATCTCTGAACTTTTTGCTACATTTGCATCGTTCAAGTTACTAACCTCAAAACGACAAGCCCATGAGACTCAACAAATCCATCTTGACAGCTATAGCCGCCACACTCCTCTGCGCTACAGCATCAATCGCCGCCACTCCGTTGAAATATATCGACGCACAAGAGCTGCGCGTCATCAACAAGGGGTGGGACAACACCCTCCGCAAATACACCCGCATCCCGGCCTACCTGCGCGACAGCGTCCGCAAAGACCTCTGGGAACGCGCGCAGTGCAGCGCGGGTATCGCGGTGCGCTTCGCGACCAACTCCTCACGCGTCGGCGTAAAATACAAACTGCACTGGAACACCCATATGTTGCACATGGCCGATACAGGCCTAAAAGGCACTGACCTCTACATCCACGAGGGCGACTCGGCGTGGCGTCACGTCAACACCAACCGCCCCAAGGCCGACTCACTGAAAATGTGTGAGAAAGTCTACGTGGAGCACCTCGACAACTCGATGAAAGAGTTTATGATTTACTTCCCCCTCTACGACGGCGTTGACGACCTTTGGGTAGCTGTCGACAGCGGGGCCGTAATCACCCCGGGCAACCCAAGCCTCATCAGCGACAAAAAGAAGATAGTAGCCTACGGCACGAGCATCTTGCAAGGCGGGTGCGCCTCGCGCTCCGGCATGGCGGCCACAAACATCATTAGCCGAGAGCTCAACTGCGAAGTGGTCAACATCGGCATCAGCGGCGAAGGCAAAATGGACGGATGCATGGCGAGAGCTATGGCCGGCATCGCCGACGCCGACCTGTTCCTCATCGACCCCGTGCCCAACTGCACCGAGATGATGTGCGACACACTCACCTACGACTTCATCAACATACTGCGCAAAGCGCGTCCCGACGTGCCTATCGTGATGGTCGAAGGCCCCATATATCCCTATGCGCGCTACGACGCCGAGATGGGCGACTATCTGCCCCGCAAAAACGCCGCTTTCCGCCGCAACTACGAACGACTGAAAGCCGAGAACCCCGTGAACCTCTACTATGTCACGTCAGAGGGGCTCGACGGAGTGGAAGATGACGGCACCGTCGACGGCATACACCTGACCGACCTCGGTTTCCGACACTACGCCGATAAGCTAATACCCATACTCACACCGCTGATAAACCGATAATTCAGCGTCATCGGTTGCCTATTTCACGAGATTTTGCTATCTTTGTGGGAAAAGTGACAACCCGATGAGTTCCAACTACATAGTCTCGGCGCGCAAATACCGCCCGTCGACATTCAACTCAGTTGTAGGCCAGAAGGCTCTCACGGCGACGTTAAAAAACGCCATCGCGACCGACCGTCTGGCCCACGCTTATCTTTTTTGCGGCTCTCGCGGGGTCGGTAAGACTTCCTGCGCCCGCATATTCGCCAAAACCATCAACTGTGAGCACCCAACGCCCGACGGCGACCCCTGCAACGAATGCGAATCATGCAAGGCGTTCAACGAGGGACGCTCGCTAAACATCATCGAGCTTGACGCCGCATCCAACAACGGTGTCGACGATATGCGCGCACTCATCGAGCAAGTGCTCGTGCCTCCGTCGACCGGACGCTACCGCGTGTTCATCATCGACGAGGTGCACATGCTCAGCACACAAGCGTTCAACGCCTTTCTAAAGACACTTGAGGAACCGCCGGCATACGCCGTATTCATCCTCGCCACCACCGAGAAGCACAAAATCATTCCCACCATCATGTCGCGCTGTCAAATCTACGACTTCAACCGCATCACAATCGCCGACATGGTGGACCATCTCGAATATGTCGCACAGCAAGAGGGATACACCGCCGAACGGCAGGCTCTGAGAGTAATAGCTTCAAAAGCCGACGGTGCCATGCGCGACGCTCTGTCGATTTTCGACCAAGTGGCAGCGTCGTCAAGAGGCGACATCACCTACCGCTCTACCATCGACAACCTCAACGTACTCGACTCAGCCTACTATTCTCGCCTCGTCGACTGCTTCGCCGCCGCCGACGTGCCCGGCGCGTTGCTAATCTACAAAGAGGTGCGCGACAACGGTTTTGACGCACACTTCTTCATCAACGGACTCGGCGGATACCTACGCGACCTCATGGTCGCGCTCAACCCGGCGACTATGGCGTTGCTCGACTATGACGACGAGACAAAAGCCACTCTCGCCGCACAAGCCGCGAAATGCACCCCGCAGTTCTTCTACTCGGCCATGAGCCTGTGCAACAGTGCCGACCTCAACTACCGCACAGCGTCAAACAAAAACTTCCTTGTCGAGCTTCTGCTCATCAAACTGTGCCAACTACTCAGCCCCTCCCACAGCTGTAGCGGCGACGGAGAGGGGCAGTTGAAACCAATCGCCGCACCCCAACCTTCTCAGACAACCCCCGTCACAAGCCCAACGGCGACAACGCCTGCACCAGCGCCCTCCGCCACACGGACTGAGCTTGCCGCAGCGGAAACCGCAGCGAAAGCCCCCGCATCCGTCGGCCTCCCGCCAAGCCCGTCCCCGCGTCGCCACGCCTCATTGTCGCGCGGGCCAAAACTGTCGCTCAAAGCATCGAAAGCCGCAACCGACGAATCAGCTACCGGCACGAAAGACCGGCACGAGGCTGTGATGTCAAGCCCATTCACCGACGATGATCTCAGAGCCGCTTGGCACTCATTCGCCGACAACCATCCAACCGAAAAAATACTGATAAACACCATGCGCTCCGCCGAGCCGGCACCGACAGGCGCGGGCAGCTACAACGTCATGGTCGAAACCAATATACAGGCCGAGCTTCTAAACAAATTCATGCACGAAATCACCATCTTTTGCCGCAACAAAGTGTCGAACTCATCCGTCACGTTCAGCATATCGGTCAACGATGGCGTCCCAAGCCCCCACACATGGAACGAGCGCGAGGTGCTGGCACATATGCTGCAGACCCCCGCGTTAAAAGAGTTTGTCAACGCACTCAACTTATCACTGCTCTAACTCCCGGTTAAGCCTAAAAGGAAGTGAAGAAATCTACCCGCACAGCCGTCAAGTTCACGATTGCCACCGTCATTACCGTCGTGGCTATCGTAGGACTGATTTTGTCGATGGCATCAAAAACGTCCACTACGCCTCTCGACCCGAACCTCCCGGTCAAAGGAGTGGATGTCTCATCCCATAACGGCGAGATAGATTTTGACACGCTGCGCAGCCAGGGCATCAGATTCGTCCTCATAAAAGCCACCGAAGGCTCAACTTTCAAAGACCCGTCGTTCCACACCAACTACCGCAAAGCACGTCTGTCAGGGCTGAAAATCGGGGCATACCACTTCTTCCGATTCGAGACCCCGGGACACATGCAAGCCATAAATATGCTGAACTCCGTCAGAGGGCGCGAGCTTGACTTCCCGCTGATTATCGACATCGAAGAATGGGGGAACCCCTACGCCAGACCCACCGACGACATCACCGCCGAGCTTGCAGCCATGATTAATCACCTGAAATCAGCCGGCTACCCGGTGATGCTCTACACCAACAAAGACGGCCGGACACGCTTTATCAAGGGGCGTTTCGACGACCTGCCGCTATGGATATGCTCCTTCTCCGACCCCCCGGTCGAAACCGACTGGAAACTTTGGCAATACACCCACAAAGGCGACTTGCGCGGACTTGGCGGTAAAGTCGACTTAAACGCGTTTGCCGGGACCGACGACGAATTTAATCTGTGGGTCGACTCTCACCGCCCGACGACACAATATTAAGACGGCATTTCACGTTGTTAGTGGTAGCGGTAATGTGCGCTGACACAACCGCATCTCGTTTTTTAGCACACAATGCAATGAATCTTAAACGCAACATCATTATTCAAAAGATATATCTGTGCACCGTCGCATTATCGGCCCTGATGCTTGGACGCTTGGACGCTTCAGCTTTCAGCGTCGACACCTATGCCGCATCGTCGGTATTGAGCAGCGGAAAGTGGGTTAAAATCAGCGTTGCCGAGACCGGCATACATCTGATTTCCGACTCACAACTGCGGTCGTGGGGATTTTCAGACCCGTCAAAAGTCAATGTCTACGGCTACGGCGGCCAACGCATCCCCGACGCGCTCACTCTACCCAACTATATCGACGACCTGCCGCAAGTGCAAAGCGTCAAGACTTCTCGCGGACTGTTTTTCTATGCCCAAGGCCCTGTCAAATGGGCCTCTGTGCAGACCTCTCACTACATCCCGGCACAGAACCCGTTTTCCACCGTCGGCTACTACTTCCTAAGCGACCGCGAGGCAACGCCGAGCGACATCCCGGTCATGGAGACCGGAGTGTCATTGACTGAGCCGGCCACATCTTTCACCGACCGCACATTCCACGAAATAGACGAAATATCGCCCGGCACCACAGGACACTACCTCGTCGGCGAGGATTTCCGCTACACTCCCTCCAACACCTTCAACTTCGACCTCCCCGACCGCATCGAGGGAACCAAGGTGTGGACTCAGGTCAATTTCTTTTCCAAAACCAAAAACCCGTCAAAGATGCTTTACACCGTCAACGGCACACCGTTGACGCAAACCTACGAAGACAACATCAGAGGATGCGACATTTCATCGTCTTATGTTCACGGCGCCGATGTCACACTGCGCAAGGAGTTCGACATAAGCGGCAACAAGCTATCGCTCGGGCTAACCCACTCATCGCCGTCATCATCGGTCATAACGGCGCGGCTCGATTTCATAGCCGTCAATTACACCCGCGCGCTGAAAATGCGCGACGGCAAGCTGGAATTCACCCTGCGCACACCCTCTTTCACCCTCGACGGAGCCACCGCCGACACCCATGTATGGGATGTAACCAAACCGCTCGAAATAAGCCAACTCGCCACCACCGCCAACGGCAACGCCGTCAGCTGCATCAACCAATACACCGGCTCGCGCAGCTATGTGGCATGGAACGAATCGGCAACCTACCCATCACCCCTGCTCGTCGGCAACGTGGCCAACCAAGACCTTCACGCAACCGAAGTCCCCGACATGGTGATTTTCACCCTGAGCAACTGGGAATCACAAGCCCAGCGCATAGCCGACTATCACCGCCAAGCCGACGGGATGGACGTTATCGTGATTGACCAGGAATCAGTATTCAACGAATTTTCATCGGGAGTGCCTGACGTAAACGGATTCCGCAAACTGCTGAAAATGTACTGGGATCGCGGCGACACAACCGAAAAGACCCTGCGCTACGCCCTGTTCATGGGACGAGGGGTATTCGACAACCGGCGCCTCACTCCGGAAATCAAAGG
Source organism: uncultured Muribaculaceae bacterium (assembly GCA_964510535.1). Classification (GTDB taxonomy): domain Bacteria; phylum Bacteroidota; class Bacteroidia; order Bacteroidales; family Muribaculaceae; genus JAJPXC01. Next base: position 7,643 of record CAZECG010000010.1, read on the forward strand.
ACTCAGCTACCCGACAATGCCCTCCTGGCAAACCGACACCGGAGCTGACGACAACTCATCATACACCACCGACGACATCTTCGCCTTTCTCCGCGACGGCTCTGGCACGTCAACATCCTCCGACTACCTCTGCATAGCCGTGGGGCGCATTCCGGCAAAATCAGCCGAAAACGCCCGCGAACTCGTTGACAAACTGTTGGCTTACAACGAGTCAATGCCCGTCGGCGAGTGGCGCAACCATGTCATGATGGTCGCCGATGATGAAGACTTCGGAGTGCACATGACCCAATCGGAAAATATGCTCACTTGGATGGCAAAAACCACCGAAGGAACCGACAACTTCTTTTTCGACAAAGTATATCTCGACGCATACCAGCGCACGGCTGAGGGATACCCCGACGCCCGCGAGCAAATGTTCAAGCTACTCAATGAGGGAACTATGTGGTGGAACTACATCGGCCACGCCAGCGACCACGGCTGGACTCATGAGAAATTCCTGACAATGGACGACATCGACAACCTCTATCTGCGTCGCTACCCGGTGTTGTTCGCCTCTACCTGCGACTTCCTCCGCTGGGACCGCGCGTCGGAATCGGGAGCCGAAGTGATGTTCCACAACAACTCAGGCGGTGTCATTGCCGCAATCAGCGCAACTCGCCCGGTCTACATCTCCGACAACGGCATACTGTCGCTCGCCATAGGCCGCTATATGTTCCGCAGAAACGCCGACGGACAGCTACCCACGCTCGGCGAAATATACCGTAACGCCAAAAACGATATGCGGCCACTCGTCACTAAAGACGGGGAGACAAGCCTCGGCGATAAGTCAGCAAACACCAATAAGCTGCGCTATGTGCTGATGGGCGACCCGGCCATGAGACTCATCGCACCGTCCAACATAGTCAAGCTACACAAAATCAACGGAGTGGAACTTGACCCCGAAAATCCGCCATCGCTGATGGCCCGGCAAGAAGTTACTGTAGAAGGAGCGATTTACAACCCCGCAGGCGATGCCGTCCTGACCGACTTCAACGGCACGTTGGCTCTGTCGCTCTATGACGCCCAACGCAGCGTGACCACTCTCGGAAACGGGCAAGACGGAAGTTCAATCGTCTTCGACGAGCAAGGCGACAAACTCCTCACCACCAACGGCGCGGTGACCGGGGGACGGTTCAGCTTCAACATCATAATGCCTTCGGAAATAGAGGACAACTACCGCCCCGCAGCCATCAACATGGTCGCGACCTCCGACACCGGGAAGGCGGCACTCGGATGCGAACGGAACGTGTACGCCTACGGTAGCGACGACAACGCCGTGCCCGACACCGTGCGCCCGGTCATCGAGAGTTTCTACCTGAACTACTCGACGTTCCGCTCGGGCGACAAAGTCAACGCCACGCCTATGGTGCTCGCCAAAATTTCCGATAATCGCGCTCTCAACATATCGACCGCCGGTGTTGGACACCAGATGACCCTTTATCTCGACGAATCTACGACTTTCACCGACGTGTCGAGCTTCTTCACCGTCAGCGGCGAATCGCAGAGAGAAGGCGACATAGCCTATCAGATGGAGAGCCTTCAACCCGGATACCACACGCTTAAACTCAGAGTGTGGGACACTGCCGGCAACTTCGCCGAAAGCACGATAGAATTCACTGTCGACAACGAACTGGCTCCGAAAATCTACGATGTCTATTCCGATGCCAACCCCGCATCGGTCGAAGCCAACTTCTACATCACCCACGACCGCCCGGAGGCCACGGTTACGGTGACAATCAGCGTCTACAACCTGCTCGGAGCCGAAGTGTGGTCATCGTCAGCGACAGGACGCAGCGATATGTTCAAGTCCGCCCCCGTCAAATGGGACCTCCGCGACAAGGGGGGGCACCGTGTCACGCGCGGCATTTACCTATACCGGGCTTCAATCACCACCGACGGCGAACAATATGAGACCGCCTCAAAACGCATAGCCGTCACGGGAAAATGACCGACACCAATTTTTGCATAATCTGATTATTATGATTATCTTCGCAGATTAAACCGACACCATAACTGTTTACCGATGGCTGAGACACGTCAAAACCCAAGAGATTTCCTCCCGGAGCCGGCATTGCGAAGGCTCCCATGGTATTTGGCATACGTCAACCTGTTGAGCGCACGGGACGTTGATTATGTATCGTCGACCCAAATAGCCAAAGCGTTAAGCATCGACGCGTCGCAAATAGCCAAGGATTTGTCATTTCTCAACATAAAGGGGAAGACTCGCATAGGCTACGAGGTGGCATCGCTCAAAAGCGAGCTGGAATATTTTTTGGGCTTCGGCGAGCAGCACAACGCCGTGATGGTGGGCGTGGGCAGCCTTGGAGCCGCATTAATCCGCGACACCGGGCTTTCTCACTACGGACTGAACATAGTGGCCGGATTTGATATAAGCCCCGAAGTGGTCGGAACCTCAATCAACGGGGTGCCCATATACGACATATCAGAGCTTGAGACACGCCGCCCGCGCCTCAAGGCAGAAATCGGAGTCGTGGCGGTCCCGATTGAATCGGCGCAAGAGACAGCCGACCAGCTCGTCGCGTCGGGCATCAAAGCATTGTGGAACTTCACCCCGTTCCGCATCCGCGTAGCCGCCGACATCGTGATTCAAAACACTTCAATCTACTCACACTTGGCTGTGATGTATAACCGACTCGGCCTCATAGCGCCACAAGACTGATGAAAGCTACGCTGATTGACAGAACCGCCGACGAGCCGATGACCGATGGGACGAGAGTAGAGTTTATCCCCGACTCGGCCCTGTTGCTTTGCGGCAAACCGTTCTTCATCCCCGAGCTACCCGGCCCGTGGACTGTAACCTACCACTTGGCGTTCCGGGTCTCGCGACTTGGCAAATCGATAGCCTCACGATTCGCCCACCGCTACTACGACGCGGTAGCGATTGTGGCGAGACCGTCGACACCGGCAGCCGACCCGGTGATTGTCAGCGCGATGGATGGCGGTCTTATAGTTGGGGAATGGATTCCGTACGACGGCGAAAGCCCCTTGGCGATTTCAATCGGCGACACCGGCATCAACCTATCCGCGACACAGCTTGAACTCGATGCGGCGACAGCCAGGCTAAGCCGACTGATGACATTCAAGATGGGAGATATAGTGCTGCCACTCCGATTTCCCGTCCGACACGAGTTAAAAATCGGCGACCACATATCAGCGTCACTACAAAATCATAAGTCTCTTGACTTCAACGTAAAATAAAGCTCTCAGCATTATCCGACAGACCGTAAAATCTTTAAGAAACAACCATATAAACATATATTTCCATAAACCGACAAACATGAAGTTGACCTATCCATACAAAACGTTATCATCGCTTATCGTCTGCATAACGGCAGGGCTTTGGGCTTACGCTTTCAGCCCGACGCAATACAACTCGGAATCAGTCCTAAAGGAAGGGCATTGGGTTAAAATTAGAGTGTCGGAAAACGGAATCCACCAGATTACCGATACACAGTTGCGCGAAATGGGGTTCTCCGACCCCAGCAAGGTGACGGTTTACGGCTATGGCGGAGCGGTTATCTCTGACAACTCATTCAAAGTTCCGCTATCCAACCCCACAACGCCCGATTGCCATCCGGAAGATTTGCCGCAGATTTACAGCCTTTACAACTCGACCTACGGCAGGCTTCTGTTCTACGGCGAAAGCAACATACGCCCCGGCATAGGCACCAACTCGACACGCATAGAGAGCATCAACCTCAACAGATACAGCAACTACGGATATTACTTCCTTACCGATAGCCAACCGCAGAAATCAGTCCCGAGCTATCCGTTGGCGTCAAACACCAACGACGTTACCACCCACAGCGTGGCGATGATGCGCGACATCAATGAGGAAAACCCCACACGCGGGGGTGCGTTCTACTTCAGCAAAGACATCATAGCCAACCCGAATTGGTCGGTGACCTTCGATGTCCAGTCACCACTGGCCGAGGAAAACAGCGCGTACTTTTCATATGTCGCAGTGGCCAAACACGATCCACGCCCGCAATTAACCGTAGACATCCCCGAAATCGTTCCGAAAAAAGGGACGGAAGTGTTGGGCACCGGCACGGCTCAGTCTTCGTCCAGCATCTATTATTCAAGATGCACGGGCTACCTCAAATTCACTCCCGCCGAAGGAGCCAGCGGCCCATACACATTCTCAATCTCACCCTATCAGTGTTCGCCTTCGTATGCGGCAGTCGATTGGGTGTTCTTCTCCTACAAAAGAGCCAACGACCTCGCGGGTGAATCGCAGCGACGCATGATTTTCCCCGGATTGCGCAGCGACAGCAGAGTTTATATCGATAACGTCAACATCACCACGGAAGTATGGGATGTCACCAACCCATACTATGTGCGCAGATTCAAGACGACACTCGACTCTGATACGCGCCTGATGTTCACCCCCAACCGCAATTACAACACATCGTCTTACCCGGCTCTCCACGCCATCGCGTTCGACTACGCTAACGGAACATTCCCGACACCTGAGACAATAGGTGTCGTCCCGCCGCAGAACCTCCACGGCATGGCCACCCCCGACATGGCCATCATCACCACCTCTCTTTGCCGCGAACAAGCCGAAAGGCTCGCACGCCTCCACAGCGAGTACCAAGGATTGACTGTGGCGGTGGTTGACCAACAGGAGATATTCAACGAATTTTCATCAGGCACACCAAATGCCATGGCCTACCGTCGCTTCGCCAAGATGCTTTGGGACCGCAACAAAAAGTTCCGCTATCTTTTGCTTTTCGGCGAAGGAAGCTATGACAACGCTCGCGTCCAGTTCAAAGGCAACGAACGACTGATGACATATCAGACCGAAGACTATTATCAAGCCTCAAGCGTCACCACAAACTACTGCGCCGACTCATACTTCGGTATGCTGTCAGACTACTTCACCATCAACGACATCGCTAAGACGCAGATGGATATCGCTGTCGGCCGCATACCCGCCGCCAGCACAACCGACGCCAAAACCGCTGTCAACAAAATCGAGCGTTACCTCGCGACAGCCTACACACAGCCCTACCGTAACCGCGCGCTAATCATGGCCGATGACGGCGACCTGAACAAATACGTCATGCAGTCCGACTGCACATCCGACACCATCAAGGCTGCCGCTCCCGCCACTACAACGACCAAAGCTTACGTCGGCCTCTATCCCCTTAAGGATTCTCAGGCGCAACAAGCGCGCGAAGTCATAATCAACGCCTTGCAGCAAGGACAGTCGTTTGTATGTTATACCGGCCACGGCGGACCCGGCGGACTGACAACGGAAGGTCTTTGGAACCAAATGTATATCAGCAAGACCGAATACCTCTACCCACCGTTTTGGATGCTGTCAACTTGCGACACATTCTCGTTTGACCATCTCGACAACGGGTTTAGCGAGCAATTGCTTTACAAGGAAAACGGCGGCGCAATCGCAGTCGTCGGTGCCGGCCGCACGGTCTACGCTGACTCCAACTATCTGCTCAGCTCGTCAGTAGCCAACGCTTTCTTCTCGGCAAAACCCGGCGACACCGTTGGCGACATATTCCGAAACGCCCGCAACATCACACTGACCAAAGCCACCGACACCGCTACCGGCATAAACACACTTTGCTACAATCTCGGGGGCGACCCTGCAATCCCCGTGTTCCCTCCGAGCTACGAAGTGGTTACGACCGGCATCAACGGCGTAATTCCCGATGATACAACCGCGGCCAGCATCACACCGCTCGCCGACAACACCATTTCGGGCGCGGTGATGCTCGACGGACAAGTCGCGACATCGTTCAACGGTGAAGTCACAATTTCAATATACGACGGCCTGGTCACACACCCCCTGAACTACTCGATAACCGAAGTTATCAACGACACGCCTGAGACACGGACAATTAATGTCACCACCGACGAACAGTTGCTCACAGAAGTCTGCGTACCCGTCACCGCCGGACGTTTCTCAACCACCCTCACGGTGCCACGGCCCATGCAACCCGACCAGACAAACAGAGTGACCTATTTCGCCACTAACAGTAGTCGCAATCTCCGCGCTTCAGGAATCACCTATAATGTCAAAGTGGGCGAATATGACCCCGAGAAAGCCATCACCGACACCGAAGCCCCGGTCATCACCGAGCTATATATCAACGACCCGGCATTTGCCGACGGAGATGAAGCCGACACCGAGATTACACTGTTCGCAACCATCGAGGCCGACCGTTCGGGAGTCAACACATCCAACGGCTCTATAGGCGGAGCGACATCGCTCAAACTCGACGGACAGAAATCATACCCGTCAGTCAGAAACGCCCTAATGGCACAGCCCGACGGCTCCTACAAACTTGAGATGCCGATTAAAGACCTCAACGACGGTCGCCACACACTGACATTGAGCGTCAGTGACAACATGGGCAACCACTCAGAGCGCACTCTGGCGTTCACTGTGGTGACACGCACCGTCAAGGCTTCGCTCTCAATCGACAAACAGTCGACACGCACCGACGCGACCTTTGACATATCTCATGATTTCATCGAGACCCCGACAGGACGCCTCGTCATCGAAGACGCCGACGGCAACACAGTCTTTTCGCGCGACAACTGCCCATTCCCGTTCACTTGGGAATTGACCGATACCGACGGTGAAAAAGTTGCCGACGGGCTTTACAGAGCCTATGCGATACTAAAAGCGGGTCAACAGTACTCAAACACCCCCAAATGTGAAGTTGTCGTGATTAAGTAAGAGATTGTTTCAACCATAATCGACGGGGCCGTTCTTTTCAGAATAGGCCCCGTTTGTCTGACCCCGAAAAAATTGCTAATTTTGCGCCACTACTAACTATGGGTACTTTCGACATCGTCATACTGATTATTTTTGCCGCATCAATCCTGTACGGACTGAAACGAGGCATTATAGCCCAACTCGGCTCCGTCGGGGGTATCCTCGTCGGAATCGTAGCCTGCCATCTGTTCGGTGACCATGCAGCCGCGATGCTGGGCGGATTGCTCGGTAACGACTCGGTTTCGGCGTGCTACGTCAATTCCGTAATCGCCAACGTGCTCCTGTTCATTATCGGCTATATCCTCACACGGGTCATAGCCAAACTGCTTCACACGGTGGCTCACGCAGCCCTTCTCGGCTCCATCGACCGCATAGCCGGAGCCATATTCTCGCTTTTCGCCTGGTTTCTGGTATTCAGCATAATCCTCAACGTCTGGCAAGTGCTGGCTCCGTCGACCGATATCACTGCCAATTCCCAAATTTCCGACGGCAAAGCGGCGCGCGCCATCATAGACCTCGCCCCGAACGTGCTTGGCGGGCAGACGGCACGTCAACTCTTTTCACCCGACGGGTGTTAACTAAAAACAACTCGACATGGAAGATAAAGGAAATAACGACAACAGGCTACTTGACGACGTTACCAACGGCGGATACAAGTATGGCTTTGTCACCGACATAGACACCGACATCATACCCCGCGGGCTCAACGAGGAAGTCATCAGGCTCATATCAAGGAAAAAAGGGGAGCCCGAGTGGCTGCTCGATTTCAGACTGAAAGCCTACCGCCACTGGCTCACGCTTGAGATGCCCCGCTGGGCGCATCTCGACATTCCGCCTATTGACTACCAAGCCATAAGCTACTACGCCGCACCACGCAACAACGCGGAGGGCGGACCGAAAAGCATGGATGAAGTCGACCCCGAACTGCTCAAGACTTTCGACAAACTCGGCATACCGCTCCAAGAGCAGAAAATGCTGACGGGAATGGCAGTCGACGCCGTGATGGACTCAGTGTCGGTAAAAACCACCCACCGCGAAAAGCTTGCGGAGCTGGGCATAGTCTTTTGTTCATTCTCAGAGGCGGTAAAAGATTACCCCGACCTCGTCAAGAAATATCTTGGCAAAGTGGTGTCATACCGCGACAACTTCTTCGCCGCCCTCAACTCGGCAGTGTTCTCCGACGGCTCGTTTGTCTACATCCCAAAAGGGGTGCGCTGCCCCATGGAACTCTCGACATATTTCCGCATCAACGCCTCGGGCACGGGACAATTTGAGCGCACGCTCATCGTTGCCGACGACGACTCATATGTCAGCTATCTCGAAGGGTGCACCGCCCCCATGCGCGACGAAAACCAGTTGCACGCCGCCATCGTGGAAATCATCGTCGAAGACCGCGCCGAAGTGAAATATTCGACTGTGCAGAACTGGTATTCAGGCGACTCTGAGGGGCGCGGAGGTGTCTACAATTTCGTGACCAAACGCGGGCTGTGCCGCGGCGACTATTCCAAACTGTCGTGGACGCAGGTCGAAACAGGCTCAGCCATCACCTGGAAATACCCCGGCTGCATTCTCGCCGGCGAAGGCTCGGTGGGTGAGTTCTACTCCGTGGCTGTAACAAAAAACCGCCAACAAGCCGACACCGGCACAAAGATGATACACTTAGGACGCAATACCCGCTCGACTATCGTCTCTAAAGGAATCTCGGCGGGACACAGCGAGAACTCCTACCGCGGGCTGGTCAAAGTGGCGCCAAACGCCGACGGTTGCCGCAACTACACCCAGTGCGACTCACTCCTGCTAAGCTCTACCTGCGGCGCCCACACTTTCCCTTATATCGACGTGATGAACGACACGGCGATTGTGGAGCATGAAGCCACCACATCAAAAATCAGCGAAGACCAGATATTCTACTGCAACCAGCGCGGCATCCCCACCGAGGAAGCCGTCGGACTGATTGTCAACGGATACGCCAAAGAGGTCATGAACAAACTCCCCATGGAGTTTGCCGTCGAGGCCCAACGCCTGCTATCCCTAACACTCGAAGGCTCAGTCGGATGAGCCACCCGCGACTTAATATTGAACAGCAACAACCGCATATTAACGATATGGACAATAAATTGCTTGAGGTCAAGAACCTCCACGCCGGCATCGACGGCAAGGAAATACTGAAAGGAATAAACCTCGTGATTCGACCCGGCGAGGTACACGCCATCATGGGACCCAACGGTTCGGGCAAAAGCACCCTGTCGGGAGTTTTGGCTGGTGACCCCAAATTCACCGTCACTGAGGGAACGGCCACTCTGCACGGATGCGACCTATTGTCTCTGTCGCCCGAAGACCGCTCCCACGAGGGGCTGTTCCTCTCGTTCCAGTACCCCGTCGAGATTCCCGGCGTGTCGATGGTCAATTTCATGCGCGCCGCCATCAATGCCAAGCGGAAATACTTCAACGAGCCGCCATTGTCGGCAAGCGACTTCCTCAAACTCATGCGCCAGAAACGCGCCATAGTCGAGCTTGACAACAAGCTCGCTTCGCGCTCGGTCAACGAGGGCTTCTCAGGGGGCGAGAAGAAACGCAACGAGATTTTCCAGATGGCCGTGCTCGAGCCGCGCCTATCCATCCTCGACGAGACCGACAGCGGACTTGACATCGACGCCCTGCGCATAGTGGCCGGAGGCGTCAACAAGCTCAAGACCTCCGACAACGCCACAATCGTCATCACCCACTACCAGCGTCTGCTCGACTACATAAAACCCGACTTCGTGCATGTGCTATATAAAGGACGCATCGTGCGCACCGGCGGCCCCGAGCTGGCTCTCGAGCTGGAAGAAAAAGGTTATGACTGGATTAAACAAGAAATAGACGGCTGACACCATGGGTGCTATTAACCAATATATTGACCTGTTTGATGCGAATATCGACGCGCTCAACGCAGGGAGTGCCGGCGCACTGAACGCCATGCGTGCGGTCGCCAGACAAGCTGTCGAGGGCCGACAGCTCCCCGACCGCAATACCGAGGGCTATGAAAAGACCTCTATTGAAGAGATGTACTCGCCCGACTTCGGTGTCAACATCACACGAATCGCAATCCCCGTCGACGTCGCCGCATCATTCCGTTGCGACATCCCCAACGTCAGCACCCTGCTGGCTGTCGTTGTCAACGACAGCTTCCACCCCGCTGAGTCGCTGCTAAAAAACCTCCCTGCCGGTGTCGAGGTGATGTCACTCGCCAAAGCCGCCAAGGAGCATCCCGAAATTGTAGAAAAATATTACGGGCGGCTCGCACCGCTCGATGACACAGCCGTAGCGCTCAACACCATGCTCGTACAAGACGGCGTGTTCATCCATCTGAGCCGCGGCGTGAAGCTCACCCGCCCGCTGCAGGTGGTCAACATCTTCAGTTCACCAGCACCGTTGCTCGCTCCCCGCCGCATATTGCTCATAGCCGACGAGGGCAGCGAGGTGGAACTACTGCTTTGCGACCACACCCAGGACAGCGAACGCCGCTACCTGTCGTCGCAGGTAATCGAGGTATTCGTCGGCAGCGATTCAAACGTCGGCATCTACGACATCGAGGAGTCATCGCCGCTCACATCCCGCGACAGCCACCTTTACGCCCGTCAGAACAAAGGGTCGAAATTGACAGTCAACGGCTCCACCTTGATGGGAGGTACCACCCGAAACTCCTATGACATCCACCTCGAAGGCGACAGAGCCGAGACACGACTCTCAGGGATGGCCATCGGCACGGGCACGATGCACACCGACAACAGTTCGTCGGTGATTCACGGAGCCGAGCGTTGCCACAGCGACCAGCTGTTTAAATATGTGCTCGACGACGATGCGACGGGTGCGTTTGAGGGTAGCATCACCGTCACCCCCCGGGGGCGTTTCACCGAAGCCTACCAGTCAAACCGCAACATACTCGCGTCGACACGAGCGCGGATGCACACCAAACCCCAACTGCTCATCTACAACGACGATGTCAAGTGCAGCCACGGAGCCACCACCGGGCAGCTCGACAGGAACGCCCTGTTTTATATGCGCACCCGCGGCATACCCCTCGCCGAAGCCCGTAAGATGCTCATGCAAGCGTTCATGGTCGACGTGATTGACACGGTGAACCTCGAAGGGCTGCGCGACCGTCTGCGCCACCTTGTCGAAAAGCGTTTCACCGGCGAGCGCGCGCTCTGCGTCGATTGTAAGACAACCCACTCACCACATTGCTTGACCGATGAACGACTATGATGTAACCTCCGTGAGAGAGGATTTCCCGATTCTTGGCCGCAAGGTCTATGGTCGACCGTTGGTCTACCTCGACAACACCGCCACGTCACAGACGCCGCGACAAGTTGTCGACGAAATAACGAGAATGTACTACAACACCAAGGCCAACGTGCACCGCGGCGTCCACACTCTGTCACAGGAGGCCACCGACCTTCAGGAACAGAGCCGCGAGAAGGTGCGCAAGTTCATCAATGCACCGTCGGCACAGTCCGTCATTTTCACCAGAGGCACTACCGAAGCAATCAACCTTGTGGCGGCATCATACGGCGAACTCCTCAACGACGGCGACGAAATCATCCTGTCGGTCATGGAACACCACGCCAACATCGTCCCCTGGCAACTGCTGCGACAGCGTAAAAAAGTGGTCATCAGGGTGGTGCCAATGCTACCCGACGGCTCGCTCGACATGGATGCCTACCGGGCGTTGTTCAACGAGCGCACACGCATCGTAAGCATCTGCCACGTCTCCAACGTCCTCGGCACTGTCAACCCGGTCAAACAGATAATCGAAGAGGCACATCGCCACGGCGCGATAGCGGTAATCGACGGGGCCCAAGCCGTGTCGCATCTCAAAGTCGACGTCACAGCACTCGACGCTGACTTCTACGCGTTTTCAGCCCACAAGATGTATGGTCCCACCGGCGTAGGCGTTCTTTACGGTAGGCGCGAGCTGCTTGAAAAGATGCCCCCCTATCAGGGCGGAGGCGAGATGATAGGCCACGTCACATTCAAGCACACGACTTTCGCCGAACTGCCATTCAAATTCGAGGCCGGCACCCCCGACTTCGTGGGGATAGCCGCCTTGTCAAAAGCCATCGACTATATCGACGGCATCGGCATAGAGGCCATAGCCGCTCATGAGCACGACCTGCTGACCTACACCACGGAGCGCATGATGGAGATAAAGGGAATGAGGATTTTCGGCACCACACCCGGCAAGGCGGCAATCATATCGTTCCTTGTCGGCAACGAACACCACTACGATATCGGAATGCTTCTCGACAAACTCGGGATAGCCGTTCGCACAGGCCACCACTGTGCCCAGCCGCTGATGGAGACTCTCGGCATCGAGGGCACGGTCAGAGCCTCGTTCGCTCTCTACAACACCCGCGAGGAAGCCGACGCGTTCATAGCCGCGCTCAACCGCGTCATACCCATGCTCGGCTGACACAATAATTCAACATATTATCAGTTATTAGTTTGTGGGGGGCGACCGAAATGCCCCCGCCGCATATACCACACTATTCACCAAGACTATGATTAAGCATCTTTGTAAATATCTGACGATATTAGGATTGGCGTTACTCTCCGCCGTCACGGCCGCGTCGGCTCAGGACAAAAACGAGTTCAACCCCATCCAGACCGGTGTCACATCGCTCAGCATCGCACCCGATGCGCGCGGAGCGTCGATGGGCGACCTCGGAGCCGCCACCGACCCCGACTGCAACTCCCAGTACTGGAACCCGTCAAAATACGCTTTCGCCTACAGCCGCGGAGGATTCTCTCTCAGTTACACCCCCTGGTTGCGCAAACTTGTCAACGACATTTTCCTCGCCAACCTGTCGGGTTACTGGAAGATAGGTAGCAACGACAACCAAGCCATATCGGCCTCTCTGCGCTATTTCTCGCTCGGCGAGGTAACCACAAGCGAAGTTTCGGGACAGGCAGCCCAATCGCTCAACCCCTACGAAATGGCGTTTGACCTCGGATACTCGCGCAAACTGTCTGAAAAGTTCTCGATGGGTGTCGTGTTCCGCTACATTTATTCCGACCTCGGATTCTCTGACTCATACGCGGGCGACAACACGTCAGGGGCATCGGCGTTCTCAGCCGACATATCCGGATACTTCACCACCTATCCCATCGTTGGCCGCAACGAGTGCCAATGGTCTTGGGGTTGGGACATCTCCAACATCGGCACCAAAGTGTCATACAACAACGGCGAAGACCCCGCATTCCTCCCCACCAACCTCCGTATCGGTACGATGTTTATGTTCCCCTTAGCCGATTACCACACTTTGGCCCTCTCGCTCGACGCCAACAAGCTGCTCGTCCCCGCCAAACCCCGCGAGAGTGACTATCCCGACGACACCGAGGGGCAACAAGCCTACCTCGACGCACTTGAAGAATGGGAAAATATGTCGCCCATCACCGGCATATTCAAATCATTCAGCGACGCCCCCGGCGGTGCTAAAGAGGAACTGCGCGAAATCAACCTCTCGTTCGGCGCCGAATACTCCTACAACAACCAATTCTTCGTCCGCGCCGGTTACTTCTACGAAAACGAGTACAAAGGAAACCGCAAATACTTCGCTCTCGGTGCCGGGTTCTCGCTCAACGTAGTGCGCCTCGACGCATCATATATGCTCGCCACCGCACAAACCTCACCGCTCGACCAGACGCTGCGTTTCTCGCTGACATTCGACATGGACGGCCTTAAAGAGATTTTCGGACGCAAACGATGAGCGCCAACGCCACAACAACGACACCCCTCCCTTTCCGCATAGGCTCGGGGTTTGACGTGCACGCTTTCGCACCCAATCGCGAACTTTGGATTTGCGGGGTCAAAATACCCCACGACCGAGGGTTGCTCGGCCACAGCGACGCCGACGTGGCTCTCCATGCCCTCTGCGACGCTATGCTCGGAGCCGTCGCGCTTCGCGACATCGGCTACCACTTCCCCGACAACGACCCCACCTACAAGGGAGCCGACTCCCGCCGGCTTCTGCGCGAAGTGGCTCGACTCGTCGCCGAGCAAGGCTACGCCCCAGCCAACGTCGATGTCACAATCATAGCCCAAGCCCCGAAAATGCTCCCATATATCGAACAGATGAGAGCCAACATCGCCGACGACCTCGGCATCGACATCTCTCAAGTCTCTGTTAAAGCCACCACAACCGAGCGCCTCGGCTTCACAGGCCGCGGCGAAGGCATCGCCGCCCAAGCCGCCGCACTCCTTTGCCGTCTCTGACCACCTGCGTTCTCGCTCTCCGCGGTTTTCTAAAAAAACACCCGCGAAAACAATTGCGCCATTTATTGGGGAGATGTAAAAATTTCACTAAATTTGCGCAATATAAAACCAATAAACGTTTAAACGCAATATAACTATGTCAAAGGTAACAGTTGTAGGCGCAGGCAACGTAGGTGCTACTTGCGCTAACGTATTAGTAACAACAGGTGTAGCCGACGAGGTTGTGCTCATCGACATCAAAGAAGGTCTCTCTGAGGGCAAGGCTATGGACATCATGCAGACGGCCAACATCCTCAACATCAACACCCGTCTCACCGGAGTCACCAACGACTACGAGAAGACAGCCAACAGCGACGTCGTTGTCATCACTTCAGGTATCCCCCGCAAGCCCGGTATGACCCGCGAAGAACTCATCGGCGTGAACGCCGGCATCGTTAAGCAAGTATCTTCAAGCGTCCTCAAATACTCGCCCAACGCCGTAATCATCTGCGTGTCTAACCCCATGGACACCATGACCTACCTCATCCACAAAACAAGCGGTCTCCCCAAAAACCGCATCATCGGCATGGGCGGCGCGCTCGACAGTGCTCGCTTCAAATTCTTCCTCAGCCAAGCACTCGGCGCAAACGCTACCGAGGTTGAAGGCATCGTAATCGGCGGCCACGGCGACACCACAATGATTCCCTTGACCCGCTACGCCGCTTACCGCGGAATCCCCGCTTCTACTCTCCTCCCCGCCGAGCAGCTCGAGAAAGTCGCTGCCGACACTATGGTTGGCGGTGCTACGCTCACCAAGCTCCTCGGCACTTCCGCTTGGTACGCTCCCGGCGCTGCAGCTGCCCAAGTCGCTGCCGCTGTCATCCACGACCAGAAGAAACTCATCCCTTGCTCAGCCCTCCTCGACGGCGAATACGGCGAAAAAGACCTCTGCATCGGCGTGCCCTGCATCCTCGGAAAGAACGGTATCGAGAAAATCGTCGAATTTGACCTCAACGACGAGGAAAAAGCTCTGTTCCACAAAAGCGCGGAAGCCGTCCACAAGACCAACGAGGCTCTCACTGCGGCTTTGGCATAATCGGATACAATCTTATCCATTTAGAGCTTAATACACATTATTTATAGCTTGTTAAGCGGCTTCTCCACCCGGCGAAGCCGCTTTTTTTTATGCTCGCCGGATTTAATTTGCTATCTTCGCGGTTTGTACGCACATCGATACAATTTGATTTAAATTTTGCAATATGGCAACCAAACATCTCTTGACGCTCTCCATAACCATCGTTTGTGGAATCTGCACCGCTTTCGGCGAAACATTCGAGCCAATCAAATATGGCAACTTTGAGCAGTGGGTGACACGCATCATTCCGGAATCGCGTATCATCGGCGGAAACAAGAAAACCCTATATGAGATAGCCCCGACCCACACCGTCGAGGGCAATATCCCCTACAAAAACGAGGGGGGCTCGCCTTGGGCCACATCCAACGTGCTCGCCAACGTCATGGGCGTGGTCAAAGGGAGCAACGCGGTGTTCCCCGACGTTCGCTCAGGCGGCAACAAATGCTGCAAGCTGACCACCATAATGGAACACTGCAAAGCCGTGGGCATCATCAACATCGACGTGCTCGTGGCAGGCTCTATATTCCTCGGTGAGTTCAAAGAGCCGGTAAAATCCACATCCGACCCATACAGCAAACTTGAAATGGGTGTGCCATTCACCCGACGGCCCAAAGCGTTGCGCTATGACTATAAAGTCACCATGCCATCTGCCAACGAGCGCACTTACTCAAGCGGTTTCGGCAAGAAAAAGACACTGAAAGGGCATGAAAACGCCGAGGTTTTCATAATCCTGCAACGCCGCTGGGAAGACTCTGACGGCAACATCTACGCCAAGCGCGTGGGCACCGGACGCGAGCGTTACGGAGCATCAACCCCGGGATGGGTCAACGCCCACAAGCTCCCCATCCACTATGGCGACATCACTAAAGAGAGCTGGTACAAACCATGGATGGGTCTGATTTCCGGCGAAAAAGCCTACTACGCCAAAAACTCAAAGGGGAAGATGGTGCCTGTGCAGGAAGTCGGATGGGACGAACCCGACGCCACGCCCACCCATATGCTCATGATGGCCTCCGCGGCAAGCGGAACAGCCTATATCGGCACACTTGGGCTAACGCTCTGGATTGACAACGTCGGGCTGATATTCTGACACCGACACCCGACACCCACGCACAACAATTCGGGTATAAATGCGTCAATCAGGACAATAAATCATAGAAAAATCCCTACCTTTGCAGCGGAAAATTCATCAAAACGACAAAAATGCTGAAAAATCTTGTAATAGTCGAGTCACCGGCCAAAGCCAAAACCATCGAAAAATTTCTCGGTAAAGACTTCAAAGTAATGTCAAGTTACGGACACATCCGCGACTTGCGCAAAAAGAATTTCAGCATCAACGTCGAAGACGGGTTCACTCCCATCTACGAAATCCCTGACGACAAAAAGGAACTGGTCAAAGAGCTGAAAAAGGCCGCTAAAGGAGCCGAGACCGTATGGCTCGCTTCCGATGAGGACCGCGAAGGGGAAGCCATAGCATGGCATCTGTCCGAGGTACTCGGACTTAACCCCGACACCACCAAGCGAATAGTTTTCCACGAAATCACCAAAAACGCCATACTCAACGCCATCGACAACCCCCGCGTGATAGACCGCAACCGCGTCGACGCGCAGCAGGCGCGCCGCGTTCTCGACCGCATCGTCGGATTTGAGCTGTCGCCGGTGCTTTGGCGCAAAATCAAGCCCGCCCTCTCGGCCGGCCGCGTGCAATCTGTGGCCGTCAGGCTAATCGTGGAGCGCGAAAACGAGATAAAAAACTTTATCAGCGAACCCTATTTCCGTGCGACCGGCACTTTCGACACCATCTCAGGCTCACAAGTCAAAGCCGAGCTTGCCCACCGTCTCCCCGACGAGAATGCAGCCCGCGCCCTGCTCGACAAATGCGCCGGCTCCGACTTCAGCGTTGCGGCAGTAAATGTCAAGCCGCTCAAGAAATCGCCCGCGCCCCCATTCACCACATCCACACTGCAGCAAGAAGCCGCGCGCAAACTCGGGTTCACCGTGTCGCAGACAATGATGGTTGCGCAGCGGCTATATGAAGCCGGCCACATAACATATATGCGTACCGACTCGGTCAACCTGTCGGCTCTCGCCATAAACACAATTTCGTCTCAGATAAAAGAGACTCTCGGCGAACGCTACTTGAAGGTGCGACACTACCACACCAACTCAAAAGGAGCGCAAGAAGCCCACGAAGCCATAAGACCCACACATATCAACCAGACCGAAATCAACGGCACCGCCCAGGAAAACCGATTGTACTCGCTCATCTGGAAACGAACAATCGCAAGCCAAATGGCCGACGCCGAAACTGAGAAAACCACGGTCGACATCTGCCCCGACGGCGACAGCGACACCCGATTCGTAGCCACCGGCGAAGTCATCAAATTTGACGGATTCCTATCAGTCTACATCGAGAGCCGCGACGACGACAGCGACAACGCCGACGCAGCAACGCGCCTGCCAGCCATGGCCATCGGCGACCACATGAAAGCCGTCGAAATCCAAGCCATGCAGCGTTTCTCCCAGCAACCGCCGCGATACACCGAAGCGTCACTCGTGAAAAAAATGGAAGAGCTTGGCATAGGTCGACCCTCGACCTACGCCCCGACTATCTCAACTATCCAGCAACGCGAATATGTCGAAAAAGGCGAACGTCCGGGCATCAAACGCGACTTTGTGACCCTGACCCTCAAAGGCGGCAAAATCAGCCAACGCACAAAAAGCGAGACCGTCGGAGCCGAAAAAGGAAAACTGATACCGACCGATATAGGTGTAGTGGTCAACGACTTCCTCACCGAATATTTCCCCGAAATCCTCGACTACAACTTCACAGCCCGCATCGAGGAGAAATTTGACGACATAGCCCGGGGCGAACTCCCGTGGACCGACGAGATAAAGGAATTTTACGATATGTTCCACCCCGTTGTCGACAAAACCATGAACATGAGGCTCGAACACAAAGTGGGCGAACGCGTGCTCGGCACTGACCCGGCCACAGGCCGCAAGGTATCGGTCAAGATTGGACGATTCGGGCCGCTCGTACAGATAGGCGACGGCGACGGCGACGAGAAACCACAGTTCGCATCGCTCCAAAAAAATCAGTCGGTCGCCACCATTACCCTTGAAGAAGCGTTGAAACTCTTCGAGTTCCCGCGCCATCTCGGCGAGTTCGAGGGAAAAGATGTCAGCGTAGCCATCGGCCGATTCGGACCCTACGTCAAGCACGACGGCAAATTCGCCTCGATACCCAAAGACCTCTCCCCGACAACCATCACCCTTGAAGAAGCCGAAGACATCATCAAAGCCAAGCGCGAGGCCGAGAGCCGCAAGCACATCAAGAGCTTCGACTCCGAGCCGGAACTCGCAGTGCTCAATGGCCGCTACGGCCCATACATAGCCTACAAAGGCAACAACTACAAAATCCCGAAGACAGTCGACGACCCCGCTCAACTTTCCCTCGAGCAATGCATGGAACTTATCAAAGCCCAGGACAGCGCGCCCAAAAAGACGCGACGCACCTCCGCAACCACCCGACGCACTAAAAAATAACACCCCACGACGAGATGCCACGACCTCTGCCCCACAAACCCGGTGCCGAACGACGAAAATTCCGCCCCGACGTAATAGAGACATACACCGCCGACAGCGAATCCACGCTGCTGCCGTTTCTGATACAATCGATGCCGCAACGCAAACGCACCTCGGTCAAAGAGTTGCTCAAACACAACCAGGTTGCCATCGGCGACACCCCCGTCACCCAACACGACACCCCACTGCAGCCGGGCACCGTGGTCAAGGTCAACATCACGCGCGAGTTCCAGACATTCTATAACCGACGCATCAAAATCGTCTACGAAGACGACGACATAATCGTAGCCAACAAAGGCTACGGACTGCTCTCCATGGGCACCGACCGAGTGAAAGAGGGAACAGCCTACTCCATACTGCGCGACTGGGTGAAACGCAAAGACCCGCGCAACAAACTGTTCATCGTCCACCGACTCGACCGCGACACTTCCGGACTGATGATGTTCGCAAAAACCGAGGAAGCAAAAGTCGCCATGCAACACAACTGGAACAATATGGTCATCAACCGCCGCTACCTCGCCGTCGTAGAGGGATGTATGGATCCCGCCGAAGGCACGATACGCAGCTATTTAGCCGAAAACTCACAATTTGAAGTCTACTCGACCGAGAACCCCGACGAAGGACAGCTCGCCGTGACCCGATACAAAACCATAGCGACACGCAAAAAACACTCTCTGCTCGAAGTCGAACTCGACACCGGGCGCAAAAACCAGATTCGCGTACACCTGAGCGACAAGGGACATCCCATCGTCGGCGACCGCAAATATGGAGCAGGGCCATCGCCAATACACCGTCTCGCACTTCACGCACAGACACTGCGCTTCATCCATCCCGTCACACGCCGCGACATGAACTTTTCAACCCCCATTCCCGCCGCCTTCGCCTCGCTCGTCAAATAATGCCCAATGCATAATGCTCAATGCATAATGCTCAATGCATAATGCTCAATGCACAACGCTCAAATAATTATGCATTATGCATTATGAATTATGCATTGAAAAAATAGTTTCGTGGCATTTTGCTTGTAAAATGGAAAAATTTGAGTAATTTTGTCGCCATAAACCATAATATCAATGGAAAAAATCGACAACTTAGACCGCAAGATACTGTCAATAGTGACACGCAACGCACGCATCGCCTCTAAAGATGTCGCCACAGAGTGTGGTGTCTCGCGCGCCGCTATCCACCAGCGCATACAGCGCATGATTGACCTCAACGTCATCACAGGATCGGGCTATAACGTCAACCCAAAAATACTCGGATATTGCACCTGCACCTACGTCGGTGTGAACCTCGAACGCGGTGCCATGTACCGCGACGTGGTGCCTCAACTCGAAAAAATACCGGAAGTGGTCGAGTGCCACTTCACCACCGGCCCATACACGATGCTCATAAAGCTCTACGCTCGCGACAATGAGCATCTGATGGATTTGCTCAACAACAAGATACAGATGATTCACGGAGTAACAGGCACCGAAACGTTAATCTCGCTCGACCACAGCATCCACCGCGAGATTCCAATCGCAGAGCAATAAGCAAAAACATTTTTTATCTTCTTCATAAACGAAAGGGGAGCCGCCGCTCCCCTTTCGTCATATAGCCACATGGATCCAACGCCCACCGCGCTCCCATATCAGCTCGCAGTGGGGAAGCCCGCCGAGTATCGCCATCAACCGACGGTTGCCCGCCACCGAACCGACAGTCAAATCCGCCGCCCGCCCTTGCAAGTGATAGCTCGACGGCACCCCGCCGACGGCGCGGTTAAGCTCCGGGCTGCGATAACCGCTGTTGACGGCGATAGGAGCGCCCAGAGCCTCACGAGCCGGGTCAAGCACCAGCGACACCAGCGACTTCAGATTTTTAACGGCCTCCGCCGGCGGAGTGTTGTCGATTCCGCGGGCCGACGCTACCGAGCTGCGAATCAGCTCATCAATACTGAAATATCTCATACTCATCATCGGTTTTGGCGCAAAATTACCCCCCGACGAAAAACTATTGATGTGTTTTTAACCCTTCCACTTTGACATTATTACAAAAAAATGTATCTTTGTGCGCTAAAATGCCTACGAAAAGCATAGCGAAAACCGCCTTAAAAAGATAATAATCAAAAAAACCAGCAATAATAAATGGCAACATTAGAAAAAATCCGAAGCAAATCGGCCCTTCTTTTCACTATCATCATTGTGGCCCTTCTTGCATTCATCCTCGGTGACTTCCTCACCTCCGGCCGCTCATTCTTCAGCGACCCCACAACCCTCGCTAAAGTCGACGGCCACAAAATCGACATCAACGAATTTAGCTCTCGCGTCGAGCAGGTGCGCAATGCCCGCCAACAACAGGGCTACTCCGATGTCGACATCGCTCCTATCCAGCAGCAGGTGCTCGACCAAATGATTTATGAAACACTGATGAACGAGGAGCTTGATATGCTCGGCATCGTTGTCACCGACGCTGAGCTGTCAACCGCCATGACAGGCCCCAACGCTCTCCCTTCAGTGGCAAACCAAGCTCGCCAATACGGGTTCGACACACCCGACAGCTTCTATGACGCCGCTTTCAACCCCTCAAAATACGGCATCGCACCCGAAAACGCACAGCAACTGAAAGCCTTATGGCTCGAAATGGAGAAAAGCACCGTCGAGATGCTGCGCCAACAGAAATTCGGCAACCTGTTCATGGGGACACTGACCGCCAACGCCCTCGACTCAAAGAGCTACTACGACGAGAACGCCGCAACCTCGCGCATACTCTATGCGAAGAAAGACCTCTCGTCACTCAAAGATGAAGATTTCCCCGTCAACGAAGCCGACATCAAAGCCCAGTATGACAAACGCCGCAACTCGTTCCGTCTCGACGAGCCGCGCCACATCGTTGACTACATCATTGTCAACGTGACACCCTCAGCCGACGACCGCGCGGCTGCCACGACCGAGGTCGAGGACGCCATCGCCGCCCTCCGCACCCAGCCGGGAACCGAAGGCGTCAACGGCAACGTAAACTTCGGCGTCAACCGCCTCCAGCTCCCCAAAAGCCGCATAACCAACAGCGCAATCAAATCGGCCATCGACACCATGTCGACAGATGGGGTGCAGATGGTTTCGTTCCAGAATGACACCTACACCCTTGTGAAACTTTTCAACATCTCAAGCCAGGTTGACTCTGTGAACCTCGACTTTGCCGTTGTCGAAGGCGACATGGCCCACCGCGACTCAATCATAAACGCCCTCAACAGCGGAGCCAAGGCTTCCGATATGCTTGCCGCAGGCACACTCGCCGCCGCTCAGGACAGCCTCTGGGTTTCTCTCCTTGACCCCCAACTCGGCACGATGAAAGACCAACTCGCATCAGCAGCCCAGGGTCAATATGTGGCTCTCGACACCATGGCCGGAGCACAGCAATACCGCGTGATGCGCGTCAAGACTCGCAAAGCCCCTGTCACCACCTACGATTTCGCAGAGATAACCTACAAAATCGAGCCTTCCACCGCAACTCTCCACACACTTGAAGGCGACCTGAGCAAATTCCTCAACGCAAACAACACATCAGCCAAGTTCGCCGAGAACGCCCCCGCCGCCAACTACAACATCTTCCCCGCCGAGCTGACCACTTCGTCACTCTCGCTCAACAACACCCCCGACACCCGCGAAGGTGTTAACTGGGCTATGGAAGCTAAGAAAGGCGAAGTGTCGCCAATCTTCCGCGACGACCGCAACACCCGCCTGTTCGCTGTGGCTGTCAAAGACATCTACGACGGCGAGTATCTCCCGATGACCGACACCAACATCAACAAATACCTCACCGAGGAAGCGCGCAAAGAGAAAAAAGCGTCTAAGCTCCTCGCCGACTATCAAGACAAAGGAAAAACCGTCTATGACTACGCGTCACTGATGGAGTCAAAAGTCGACACCACTCAGGTAACTTTCGGACAGTCCCGCGTGATGGGATTCTTCACCGCCGAGCCGGCACTCGTCGGCCGCGTGTCAGCATCCAACCCCGGCGAGCTCAACGGCCCGTTCAAAGGCAACAACTCGGTTATCGTGTTCCAAGTGCTTGACGTGGAAAAGAGCGGTCTCCCCTACGATGAGACCAACGCGCAAGCCTCGTTCGACCGCAGCCAAGGCGTTGACGCACTCTCGCGCAACTTCCCCGCCATACTGCGCGGCAAAACAAAAGTCGACAACCGCATACAGAAATTCTATCGCAAATAAAAAACTACCGTCATGGGGCAACATAAGAAAAGGGCCGATTTCAAAATCGGCCCTTTTCTTATGCTCTTTTCACGATTTTATAATTATCTTTGTCATCGTGAATCAAGAGCCAACAACCGCAGAGAAACCAGCCGTCGGGCTATACCTGTTCCCGGTGACGCTTAGCGACGCGCCTCTCGACAACGTGCTGCCGACACTCAACCTCAAATTGATAACCGGCATCAGACACTTCATCGTCGAGAACGTACGCTCGGCAAGGCGATTTCTGCGCCAATGCGACCGCTCAATCGACATCGACTCGCTCACATTCCACACCCTCGACGAACACACCCGTCCCGACGAGATAGCCCCGATGCTCGACCCTCTCGCCCAAGGACACCCCATGGGTGTGATTTCCGAAGCGGGATGCCCAGCCATCGCCGACCCCGGAGCCGACGTTGTCGCTATCGCTCAACGGCGCGGCTACAACGTCTACCCCCTCGTCGGGCCGTCGAGCATTCTGCTCGGGCTTATGGGCTCGGGCTTCAACGGACAGAGTTTCGCATTCAACGGTTACCTCCCGCGGGAAAAGGGTGAACGCGCGGCCAAGCTGCGCGAAATGCGCTCACGGATAGCCCGAGAGCGACAAACCCAGATTTTCATCGAGACACCCTATCGCAACAACCGCATGGTCGCCGAACTTTGCGCGACACTGCCCGGCGATATGCTGCTCTGCGTGGCGTGCGACGTGACTGCGCCACAAGCCTCAATTACAACAAAAACGATAGCCTCATGGGGCAAGTCAAAATATGACTTCGACAAGAGACCGGCGATTTTCCTCCTGTTCAGTTGACCAATAAACCAAAATGCCTAAATATAAACGCAGACCGACAATCAACGAATCTCTTCCGGGGCTTTTCGATGAATTTGAAATCGACATGACCCGGGAGGAGCTGCCCATTCACCCCTCAATCAAAGAGCACGCCACACGCGTGATGTTGAGCGGAGGCATAGAGAAGACGGAGACGGCAGGCGACAACGCCGTCGAGCCGTTGCAAGCCATCGCCGTCGGCAGCAGGTTGAAATTCATCTCGTTTGGCAGCGGCAGTAGCGGCAACTGCGCATTTATCGGCGATGACAACGGCGGCTTTCTCATCGATGCCGGAGTCGACCCCGCGAAGATATTGCCCGAATTGCGGAAACACGGAATCAAGACCGAAAAAATAGCCGGAATCATACTCACCCACGACCATGGCGACCATGTGAGATATGCCTACTGCCTACTCAGGCGCAACCCTCACATGTCGCTCTATTGCACCCCCAAGGCCTTCAACGGCATCCTGCGACGCCACAACAT
Organism: uncultured Muribaculaceae bacterium; assembly: GCA_964510535.1. Taxonomy (GTDB): domain Bacteria; phylum Bacteroidota; class Bacteroidia; order Bacteroidales; family Muribaculaceae; genus JAJPXC01. The sequence continues at coordinate 31,958 of CAZECG010000010.1, forward strand.
CTCGCGACGCATAAAAGATTACCACAAACCCATTTACAAAGAAATACCCTTCGAGATCGGCGACTTCAAGCTGACGGCGTTCGAGGTGCAGCACGACGGATCGGACAACGCCGGATTTTTCATCGAACACGGCTCCCACACATTCGCCATCGCCACCGACCTCGGTTGCGTAAGCCAAAGAGCCGACTTCTATATGCGTCAAGCGCGATACATCATAATCGAAAGCAACTACGACAAGGAGATGCTTATCGCCGGACATTACCCCGAGTACCTGAAGGCACGCATACTCGCCGACAACGGACACCTCGACAATGTGGACGCCGCCGCTTACATAGCCTCAATCTACACCCCTCGGCTGACCCATGTGTTCTTGTGCCACCTGAGCCACGACAACAACACACCCGAAAAAGCCACCGAAACCATGAAAAACGCATTACAGGCAAAAGGGGTGGTAGTCGGCGACGGCTCCGACAGCATCGAATCGCGCGAAGCGCAAATCCAAGTAATGGCACTCCCGCGGTTTGAACCCACCAGAATGTTCATCTTCCGATAATCGTCACAACCCTTAGCAGAAACCCGACAATGAAGCAATTGAGAATCGGTTTTGACGCAAAACGCGCCGTGCGCAACTTCACGGGACTGGGAAATTACAGCCGCCTGATTGTCGACTCGCTCGCCCGACGCTATCCCGGCAACCAATATCTGATGTACTCTCCCGACGCGCGCCCCAACCGGCGGCTCGCCCCGATTCTTGACCTCGAAAACGTGGAACTCAGATTGCCGGCGACAACCGCAGGCAAAGCGATGCCTTCGCTGTGGAGGATAAGCGGCATAACCGGCGACCTGCGCCGAGACAAAATCGACCTCTTCCACGGTCTCAGTAACGAGCTGCCGCTTAACATCGAAAAGAGCGGTATACCATCTGTGGTAACCATCCACGACGTGATTTTCAGGCATTTCCCTCAATGCTACAAACCGATTGACCGAAAAATTTACGATTACAAATTTGCGAAAGCCGCACGAGCCGCCACACGCGTCATAGCAATAAGCGAATGCACCCGCCGCGACATCATCAACGCCTACGGCATACCTGCCGGGAAAATCGACGTGGTCTATCAAGGCTGCGACCCCTCTTTCGCCAAGGACGTGACAGACACGGAAATTGAAAATCTACGGACGAAGTACGGCCTCGACGGCCCGTTTATAGTGACAATCGGCACCGTCGAGACACGCAAAAACCAGCTTCTCGCCGTCAAAGCCCTACGCGGGCTTCCCGCCGACATATCGCTCGTGATTGTCGGCCGACAGACCCCCTATGCCGACGAGATACGCCGCTACATCGCCGCCAATTCCCTCTCTGACCGCGTCAAGTGGATTGACAACGCGCCGTTCGCCGAGTTACCGGCATTCTACCGCGCCTCCCTGTTCTCGACCTACACATCCCGCTATGAAGGATTTGGTCTCCCGGTCATCGAATCACTCTCAGCCTCGACCCCCGTTATCGTCGCGTCAGGCTCATGCCTCGAAGAAGCCGGAGGCCCTTCGACACCGGCAGTCAACCCCGACGATGTCGACGAGATGATACACCAATGCCGTCTCATGATTGACGACACCAATCACCGCACCTCGACAGCAGCGGCAGGACACGACTACGTCGCCCGATTCAATCAAGAGGCTTTCACCCGCAAAGTGATGGAAGTTTACGACAAAGCCTTAACCAACTAACCCACCACATACCACCAATGAGCAAACGTTTATTGATAGTCGGCGCGGGGGGCTTCATCGGCGGGTTCATAGCCCGGCGGAGCCTCCAATTAGGCTACGACACCTGGGTAGCGGTCAGAGAAACCACCTCGCGGCGGTATCTCGACGACCCGCGCCTGCATTTCCTCGTCCTCGACTACGAGAACACCGACGACATAGCACGCAAACTGGCCGACGCCATGCCGGCAACCGAGCGTTGGGACTACATAATCTACAATCTCGGTGCCACCAAATGCGTCAACTTCGCCGACTTCAACCGCATCAACTACCAATACCTGCGCAACTTCACCGACGCGCTACAGCAATCCCGCCGCATTCCGTCACGGTTTCTGTATGTCAGCAGCCTGAGCGCGCTCGGACCGGTCAGAGAGGCCGACGGGCTACCAATCGACGGCACCGAGGTACCACTCCCCGACACCCGTTACGGAGTATCGAAAATCAAAGCCGAGACCCACCTCGAAACCATACCCGGTTTCCCATACATAATATTCAGGCCCACCGGCGTTTACGGCCCTCACGAACAAGACTACCTGATGATGATTAAATCAATCGACTCTCATTGGGATTTCGGCGTTGGCTACAAGAAACAGATGCTAACGTTCATCTATGTGGAAGACTTGGTCGAAGCCATGTTCGCAGCACTTGAATCGGGCGTCACGCGAAAAAAATACATCATCTCCGAAGATGCCGCATACACCCAGGACGAATTCCGCGCCATCGTCGCCAAAGAACTCGGCGTGAAATGGGTTATACCGGTTAAACTACCATTATGGATGGCCTATGTCGCCTCGGTCGTCGCCGAGAAATGGGGACTTATCAGACTGAAACCCAGCACCCTCAACCGAGACAAATACAAAATCATGCGCCAACGCAACTGGTCGTGCGACATCAGCGCGGCTAAGAGCGATTTCGGGTTCGCTCCAAGATTCACGCTCGCCGACGGAATCCGCGAAACCGTCAAATCCTACCGCCAATCAAAGAAACAAACGTAATGGAAACACGGACAAAAACCCCATGGTGGGTAATCACGCTGATAATCATCGCAATGCTACCCGGATTCGCATTCCCGCAACTGCTGTCGGCCACAGAACCCGCCACACAAGCCCGCGTGTTCGTATGGCTCTACCCCCTCTACCTGCTCGCCGCCGGAGGGCTCGCCTACATCTGCTACCAACAGCGGCAAACCGTCACTTGGATGATACTCATCCTCATGCTTATGACCCACGCCGCCCTCTGGACACTAATCCTTTATTGATATAACCGACACCCGTTTTAAATCTTTCACCGCATCCCATCCCTCAGCCCTCGCAAGTATATAGAGAACACCCGATTCCGAGTAAGAGCAACGTTGACGATTCAACGCCGCTTGAAACCCGTCACGAACCATTGAGTTTGCAATTGTAAATGCGCCGTAAGGAGGCACAACAGCCTATGTTGATAAATTCTTACGGCTAAGGGGAATTTTATTGAATTTATAGATGTAAATTCTGAAAGTTTTAACTATCTTTACGTCCCGAAAACCTATAAACATTTTAGCCGCTTTCAACCCCTTGCAATGACCGAGCAAGCCTACCATATTCCAGCCCTTCTTCCCGAGGTAATCCAAGGGCTAAACATCAATCCCGACGGGATTTATGTCGATGTGACGTATGGCGGCGGAGGCCACTCCCGCGCCATTGTCGACTCACTGTCGCCAAAAGGGCATCTCTACGGGATGGACCAAGACCTTGACGCTGTGTCGAGAGCCATGACCGACCCGCGTTTCACAATCATCAGAGGCAACTTCCGATTTATCGGAAATTTCCTGCGGTTCTACGGGATTGACAGCGTCGACGGCATTTTGGCCGACCTCGGCGTTTCGTTCCACCACTTCGACGACCCCGCGCGCGGCTTCTCGTTCAGATGGGAAGGACCGCTCGATATGCGCATGAACCAATCCGCGCCGACCGATGCCGCGAAAATCTTAGCCGACTACCCCGAAGAACGCCTCGCCGACATATTCTACCTCTACGGAGAGCTGAAATCGGCGCGCCGCATAGCGTCGGCTATCGTCAAAGCCCGCCTGACAGCCCCGGTCGACACCGTAGAGCGGCTTCTATCCATAGTCTCACCCTTGATAAACCCGCGGCAGGAGAAAAAAGAACTCGCCCAACTGTTCCAAGCTCTGCGCATTGAAGTCAACGGCGAAATCGACGCGCTGAAAGCACTGCTCTCCGCCTCGCTGAAAGCGCTGAAACCCGGTGGACGACTTGCCGTCATCACCTACCACTCCCTTGAAGACCGCCTCGTCAAGAATTTCATGCGCGACGGCGATTTCTCAGGCACCCCGCAAAAAGACTTTTACGGACGCAGCCTCGCCCCGATGAAACTGCTCAACTCCAAGCCAATCACCGCTTCTGACTGCGAAGTGGAACGCAATCCGCGCTCTCGCAGCGCAAAACTACGCATAGCCCAAAAACTATAAACCGTCAACGACAGCGACACCAAAACCAAATGGCACCATCAAACAGACAAACGTCCAACGACAGCGACAAAGGCTCGTGGTTCATGCGCATAAGGCACGGACGACTGCTGTCGACCGACTTTTTCGCTCGAAACTGGGTCATTGTCCTGACAATAATCATCATGTTTCTGATTTACATCACTAACAAATACCAGTGCCAGACCCGCATGGAAACCATACAGTCGCTGCAACACCGACTTGAGATAGTCAAGACCGAGTGCGTCCTGCAGCAAAGCCGCTACATGAGCCGCACACGCGAATCGGCTATGCGCGAACTCGTCGACACTATGCACCTCGGGCTTAGCATTCAAGAACTCCCACCCTACAAAATCAGCAGAGAACGATGAGCGCAAAAGCAAAAGGAAAAGGGAAAGGAAAAGGAAACCGCGAGCATATCCTTTGGAGATATTTCATCATATCATTCTTCATATTCCTATTCGCAGCCAGTATCGCCGTGAAGCTATTCAGCACCACTGTGATACACGCCGACAAATGGAACGAGAAAGCCGAGAAAGAGATGTCAAAGGTCATAACCATCAAGCCCGAGCGCGGTGAGATTCTCGCCTGCGACGGCAATGTGCTGGCGACCAACCTGAGATACTACACCCTACGCCTCGACTACCGCAGCGAACGGTTCAAAGACGGGCGGTTGCTGCTGTCAATCGACTCGCTCGCCGACTCGCTCGCCACATACTTCCCTCACCGCGACCGAAAGGAGTGGAAAAAACACCTGACAAAGCCGCTCGACAAAGAGCCTGCCGAACGCCCGCGCGCCCGCCTCATACTCCGCGACATTTCATTTGCCGACTTAGAGATGGTGCGCTCCCGCTTTCCCTACCTCAACCAAAAGAACCGCAACCGCAGCGGACTCACCATCGAGTCGCGGTTGCGCCGGCGCAACCCCTACGGCGACATGGCGCGGCGCAGCATAGGTTCCATCTCTGAAGACACCACCGGCGAGGTGCACGGCGTATCTGGGCTTGAAATGGCTCTTGACTCGCTGCTCTACGGCGTTCCGGGAAAAGCAAAGAAAATTCCGCTTACACACAACATTGTCAACTGGACCGACATCGAACCCATACGCGGTTACGACATACGCACCACAATCGACATCAATATGCAAGACATCGTCGAGAACGAGCTGAACGCCATTCTTGAGGAAAAAGATGCCGACTGGGGCGTCGCCGTGCTCATGGAGGTAGCGACCGGCGACATCAAAGCCATCTCAAACTTGGAGAAAAACCCGAAAACCGGACACTACATCGAGGGGATGAACCGCGCCGTCCTCGGCTACGAACCCGGCTCGGTTGTCAAGACCCTATCGATGCTCGTGGCTCTCGAAGACGGGATAGTAAGCAACCTCGGCGAAGCCATACCGACCGGCAGCTCATACGCCTACGCCGGCGGGCGACCCATCACCGACTCCCACCACACGACATCCCTGCGCGTCGACGAGGTGCTCGAACACTCATCCAACATCGCCATGGCCCGGATTATCACCCGCGAATACGACAAAAAACCGTCGGCCTACTACAAACGCATCGAACAGTTAGGTTTTTTCGACCCGATGAACACAGGCATCGCCGGCGAGCGCATCCCGAATTTCCCGCGCAACCCCTCCCGGTTGACGCTGTCACGCGTCAGCTACGGCTATGCCACCGAAATACCGCCTCTGTCAACCCTATCAATCTACAACGCCATCGCCAACGACGGCAAATACGTCAGACCCCGGCTGGTCAAAGAGCTGATAGGCGATGGACGCGACTCGATCCTGCCCGTAACCTATATCCGCGACAGCGTCTGCTCGGTTAAGAACGCCCGAATACTCCGCGAAATGCTAAAAAAGGTGGTGTGGGGCGAACGCGGCACCGGGAAACTGCTACGCAATCCGCTTGTTGAAATCGCCGGGAAAACAGGCACAAGCTACATGGTCGACAGCGGACGCTACAACACCGCTAAAAAACGCCTGTCGTTCTGCGGATTCTTCCCCGCCGACAAACCCCTATACTCCTGCATCGTGCTCACCTGCCGCCCGCGCGAAGGTATGCGCGGGGCAGCCGCCACAAGCGGCATGGTGCTGAAAAACATTGCCCTCAAAATGTATTCGCGGGGTATGCTCAACAACTCGTCAGACTATCGCGAAAACCCCGTGCAAGGAAGCCGCCCGACGATATTCGCCAACACCGAGAGCCGCTACACGGCAATCAAGACCGGACTCGACATAGCATCGCTCCGCCACTTCCCAAAAACCCAGCTCACACCCCCCGGCACCGTCCCGTCGGTGGTAGGGCTCGGACTGCGCGACGCTATTGCGGCGATGGAGAGAGCCGGATATGTGGTAACATTCACAGGCACCGGATATGTCGCCACGCAGGCACCATTGGCAGGCACCCGCTTCATGCCGGGCGGGAAAGTCCACATCACTCTCACCCAACATTAAATCACCATTCCAACAACTTTCCGTTTTCAACTTCAAAGCAATGAAAAAACTTTCGCAGTTACTGTCAGCCATAACGGCCGAAGAGATAAAAGGGAAGCCGGAGCGAGAAATCACCGCTCTCACCAACGACTCGCGCCAAGCCGGACCGGGAACATTGTTTGTAGCCGTCAAAGGTGTGAGTGTCGACGGTCACAGCTTCATCCCCACACTTGACCCCGCGACAGCCGCCGTGGTTTGTGAGGAACTGCCGGCACGCCTCAACCCCGACACCACCTACATACGCGTCAGCAATTCAGCCATCGCCCTCGGATGCCTCGCCTCGGAATGGTGGGACAACCCATCGCGACGCCTCAGCCTCGTTGGCGTCACCGGAACCAACGGCAAGACGACAACCGCCACACTGCTCTATGAAATGGCACGGCTGATGGGCGAGAAAGCCGGGCTGCTGTCAACCGTGGTCAACTACATCGACACCGAAGCAGTCGAAGCCCGTCAGACCACACCCGATCCTCTGACAATCAACGCTTTGCTGGCACAGATGGTCAAAGCGGGATGCACATTCGCGGCAATGGAAGTCAGCTCCCACGCCGCACACCAGCACCGCATAGCCGGCCTGCACTTCGCCGGAGGCATTTTCTCCAACCTCACCCGCGACCACCTCGACTACCACAAGACTTTTGAGGCCTATCTCGAAGCGAAAAAAGCGTTCTTCGACGAGCTGCCGGCATCGGCTTTCGCACTGACCAACATTGACGACAAAGTCGGCGAGGTGATGCTACAAAACACCCGCGCACACCGTCACACCTACTCCCTACGCGAGATGGCCGACTTCATGGGACGCATAATCGAAAGCCGCATCGACGGCACACTCATGAGCTTCAACGGCAACGAAGTCGAAACCCGCTTCACGGGCCGGTTCAACGCCTACAACCTGACAGCCGTATACGGAGCGTCAATCCTCATGGGATGGGAGCGAAACGATGTGCTGCGCGCCATGAGTATGCTCGTCCCCGTCGCCGGACGTTTCCAAGCCTTCCACTCCCCCAAAGGCTACACCGCCATTGTCGATTACGCCCACACCCCCGATGCCGTGGTCAACGTGCTCACCGCCATCCGCGACATAATCGGCTCGGGCGGCGAAATAATCACCGTTGTCGGCGCAGGAGGGAACCGCGACAAGGGCAAACGCCCGATAATGGCGCGCGAGGCCGCACGGCTCAGCGACCGCCTCATTCTCACATCTGACAACCCGCGGTTTGAAAACCCCGCCGACATACTGGCCGACATGGAAGCCGGCCTCGAAGTCACAGACCGCCGCAAGACACTTTCGCAGATAGACCGCCGCGAGGCCATCCGCACGGCGTGCGCTCTCGCCAAACCGGGCGACGTGATTCTCATCGCCGGGAAGGGACATGAAGACTACCAAGAAATAGAGGGGGTGAAACACCACTTCGACGACCGCGAAGTGGTCAACGAGATTTTCAAAACCGAGTGCTAACGATGTTATTTATCCAATAGGGCAATTATGTTATACTATCTCTTTGAACTGCTGCAACAGACCGACTTTCCCGGAGCGCGACTGATGAGCTACATCACCTTCCGCTCAGGGGCCGCGCTGGTGCTGTCGATTTTCATCGCCATCTTCATCGGACGGCGCATCATCGACCGGTTGCAGAAGATGCAAGTGGGCGAGATTATCCGCGACCTCGGTCTCGAAGGGCAAATGAAAAAAACGGGCACCCCCACTATGGGCGGCATCATCATAATCATATCAATCCTCATCCCATGCCTGCTCATAGGCGACCTCTCCAACGTCTATATGCTGTTGATGATTGTGGCTACCTGCTGGCTCGGCGCGCTCGGATTCCTTGACGACTACATAAAGGTCGCCCGCAAAAACAAAGAAGGGCTCAAAGGAAAATTCAAAATCGTGGGACAGGTGGGCCTCGGGCTGATTGTGGGACTGACAATGTACCTCAGCCCCGACATCGTCATACGTCAGAATCAGGAGGTGCAAAGCATCGAAAGCAACGAGGTAGTCGACGTAATTTATGAGAGCGACGACATCAAATCGACCCAGACCACCATACCCTTTGTCAAAAACAACAACTTTGACTACGCCGATCTCACCGCATGGCTCGGCGACAACGCACAAACCGGTGGGTGGATACTGTTTGTCATCGTAACGATATTAGTGATAACGGCAACCTCAAACGGGGCCAACCTCACCGACGGGCTTGACGGACTTGCCACAGGCACCTCGGCAATAATAGGTGTCGCGCTCGCCATCATGGCATATCTCGGCGGCAACATCATCTATTCAGCCTACCTCAACATCATGTACATACCCCACAGCTCGGAGCTTGTGGTCTACATGGCAGCTTTCATCGGCGCGCTCATCGGGTTCCTGTGGTATAACGCCTATCCCGCGCAAGTGTTCATGGGCGACACCGGCAGCCTCACGATAGGCGGCATCATAGCTGTATTCGCCATATTGATACACAAAGAACTCCTCATACCGATTCTTTGTGCCATCTACTTCGCCGAAGACCTCTCGGTGATGCTCCAAGTGGGCTATTTCAAAATCACCAAACGGCGTTACGGACAGGGGCGGCGCGTGTTCAAGATGACCCCGCTCCACCACCATTTCCAGAAGGCCGGCAACAGCGGCATCGACGCACTTATACAGCGTCCGCTGCAGGCCATCCCGGAGTCCAAAATCGTGGTGAGATTCTGGATTATCGGCATTTTCCTCGCCGTGATAACATTCGTGACTTTAAAAATCAGATAATTAAGACTATAACAACGATAACGCAATGAAACAGAAACGACTTGTTGTTTTGGGTGGAGGCGAGAGCGGCGTCGGAGCCGCCATCCTCGGCAAAGAGAAAGGGATGGATGTGTTCCTCTCTGACTTCGGGACCATTCCCGAACGCTACCGCCGACAACTCGACAGCGAAGGCATAGCATGGGAAGAGGGCGGCCACACTGAAAGCCGCATTCTCGATGCCGACGAGGTTGTGAAAAGCCCGGGCATACCCCCCACAGCGCCCATCATGCAACGCATCGCCGCAAAAAATATCCCCGTAATATCGGAAATCGAGCTGGCAGGCCGTTACACCAACGCCAAGATGGTGTGCATCACCGGCAGCAACGGCAAGACCACTACCACGCTGCTGACCTATCACATACTCAAAAACGCCGGGCTTAACGTCGGGCTGGCGGGCAACGTCGGCAAAAGCCTTGCCCTGCAAGTCGCTCGCGAGCACCACGACGTGTATGTCATCGAACTAAGCAGCTTCCAGCTTGAAAATATGTATGATTTCAAGGCCAATATCGCAGTGCTGATGAACATCACCCCCGACCATCTCGACCGCTACGACTATAAGATGCAGAACTATATCAACGCCAAGTTCCGCATCATCAACAACCTCACCGCCGACGACGCCTTCATATTCTGGCAGGACGACCCCGTGATACAAGCACAGCTACGGCAATTGGACACCGAGGCGGCCATGTACCCATTCGCCGAGCATCGCGAGGAGGGCACCAAAGCCTATCTCGACGCTGAAGACGAATTGGTCATCAACACTCCGGGACATCATCTCGATATGCCGCGAGCCGACCTCGCACTCAACGGCCTGCACAACCTTTACAACTCCATGGCCGCCGGTCTGTCGGCTTCGCTGCTCGACATAAAAAACGGGGATATACGCCAGGCCCTGAGCGACTTCGCCGGGGTAGAACACCGGTTGGAATATGTCGATACTGTCGACGGTGTGCGCTACGTCAACGACTCGAAAGCCACCAACGTCAACTCATGCTGGTATGCCCTCGAAAGTATGCCGCCTAAAGGGGTGGTGCTGATACTCGGCGGCAAAGACAAGGGAAACGACTACTCCGAGATACTCCCGCTTGTCTCCGCCAAAGTCAAGGCCATAGTCGCTATGGGCAAAGATAACGCAAAGATTATCGACTACTTCACCGGCAAAGTGCCCGTGATTCGCGACACCCACTCGCTCCAAGAAGCAATCGCCGATTGCGCCGATTGCGCAACCGCGGGCGACACCGTGCTGCTGTCGCCGTGTTGCGCCAGCTTCGACTTGTTTAAAAGCTATGAAGACCGCGGCGAGCAGTTCAAAAACGCTGTGCGCTCCCTCAAAAAATAACACACGCCGATGAACGTCACTCTCAACGACCGGCAGCAAGGCACCCCATCGGCAACCGCCGCCGATGCCAACGCCCCTATAGGAAAAGCCGACAAATACATCTGGGCCGTCTACATATTCCTCTGCATCGTCTCGGTGCTGGAGATTTACAGCGCATCGTCGCGCGAAGTTACAGCCAACAACATTTTCGGCCCCATAATACGCCAGTGCATCCACCTGACCATCGACACGGCCATAGTGCTGGTGGTGTCGCGCATACACTATCGATATTTCAAAAGTGCGATTCCCCTGTTTATAGCCGTCAGCGTCGCCATGATGGCCTATGTCCTTGTCAACGGCGAGATTATCAACGGCGCCCGGCGCAGCCTGACATTGTTCGGATTCCAGATGCAACCGTCGGAAATGATAAAAATGTCGGCAGTGCTCGGAGTAGCACTCGTCATGTCGTTGAGCCAGATGCCCCGGGGTGTAACCAACCGCGGAGTGGTGATTTCGGCGGCGATAGTGATTTTCTGCGGGGGGATGCTGTTCTCGCAGGGTCTCACCAACACCACGCTTCTTATGGCCATCAGCCTGTCGATGATGTTGATTGCCGGCATTCAGCTCAAGAAGTTCCTTATCGTGTGCATCGTCTACGGCCTGGCCGCCGGAGGCGGACTCCTCTACAAGATGCGCGACAAAGACAAGGCGGAACAGGAACAACAGACTACCGAACAGGTGGCGACCGTGACAGTCAAGAAAGATGACGAGAAAACCCAAAACCGCCTCGGCACTTGGCAAGAGCGCATCAACCGATACCTCGGCGACAGCATACCTCTCTATGACCAGCCCATCACCACCAAAAACCGTCAGGAAATCTACGGTTACATGGCGCAGGCCCACGGCGGTCTCTTCGGGGTGCTGCCGGGCAATTCCCGCGAGACCTCGCGACTGCCCTTAGCTTTCAGCGACTATATCTACTCGATAGTGGTCGAAGACTGGGGTTTCGTCGGCGGGATGTTCCTGCTCATAACCTACTTGAGCCTGCTCGCCCGCGCCGGAAACATAGCGACCCGGTGTTCACGCGTATTCCCCGCGCTGCTTGTTTTGGGGATGGCCGTGATGATAGCGTTCCAGGCACTGTTCCACATGGCGATTGTCACCGGGGTGGGTCCAGTGTCGGGGCAACCGCTGCCCATGATTTCCAAGGGCGGCTCATCAATGATGGTGACAGCCTTAGCGTTCGGAATCATGCTGAGCGTGAGCCGGTTTGCCGTGCGCAATGGCAAAAAAGAAGATATCAAGCGTGAAAAAGAGGCTCTACCCGAAAGCCTCCGCGCCGACAACCCCACACAACTCTGACAGCAAAACGTATAGCAATGATAATCAGCGACATATCACAGATTTCGACCCCCGCCGACAACAAGTCGCCCCGCGTAATCATCTCGGGGGGCGGTACCGGCGGGCATATCTACCCCGCCCTGGCCATCGCCGCGGCAATAAGAAAGAGCCATCCCGACGCCGCGATACTGTTTGTCGGGGCTAAAGGGAGGATGGAGATGGAAAAAGTCCCCGCCGCCGGGCACGATATCATCGGGCTTCCAGTCAGAGGCTTCGACCGCCGCCGGCTGTGGCGCAACATCGGTGTGCTTCTTGACCTGCGAAAAAGCATGGCCATCTGCCGCCGTGTAATCGACCGTTTCAAACCCGACATCACCATCGGGGTGGGCGGCTATGCCAGCGGAGCCGTGATGAAAGTGGCACAAAAAAAGGGGATACCCAATCTGGTTCAGGAACAGAACTCATATGCCGGAGTCACCAACAAGCTGCTTGCCAAAGGAGCGGGAAAAATATGCGTGGCTTATGAGGGAATGGAGAAATTTTTCCCCGCCGACCGCATCGTGATGACCGGCAACCCTATCCGAGAGGCCATCGCGGAGCTGTCGCTCACCCCCGGGCAAGCCAAACAGGAGCTCGGATTCCCCGCCGATAAGCCCCTGCTGCTCGTCACCGGCGGCAGCCTCGGCGCGCGCACCATCAACGAAAGCGTCAACGGCGCGCTCGACGCTATCACCTCAGCCGGAGCTTCTGTTATGTGGCAAACCGGCAAAAACTGGACGACAACCGATGCCGCCGACCGCTTTCCCGACGTGAAAGAGGTGAAATTTATCGACCGGATGGACTTGGCCTACCGCGCCGCCGACCTTGTGGTGGCACGCGCCGGAGCCTGCACTATCTCTGAGCTGCAACTGCTCGGCAAGCCCGCCATACTCGTCCCGTCGCCCAACGTGGCTGAAGACCACCAACGCAAAAACGCCGAGGCTTTGGCGGTGAAAGACGCCGCGGTGATGATACTCGACGCAGACTGCCGCGAACGTCTGGCCGGCGAGGTGACCGCACTGCTGCAATCACCCGACCGCCGCAAGACGTTGGCCGACAACGTTGCCCGGATGGCGCTCAAAGGCTCAGCCGAAAAAATAGCCGCCGAAGCCATCAAACTGATTGACAATAAATAACGAAACCGTTTTTTTCTCACAATGAACCATAAAAACTTTGACAGAGCATATTTCGTAGGCGCAGGAGGCATAGGCATGGCCGCACTTGAACGATATTACCTGTCGCGCGGATGGAAAGTGGCGGGATATGACCGCACACCCACCGACTTGACCCGCGCCCTATGCGCCGAGGGAGTCGACATCACTTATGACGAGGCGGCCGAATCAATTCCCGCATACTTCCGCGACCCCGAAAAGACATTAGTGGTCTACACCCCCGCCGTACCCGCCGAACATCCCGGATTCACCTACTTCCGCGACGGAGGTTTCACGGTGATGAAACGCGCCGCGGTGCTCGGGCTGATTACCCGCGACAGCAAGGGGTTGTGTTTCGCCGGAACCCACGGCAAGACAACCACATCGTCGATGGCCGCGCACATATTGCACAGCTCGCCCGCAGGATGCAACGCATTCCTCGGAGGCATACTGCGCAACTACAACAGCAATCTGCTTCTGAGCGAGACGTCGCCCTACTCGGTCATCGAAGCCGACGAATATGACCGCTCGTTCCATCAGCTCACTCCATACATAGCCGTCATCACCGCCACCGACCCCGACCACCTCGACATTTACGGCACCGAAGAGGCTTATCTCGAAAGTTTCGCACATTTCACCGAACTAATCCGCCCTGACGGAGCGTTATTAGTGCATGAGGGTCTGAAACTGCGCCCGCGCCCCGCCAACGGGGTCAAAACCTATACCTACAGCCGCGACAAAGGCGATTTCCATGCCCTCAACATCGTCAGCGGCAACGGCACAATCACCTTTGACATCGCCCTGCCCGACGGGACCACAATCGACGGCATTGAGCTGGGTGTGCCCGTAGAGATAAACATAGAGAACGCCATAGCCGCCATAGCCGCGGTTTATCTCACCGGCGACCTCGACCGCGAAGCCGCCCGGCGCGCCATAGCGTCGTTCATGGGTCCCAAACGGCGGTTTGAGTTCTGGCTCAAAGAACCCGGAGACCGCGGCAGAGCCATAATCGACGACTACGCCCACCATCCCGACGAACTGCGCGCCAGCATCGCCTCGGTGAAAGCCCTTTACCCGGGGCGGCACCTGACAGTAGCTTTCCAGCCCCACCTCTACAGCCGCACGCGCGACTTCGCCCCGGAATTTGCCGAAGCCCTGTCGCAGGCCGACCGCGTGGTTCTGCTCAACATCTACCCGGCGCGCGAAGAGCCTATCCCCGGCGTGACCTCCAAAATCATCCTCGACGGCATAAAAACCGACGATAAAATAATGATTAACAAAGAAGATTTGACCGAAACAATTAAAAACATTAACTTTGACATTCTGATGACGGTGGGAGCCGGCGACATCTGCGACCAGCTTCCGGCAATCGTTGGAAATTATAAATCGACTCGTTAACAAGAAGAAAAATTTATGCGTCGAAAATGAAGAAACGCACGTTGATACGAGCCTTATTATCAGTGGGGTTATTGGCATATCTGGTGGTTGCTATCTCCCGCGCCGACGCCATGCGCGCCGATGCCAGGTGCTCGGGGATGGTGATTGACATCGTCGACTCGTCATCATGCCGCTTTGTCACCCGCGCCGGCATCGACCAGGAGCTAAACGGTCTCCGCGACAAAGCACCGTCGATGAGGCTCCGCGACATCAACACCGACGCTATCGAGCGCAAGCTCGACCTAATCGACGATATCGAAGAAAGCGTGTGCACGCGCCTGAGCGACGGGACAGTGCTGCTGCGTGTCATCCCGATGCGCCCCGTGGTGAGGGTGTTTAACCCCGACGGCACATCTTACTACGTCAACAAGGCGGGAAAGAAGATGAAAGCGTCGCTGAGATACCGCATGGATGTCCCGGTAATCGTCAACGAGGGTGACACGTCGTTCAATGCCGTGTCGCTGTTGCCGCTGCTCAACATCATCCAAGGCGATTCGCTATGGAACTCGCTCGTCACTGCTGTCAAAGTGACCCGCGGGGGAGATGTGATACTTATTCCGTCGATACGCGGCCATGTCATCAATTTGGGCGACACGACCATAGTTAACGACAAACTCGACAGGATGCTGACCATGTATCGGAAGGTGCTGCCCGTCAAAGGGTGGAACACCTACGACACCCTCTCGGTCAAATGGCGGGGACAGGTCGTGGCAACCCATCGCAACAAGCATCTCACCGACGACAGCCTCGCCGGAGAGGAAATCATTGACGAGGAGGGCGATGACGAAGGCACGATGATGGCCGACAGCACCGCCGTCAAACACACCAACAAACTATCATAAGCAACAAATCTAATCTACGATATATGGAACAAAAATATATAGTGGCTATTGAGATAGGCAGCTCCAAGATAAAAGGGGCGGTCGGCACATTCGACAGCTCCAACACCCTGACTGTGCTCGCGGTGGAGGAAGAGAAACTCACGGGCGACGAACTTGGCGACAGCGTGCGCTACGGCGTGATTCAGAACGTCGACAAGGTGACCGGCTCGCTCCAGCGCATCTGCCGCAAACTGGAAAGCTCGCCCAAAGTGTCGCCCCGTACAATCAGCCGTGTCTACACCTCGATTGGAGGCCGTTCACTGATAGCCTCGACTTGCGAGGTGTCGCGCCAATATCCCGACGACATCGAAATAACCGACACATACTTCGAGCAGCTCAAGCGCGAAGCCCGCGAAAGCAACACTTCCGCCGACAAGGAAGTAATCGACGTGGTGACCCGCGAATGCCTAATCAACAACATGAGCTACAAGACCAGCCCCGTCGGGTTGCTGGGACGCAACATCAAGGCCACATTCAACCTCATCACCTGCCGCACCCCCGTGAAACGCAACATTAACCGCGTAATCAACGAGCGTCTGGGGTTTGACATCAACGGCTACATCGTGCGACCGCTCGCCGAAGCCAATTTAGTGCTCACCGACGAGGAAAAACGCCTCGGCTGTATGCTCGTCGATTTCGGGGCAGAGACTGTCAGCGCGGTCATCTACAAAAACGGCGCACTGGTTTATGCCGCGACCTTGCCTATGGGCTCCCGCAACATCACGCGCGATTTGATGACCCTCAACTTCACTGAGGAACGTGCCGAGGAGATAAAGAAAGTGGCAGGCAACGCCGACATCCAAGACCAATCGCAACGCCACAAGAACCCCGACAACCTCGACTACACTGAAATAAACAACTATGTCGCGGCACGCGCGGGCGAGATTGTCAGCAACATACTCGAACAAATCAACTATGCCGAGCTTAAACCGGCCGACCTCCCCGGCGGCATAGTGCTTGTGGGCGGAGGTGCGAAGCTGAAGGGTTTCAGCAACCTGCTCACAGCCCAAAGCAACATGAAAGTGCGCATCGGCTCCCCGTCGGGACTGATACGCATCGCCGATGGCAGCATTCAGCCCAACGATGCCGTCGATGTCATCTCCATTCTGGCCGATGCCGTCAAAGGGAACCCCGCGGAGTGCATGGAACGCCCCGCACACCCCCGTGCTACCGACCCCGACGGCGAAGAAGATGAGAATGATGAAGGTGAATCGCGCATAGGCGAGGATTTCGACGACGAAAACGATGACGACGAATCGCGCATAGGCGAAGATTTCGGCGGCAACCAGCCCAGGGGCAAATCTCGTTCGGGCTTCTGGCGGTCAATCAAAGACCGCGCCATCAAGCTGATGAGCGAACCTGAAGTAGGAGATGACGGTTATACCACTGAGGAGGAGGAGAAATAAACCGATTCTCATTGACTAAACCGTTTCAACCACACGACCGAATAAACCAATAGAAGATTATGACTGACGAAATCAAAGATATACTCGACAATCCTGAATTTCTCGCCGATGACCAGACCGGAACCGATATCAAGGTAATCGGCGTTGGGGGCGGTGGCAACAACGCCGTCAACCATATGTACAAACAAGGCATCAAAGGGGTGTCGTTTGTGGTGTGCAACACCGACCGGCAAGCGTTGCTCAACTCCCCCGTGCCCAACAAAGTGTTGCTCGGTGACACAGGACTCGGAGCGGGCAACAAGCCCGAGGTGGCGCAAGCCGCCGCCGAGAGCAGTCTCGACCGCATCGTACAGCTTTTTGAGGATGATACCAAAATGGTGTTTGTCACCGCCGGCATGGGAGGCGGCACCGGCACCGGCGCGGCACCCGTGGTTGCCCGCGTGGCAAAGGAGCGCGGACTCCTCACAATCGGCATTGTGACAATCCCGTTCCTCTTTGAGGGTGAAAAGAAAATCCTCAAGGCCCTCAACGGAGCCGACGAGATGAGCAAAAACGTCGACGCGCTGCTCATCATCAACAACGAACGTCTGACAGAAATCTATCCCGACCTCGACTTCCTCAACGGGTTTGCCAAAGCCGACGACACGCTGTCGACAGCTGCGCGCAGCATATCGGAACTGATTACCTGCAACGGCCATATCAACGTCGATTTCAACGATGTCGACACCACCCTGCGCAACGGAGGCACTGCAATCATATCAAGCGGATTCGGCGAAGGGGAGCACCGCGTGACCAAAGCCATCGAAGACGCGCTCAACTCCCCGCTACTCAAAAACCGCGACATCCTCGGGTCGAAAAAACTGCTGTTCAACCTCTACTTCTCCCGCGAAGCCGAGGACAGGTTCGCTATGGACGAGGTGCAGGAACTCACCAACTTCATGAGCCAGCTCGACTCGGGAGTAGATGTGATATGGGGAGTGGCGTTCGACGAATCACTTGGCAACAGCGTGAAAATCACCATTCTCGCTGCCGGATTTGACGTGTCGGTAAGGGAGAAACCGGGCAACAATGTGGTTTTCGCCCCGAAAGCCGCGGAGAAAGACCCGGCGAAACGCCTTGGCGACGAATACGGCACCGAGAAGGTCGACAGCATACGACGCAACAAGGAGGTGAACCGATACATCATACTCTCGCCCAATCAGTTTGACGATGACACCGCCGTGGAGGCATTAGAACAGATGCCGGCTTACAACCGCGACCGCAAGGTGGTGGACGAGCTGAAAGCGGCGCGAAACGAAACAGCGGCGCAGACATTGACCGCAACTGCCGAGCAACCGGCGAACGCAGAGCAAGGACTCACCGCACCACAACCCGCAGCCGCAACTAACAACAAATCAATCGACTTCCTGTCAGACTGAACCGGCCACAAAAGCTAACCGATAACCAGCGACAACTATGGAGATAACCCTACCCCCAAAACTTGACGGTAGCCGCGACATAATCGACGGCGGTACCCGTCAGATAACCATCATAGGAGCCAACGGTGCCGGCAAAAGCCGTTTCACCGAGGCACTTGTGAAAGGGATGGAAGGGCGCGCGTTTCGCGTGTCGGCTCTCCACGCGCTCTATGGCAAAGACGCTCCGGGCGCGCCGCTGCCGGGGTCAATCGATTCGCTCTACGCCGAAGCCGTGGAGCGAGCCACAATAGTCCGCAACGACGCATCAAGCCAATTTGACCGTCTGATTGGAGTGTTGCTATGCGAAGAGTTCGTCAACCTGTTGTCCTACAAAATAATGTCGGCCACCGACAGCACCGCTGCCCTTCAACCGACCCGCCTCGACACACTTATCGAACTGTGGCAGGAAATTTTTCCCGACAACCGCATTTTGCTCGAAGGCGGACGTATGCTATTCTGCCGCAATTCCGATACACAAGCTTACTCATCGCTTCGCCTGTCAGACGGCGAACGCGCTGTGCTGTACTACATCGGAGCCGCTTTGCTGGCAATGGAAAATGCCGTGATTTTCGTCGACACGCCGGGACTGTTCCTGCACCCGTCGGTCAGCAAGGCATTATGGGACCGTCTTGAGGGGCTGCGTCCCGACTGCACATTCATCTACACTACCCACGACCTCGAATTTGCGGGAAGCCGCACTGACAATCTCGTGATTTGGGTCAGAGATTACGACGCGTCGGCCGTCAGATGGGACTACGACGTGCTGCCGCCAAACACGGGACTCCCCGATGAAATCTATCTCGCCATTATCGGTGGACGCAAGCCGGTGTTGTTCATCGAGGGTGACGATACCCACTCGATTGATTCCAAACTTTACCCGCTCGTCTTCAAGGGATACACCGTGAAAGCTCTCGGAAGCTGCAACAAAGTGATAGAGACGACGCGCACGTTCAACGACTTGAAAAGTTTCCACCACCTCGACAGTCATGGCATAGTCGACCGTGACCGCCGCGACGAGAGAGAGGTGGCATATCTGCGGCGCAAGAACATCCTCGTCCCCGAAGTGGCCGAGATTGAAAATCTGTTGATGCTTGAGGATGTGGTGAAAGCGGTCGCCAACCACCACAAGCGCAATGAGAAGATGGTGTTTGACAAGGTCAAGAAAGCCATCATAGCCATGTTCAAGGCCGACATCAGACAGCAGGCATTGCTGCACACCCGCCACAAAGTCAAACAGACGGTAGAATACCGCATAGACGGCCGTTTCCGAAACATCAACCTGCTCGAAGAACATATCACCGGCTTAGTGAATGAGATCAACCCGCGGGGCATATACGAGGAGTTGTGCCGGGAGTTTCACAGCTACGCCGATAACAACGACTACCGGGCCATACTGAAAGTCTACAACCAAAAGACAATGATTCAGGGCAGCAACGTGACCTCGCTTTGCGGAATCAAAGGGAGCCGCGACGAGTATGTCAAATCCATTATTTCAATTCTGAAGTCGGGCGGCGCGAACGCCGACCGCATACGCCGCGCGATTACCCGCGTTTTCGGGATAGACAGCATCGCCGACGCTGCCGCCGACGCAACACCAAAACAGCAATGAGCAAAACAGGAATTTGGATAGAGGCGATGAGACTGCGCACACTGCCGGTATCGGTCGCCGGAGTGGTCATGGGAACAGCCCTGACGATGATGTACGGTGAATGTAAGACCCTACCCGCCACACTATGCCTCATCTTCGCCATTTTGGCGCAGATAGCGTCAAACTTCGCCAACGAATACTATGACTACAAGGCCGGACTTGACGCACCTGGCCGCGAAGGTCCGCGACGAGGGGTCACCGAGGGCGACATCAGCCCCAAAGCGATGAAAACGGCCACATTCATCACCCTCGGGCTCGCCTGCGTCACCGGCTGCTGCTTAGTGCCACCGGGAGAGTGGTGGCTTTATCTGGCAGGAGTGTTTATCGCACTCGGGGCACTAGCCTACAGCACCGGTCCCTACCCGCTGTCGCGCCATGGGCTGGGGGAAGTCGCCGTCTTTCTGTTTTTCGGCATAATCCCGGTCAACCTCACCTTTTATGTGCAGACACTGCACTGGGACCTCACCGCACTGTTCGCTTCATTTTCCGTGGGGCTGATGGGCGCGAATGTGATAATCGTCAACAATTACCGCGACTGCGAAGCCGACCGCTCAGTCGGCAAGCGCACCCTCGCCGTCATACTCGGGCGCCGAACGTTGGCCGCGCTCTACCTGTTCAACGGATTCATTGCCGTGGCATTGATGCTCCCGCTGTGGTTGCTGCTCCCGCCGGTTAGCCGGATTGTCCCGGTGCTGTACTTGGTGGCGCACACCGCAATCTGGTGGCGTATGAGCCTCCTCGAAGGCCGCCGTCTCAACCCGCTGCTGGGGATGACGGCAATCGTCATGGCACTTTACGCCATAGGGACGCTAATCACCGCGATATCAATAATCTGAACGCTACATTATGCCGAGACCTCTGATTGAACTTAAAAGCGACCGCCTCTATTACAAGGGTATGTCGCTCGACAACCCCTACCACACCGCGATACCCGAAGGCCTCACAGTAATCGGGGGGCCTAACGGTTCGGGAAAGACCACCCTTGCCAACATAATCGCGTCAGGGTGGAACTTCCGCACCAATCTCATAACGTCGCCGCAAGGCAAACTTTCGGTCAGACTGCTGCAATTCACCGACATACACTCGTTGACCGGCGTTGGCACCGGATACTACCAACAGCGTTTCGAGTCATCAATGAACGACGACATCCCCACTGTGGCCGAGGCACTCGGCGACGCAGTCAACACTCAGTCGTGGCGGCGGCTCACCGACCGACTAAGGTTGAACGACATCGGCAACAAACGCATCAACTACCTGTCGAGCGGCGAGCTGCGAAAACTGCTTATCATAAACGCATTGACCCAGTCGCCCGACCTGCTGATTCTCGACAACCCCTACATAGGCCTCGACGAAGCGTCGAGAGCAATACTCGACGAAGCCATTAAAGAGCTTATAACCCAGGGGGTCAACATAATATTGCTATTGTGTAACCCCGGCGACCTGCCGACCGCCACCGACACACTGATAACAATCGAGCAAGGCCGAATCAACCCTCCCGTCATCAACGACGGCAACGCCGAGACGCTGCGCCACCGTATGGCCATACTGATGGACTACGCCATCGACGCCGAGGCCATTCCTCCCGCCCCCGTCTTGACCGACCGGCCGGCCGAAGTGGTGCTCAAGCTCGAACGCTGCGAAGTGAAGTATGGCCAACGCGTCATACTCAAAGATGTTGACTGGGAAATAAGGAAAGGGGAGCGTTGGGCATTGGCCGGGCCCAACGGCTCAGGGAAATCGACATTGCTAAGTCTCGTGCACGCCGACAACCCGCAGGGCTACTCCAACACCATCACCCTTTTTGACCGCCCTCGCGGAAGCGGCGAGACAATATGGGACATCAAGCGGCGCATCGGCTACATATCACCTGAGATGCATCTTTATTTCAACGGTGGCGGCAATGTGGAAACCATCGTGGCCCAGGGGCTTAACGACACAGTGGGGCTATATGTGAAAACGCTGCCCCACCAGCTCAAGCTCGCCCGTCAATGGCTCAAACTGTTTCACCTCGAACCCCTCGCCGACAGGCGTTTCAACACGCTGTCGAGCGGCGAACAACGGATGGTGCTGATAGCGCGCACGCTAATAAAACAGCCGGAGCTTCTGATACTTGACGAGCCGCTCCACGGACTCGACTCGGCTCGCAAACGAGCCGTCAGAGCCGTCATCAACCACATCGCGTCGCGTCCCGAGCGGGTAATGTCGCTAATCTATGTGACCCACTACCGCCCCGAGGTGCCGGAGTGCGTGACCCACACTAAAACGCTTTCACGGCTTTGAGCCGCAGCGGCGATGCTTGCCGCCATGGTCGTTGCGCACCTTGATGTAAAAGACGATGAAACTCAACACCGCCGACAGAGCGTTGCAAATCCACAGCGGGGGATTGTCGAGAAGCAACCCCTGAATGCAGAACCCCACGCTGCCGAGCGTTAGCATTGTGAACCCGGGGAGTGAAATGCCGTCGGTGTCGCGCGTTCTGATGGTGCGAATCGCTTGAGGCAGATAGCCAAATACCAAGCATATAGAAGCTGTGTAGCCAATGATTGAGGCGGTCAAATCCATAATTGCGCTATCGTTAACGGTTGAGAATTTTAGCTTTATGATAAATGCAAAAGTAACAATTTTTGTTCAAACAACGCCCACGCTATTTCATCAACCCGCGTTAATCATGGGAGGAGAGGGGAATCGCGCTCCATTCCCACCGAATGATATGCAAAAAAAATGTCAGTACACCTGCGGGAATGGGTTACCATTTTTGAGGGGTATTGGTTAAATTCGCGGTCATGAATAGCATTGAACTGAGCGAAAGCGAAATCCGCGAGATGCTCGACCGCGAGGGGGAGCGCATCAATTCTCCCCAATTCATCGAAGCTGACCCGGTGCAGTTTCCACGGCAATATGACGCGCAACAAGACATAGAGCTGGCGGCATTGCTGTCGGCCACAATCGCATGGGGCAACCGCAAGATGATATGCGCCAACTGCGCCAAAATGCTCGGGCTGATGGAGGGGCGACCCTATCATTTCGTTATGGATGGGGCTTATGAGGAACTACCCAACGGGAACATCCACCGGACGTTTTTCGTCGATAATCTGCGCCATTATCTGCGCGCCTTCCGTTTGATATTCGCCCGTTACGGGTCATTAGAGGGGCTGGCACGCCATCTCCACATAGCCCAAAGCGAGTCGCCGGCGTGGAAACTTGTCGAGGGGATGAATGCAATTATCCGCGAGGCCAACGACGGACAGGCCGACAGCCGCTGTCTGCCGCAAAATCTGGGGACGACAGCCCTAAAACGGGTCAATATGGCATTGCGATGGCTTGTCAGGGACGACGGCATCGTTGATATGGGAATATGGGACGTCGTCAAGCCAAGCCAACTGTTCATACCGCTCGACGTTCACGTGGGCAACACCTCGCGCGACTTGGGGATGCTCACACGCCGGCAAGACGACCGCCGCGCCGTCGAGGAGCTGACCGCTACACTGCGGCGCTTCCGGCCCGCCGACCCGACTTTCTATGATTACGCCCTGTTCGGATTAGGAATCGAGGGCAAAAAAGCTGAGGCCGCCTCAAAGGTGGCTGCATCGCGACAAGGGCATCACCATAAAGGAGAGAAAGCATAATATCCACAAGCCCACTAATTGAGTGCCACGCAAGTGATTGAACGGTAGCGGGCGAACTAAAGACGGGGCGCGCCGCTGGCGCGCCCCGTCTGATATGGGAGTTTTGCAATTGCTTCGCGAATTACTACAAGTCGGTGGGGACAGCCACAATCTTCATGTTGTTGTCGCGTATGAAACTCATGATGTTGTCGCGCACGTCTGACGGCTGTACATCGGCTTCGATGCGCCTCAAGGCGTTGAACACCGATGTGCCGCACTGGTAGACGTGTCGGTAGCTTTTAGCCACATCGTCAATCTGCTCCTCGGTGAAGCCGTGGCGGCGCATTATATAAGCATTGATGCCATAGTAGGCTGCCGGGTTATGCGCGATGATGACGTAAGGGGGAACATTTGAACCGATGCGGCATCCGCCTTTTATCAACACCCAATCGCCGATTTTACAGCCCTCGTGGAGCATAGAGTTTGATGACAGGATTGAGCAATGCCCCACGACGGTGTCGCCGGCAATCATCGCACCGTTACCAATGACGTTTTTGCCTTGAATCCAACTGTCATGACCGATATGGCTTTCAGCCATGATGAATGAATCGTTACCGATGCGCGTGCCTTGGCCTTCGCGAATGCTGCGGTTGATTATGACGTGTTCGCGGATGACGTTGTTATCGCCGATTAAACAAAACGTTTCTTCGCCTTTCCAACGGAAGTCTTGAGGGTCAGCCCCGATGATGGAGCCTTGATAGACCTTGTTGTTTTTCCCCATTCGGGTACCGCCGATAATGCTCGTATAGGACATTATCTCGCAATTATCGCCGATTTCGACATTAGCGTCGATGAAAGCGAAGGGGTGAATTGTCACATCTTTGCCGATTTTGGCAGAAGGGTCAATGTGGGCTAACGGACTAATCATGGTTTTCTGTTTTATGTTAGGTAATCGACGCAGGGTTTAACGGCCACCGCCGAGCGACTGATACAAGTTTATAACAGCCTGGGATCTCGACAACCGGGTTGAGAGTTGAGAGATTTGCGCTCCGAGAAGGCCCTGCTGGGCTGTCAGCACTTCGAGATAAGTCGAAGTTCCCAAAGTTAATAATTCTTGGGTATATTCGACCGATTTTTCAAGATTTTCTACTTGCCGGGCGAGATAGATCTCTTTCTCGGCACTCTTTTCATAGACTGTCATAGCGTCGCTGACTTCGGCCGATGCCGACAGCAAGGTGTACTTGAAGTTGTTCAACGCCTGCTCTTGTTGTGCCTTGGTAGCTTTCAGGCGGGCGATGTTGGCACCACGGGAGAATATTGGGATTGTGAGCGAAGCGGCAATTTGCGCGACCCACTCGCCGGGATTCAACACCGTCGAGCCGAGCAAGTTGGTGAAACCGCCGTTGGCAGTGATGTTCAAGCCGGGATAGAAGTTGGCCCGCGCCTGATTAGTGGCGTAATAGGCGGTGGCGAGAGCCTGCTCAGCCGCTCTGACGTCGGGACGCGCCGCGAGTTCCCGCATCGGAATGGCTTCGCGGAGCATTGTCGGGGACACAAGAGTCGCCTCGGGGCTAACCGCCCACTTCTGTGGAGTTGTGTTGAGCAACAGCGACAGAGTGTTGTTGACCTCGTCAATCGCCACCTCTAAATCGGTAATCGATGCGAGAATACTGTAGTAATTGGCTTGGCTTTGCACGACAGCCGACTCGTTGAGACGACCGGCGAGTTTGAGGTTTTTCATTGTTTCGACGCTCTCAGCCCACAGCTCGGCAGTCTCGCGGCTGAGTTTCAACTGAGCTTCGAGATTAGCCAAAGTGTAGTAGGTGTTTGCCACGGCGGCGATGATTTGCGAACGTGCCGCCTGGTGGTAAGCCTCGCTCTGGAGCACCGCTGCCTTGGCGCCGCGCTTGGTGTTGAGCAGCTTGCCGAAGATGTCAACCTCCCACGACACTGATGCCGGAAGTTGGTAGGTGTAACCCATCTTGCTGCCTGCGTACGACACGCCTGCTCCGTTTGGGGCGAGTGCCAACGACGGGAAGAAGCTCAATTTAGCGCCTTTGAGCTGAGCTTGAGCTATGTCGACGTTGAGTTTAGCGTTCTGCAAGTTGGTGTTGTTGACCAACGCGCGGTTGATAAGGTCGGCCAATACCGGGTCGGTGAACACCTGCTCCCAGCGCAAGTTGCCGAAAGCGGTCGTGTCGGCCACGGCTTGGCGAGCTTTCACATATTCCTCGGTCAGCGCGCTGTCCTGAGGCATCTCAAATTTTTTGTAGAGGTTGCAACTGCCGAGCATAATCACGCCCAAGGCCACCGCCGCAACTCTTGCCATATATTTAATTTTCATCGTTAAGTCAGTATCTGAATGAATGATTAATGGGAGTATTGCTCAATCTCGGCCTCGATGCCGCTGTTGTCGGTGTCTTTCCACTTAATCGGGGTAATCTTTTCCTGAATCTTCTGGAAGATGACAAACAGGGCGGGGACAAAGAGCACCTGGAGCACCATACCTATCAACATACCGCCGATAGAGCCGCTACCGAGCGCGCGGTTACCGTTGGCACCCACACCTGTTGCGAGCATCATGGGCAACAGACCGATAATCAAGGCGAGCGAGGTCATCAGAATCGGGCGCAGACGGGCACTTGCGCCTGCGATTGCCGCGTTGATGATTGACATACCGGTGCGACGGCGGTCGAGCGCGAACTCAACAATCAAGATGGCGTTCTTTGCCAACAGACCGATAAGCATAATCAAGGCAATCTGAAGGTAGATGTTGTTGGTGATGTCGAATATTGACGCGAATATGAACGTTCCCATCAGACCGAAAGGTATCGAGAAAATCACGGCGAACGGGAGGATATAGCTTTCATACTGTGCCGACAGCAAGAGATATACAAATAGCAGACAGAGACCGAAGATTATGACGGTCGCGCTACCCGATGATGAGCTTTCCTCACGGGTCATACCGGCATACTCGTAGGTGAAACCCGCCGGGAGCGTCTCCGCGGCTACTCGTTCGATAGCTTTCAGAGCGTCGCCTGAAGAATAACCGTCGGCGGGCGAGCCTGTCACGGCGATTGACTGGAACATATTGAAACGTGTGAGCAGGTCAGGGCCGTAAACGCGCTTGAGCGTCACGAAGTTGCTCAACGAAGCCATTTCAGCCCCGTTGCGCACCTTGATGGATGCGAGTGTCTCGGGTGAAACACGGGCCTCTGGAGAAGCCTGCATCATCACGCGGTAAATCTTACCGAAACGGTTGAAGTTTGACACATACATACCGCCATAATAGCCCTGGAGTGTCGACAGAATCGTCTGCGGGCTGATGCCAGCCTGCTTAGCTTTCGCGGCGTCGATGTCGACCATATACTGAGGGAATGTGGGGTTGAATGTCGAGTAAGCCACTGAAATCTCGGGTTGTGCGTTGAGCTTGCCGAGGAACTGCTGCACGATGCCGAAGAAGTTGTTGATGTCGCCGCCGGTGCGATCCTGCATCTTCAGCTCAAAACCGTTGGTCATCGAGTAGCCTGAAATCATCGGTGGCGCGAACGCAACCACGCGGCCATCTTTAACCTGCGGTGTCACTTTGGCGTAAATCTGAGCCAAGACTTTGTTGACATCATCCTCACGGTCATCCCAGTGATGGAGCTTGACGATGAATGTACCGTAGGTCGCGCCTTGTCCGGCAAGGAAGCTGTAGCCTGCTATCATCTGGCTATATTCCACAGCGGGAATCTGCCGAACCAGACTGTCAACCTTGTCAAGCACTTCCAGGGTGCGCTCCTGAGATGTGCCCGGGGGCATATCGACCATCACAAATAATATACCGGTGTCTTCATTTGGCACGAGAGCGGTCGGACGACGGCTCATGAGGACGACGAGAACAATGATGGCCACAGCCACGATTGCAAACGATGTGATTTTGTGGTTGATGAAGAATCCGACATATTTCTTATAATGGGTGAGAATTTTCTCATAACCTTCGTTGAATCCCTTGTGGAAACGGGGCGTGAAAATGCCCATTATCGTCACAACGGCTGTCGCAGCTGCGATGACACACTTCCATGGTGTCTCAAAGCTGTACCACCCCAACACCATGAATGTGATGGTTGCCACGAGGAAAATGAGGGTGATGGCGGGACGTATGTCAAGGTGGAAGGCCTTTTTATAACGTTTCTTCATGACTTCACCTGCCGCTGAATAAGCTTCGCCCATGCGCTCTTTAAGGCTTGAATCGCTATTGTGGGCTTTAAGCAACACGGCGCAGAGAGCCGGCGACAGGGTCAAGGCGTTGATAGCGGAGAATAAGATGGCTATAGCCATTGTCAGACCAAACTGGCGGTAGAACACGCCCGAAGTGCCGGGCATGAACGACACCGGGATAAACACCAGCATCATGACAAGCGTGATTGAAACGAGCGCGCCCGCAATCTCGCTCATGGCATCAATCGAGGCTTTGCGGGCATTCTGATAGCCCACGTCGAGCTTGGCGTGGACCGCCTCGACGACCACAATCGCGTCATCGACCACAATCGCGATGGCAAGCACCAAAGCCGAGAGGGTGATGAGGTTTATCGAGAACCCAATCATCTTCAACATGAAGAATGTACCAATCAAGGCGACAGGGATAGCGATTGCGGGTATTAGCGTAGAGCGGAAATCCTGCAAGAAAACATACACGACGAAGAACACGAGCACAAACGCCTCGATGAGGGTTTTGACCACCTCATGAATCGAAGCGTAGAGGAAGTCGTTGTTGTTCATCGGAATCGCGAATTCCAATCCGTCGGGGAGGTCTTTGCTCATCTTGTCGACAAGAGCCACGCAGTCGTTGATAATCTGCGTAGCGTTAGATCCGGCGGTCTGGAACACGATAGCCATGGTGGCGGGGTTTCCGTTGAGCGTGTCGTGGAAGCCGTAGGTCACCTTGCCAAGTTCAATTTCAGCCACATCCTTGAGATAAAGCACCTCTCCGTTCTCGGTGGCTCGGACTACGATGTCGCCAAACTCCTCGGGGGTTTCAAGACGGCCTTTATATTTCAAAGTGTATTGGAACGACTGGTTGCCCTGCTCGCCGAAAGCGCCGGGGGCTGCCTCGATATTCTGCTCGGCAAGAGCTGCCGCGACGTCCGACGGCATCAGCCCATACTGACCCATTACGTCGGGTTTGAGCCATATACGCATCGAATAGTCGGCACCGAACGACATCACGTCACCCACACCCTTCACGCGTTGAAGCTCGGGGATGACGTTAATCTTCATGTAGTTGTCAAGGAATACCTCGTCATATTCGTCGCTGGTCGAATAGAGAGCCACACCCATGAGCATTGATGTCTGGCGTTTTTTTGTGATGACACCCACTTGTGTCACCTCGGCGGGGAGTAGGTTTTGGGCTTTAGCGACGCGGTTTTGCACATCGACAGCTGCCATATCGGGGTCGAATCCCTGCTCGAAATAGATGCTTATGTCGGCCGAGCCGGTGTTGGTAGCGGTCGATTCCATGTAGGTCATGCCCTCGGCTCCGTTGATAGACTCCTCAAGAGGAGCGATAACCGAGTTAAGCACGGCCTGGGCATTGGCGCCGGTATAGGTTGTCGACACCGAGATTGTAGGAGGCGCGATATCGGGATACTGAGTGATGGGGAGAGAGAAAAGTCCCAATATACCCAGCAGGACAATAAATATTGATATAACCGTCGACAGGACAGGGCGGTTAATAAAATTATCAAGTTTCATCGTGGTTATGTGATGATTGGATTGTTAGTTTTGTTTAGGCTGCTCGGCTTTTTTTGCGGGGTCAACGGGGTTTATTACCACACCTTCGCGGACAGTCGTACCCACGCCCTCGATTGCGATGCGGTCGCCGGGGTTTAGCCCTGATGTCACAACGAATGTTTTTCCGTCATTAAGAGGAGAAACGGTGATTGGGGCCGATACCGCTTTGTTGCTGTCGTTGACCACATATACAAACCGGAGGTCTTGCAACTCGTAAGTCGCCTTTTGAGGGATAATGATTGCGCTGTCGGTACGCTGAGGGATTAGGATTGCGCCGGTGCTGCCGCTGCGCAACATTCTGTTTGGGTTGTCGAAGAGTGCGCGGACCGATGCCGACCCGGTGGCATTGTCGAGCACACCCGACACAGTCGCCACTTTACCCTTGAGCGGGTACATATCGCCGTTGGCAAGTTTGAGCGACACCTCAGGCATCTTCTTCACTGACTCGGCGAGAGAGAGGGAGCCGTTGCCGGTCAATGCGAGTACATCTTTCTCGTTCAGAGAGAAGTAGGCGTAGACCTGAGAGTTGTCGCTGACAGTTGTCAGAGGCACGGCCGAAGTCGGCGATGCGAGCGAGCCTTCGCGGTTGGGGATTGTGCCTACCACACCGTCGCTGGGTGAAGTCACCACGGTGTACGACAGGTTTTTGCGTGCGGTTACGAGACTTGCCTGAGCCGATGCGAGGTTGGCTCGGGCTTGACGGAGGTCGTTGTCGGCCATCTGCCACTCATATTCGCTTATGATGTTTTTGTCGAAAAGTTTGCGTTTGTTGTCGGCGGTGAGCTTGGCTGTCTCAACTGCCGTTTGAGCCACGTTTACAGCGGCTTCAGCCGATTCAACGGCTGCTTGGAACTGCACTTGGTCGATGGTGAAAAGCGGTTGTCCTTTGCTGACATGCTGCCCCTCGTCAACATGCACATTAGTGATGAAGCCGGTCACCTGCGGACGGATGTCAATGTCGGTCTTACCCTTGATTGTGGCGGGGTATGTGTTGTTAAGCTCTGATGTGCCATAAACGATGGTCATCGTCGCGATGTCGGGAGCGGGGGCCTGCTGCTGTTGGCCGCCGCCGGAGCAAGATACCATTAATGCCGCCAAACCTGTAGCGAGCAAAAAATTAGATGTCTTCATTGAGGGAAAAATTAATTTAGTCATATTTTCCTTACCTTAAAAATAAATATACTTCGGAAATCTGGCGCAAAGGTAGTAATTTTCACATTATCAATAGACTACTAAAGTTATAAAAAATGTCATTACTGTTGGCTTTTTTTCTCTTTTTTCTTCCATAAAAAGGAACTTTATTAGCCAAATTTACATTTTTAACGCTATTTTACTCAATTTCACCAACATATAGCCAATCAGGCGGTTGTCATCATCGGAAAACGTCGTTGACACACCGCCAAAATGCCGAGTTTATTTATTAATTGGTGTTAAAAAGAGCGAACGATGTTGTGAAAAAATGAACGTGGGGTTTGCAGACCGATGGTTTGGTTGTAACTTTATCGCCAATCGGCGGCAAAATCGAGCCGATTAGCCATAAATGGACGAAAAAAAACTGTTTCTTTTAGACGCTTACGCTCTAATCTACAGAGCGTATTACGCATTGATGAAATCGCCGCGTTTCACGACCAAAGGGATTGACACGTCGGCTATATATGGTTTCTGTAACACGCTCGACGATTTACTGCGCAAAGAGAGTCCCACCCATATAGCGGTATGTTTCGATCCGAAAGGCGGCGCGACGTTCCGCCATGAGGCCTACCCGGAGTACAAAGCCAACCGCGACGCCCAGCCTGAAGGGATAACGGTGGCGATACCCTATATAAAAGATATCCTTGAAGCCTACAACATCCCGGTTATCGAGATGGCCCGCTATGAGGCCGATGACGTGATAGGCACCCTGTCGCGCTTGGCCGAGGCCGAAGGGTTTGTGACCTACATGATGACCCCTGACAAGGATTACGGCCAGCTTGTGACCGACAAAGTGCTGATGTATCGTCCGGCCTTGAAGCAACAAGGGTTTGAAGTGAGGGGGCCCAGAGAAGTTTGCGAGCGTTACGGCATAGACCGCCCCTCGCAGGTAATCGACCTACTCGCCCTTGAGGGTGACGCCGTCGACAACATCCCCGGCTGCCCCGGTGTGGGAGAGAAGACCGCATCGAAACTTATCAAGGAGTGGGGTTCCGTGGAAACCCTTCTCGACAATACCGACAAACTTAAGGGAGCCGTTCAACGCCGCATAACCGAAAACGCCGAGAAAATACGGTTTTCCAAGTTTCTCGCCACGATAAAGACCGACATACCGATTGATGTCGATTTCAACGACCTGCGCCGCCGCCCCGAGAATGTCGACAGGCTTCTCAAAATATTCAATGACTTAGAGTTCAAGACTCTCGCCAAGCGGCTTTCGGTCAACACAGAGCCAAAGGGGCCGCAACCCGCCGGAGAGCCGTCGCTCTTCGACTTCGACGCTACGACCGATGCCGCCGCTTCGGCGCAGGCAATGGCACACAACGCCAACTACCGCGCTTTGACCGACTTGGCTGAAATAGGTGAATTTGTGAGCCGCACCGTCGCACGGGATGCGGTCGGAATGGCCATATCGGCATCAGGCGGCGACACGATGGCCTCGCACATCGAGGCGATAGCGTTGGCCATAGCGCCTGACGAAGCCGTCTACATCACATTCCCCACCGAATCAACGGCTCGCGACGAGGTCAAAGCGGTGATAACCCCGCTGCTATCAGCCGACACGACGATAGCGAGCCACGACATGAAGCGCGACTATATACTGCTCAAAAACGAGGGATTGCCGCGCCCAGCCAATTTTTTTGACACATCGGTGGCCCATTATCTGCTTCAGCCCGAAATGCGCCACACGCTGCCAATGGTGGCCTCGGCGATGCTTAACTATCGCACCTTGTCGTATGATGACCCGTCGCACGACAAGCGCGCCGCCGGGATAATCGCCGCCGACCAACGCGTAAGCCGCCTATGCGAGGAGGCCGACATCACTCTGCGGTTGAGGGCCGCTCTTATCCCCGCGCTCGAAGAAGGGGGCTTCTCGAAGCTGCTGCGCGATATCGAACTGCCGCTCATCCCCGTGCTCGCCGAGATGGAGTGGACCGGCGTGAGAATCGACGTGAAAGAGCTCAACAACCTCTCATCAGCCTTGACCGAACGACTGCAGAGGATGGAGGGCCAAGTCTATGAGCTGGCGGGGATTGAGTTTAATCTCAGTTCACCCTCACAGGTCGGAGAGGTGCTTTTCGGGCAACTCAAACTCGACCCGAAGGCGAAACGCACCAAGAAGGGGGCATACTCGACCACTGAGGAGGTGCTTGAGAAATATGCCCACGCCCACCCGGTAGTGGGGCTAATCCTGAAGATACGCCGTCTGCGCAAACTGCTGACAACATATATAAATGCCCTGCCCGCTCTGATTAATCCCGCAACAGGCAAGATACACACCTCTTACAACCAAACAGTTACCGCTACGGGGCGTCTGTCGTCGGCCAATCCCAACCTGCAGAACATCCCGGTGAGAAGCGACGACGGCCGCGAAATCCGCCGCGCATTCATCGCCGACCCCGGCGACTTGTTCCTGTCGGCCGACTACTCGCAAATCGAGCTTAGATTGATGGCCGACCTCAGCGGCGACCCGTCGATGATAGAAGCGTTCCGCCTCGGTGTAGACATCCATCAGGCCACAGCCGCCAAAATATACAAGGAGCCGCTTGAAAGCGTCACCGACGGCCAACGCCGCAGTGCCAAGACCGCTAATTTCGGCATCATTTACGGTATATCGGCATTTGGGTTGGCGGAAAGGTTAGGAATCCCGCGCGCCGATGCCAAAGCATTGATAAACGGCTATTTCGAGTCATATCCCGGAGTGAAAGAGTATATGGAACGCTCCATCGAACAAGCGCGCTCCGACGGGTATGTGACCACAATAATGGGGCGCAAACGTTTTCTCCCGGATATTAATTCGCGAAACGCTGTGGTCAGGGGATATGCCGAGCGCAACGCCATCAACGCGCCTCTTCAGGGAAGCGCGGCCGACATAATCAAACGCGCCATGGTGGACATATACGCCGCCATGGAGCGCGAGGGGCTAAAATCGAGGATGATTATGCAGGTGCACGACGAATTGATATTCAACGTGGTGCCCGACGAGTTACCGCGTCTGCAAAAGATAATAACCGATGGCATGGTCGGGGCCTATCGCGGTCGCGTGCCGCTCGAAGTGTCATCGGGTGTCGGGCAAAACTGGCTTGAGGCTCATTAACAGGAGCAAACGCGATTTATGGGATGGATGCCGAGCCAGCCGCTGACACTCCGCGAGATTGCCAGATGAATCAACGAGAGTCCAGCCCCCAAAGCAGTTTATGGCGAAGGGTTGAAGCGAATGTGTGTCCCTGCCGCTGCACAACCCGTATGGAGAACGCGGCGCGGCTCAGCCTTATAGCCGTCCCCGCCGGGAGCGTGACCGCTCTGCCGTCGATGCTCACTCGATAAGACTGCGCCCGGGAAGTGGTAAGCAAATCGACAACCGCGTCTGACGAGACCACGAGCGGCCTCATGGTCAGAGAGTGTGCGGAGATTGGCGAAATAACCCAATTTGGAGCCGTAGGCTCGACGATAGGGCCGCCCACGGAAAGGTTGTAGCCGGTGCTTCCGGTAGGGGTCGAAACGATCAGACCGTCGGCAAGATATGTGGCGAGTTCGCTGCCTGCGATGCGCGCCTTGACCGTAATCATCGATGCCGTTTCGGCCTTTAACACAGCCACTTCGTTGAGAGCATAGGGCCATTGCTCGATTTCATGTCCCTTCACCTCAATCCGCAGCAACGCGCGCTCCTCGATTTGACATCGCCCTGCCACTACATCCTCGACCATTGAGACGGCCTCGCTAATCGGCACAGCCGCGAGGTAGCCCAAGTGTCCGGTGTTTATACCGAGAATCGGAATCGCCTTGTCGGCGACCCACTCGGCAGTGCGCAGAAATGTCCCGTCGCCGCCTATACTCAACGCCAACGCCGCCGAGAACTGCCCTCCGTCAATGATGTTTTGCACCGTCGGAGGCTCGGGTAGCACGCGGCACAGATAGTTGAAGAACGAAGATTCCATCTCAATCCAAACGTTGCGGCGGCTCAACTCATCAAGGAACGCCGCGACATCGGCGAGATGCTCGTTTTGGTATTGATTGCCGTAGATTGCTATTTTCATTTTCAATATCGGTGAGTGACAAGTGGCGATGTGATAATCGACAGTCAGACTTCCAGGTAATGGATAACTTCAAGTGCTCTGTCGCGCAATGACTTGTCGACCGCTCCGCCGGGACCGGTGACAGTTTCCACACGGAATCCGTAGCGTTCGAGCGAGCGGGCTATTGCCATTCCATCGAGACGGTTCGCGGTCAGAGAAACCAAAAGCCGCCCCTCCTCGTCGCGTCGAGGGTGGACGCTGAGGTTCAGCAGGTGCGCGTCACAGTCCTCAACCGCCCTGGCTATGGCCGAAGCTGAATAATCAGCCGGATAGCAGGTAACCAACAGGTCGGTTGTGTCGGGAAGCGTGGCAAAACCTGTCAATATCTCATCTTTTGCTCTCAATTGTTTCTGTTTTTTATAATTTCTGACTACTTTTGCAGTTAATACATTTCAAGTTGTTATCACAAATTTACAACTTATTTTGTAATTTCCGTCATGTATTCAACGAATTGACAGGTAAAAAGATTATATACATAGGTTTTAAACCGTTACAAAAGGAACAATTTAGATGACTAATCTGAGTGTAAATATAAACAAAATCGCCACATTGCGCAACTCACGCGGCGAGAACCATCCCGATGTGGAACAGGTTGCTGTCGATTGCGAGAGTTTCGGTGCCCAAGGAATCACGGTACACCCCAGGCCCGACGAGCGCCACATACGCCGCGACGATGTCTACAAGCTGCGCCCTTTGGTCAAAACAGAGTTTAACATCGAGGGGTATCCGTCGCCCGAGTTCATGGACTTGGTGCTGAAAGTCAAGCCTGAGCAGGTCACGTTAGTTCCAGACGCGCCCGGCGACCTGACATCATGCGCGGGGTGGGAAGTGGCGCCCAACATGGAATTTCTGACATCAATCGTCGACCGCCTGCGCGATGCCGGCATACGCTCGTCGATTTTCGTTGGGACCGACACCGACAACATACGTTTGGCGGCAAAGACCGGTGCAGACCGCGTTGAGCTATACACCAAGCCCTACGCTGACCTTTACCCGCGCGATCCTGAGCGGGCCGTCGCGCCATTTGTCGAGGCGAGCAAAGCCGCCCACAAGGCCGGCTTAGGCGTAAACGCCGGACATGACCTCAGTCTTGAAAACCTCAAGTATTTCAGCGACCGCATCCCATATCTGAATGAGGTCTCGATAGGCCACGCCCTCATCTGCGATGCCCTGTATCTCGGTCTTAAGGAGACGATAGCCCGCTACAAGGCTTGCCTTTCATAGAGCGATTAATAACTTAACAAACAGAAATTTTACCGAACAAATAACCCAATCAAATGTCAATACTCTCGTCAATTATGCTACAGGCCGCTACGGCAGCCATAACCGACACGGTGGCCACGATGGCCGAAACCATCAGCCCGACGGCTTCCACTCCCGCCCAAGAGCTGTCGGTATGGGACCTCTGCGTCAAAGGTGGGTTCCTTATGATTCCAATAGTGCTGCTGTCGATAGTGTGCGTATACATATTCATCGAACGCGCGATTGTCATCAACCGCGCCGCCCGCCACGATGACACATTCATGCGCCGCATCAAGGACTATATCCATGAGGGCGAAATCGAGAGCGCACAAAACTTGTGCCGCAATAACGGTTCGCCCTACGCTCGCTTGATAAGTAAAGGAATCTCGCGTATAGGCCGTCCGATGAACGATGTTTTGGTAGCAATCGAGAACACAGGCAACATAGAAATCTCCTCGCTCGGCAAAGGGCTTCCATGGTTGGCCACCACAGCCGCCGGCGCGCCGATGCTGGGTTTCTTGGGGACTGTAACCGGCATGGTACAGGCGTTTTACGGCATCGCGAGCGCAGGCAATACCGCCGGCATCGCAGCTTTCTCCGAGGGCATCTACACCGCCTTGGTGACCACCGTGGCCGGTCTGATTGTTGGTGTAATAGCGATGTTCGCCTACAACTATTTGGTAGCTCGCATCAATTCGGTCATGAACCTGCTTGAGGCTAAGACAATGGAATTCATGGATCTGCTCAACGAGCCGGCTGAATAACTAAAGCGCACCAACATCATGGCATTCAAGCGACAACACGACATGATGGCGACATTCTCGATGGCGTCGATGACCGACGTCATCTTCCTGTTGCTCATCTTCTTTATGGTGACTTCGACATTCGTATTCCCGACGGCACTGCAAGTCAACCTACCCCAAAGTTCGGAGCAGACGGCAATCAAGCCCTCAACCCGCGTCTATATCGACAGCGAGCGCAAACTCTACGCGTCGTATGGCGAAGAGCAGCCCCAACCGATGGAGGAAAACTCTCTGCTCACGTTCCTCCAGCTCACGCAGCAGCAAAGCCCCGATGGTTTCATAGCCATATTTGCCGATGAGAACGTGCCGTACGGCGACATCGTCAAGGTGCTGAACCTCGGTGCGACCAACAATCTCAAGATGGTGTTGGCCACAAAACCGACACAGCCAAAACAGTAACCTCAAAAAAAACAGCCTCCGCTCCACAGATGAACCATTCACGCCGCGACTCCGTCATTGCCGCACTGCTGACCCTGCTGATTTACGCGGGTATTATCGTTGTGTGCATCTTCGCCTGCCTGAAATTCCCGCCGGGAGGCGAACCGCTGCCGCTACCCCAGCCCGAGGATGAGGGCATATTGCTCGGCGGCGAGTATGTGATGCTCGGCGACGCACTGACCCTTGCAGTCAACTCGTCAGAAGAGGCCGCACCGGACGAAACCGCTACCGAAGCCGCCCCGGAGGCCGATGACCTGGAGAACGCCGGCGAGCCGGCTGAGCCGTCGCCCGTGGTAACATCGAAACAGGAGTCACCGATGAAGGTCAAGGAGAAACCAAAGCCCGAAAAGAGCGGTCCGACCAAGGAGGAAATCGCCGCCCGCGAAAAAGCGCGCCGCGAGAAAGAAGCATCGGACAAAATCAAGAAACAGATGACTTTCTCAGGGAAGGGTTCGGGGCAAGGCAAGGCGGGCTCACCCAATGGAAACTCGACCACGGGAGCCGCGTCAGGCTCACCGGGACACAATCTGGCGGGCCGCACCATTGAATCGTTTGATAAACCGAGCGCACAACTTTCGGGCGAAATACGCATACGCGTCAAAGTCAACGCAAAAGGTCAGGTGGTGTCGGCGAGTTATGAGGGAGGCAACGGGCCCGCCGCTGCGAACTCTACGGTGCGCCAACGCTGTGTCAACGCATCGCGGCGTTCGCGATTCTCGGTGCGTACCGACTCTGACGGCGACCAGTCAGGCGTAATCACCTGGAGATTCAAGTAGACCGATAAACCCTCGGCGAAATCGGGCCGGAATATTAACTAAAGATATTATAATTCGTATAGTATATTAGTTAAAATAAGCTAATATAATCATATTTAAGGGTGAAGTCGACCTTAAAATTTGCGTAGGTTCGGGGAAATATATACTTTTGTTATCGTGAAATCAAGGAGGAGGCGGCAGCTTCCTCTCTTTTGTTATTTAAGTGATATGATTGACAAGCAGTTATTAGCCGAGACCGTCAACGCCGCCATAGCCGGGACCGATATGTTCCCGGTGGAAATCCGCGTTGAGCCCGGCAACAACATAGTGGTGGAGCTTGACAGCGAGACGGGTATCGACATCGACACCTGCGCCGCAATCACCCGCAAAATCGAGGCTGTGTTTGACCGCGACAAAGAGGATTATGACCTTGAGGTAGGGTCGGCCGGTCTGACGGCTCCATTCAAGGTCAGAGGCCAATATCTAAAGAACGTCGGCAACGAGGTAGAGATACTGACTTGCGACGGCCGCAAACTGGGCGGCACTTTGGTTTCTGTTGGCGATGACGACTTCACGGTCGAGATTCCGACCAAGGAGCGTCCCGCAGGCGCGAAACGCCCCGTCACGGTCATGAAAGCCGAGACATTCAAGATGGCAGACTGCAAATCAGTGAAATATTCAATAAAATTCAAATAAAGAAAATATAACCCCTTATGGCAAAGAAAGAGGAAGCTCCCAATATGGTGGAGCGGTTCGCCGAGTTCAAAGAGCTTAAAAACATCGACAAAACCACAATGATCAGCGTGCTTGAGGAATCATTCCGCAACGTGCTGGCCAAGATGTTTGGCACCGACGAGAACCTTGATGTCATCATGAACCCCGATAAAGGAGATGTTCAGATTTTCCAAAACCTCACCGTAGTTCCCGATGGGGAGGTGACAAACCCCAATCTTGAAATCAGCATCAGCGACGCCCGTGCCGACAACGACCCTGACGCAGAGCTTGGCGAGGAGCACACCAAGGAAATCATCTTCGCCGACTTTGGGCGGCGTGCGATTCTCAATCTGCGCCAGACACTCCAGTCAAAAATTCTCGATCTTCAGAAGGAGGCAATCTACGCCAAATTCAAAGACCTTGAGGGCGAGCTTGTGTCGGGTGAGGTTTACCAGACATGGTCGAAAGAGACGCTGCTTCTCGACGATGACAAAAATGAGTTGCTTCTACCCAAAAGCGAGTCAATCCCCGGCGACTTTTTCCGTAAGGGCGAGACCGTCCGCGCCGTTATAGCCAACGTTGACAACAAGAACAATAATCCGAAAATCACCGTATCGCGCACTAACGAGAACTTCTTGCGCCGGTTGTTTGAGCTTGAGGTTCCCGAGATTCACGACGGACTAATCAATATCCGCGCCGTAGCACGCATCCCCGGCGAGCGCGCTAAAATCGCGGTAGAGAGCTATGACGACCGCATCGACCCGGTAGGTGCTTGTGTCGGCGTTAAAGGCTCGCGTATCCACGGCATCGTGCGCGAACTGCGTAACGAGAATATCGACGTCATCAATTACACGACTAACCCCCAACTGCTTATCCAACGCGCGCTGAGTCCCGCAAAAATCTCGTCGATACGTCTCGACCAAGAGGAGAAGAAAGCTGAGGTGTTTCTACGCCCCGAGGAGGTGTCATTAGCAATCGGCAAGGGGGGTCTGAACATCAAGCTCGCCTCGATGCTCACCGGGTATGTCATCGACGTTTACCGCGACACCGAGGAAGCCGACGAGGAGGATATCTTCCTCGACGAGTTCAAGGATGAAATCGACGCATGGGTAATCGACACCATCAAGGAAACCACAGGCGCGATGACCGCCAAAGGGGTGTTGAAACTCAGCCGAGAGGAACTTATCGAGAAAGCCGACCTTGAGGAATCGACAGCCGACAACGTCATCCGCGTGCTGAAAGCCGAGTTTGAGGATGACGAGCCGTCCGAAGGCAATGAGCCGGAAAGCGAGGAGGAGCCACAGGCGTAACCCAGCCCGCCCCCTCTCCCCTACCTCACGCTCCAATTAACGAAAGCAAAACCCCGATAATATTATATGGCGAAAACGAAAATCAGTAAAGTAGCAAAAGACCTAAACGTCGCACTGCCGACAGTTATAGACTTTCTGCGCAAAAAAGACATCACCATCGACGAAGGTCCCAATGCCCGCATTGAGGATGACGTTCTTGAGCTTCTTGTGAAGGAGTTCAAGGGTGACAAGGACTTGAAAAGCAAGTCGAATCAATTCACCACCGAACGCCAGAAGGACCGCGTGAAGCCCGCCGCAAAGGAAGGTCCACGCCCCACCGTCGAAATAAAATTGCCAAGCGAAACCAACAAGCCTAAGATTATTGGGAAAATTGAGCTTGACCGTCACGGCAATCCAATAGCTAACAAGGTAGAAAAAGCGGCAGCCGAAGTGAAAGAACAGCCTAAGGCGGTTCAAGAGGAGAAGCCTGTCGTAACCGAAAAGGCCCCCGTAGCCGAAGCCGCCGCAGCCGAGAGCGCAGCCAAGAGCGCAGCCAAGGAACAGCCGGCAGCACCAGCAACCCAACCGGCATCCGAGCCGGCTAAGGAGGCGACAAAGGAGACGAAAGTCGCCGTAAAAGAGACAGAGAAAAAGGATATTCCCGCCGACAAGCCCGAACCCGTAAAAACGGAGCCTGCCAAACCCGCCGCAGTCAAACCGGAACAGAAGCCGGAGCAGAAAGCGGAGACTCCCCAAGAAGAGAAGCCCGCGGTAGCCGCCAAAGATGAAGAGATATTCAAAGTGAGTGTCCCCCAGAGCGGATTGTCAATCAACGTTGTCGGCAAAATCGACTTATCGGCCATCAACCAATCGACTCGCCCCAAGAAAAAGAGCAAGGAGGAGCGTCGCAACGAGCGCATAGCCAAGGCCGGAGCGAACGGTCAGGGCGCAAACAGCGGTGACCGCAAAAAACGCCGCCGCATCGGAGGCAAGGAGAAAGTCGACATCGAAAAAGCGGGCAACCAACCGGCAACAGGCGGTGGACAGAACCGCGGCAACAATAATAACGACAATAAGTCATCGCGCCGCGACCGCGGCAATTCGTCAAAGGGAGACCGCAACCGCCGCCCCGTACATACCGAGGTCAACGACGAGGATGTACAGAAACAGATAAAGGAGACTCTCGCCCGCCTCACCAGCAAGGATAAGGGGCAGAAGAAAGGGGCGAAATGGCGCAAGGAAAAGCGCGAGAGCTTCGCATCGCGAGAGCGTGAGGCGGCAGAGCTTGAAGCAGCAGAAAGCAAAGTGCTGAAGCTCACCGAGTTCGTAACGGCGAACGACCTTGCGATAATGATGGATGTGCCCATCAATAATGTCATAGCGACCTGCATGAACTTAGGTGTGATGGTATCAATCAACCAGCGTCTTGACGCTGAGACCATCAATATCGTTGCCGATGAGTTCGGATTCTCCACCGAATATGTGTCGGCAGAGGTGGTAGAGGCCATCGCATCGGAAGAAGACCGCGAAGAAGACTTGATGACACGCCCGCCCATCGTGACCGTCATGGGTCACGTTGACCACGGTAAGACCTCGTTGCTCGACTACATCCGCAACGCTAACGTTATCGCCGGAGAGGCCGGAGGCATCACCCAACATATCGGGGCCTATAACGTTAAGCTCGAAGATGGTCGCCGCATCACGTTCTTAGACACCCCCGGTCACGAAGCGTTCACGGCGATGCGTGCCCGCGGAGCGAAAGTTACCGACCTGTGTATCATCATCGTCGC
The DNA here is from genome assembly GCA_964510535.1 of uncultured Muribaculaceae bacterium. Classification (GTDB taxonomy): domain Bacteria; phylum Bacteroidota; class Bacteroidia; order Bacteroidales; family Muribaculaceae; genus JAJPXC01. Next base: position 73,851 of record CAZECG010000010.1, read on the forward strand.
CGCCGACGACAACGTGATGCCACAGACGGTTGAAGCCATCAACCACGCATCGGCGGCAGGCGTTCCCATCGTATTCGCAATCAACAAGATAGATAAGCCGGCAGCCAATCCCGAGAAAATCAAGGAGGAGCTTGCCAATATGAATTACCTTGTCGAGGACTGGGGCGGTAAATACCAGTCGCAGGACATCTCCGCCAAAAAGGGTCTGGGCGTCAAGGAGCTGATGGAGAAGGTGCTTCTCGAAGCGGAGATGCTTGATTTGAAGGCCAATCCATCGCGCAAAGCCACCGGCTCAATCATCGAGTCGTCGTTGGACAAAGGCCGCGGTTACATCGCCACAGTGCTTGTGCAGAACGGAACGCTCAGAATGGGCGACACGATTCTCGCCGGGACACACTACGGCAAAATCAAGGCAATGTTCAACGAGCGCAACCAGCGTATCACCGAGGCGGGTCCCGCAACGCCGGTCTTAATCTTAGGACTGAACGGCGCGCCGACAGCCGGCGATACGTTCAACGTGATGGATTCGGACCAGGAGGCCCGCGAAATCGCCAACAAGCGCGAGCAGCTTCAACGAGAATTGGGCTTGCGTACCAAGAAGATTCTGACACTCGACGATATAGGCCGCCGCAAGGCCATAGGTAACTTCCAGGAACTTAACATCATCGTTAAGGGTGACGTTGACGGTTCAATCGAGGCTCTAAGCGACTCGCTGATTAAGTTGTCGACCCCTGAAATCCAAGTTAATGTGCTTCACAAAGCGGTAGGTGCCATCTCTGAAAGCGATGTCACCCTTGCCGCCGCATCAGACGCCATCATCATCGGTTTCCAAGTACGCCCATCACAAGCGGCGCGCCGCGAGGCAGAGCGAGAAGGAGTCGAGATACGCCTCTATTCCGTCATCTATCAGGCAATCGAGGAGGTCAAGGACGCTATGGCGGGAATGCTCGCGCCTGAGATAAAGGAGGAAATCACCGGTACCGCGGAAGTGTTGCAGACCTATCACATCTCGAAGGTAGGCACCATCGCCGGAGCGCAAGTGCGCGAAGGGAAAATCAAGCGCGGTTGCAAGGTGCGCCTGATTCGCGACGGCATAGTGCGCTACACGGGAGACCTCGGTTCGCTGAAACGCTTTAAGGATGATGTCAAGGAGGTGCTGACGGGTTACGAATGCGGCTTGAACATAGCTGGCTACAACGATATCCAAGTAGGCGACATCATCGAGGGATTCGAGGAAATCGAAGTCAACCGGACGCTTTAAGCGCAAGGCAAAGAGAGATTGAAGTAGCCGCATCGGCTATCACGTCGACTTTGCTAATAGTAAACAAGAACTAATGTCAATAGCATATATAGGCATAGGCTCAAACAAAGGAGACCGCTTAGCTCAGATAGAGCGAGCGGTCGCTTTGGTAGAGAGGGGTGCAGGTTGCCGTTCGCGCCTATCGCCGGTAATCGAGACAGAGGCGTGGGGGTTTGAATCGTCACACCGCTTTCTGAACATCGTGATAGAAATAGAGTGGAGCGGAACGGCTCACGAATTGCTGAATATGTTGCAGGCGTCGGAACGAATGATTGACGAGTCGCCCCACCGCAACGCGTCGGGCGAGTATATCGACCGCCGCATAGACATAGACCTGATAGCCTTGGGCGACGAAATCGTCAACGACCCGCCCACGCTGATAGTGCCGCATCCGCGGATGCTTGAGCGCGAATTTGTCACGACACCGCTCAAAGCACTCGCGCCCCGGTGGCGACATCCTCTGACGGGCAAGCCGTTGGGGTGAACGTATCGGTTAACGTTATTTTCGATACGGCGAGATATGTTTATAGTTTATCAACAATAGATTGTCGCCCTCAGTGTTGTTGACAAAAAAATTTATCTATATCTTCGCGGCAAATAAACATAAGGGGCAATTATCCCCGATACCTAACTTAGACTAACCAAACCAATCTATATAACCCCAATTATGCACAGCAAATATCTGAAATGCAGCATACTGTTACTGCTGACCTTAATCGTTGCGCCGATAGTCAAAGCTGCCGACACGCCAGTTAAGCGCGAGATGCGCTCGTCGTGGGTAGCGACCGTGTGGCGTCTTGACTGGCCGCCGAGCGTAATCACGTCGACCGGCAACACGGCACAAATCAACCGCCAGAAGCAAGCCATGACCACTCTGCTTGACTCGCTGGCCATCAACAACTTCAATGCCATCAATTTCCAGGTGCGTTCGCGCAGCGACGCGATGTATAAGTCGAGCTATGAGCCGTGGTCGACCGACTTGGTGTCGGAGCGCGGTATGGACCCGGGCTGGGACCCGCTGGAATGGGTTGTGGCAGAGTGCCATAAGCGCGGCATGGAGTGCCATGCGTGGCTTAACCCCTACCGCTACGAGTCGAGCGTATCGTCAACGCCGTGGGACGGGCCGAACGATTACCGCACCACCCATCCCGAATGGATTATGGAGTATAATAACCAGTCGATACTCAATCCGGGGTTGCCGGAAGTGCGCCAACGTATCTGCGACATCATCAAGGAGATATTGACCAACTATGACGTAGACGGCATCTTGTTTGACGACTATTTCTATATCAACGGCACGCCGTTATCGGTCGACACCGACTTGTATAATGAATATAAAGCAAAGGGCGGCACGATGAGCCAAGCCGACTGGCGACGCGACAACGTCAACCAGATGGTGGCCGACGTGTACGCAACCATCCAAAAGGTAAAGCCGTGGGCGCGTTTCGGTATCTCGCCTGCAGGTGTCGCCTGCACAAAGGTGAACGTAGCCAACAAATATGGGGTAACACCTTGTCCGTCGGGCAGTGACTGGCAGTATGACGGTTTGTATTCCGACCCGTTGGCTTGGATTTCGAGCCATAACATCGATTTCATCTCGCCGCAGGTCTACTGGACGATAGGCTGCTCCTCACCCGACTACTCGAAGGTTACGCCGTGGTGGGGGACGGTTGCAGAAAAATTCGGACGCCACTTGTATGTGAGCCACTCGATTTCATCGTTGACATCGAGCAGCAAAGTCCCCGGGATGAGCGGGCAGGAGAGCGATAAGGCACTTGGAAACATAGACATGGCGTCGGGGCCCAACAGCGACAGCTATGAGGAATATGTCAATGAGGTGCGTCTCAATCGCAGCAGCTCGCTTGACGGCTGTCCGGGTTCGATATTTTATTCGACAAAATATATCTATTCGGCATCGCCGAAATTCGGGCACTATTTGAAACAGACGGTGTTCAACACCCCCGCAATCGCTCCGATTATGACGTGGAAACCGGGTGATAATCCGGGAGTAGTAACCAATGTAGCCCGTTCGGGAAACAAACTTAGCTGGACGGGGCATGACAATGTGCGCTACACGGTCTATGCTATTCCCACTGATGTTCCCTCGGAGAACTTTCAGTGTGAAGTCGAGTATCTGCTTGGCATGAGCTATGCGACCGAGTTTGTCATTCCTGACAACAGATTGTCGGGGTATAAATATGCTGTGTGTGTTCTTGACCGCTACGGCTATGAGTACACTCCCGCGTTCGCCGGCCAGCCGACAGAGACGCTCGCAGCCCCCACCCTGACGTATCCCGCTGCCGGAGCCACCGTTGAGTTCCCGTTTGATTTCAGTTGGAAGGCAGTCGACAAAGCCACGTCATATATCGTGGAGGTTGCTTCAGACGCTACGTTCAACCGCAACTCGCTACTATACACCATATCCTGCACCAGCACCGAATGCTCGACGGCCCATATGCCGAGTCTTGAAGCTGACAAGAGTTATTATTGGCGAGTGCGCTCATGCGGCATCTCTGCCAACGACGGTGTTTCTGAGAGCCGCAAGTTCACGATGTCGAGAATGGTCATCACCTCACCCATTGACAGGGCGACCGACGTAGACCTCACGCCAGTGATAAAATGGAGCATTTCCGACCGCAAGGTCAACGTTGAGATGTCGACTAAAGAGGAGTTCACTACAATCGCATTCAGCGAGGAAGCTGACGGTGGCTCATGGCAGGTGCCTGAGGGATATCTTGCCGGGCTGACCACCTACTATTGCCGTTTGACATATGAGAAGAGCGGGGAGACAATGACCACGCCCACCGTTACGTTCACGACCAAGGAGCACGTACCCGGTCAGGTCACCATCAGCTATCCGACCGAAGGCGGTGATTTCTATGCCGAAGATTATATCAGTGCCAATGTTGTCACGGGTTATTATCAAGTGACTTTCCAAATCGACGAGAAAGAGAATGTCGGAAACCGTTTCATTCAGGAAACATCAGAAGTGCCCAACTGGCATACCCGCAACACCGCAGGAGAAATGAGCAAGACGCTTGAGAAAGGGAAGCTCTACTACATGAGAGTCAGAGGCAATTACCGCACCACCGACGGCAACAAATATTCGGCATGGTCGCCTGTCGTGTCGGCATACTATCGCGGAAACAATTCCGGAGTTGATGAAATCGAGATAGACGCTGACGACACGGACTGCGAGTGGTTTAACCTGCAAGGTATCAGAATCGACCGCCCGTCGTCGGGTCAGATAGTGATTCGCCGCAAGGGTTCGCAAGTCGATAAAGTACGCATCAAGTAGCCAGCCATTCCCTGTAATCGGGACGCAGTGAAATAGCAACGGTGGGTCGCTCCGAAAATGGGGCGACCCACCGTCGTTATATGTACACACGGTTTACTCCGGGTGTTATCCGGTTACCGTGTCGGCGGGGAATGATTCAGACCGAGGGGGGGAGGAAAACGCAGGGGATGGGGTGGAAAGCAGGGGTAATTTTGCCGATGATTGATTAGTCTATCTTATTAACCAAACTATAATCAGGATGTTATTGAATCTTTCAACCGAGGAGATGCTGGGAGTGTGGAAGCTGAAGCGGTATTTCGAGCCGCTGAGGAGCGACTGCGAGCTGTCGCGAACCGACGGAGTCGATTTTGACCGTCTACAGATGATGGAAATGAGGGAGTGGTATCTGAATCTGCTCGACAATGGGGATTTGTCGCTATTGGAGGTGAGCGACATCGCGCGCGACGTGGCACTGAAACATATGTCAGACGGGAGCGCGACCATCACCCTCCCGGCTGAGTGCCGAAGGGTTGTGGAGGTGAAACTTGATGGATGGCAATGCGCGGCCATCATAGCGGGTCCCGACTCCCCCATAGCCGCGCTGCAGCGGTCGCCATATAGCCGCGGGCGGAGCGAGGAGCCAGTAGCAGTTGTCCACCAAGGGTATCTGCATATCTACACACCGTCATCGACCGATTCGCGCATCAGTTCGCTGAAGTGTGTGGCAGAACCCGCCGATGGGTCCTACCGGTTTGACGAACGCGCCTTGGCGACCATCCCTGCCGACATAATACAAACGAACTAAATCAAATAATGAATATGGAGATAACGAGAACACGCGAGGTCTTGGAAGCCGCCCACCGGGCATGGCTTAAACTCGCCGATTTGCGCCAACGCCGCGAACGCTACAAAAATTTCACCTATGGTCGCCAGTGGAACGACACAATCTATGACAATGACGGCCGCGCCATCAGCGAGGAGGAGCTTGCATCGCGCTGTGGCCGCACACCTCTGACCAACAATCTGATTAGGCCGATGGTGAAATGCGTCATAGGGCGTTACCGCGACAGGCGCGCCCAGCAAAGGGTCAACCACGACAACGCGGTAAGGAAAGCCTACAGCGTGAATCAGCTTAACGAGCTTGACTGCCGCACGCTTGAGGAGTTTCTGATTTCGGGATGCGCCATACAGCGCGTGGTGAACGAGCACCGCCCCATGGGGCGCGGGGTGTGGGTTGACAACGTCAGCCCTCGCCGGTTTTTTATCAACAACATCACCGACATCAGGGGATGGGACACGGAGCTAATCGGGATGTTGCACGACATGAGCCTCGCAGAAGTTGTGATGAGATTTTCGCACGGCGACGCAGCCACCGCCGACCGGCTCAGGGCCATCTACCGCGACATGAGGACGGGCGGTATGAGCGACGGTTTTTTCACGGCTCCTGCCGGGCGTTGCCGCGTGGTTGAGGTGTGGACGTTGGAAAGCTGTGAGACGGTTGAGTGCCATGACCCTGAGACCGGGAGCATGAGCCGACTCACCACCGAAACCGCTGACGACCTTAAACGCGAAAACCGCCACCGGCAATCGTCGGGCCGCCCACAGCTGAAATGGCGCAAGACTACCGATATACAGTGGCATTGCCGCTACATATCGCCTCGGGGGGACTTGTTGCATGAACGCCACTCGCGCCTTGCGTCGGGGCAACACCCGTTCATAGTTAAGCTCTACCCGCTCGTCGACGGGGAGATACACTCGTTTGTGGAGGATATAATAGACCAACAAAAATATGTGAACCGCTTGATTACACTAATCGACCATGTGATGAGTACTTCGGCCAAGGGTGTGCTCCTGTTCCCTTACCGGCAGAAGATAAGCAACATGAGCTGGGAGGATGTGGGAAAGCAATGGTCGGCTTGTGACGGAATCATCCCTTATGACCCGAGAAACGGTGAACCCGCTCCGCAACAGCTCGTGAGCCACAGCGGTGACATCGGAGCTTATGACCTGCTTGACTTGGAGATGAAACTGTTTCGCGACGTCTCAGGCGTAAGCGAGGCCCTCAGCGGCCATGGGACATCGGGTGCCAAGGGGAACTCGATGTATGAGAATCAGGTGTACAATGCGACCGTGGCACTCGCGGATTTGCTGGATACATTCGGAGGGTTCATAGAATGGCGCGACAGAATCATGAGAGAGAATATTGAGATTACCGATTAACCAACAAACAGAGAGATGGGCAAAGATAACGCCCATGCGCAGTTGTATATTTGCAAATATAATTGGCAAAACGACATTATTAATGATATTATTATGGCAGAATTAAGGGAAATCAGAGACCAAGACTTCAAACGCGAATGCCGACGACAGACGAAACTCGCATTTGACCGCGGTGAAATACCGGCAGCCGGGGAAATAGTGGCCCGCGCTGTCAGAAGCCCCGCACCGGGGTATTATCTCGACTATGACTACGCACTGACCACGCTCTACAGGGTGCGCAACGGGATGAGGCCGCGCCGGCATGAGAAACGGCAGATGTGGGAAGAGATAGAACGTAAAGTCAACGGCATCATCACATCGGGGGATGAGCCGACAATAGCGGGCGCGCTGAACCGCGTACTCGCCGATGAAAGGGCATCGCGCTATTTCATCACCCCGGGCTACGGCAAGAAACTCTATGAACAGTTGCGCCGCCGACCGCGCCGGCAACCAAGCGAGGATGAAAATCTAACAAGGAAATGACTATGACAACCATCAGTTTATCAATCACAGCGATAGAGCGCGAGGTTTTCGCCCTATCAGCACTTAGAAGCTACTACAACAAGGGGAGACGGTCGCAGGTGCCGCTACTCACCGCCGACCGACGGGAAGCGTTAGAGCCGTTAATCAGGGCTGCGATAGGGGAAACCGCACTGAAAATCGGAGGAATCGCCAACGTATCGGATGAGGGTGATATAGTGACGGTGGCACTCAACAAGGATGACAAGGCGGTGATAACGGCAATGGAGCAGGGATGCGCGTTGCGTGTGCTTCAGATAGCAAACATCGGCTATGACAGCGAGGCTGCCGCCGACTACGGGGAGCAGGCTGAAGCGTCAATCGAGTCGGTGCGGGCGGCTCTGTCGGGGAGAGCGACAATTGGGAGAATCGTGCCGAATTGGTATTAAATTTAACGACCGGGATAACAAGGTGGCGGGTGGAGACGTTAAGAGAATGATGACCGACGTGATGACACCCGAACAGCGACACCATTGCATGAGCAGCATAAGGTCGCGCGACACCCGCCCCGAAGTGATGGTGAGGCGGTATCTGTGGCAACACGGGTACCGCTATCGTCTATACAAGAAAGAGCTTCCGGGACGGCCCGACATAGTGTTGACGCGGTTGCGGACCGCCATATTCATCAACGGATGTTTTTGGCACGGACATGAGTGCCACCGTCGTTTTCCTAAGACCAACCGCGACTTTTGGCAGAAAAAGATAGAGCGGAACCGCGAGCGAGACCGGGAAGTCGCGGCGAGGTTGCGGCAAATGGGATGGAACGTCATCACGATATGGGAATGTGAGCTTGCCAAATCTCGGCGCGGAGTGACGCTTGAGCGTCTGATAGCGACATTGCGGGCGTTTGAGACTCAGAACAGCGCGCCAAGTCCGTACAGTTTTCCGGAGGCAGATACTGAGCTTGCGGCTGAGGCTGAACTCGAATGGGGCGACTGACAGCGGATAGCCAACGCCGTCGGGGGGGGGTTATCATCGGGGCGCACCGCATAATAAGCCGCAACCTAAGTGGATGTGGAATAATGTTTTTGGGAATGGGGGATTTTTTGTAATTTTGCGGAGCTGTAGTATCCAGTAAGTTACCTTGACACGACAAAGATAAATATATCACGCCCATGTTAGATAAAATCAACCAACTTAAGGAAGAAATCGCCGCATTGACGGCAAGCGACTCCGCCGCCGTGGAGGCATTGCGCATAAAATATCTGAGCAAAAAGGGGTCAGTCTCGCTGCTTTTCAACGACTTCCGGGAAGTTGCGCCACAGGATAAAAAAGCGATAGGCCAAGCACTTAACGAGCTAAAGACACTGGCCACGGAGAAAATCAACTCGCTCAGGGAGTCAACCGAGACAACCGATGCCGCTACCGACGGGCTTGACCTAACACGCACCGCATCGCCGATAGCGCTCGGCACACGTCACCCGCTTTCGATAGTTAGGGAGGAGATTATCGCTATATTCCGCCGTCTCGGTTTCACCATCGCCGAGGGGCCAGAAATAGAGGATGACTGGCACGTCTTCTCGTCGCTCAATTTCGCTCCCGACCACCCCGCCCGCGATATGCAGGACACTTTCTTCATCAACAGGGAGCCAGACGTGCTTCTGCGCACACACACCTCGTCGGTTCAGAGCCGCGTGATGGAGCGCCAGCAACCGCCAATCCGCATCATATGCCCCGGCCGCGTGTATCGCAACGAGGCGATTTCGGCTCGCGCCCACTGTTTCTTCCATCAGGTAGAGGCTTTGTATGTCGACAAAAACGTGTCATTCGCCGATTTGAAACAGACGTTGCTCTACTTCGCTCAGGAGATGTTCGGTCCTGAGACCCAGATACGCCTTCGCCCCAGTTACTTCCCCTTTACCGAGCCGTCGGCCGAGATGGACATATCGTGCAATCTGTGCGGCGGGAAGGGGTGTTCGTTCTGCAAGGGGACCGGTTGGGTCGAGATATTGGGCTGCGGCATGGTGGATCCCAATGTGCTTGAAGCCTGCGGCATCGACCCGAATGTCTACAGCGGTTTCGCCCTCGGCATGGGAGTGGAGCGCATCACCAATCTGAAATATCAGGTGAAAGACTTGAGAATGTTCTCGGAAAACGACCAGCGATTCCTTGAGGAATTCCAGTCGGCACACTGACACGAACAGGATAAAATCATCAGGGAAAACGGCGTGAATGATGACAGTAAAAGAGCGTTACGTACGGTGCATCGAGTGGTTTGAGTCGAATAATCCCCTGCCCCAGACCGAATTGCACTACAAGTCGCCCTTTCAATTGCTTGTGGCCGTCATCTTATCGGCGCAGTGCACCGACAAGCGCGTCAACATGATTACCCCAGCCCTGTTTGAAGCCTACCCTACAGCGGCAGATATGGCGGCAGCCACGCAGGAGGAGATTTTCGAGTATATCAAATCGTGCAGCTACCCCAACAACAAGTCCCGCAACCTCGCCGGCGCGGCACGGATGCTTGTCGATGAGTTCGGGGGGGAAGTCCCCGGCGACCTTGACCAACTCGTGAAGATTCCGGGAGTAGGCCGCAAGACCGCCAACGTGATGCTGTCGGTGGTGTTTGACAAGGCAGCGATGGCGGTTGATACCCATGTTTTCAGGGTGTCGGACCGCATAGGATTGACAACAGGCTGCACGACTCCGTTAGCGACAGAGAAAGCGTTGATGAGGCATATTCCTGCCGAAATAATACCCAAAGCCCACCATTGGCTGATCTTACACGGACGATACGTCTGCAAGGCTCGCCGCCCCGACTGTCTGAACTGCGGACTGACCGACGTTTGCCGCTACTACCGGACCGTGGGGCAAGTCACCAATAAGCCGAAACGATAGAATCACATCCGCAATGGAATCAACATTTCTGTTTCTGATAGAGGTAATCGGGACCATAGCGTTCGCCATCAGCGGCATCAGGCTCGCATCGGTGAAACGTTTCGATTGGTTCGGGGCCTACACCGTCGGTCTCGTGACAGCCATCGGCGGAGGTACGCTGCGCGATGTACTGCTCGACATACCGGTGTTTTGGATGCAGACGTGGTGGTATTTGGCGGTGACCGGGGTCGCATTGGTGATTGTGGTGTTGTTCAGGCATCAGCTTGTCCGCCACGACCGTATGCTGCTGATATTCGACACTATCGGCTTGGCGTTGTTTGTGGTAATCGGCATACAGAAAAGCCTCGCCACCGGCTACCCGATGTGGGTATCGATAGTGATGGGGATGATTACGGGCGCGTTTGGGGGCGTTGTGCGCGATATACTAATCAACGAGGAGCCGCTGTTTTTCCGCAAGGAAATCTATGCCACGGCGTGCATAGCAGGCGGTGTCGTCTACTGGCTGATAGCTCTGGGCGGCGGTAGCGACATACTTCAACAAGCGGCGTGCGGCTTGACAGTCATAGCGTTGCGCCTTTTAGCGGTACACTACCGATGGTCGCTGCCAGTGCTCAAAGACTGAATAACCAAACAACTAATCGGGAAATAAACCAGAACTAAGATAGAGATGGGGAATACCATGACAAACAACGGGAAGACAACTGTGATTCAGTTTGTGAAATATGCGCTGGTTGGCGTGATGAACACGTTGGTGACGCTTATCGTAATCTATGTGACCAAGTCGTTTTTGGGCATAAAGCCTATGGGCGCCAATGCCATCGGTTATGGCTGCGGGCTAATCAACTCGTTTATATGGAACAAGACGTGGGTTTTCCGCTCGCAGAAAGATTTCAAACGCGAGGCGGTGAAATTCATGGCGGGCTTCGGGTTGTGCTATGCGCTGCAGTTTGTCATTGTGTGGGTGCTGACCTACCGCACCCCCCTGGGAGCGATGCAATGGGAAATCCAGGGGATGGCATTCAGCGGCTACGCGATCGCCACGTTGGCGGGCAACGTCGGTTATACCGCTGCCAATTTCATCTATAACCGCACGGTGACGTTCAAATAGCTCTGTCACTATCATCGACACTGCCGATGACCCACTTGCCTCGCCGGGTTGTTAATTCGGACGGTTTAATTTAGTGAACAATGGGCAGGATGTGATGGGAGTGCCATCAAAAAAAAGGGCGTTTTTCAGGGATATATGTCAAGACCGCATCTCAATTATAGCCGATTAGGGAGAAAAACGCAGGGATGATGGGGATTGAGAGGGATAATTTTGCAGTGTAATCACTAACTAAAATGTTTTTTAAGTCTATGGATGATGATGTCAAAATCAAGGAGGTCACCGAGTGTCAGGCCGCCCCGGCACAGGAAATCGAGGAAACCGCAGCCGCGACAGAGCGAGAAACCGCAGCATGCGACACTGTGGGGACGGGCGACGATGGAAATCAGCCGGAACCGCAGGATGTGGCGAGCGGCGGCCAGAGTGGCGATGAGCCGGGAAATGGCCAAAATATTGAAGCATTGGTTGCTGCGGCTGAGCGTCGCGGTTATCTTAGGGGACGTAATGAGCGCATTGAGGCACTAATGGCTGAACCGGGAGTGTGGGAGGAACACACGAGCGGCCCTGCAATACTGAACCGCCCGCGCCGGAGCATTTGGGATTGAGATAGCAGTGTATAACTAATCAAATTTTAACCAATCTAATAAATTTATGGGATTAATAAACGGTATCGCCAAAGCGATAAAGACAGTCAGCAACTTAAAAAAGTCGAACGAACAGATGGGAAAGAAAGGTTACAGAGACCTCAACACGAAGAGATTGGGGGATATGATTATGCAGTTACTGGAGTGGGTTAAAAGCGATAACGGGATTGTGACGCTGTTGGTGGCACTGTCGGCAGTGGCACTGTGGATGGCACTCGGCGGCGACGGCGATATAATGGCCGCAAGCGGAGTGGTCATAGCCGGGACCGCGGGAGGCAAGCACGTCGTCGACGGGCCACTGACCACATCACTGAGCGAAGAGGCGTCGCCGGGACTGTTGCGCAATGAAATCGACGACCGCATAGTGAAGATACGTCCTATGTCAACCCCCATCGACCAAATATCGCGCTGGGGCGGCTCGCGGGCGTGCGGTAGCATGGTAGTCGATTATTACTCGGTTGACACGAAACCTACAGTCAGCACCGTGTCGGCGGCATACGAGGGTGACGGACCGTCGGAAGATTCTCCGGTTGAGCTGCAGGTCACTGACCCCCAGATTTTTGAGCCGTCGGAAACCATTCTCGTCCCCGATGTTAAAGGCACCGACACCAAGGGCAACCCGTCAGGCTCGCTTGTGCTCTATGTGGTGCAGCGCACCGCTAACGGCACACTGTATGTGCTGCCGGCGAACTGCCACGACAAAAACGGCAAGCGCAATATGCCAAACTTGGCCAAAGGGACCAAACTAATCAGAATGGGCCGCGCCGCTGCCGAGCTTGACGTGCAGACGGCACAATTTGAGGCGTTGCCAAAGAAAGCTCAAAACTATTGCCAGATATTCAAGGCTCAGGTGGAGCAATCGACGTTCCAGAAAATCGCCAACAAAGAGGTCGGATGGGACTTTTCTGACCAGGAAGAGGTCGCCATCATTGATATGCGTCTGGGGATGGAGAAGAATTTCCTGTTTGGAGTCAAATCGCGCATCTATGACACCGAGAAGCGCAACGAAGTGTTGCTCACCGGGGGCATCTGGGGCCAGACCGACCGTCAGGTCACCTACACCAAGGGGACAATCGGCAAGGACAAACTTGTAGAGCTTACCCGCGAGGCGTTCACACAAAATGCCGGTTCGACGCGCAAACTACTGATTGGAGGCACAATGCTCATTGACGCGCTCAACCGCATGGATTTGACCCGAGTGGCGACAAGCGGTGAACGCGTGACAAAATGGGGAATTGATTTCACGGAGATATGCACTAAGTTTGGCACTCTGTATGTGTTGGCGAGCGAGGTTTTTGACGAGTGTGGCCACGCATACGACGGCATGATAATTGACCCGGAGTATATCACAAAGTACTGCCATGTGCCATTCCGCACCGAGAAGCTTGACTTGCGCCGCTCAGGAGTGAGGAACACGGACGCGATAGTCATCACCGAGGCGAGCTGCTTGGTGCTTCGCTACCCACAGGCCCATCTGAGAATCGTGGGGCAATAAAACGAGAGATAAAAATAGAGTTGTAGAGTGATTGGCGCAGCGCATCGATAACCCGATGTCGCTGCGCTTTGCGTTACAAAAAACTTAATTTCTCTACACCAAAGTGAGTGTTCTTCAAACATTTTTCTTAAATTCGCACTTGCCGGTTTAATCCTGCATTGAAGGTAAAAGTGTTAATGATTGTGAGAATATTGAGCAAATTTGTATATTTGCAGAATACCGTTTGCGAAATGCACCAAGACTGATACCGATGAACTAACAAATTAATACCAAATAAACTAACACTTACCTCAATGTATCCTAAAAACACCAAAGGATTGCTGAAGGCGATTGGCGCGACGTTGATGTTCGCCACAAGCGCCACGGCAGCGCACGCCGCAGTCAACTACTACGAGTGTGCCGACAAGGGGTTTATCTCCGCGACTTACCAGAGTAAGGCCGGAGTAATAGCGACGAGCAACAAAGGCTCGGACATCAATCTGCTCCGCAACGGGCAGTTGACCCCTTTAGTAGAAAGCCCCGGAGCGGGCATGTATATCAACGTCAGCGCCGACGGTCGCTATGTTGGATTCAAGAGCATCAATAAGGATGCCGACCAGGCACCTGCGTTGCTCGATGTCGAGAGCGGAAAAGTGACACTGCTTGAAGATTATGTAGACCAGTGTGGTCAAGTGTCGTTTGCCAACGACGGGACTATGGCTTACACGATGGGCAACAGCCTTATCATCAGAAGCGGAGAGAGCCGCCGCAGCTATGACCTCGGGCAATATGTCAACATTGCGAACATTTCGCCCGATGGCACGAAAGTTGCCTACACGAATATCGAGGGTATGATGTATGTGCTCGATTTGTCGACAGGACTTACCGAAACGGTAGACGGCAACGGTGCATATCGCGCCATTTGGTCGCCTGACAACGGCAAACTCGCCGTACAGCAGGTGAACGGCGGTTTGTTCTCGATGGAGATTGCCTCAAAGAAGATTCACACGCTCGGCGAAGCCAGCTCGGTGAGCTGGAGCAATAGCGCCGATGAGCTTTTAATCACTCGTTCACACCGCGTTAACGAGCTTGAGGTTAAGGGTGCTGAGGTCGTGAGTATGTGCTATGACGGTTCGGGCGAGACGACGCTGGTTCCGCTGACCGAGTCGACACCGGTGTCGGTTAGCGCGGCAGGCAACGACATTGTGGTGTCGTACGCTACCGGCCTTGACCGCGGCGTCAAGAGCATCAAGTATTCAATGGGCATTAGACGCAACGCCCCGGCAAGCGTGACGACACTCGGAGCGTTCAGAGACCAGCGAATCGGCAGCACCGTGGCAAGCGATTTCAAGGGATTCAAACGTATAGACTATAGCAAGTTTACCGAAGCGGAGCTTGAAAAGATGGTAGCCAAGGAGGCCGCCACCCGTCAGAAAGCCACGGCAATTAAGAAGGCTAACAATATCGGTCTGACCGACATTCCTTACATCAACCAGGTGTGGGACACGCCGGCGGTGAACGGCAGCTACAAATATGGCTACGTCTGCTGTGCGCCGTCGTCATCGTGCATGATGCTTGGCTGGCTGGGCTACGTTTCGCCCCACGCGGTGACTTCACGCAGCTCATACGCCGCTGTGAAGACCTGTAATTACTCGTGGTATGTGGCAAAACAATATACGTCGAAGACGGGATATGTGTTTAGCAAAACGGCGAGCGGCAACGGCACCAGCGGCGTTGCCGGCGGTTATGGTTATATGTGGGGCTATGGTTCGCCCTCATCGATGATGGCAAAGTTCCACACCAACAATGGTGTCGCCAAATCATATTTCAGCAGCAGCTGGAATGTATTGGTTACGCAGTGTAACGCCAACCGTCCGTATATCATCTGTCTGCAAAACGGAACGGGCGGACACGTGGTAATCGTGTTCCGCGCCAACCAGCAAGCCGCAAACGACGGCAGCTCGACTTGGTCGAAAACCGGCTCGTTTATCTGCCATGACCCGTATGGCGACTACAACGGCTCTTCGTACCCGAACTGGGACGGACGTTACGCGACGTATGACTGGCCTGGTTATTCTAACGGAAAGAAGAATATCGGCGTATTCTATTGGGGCTGCGTATCAGAGTTTACCGGCACCGGCACCACAACTTCAGACCCGACTATCACTGTCAACCCGACAGACGTTAAATTCACTTGCCAGGTTAACGAGACTCCGTCGGTGACGGTTACAGTCACAGGAAAAGACTTGAGCGATAGCATCACCATCGCATCGAGCCACGGCTGGCGATTCCCCGTCAGCACGACCAAGTTGCCGAAGACCGGCGGTAAATTCACGGTGAAAATGGCCCACAGCGAGAGCGCCGGCACATACGGTCAAGGCGGAACTGCGCTTGACGGCACATTCTATGTGAGAGTGAAGAGCGGCTCAACTGAGAAGACCATCAACATCACCGCCGAGGTAACCGCACCACCGTTGGAAGGATTGACTGAGAAGTGGGTTTACTCTCAAAAACGGAGCAATGCATCGAGCCAAGGCTATGATATGTCGAAGATACGCAACTTCGCATATAATAACGGAAAACTCTATTGCGTATATGACAATTCAAAGATTTTGGTGCTTAACGCACAGACCGGCGCGTCGCTCGGCTTCTTGTCGAACGGCGACGTGGTGAAAGGCGGTGCGGTAGCACTCGCCGACGTTAAGGTAATCAACAACGTGGTTGTGGCGAGCAATATCGCTGTGGCGGCTAACAGCCAAGATTTGCGACTTTATGCATGGGAAAGCGACAACGCCGAGCCTCAGTTGATTTACTCGACTACCGACTTCCAAGGCGCAGCTCGTCTGGGCGACTGCCTCGAACTGTATGGCACATACGCAACCGACTGCTGGTTCACATTTGCCAACGACGCGAACAGCGAAACCCGCATCGTGGAATACAACCGCAAAGACGGCTCTTGGTTGGGCAAATACACGAAGGTGTTGACATCGGCCGGCAAGCAGTATGCTTGCGGAGCAACGGTGAGAGCCTATCACCAAAGCGGCGGCTGGTGGATTGACGGCAAGAACAGCCAAGCCGCGTGGATCACATGGGATGACACACAGCAGGGTGCCGTCGTACAGACCCAGTGCGCAACCGACTTTGACCGCGGCTCATCGCACCATGAATTCCTCTGGAAAGGACTGAAATATGCTGCCAACTTGGTTTTTGAGGATATCTCAGGCAACAACGCCCGTATGCGTATCATTCAGGACAAGACCGGCAATTTCAGCAGCACAAGCCAAATCGGTACATATCCGAGTGATGGTCTCGGTGCCGTGGCCAACACTGCCGGCACCGGCGACTGTATGATTAACACCGACGGCCAGACTTATCTCGAGGCTTGGGTATTGTCGACCAACCAGGGTATCGGCTACTTCACCGTAGGCACACCCCCGACAACAAATCCCGACCCGATTACTCCGCCGGCAACAACGCCGTCGTTGAAAGCCAACCCGAGCGCATTGAGTTTCAATTGCAAGATAGACGCTACCGAAAGCAAGCAAATCGCTATCACCGGCAGCAATCTTAAGGGCGATATCAGTCTCAGCCTTTCGGGCGCCGACGCTTCGTTATTCTCGCTGTCGACCGATAAAATCTCGCAAGCCAGCGCTAA
>CAZECG010000011.1:0-90785 GCA_964510535.1 uncultured Muribaculaceae bacterium
AATATTACACTCGGGTAGTATTTTAACATTTCAACCTGGTTTTGCAGCTGACCCTTTATTACTATGCCCCACTATGCGCCCTGTTGCAGGGATGCGAGGAGGATAAAAAAAAAGAGAGCTACATTTCTGTAACTCTCTGATTTTCAGTGGTGCCACCAGGAATCGAACCGGGGACACAAGGATTTTCAGTCCTTTGCTCTACCAACTGAGCTATGGCACCTTGTTTGCTTTTTGCGATGCAAAGGTAGACCGTTTTTGGAAACTATGCAAACTTTTTGGAGCTTTTTTTGAAATATTTTTAATCGTCTATCAAATCCGCAGAGGCAATCATCTGACTGACAAGCAATAGCCCACAAAGTGTCAGAAACTCAATCCGTCAAGAAGATGAACATAAGTTTCGATTGCGCAGCGTATTTCAGCAAGTCTTATATATTCGTCGGCGGTGTGAGAGCGTGCGGAATCACCAGGGCCCACCTTGACCGACGGCCAAGGCATCAACGCCTGGTCGCTCAAAGTCGGTGACCCGTAGGCCACTCCGCCAAGCATCTCAAGCCGTTTCACGATTGGATGGTCAAGCGGTATGCTCGACGGATTGAGCCGCACCGAGCGAGGAGTTAACTCACATCGCGGCACCGCTTCTCGTATCATCGCAAGCGTCTCAACATTTGTATAGGCATCAGTCGTGCGCACATCAACCACTATCTCGCATCGGTCGGGGACAACGTTGTGTTGCGTCCCCGATTTAATCTGGGTCACACTGATTTTGACGGGTCCGAGCATCGGCGACTTCTTATCGAATGTCAGCGACCGCAACTTCTCGACAACCGGGATAGCGTTATATATCGCATTTACTCCCTCATCTCGAGCAGCATGGCCCGACACCCCGTCTATTATGCCGTCGAGCACCATCAGCCCCTTCTCGGCCACAGCCGGGTTCATTCCGGTCGGCTCGCCGACAACCGCCACATCGATATGCGGCAACCCGCCCAAGGCAAGTTCTAATCCGTTTTTTCCACTAACCTCTTCCTCAGCCGAAGCGACGAACAGCAGATTGTAACCGCGATTTCGATCACGCATATATAGGAACGAGGCCAACAGTGACACCAACGCCCCTCCGGCATCATTGGAGCCCAAACCATACAACCGCTCATTGTCATCGACCGCAGGGCTAAACGGGTCTCGGCTCCACCCCTCGACAGGTTTAACGGTATCGATGTGCGAATTTAACAACAGCGTGGGTCGGTCGGGATTGTATGATTCGTCAAGGACAACGACATTGTTGGCCACCCGCAAGGGACGACAGCCGTTGTCGCGCAGAAATCGCTCTACCAAATCAGCGCCCCGGCCCTCGTCACGACTCACGCGTGGCGTGGCGATAAGCGATTTAAGCAAATCGACAGCCCGGTAATACAGTTCATCTATCATTGGCCTACGATGTGGCTTCCGAGCGAGAGGTCGTTTAACGCCTCTGCCTTTGTTATAATCACAGATTTCACACCCGCCGATAGCGCGTCGAACGCATTGTCGAGCTTGGGTATCATCCCGCCGGCAACGGCTCCATCAGCACATAAAGACTTATAAATTTCGGGGGTAATCTTCGTCACGACCGAATTATCATCGTTCTCATCACGCAACACGCCGGCTTTCTCGAAACAGAACACAAGCGAGACATCGAAATATCCGGCCAAACCTTTGGCAGTCTCACCCGCCATGGTATCGGCGTTGGTGTTAAGCATATTGCCGTTGCCGTCATGAGTCAGCGGAGCGATTACAGGCACTACACCCGACCGTATCATAGCGGCTAACGCCTCACCGTCAACACGGTCGACATCGCCCACCCATCCGTAATCTACCTCGCCTCCGCGACGTTTGTGGCTCAGAATGATATTCATATCAGCACCGGTCATGCCGAGAGCGTTGACTCCCGCAGCTTGCAATCCGGCTACTATTTTTTTATTAACCAATCCGCCATAAACCATGGTCACCACATCGAGCATATCCCTGTCGGTCACCCGGCGGCCGCCAACCATACGGGTTTCAATGCCGAGCTTCGACGCGATTTTGGTTGCCGAGCGGCCACCGCCGTGGACGAGCAGCTTGAAACCGTCGATGACCGCAAAATCGCGTAGCAACGCCGCCAACGTGTCAGGTTCCTCGACAATCTTGCCGCCGACCTTTATTATAGTCAGTTTATCTTTCATCTCAATTACTGGTTATCGACCTCCGATGCAGCGAACTCCATCAGATACGACTTTATGAAACCATCGATATCGCCATCCATCACACCGCCCACATCGCTCGTCTGATATCCGGTTCGGTGGTCTTTAACGCGACGGTCGTCAAACACATATGAACGTATCTGCGAGCCCCACTCGATTTTCATCTTTCCGGCCTCTACTTTGGCCTGTTCTTGCAATCGGTGTTGGAGTTCTTTGTCGTATAGTATAGAGCGGAGTTGACGCAAAGCATTTTCTTTATTCTTAGGCTGGTCGCGCGTCTCGGTGTTTTCAATCAGTATTTCCTCCTTTTCACCCGTATAGGGGTCAGTGAACTGATAGCGCAGGCGCACTCCCGACTCCACTTTGTTGACGTTCTGACCGCCAGCCCCACCCGAGCGGAATGTGTCCCACGACAGAAGCGCAGGCTCGACTTTTACCTCTATGGTATCATCCACGAGCGGCGTGACAAACACCGACGCAAACGATGTCATGCGCTTTCCTTGAGCGTTGTAGGGCGATACCCTTACCAATCGATGCACGCCGTTTTCGCTTTTGAGATAACCGTAGGCGAAGTCACCCTCGATGTTTATTGTACATGATTTTATGCCAGCCTCGTCACCGTCGAGCAAGTTTGAGATTGACAGCTTGTAGCCATGTTTTTCGGCCCAGCGCATATACATTCTCATCAGCATCGAAGCCCAGTCCTGGCTCTCGGTGCCACCCGCGCCCGAATTGATTTTAAGCACCACGCCGAGCTTATCCTCTTCGCGGCGCAACATATTTCGCAACTCCAGATTCTCGATTCGCTCCATAGCCTGCGCATAAAGCCGGTCAATTTCCTCCTCCTCGATTAGCCCTTCCTTGATGAAATCCCAAGCGAGCGAAAGCTCGTCGACAGTCTTTGCCACCTCAGTGTAACCGACCACCCACTGCTGCAGGTCTTTGATTTTTTTCATCTGTATCTGAGCTTCTTGAGGGTGTTCCCAAAAGTCCGGGACATGGGTACGAAGCTCCTCCTCCTCAATCTGGATTTTTTTGTTGTCAATGTCGAGATAGCGTTTGAGCGCGATGGCGCGCTCCGACGCATCTTTTAATTGTTCTTGAGTAATCACGTCTGGTTATAGTTTGTTTATCGTTTGTTTTCACCGCGAAGATAGTAATTTTCAGGGGGTTTCCACTAATCGGAGATTCGATAAGGGGAGTGCCGAATTGCAAAATTATGCTAAAACAGTTGCGATTCGGGGTGAAATCAAAAATAATTAACTACCTTTGCAAGCAGAAATTAACAAACATCCAAACCGTAAGGGGGTCTCGTCCACAGGGCCGGGATTCTTTTTATTTTTTACTTTAAATTTAAAATATTCAGCCATGGCTATCACTTTCATGACCAAAGACGGTTATAAGAAAAAAATGGAAGAAATCGCTTATCTCGAGTCGGTTAAGCGTCCTGAAATATCACGCGCTATTGCCGAAGCTCGCGACAAAGGCGACCTTTCAGAAAATGCGGAATATGACGCTGCCAAAGAGGCTCAGGGTATGCTGGAGATGAAAATCGCCCAGCTCAAAGACCTTGTCGCCAACGCCCGCATCATCGACGAGAGTAAGCTCAACACCGAGGAAGTTCAGATTATGAACCGCGTAAAAATCAAGGATATGGCGAGCGGTATGACCGTCGAGTACACCATCGTGGCCGACAGCGAGGCCAACCTCAAGGAGAAAAAGCTCGCGTCGAGCACACCCATCGCTCAAGGGCTTCTGGGCCACAAACTCGGCGAAACCGTAGAAATCAAAGTACCCTCGGGAATCAAGAAATTTGAAATCGTGGAAATCTCATTTTAACCGATAAACTTCTCTCACCATGCCGTCTATTTTCAGCCGCATAATCGCCGGGGAAATCCCGTCGTACAAAGTAGCCGAGGACGATAAACACTATGCGTTTCTCGACATCAACCCCGTAGCACCAGGCCACACGCTCGTGGTGCCCAAGCGCGAAGTCAGCTATATTTTTGACCTCACCGACGATGAGTTGGCGCAACTCAACATTTTCGCGAAAAAGGTCGCCAAAGCCCTCGAAAAGGCCGTGCCATGCAAGCGCATAGGTATCACGGTAATAGGTCTTGAGGTTCCTCATGCCCACATCCACCTCATCCCCATCAACTGCGAGGCCGACATGAGCTTCTCCAAAGCGCGTCCCGCAGCTGACGCCGACGAAATGAAGCGCATAGCCGAGGCAATCGCCGCCGAATTTAACGCATAAACGTCACATCACACTACGACCCGCCCGCGCGCACGCAATAGACAGCGCAACGGCGGGTTTTTATTTTAAGCTACAATCCATAAACTCCCCACGAAATGAAGTGGCTGACACTCCTCTCCATTTTTATCGTCGGCATAGCGTCAGAAGGCAACGCCTCCACAACCGACGCTCTCATCGACAGCCTTGACCGCGCCATCGACATGCGGCAAAGCTACTCAGCCCGCCGGCAAAGCACAATCGACCTCACACGCCGACGACTCGAACGCGCCACCGACGACTCCACGAGGTTTGAAGCCCTCTGCCGACTCCACGACCTCTACTTGACGTTCAACACCGACTCTGCGCTTCACTACTCGCAGCTAAGCGTCAAAGCCGCCCGCGACTCAGGTGTCGACAGCCTCGTCAACCGCGGACTGCTCAACGTGGCCGATGTGTTCGCCACCGCCGGGATGTACAGCGAAGCTCTCGCAATCGTCGGCTCCATTAAGCCCGCCTCGGTCACATCGACCGACTTGCGCCGATTTTACTACCACGTCCACCGCACTCTCAACGGACTGCTTGCCGACTTCGCCATCGACCCCGCCTTGCGCCGCAAATACGCGACTGCCACCGACGCCTACCGCGACTCGCTGATAGCCGTATTGCCGCAATCGTCGGCAACCGCCGACGTGATTAGAGCCGAACGCCTCACCAACCCCAAAGCGTATGAAATCACAAGCAAGACCGTGACATCCAAGAGCCGCTTACAGCTCACCGCCGTTCCCGGCGGAGGTTTCGCAATCAGCATCACCCCCCCTCTAAACCAAAGTTCAACCAAATCAATAAAGATTGTTTTTAAGTTTCCCGGGCCGATTTAGACAGTCGGTCCGGGTTTTATTTGTATATTCGCGCCCATAACATTGACACACGATGACCGACAACAAGCCAATCCGCACAGTGCCGCGCAACCTGCTCAAGACGGCGTGTATCGTCGCCCTGGCCTATCTCCTGTCGGTCCTTTTCATAAAGCCTCTCGCTTTTTCCGAGGCCACATTCATGTCATTACAAGACAAGCGCGACTTTTCCGTAACCGACTTTTTCAACACGGTTGCCAACCAACGCAGCGTCAAGACACTCGACCCGAACATTATAATAGTCAACATCGACACCGCCGACCGATTTGACATCGCCCGAATCATTGACCTGCTCACCCTCTGCGAGCCGGGAGCCGTCGGGATTGACGCCACGTTCAACCAACCGTCGGGCAACGACGACGCACTGATTGAAGCGGTAAAAAATTGCCCCGGCATTGTTTTGGCCATGACCGTAACCCCCGATGATGAAACAGATGGGCACCGACAGAGATTCAGCATTAACGAAAAATCGTTTTTTCAAGATCAACTGCCACAACTGACCTATGCTGCGGTCAACCTCCCCACCAAGCATGAAAAATCAGCTGTCAGACAGTTCCCCGTCTATTTTGAAGGAGCGCGCGGCAGGCGCGTCAACTCATTCGCGGTAGCCGTGGCCGAAAAGCTCGACCCCGTGGCAATCGAGGAATTGTATGAGCGCGGACACGCCCTGGAAACCATAAACTTCCCATCGCGGGAGTTTATAGAACTTGAGCCTTCTGAAATTGCCGACAACGCCGAGGCCATACGCGGTAAAATCGTGCTGCTCGGCGCGCTCCACGACGAGGGTGACCAGCATCCCACCCCGACCGAAATGTCGATGCCGGGGGTGCGCATCCACGCTCACGCCATAAGCACCATCATCGAACGCCAATATTTCACCCAATTGACCGACGCGCAAAACTGGGCCATCGCACTGGGACTCTGCTTTCTCCTTGTCTATCTCAACATAACCATCAACCTCGGCATAAAAGGGATGGTAGTCAGAATCATACAGGTGCTTATGCTATATCTGTTGGTACGCATAGGATATTATCTTTTCATCGAGCATCGAATCATCACCGACTTCTCCCTCTCATTCCTGATGATTACATTCGGCCTGTTTGCCTGCGACACATGGATAGGGCTGACCACCATATGCCAATGGGGCCTGCGACGGTTACGCCTGCTATACTCCCGCACATCCGCCGCACGCAACACATACAAGAACGACTAAACCTCTGATTTACAGCACACATCCCATTCAATCGCAATTTACTTCATAAGGCATCACATGGTGGCGGGCCGATAAGCAATCGTTGCACGCCAAGATATGTTACTGATTATCAGACATTTATCCCCCCCCACAAAAATATCGTAATTTTTGTGAAATTCTGAAATAGTTTTCGTATATTTGCGAAAACGTAATCACATTATCGGTAGCAATAATGAGATTCTTACTACTCGCTAATGGTCGTTTAATTTTGTGAACATCCACGGTTTTATCAGACCTCTCTTATGAAAAACCACAACAGTGTGAAATCATGAAAAAACTCATACTCATCACGTTAGCCGCCCTATTGCCGATGTTCACGGCAATGGCTAAATACACCATCCACTCATCAAAAGGTGATGTCAGAATCGAACGCAACGGACAACTTGTACCGGTTCAAAAAGGGATGGAAGTCAACGCCACCGACAACATCCACATTCCGCAGGGCGCCAAGGTCGAGATTCTTAACTCGGTCAACTCCAAGATATTCACCTCCACAAGAGCAGGGGAATTTAACGTCACGCGCATCATGATTGACGCGCAAATCAAGGCAAACGACCACGCAGCCAACGTCAGCAGCAATCTGCAGATGACACGACTCGGCACGTCTAAAAACAAAAGCCCGATGTGGGTACAGAAAGGCAAGGTCACCCGCACAATGGAGCAATATGACCCCACCGCCGAAAAGATGGAAGCCGACCCGACCCATCTCGGCAACTGGATAGCGGCAACCATCAATGCGACTACCGTAAAGCCGCTCCCGGTGACAGTGGTCCACAACACCATAGGTGATTCAGGGTTGTCGTTCAGGCTTGAAAACACCATCGACTTCCCTGTTTATTTCAACATCATAAAAATCCAAGGCGATTCCATTGCCACAGCCGACATATCAGAACTGGGACAGCCGATGGGAAGTTACGTCGTTCTACCAGGACAAGCCATAAGCCGCGAGCAGTTCGGCGGTTTACAACCGGGCAACAGACACATTCTCATCTTGACCCCTTACTATTTTGACATAGATGAACTTATACCCAAAGTACGCGAGGCCGCGTCAAAAGCGATGACAGTCGTTGATGACGAAACTCCCGCCTATATCCTTACTTTGTAAAAACAACATTACTGTTCGAACCTTTATTACCTAAACATCATGCGACATTTTGCCGATAAAGCAGTCAACTTGGCTATAGCCGCCGCTTTCTTTTTAGTAACCCCATCGATTGCCTACGCTCAAGTCGAAACGGACCAAACCTTAAAAACCGAATACTCCTTTTCAATCAAAGGCGGTCAGCCCAAAGGCATAGCGTCCTACGGCTCAGGGATATTCACATTCCTTGAAGACCATGCGGTGACCCTTGGCAACAAAAAACTTGCAGCACTTGGAAAAAGCGTGAAAGAAATGGAGATTTCACCATCAGGAGCGAACTTCATATTGATTTCATTTGACAAAAAGAAAAACCGCGGCGCAGCATTCAAAATGAGCACAGCCGATACGAAAATCAAGGATTTCAAGAACAAAAAGCTCGGCAATCCCATCACCGGGGTCTACACCAGCGACGCACGCCGTTTCCTGCTTGCCACCGACAAGCGCCTTAACATCCTCGACGCGCGCACTTTCGAGCCTATCGACACCATGTCGCTGCAGTTTATCCCCGTCGACATGGAAATCAGCGAGAACGGATACTATCTCGCCATAACCAACGGGTCCAAAGTAACCGTCTACAACTTCGAGGAAAAGAAACCTCGACAGACGTGGGACTTCGGGGGAGCCATATGCGATATAGGTTTCAACAAGGACAACTCGGAATTTGCGATTCTCACCAACGACGGGACCCTGACCATATACGACACCCGCAACTTCCTCATCAAGAAAGAGCTTGACAACCTTGGCGACAGCCGAGCGTTTGACTACAACTTCGACGGGAAATATGTGGCCGTCGTCACATCTCCGAGCACTATTGAAATCATAAACATCATCGACCCGGACGACCGTCGCGATGTCATGGACATCGAAAAAGGCGGAATCACCGATATTAAATTCATCCCCGACGCATACCGCCGCACCCTGATGGCCTATACCGTCAACGGCGGAATAGACGCGCGCCGAATGCTGAAGCTCTCACCCTACTATGGCAAACTCGTGGCTGAGGGAGCGAAAGAGATGATGGACGAGTGGTTGAAAATGATGCCCGGAGAGTCAATGGACGATTACCGCAAACGTATATCCGACGAAAACCGCAAAAACAAAATGCGCGAGTTTGAGGACGAGATAGCCACACGTCTCGCCGGAAATCAGCTCTCCATGTCGGAGGTGTCACTCGGAAAATATGACCGCGGGCAAGGCTTGCTCGGAATCAACCTCGGGAATATGCCGTCAATCTATCTCCCCGTCTCGGAAGATGATGTCGTAGCATTCAATGACGGCAAAAATCTTGAGTTCCGCAACGTCAAATACGGAGTTACGGCCAACGATAAATTCGAGATTATTTATGCCGAGGTTTACAACCCCGCCGACGGAAAAACCTACATCTACAACAACCTCGACCGCACGTCACTCAGCTTCATTGAGGGCGACGACAACGTCATCTCGCTTGAGGTGCTGCAACAACAACGACTTGAGGAGATGCGACTTGACGAAATCAGACGCAAAGTCGTCGAGGAAGCCAAATCGCGCAATGTCATCTCTGACCACACATCAATTACGGTCGACTCGCGCGTAGAACCCGACATTGACGCCAACGGCAACCGCATCCTCAACTACAAAATCCGTTTCATCTATGAAGTTGAGCCTGAATTTACCGCCGAGGAAGACTTTGGACCAGGCAAATACAAGGCTGAAGACTCCCATGCCGCCACAGCGATGCTCGACATCATCAAAAGAGCGTTTGACAGCGAGCTGAGCCAATACCTCAACGCCGGCAAAAAAGTAGCCATTAAAATCACAGGCTCAGCCGACGCCACACCGATTCTCTACGGAATAGCTTATGACGGCTCATACGGCGACTTCGACGACGAACCGGTCTACCAAAATGACCAACTGACAGTCATAAACGTCAACCCGAAGACCGGAATCAAGCAAAACGAGCAACTTGCATTCCTACGCGCCTATGGGGTAAAGGATTTTCTCGACAAAAACGTTGAAAAGCTCAAAGGCATGAACACTGACTACCGCTACCACATCAGCGTGTCGCAGGACAAGGGCAGCCAATTCCGCCGCATATCCACCGAGTTTACATTCTTTGATGTGTTTGACTAATCACTATTAAAATCACGCCACTGAACATGAAGCAACTGCGAACAGTGTTTCTGCTACTACCGGCAATAGTCACTCTCTGCTGGTTCTCTCCGCAATCGTTGCGGGGAGAGTCGACAGGATTTACCGATGACATATCCGTGACGGCCGCCACCGACTCTATTGACCAATGGCGGGCCGACTCTATCGAGGCCGCCCGACGCGACAGCGTGGTAAACCTCGCATCGGGAACATTCCGGCAGATGGTAGAGATGAAATATTCTTCAGCTAACCCCGACTCGATATATCCATTGGCGCTGGAAGCCTACAACATCGCCATTGGCGCACTTTCCCGCGTCGACGAATATAGCGATGGGTGGTACAAGGTCAAAGAAATACTGCGCAATCTTGATAGCGAGATGGAGGAGGGCGCGTTCCACTATTCGTCAAAGGGCGACAACGACATGATGGGACAATTTGCTCAAATCTACCTCGACATCCAGTTGATGGACATATTCAAGGGCGAGGTGTGGCCTCGTGACAGCGCCTATCCCACCATGGCATATATCGCCGCGTCAAGAGCTTACAACCATGAGCAATATGAACGCGCCATCAAATACTTCAACGTCTACTTCTCAACCGGGGAGACCAAGCAGCGCGAACAAGTCTACGTGTTCATGGGGCAGGCTTGCCTAAATTCAAAGAACTATGACCTCGCGGTTACAGCCATGACCGAGGGGGTCAAGCTATACCCTCTTAACCACCAGATGCTTCTCATAGCCATCAAGGGGTGTATCGATGGCGGTCACGCCGAGCAACTGCAATCGTTCCTGACCCGCGCGATTGAGCTGACACCCGACGACGAGGCACTGCTCAACATCCAGGGCAAGCTGTTCGAAGACGACAACCAGTATCAGAAGGCTCTCGAAATCTATTTCAAGCTCGACCAGATTTACCCGCAAAAACTCAGCACGGCAAAGCACATCGCTCTTTGCTACTACAACATGGGGGTCGGGTTTTTCAACGATGCCGTCAACGAGCCTGACGAAAAAATATCTCGCAAAAAACGCCGTCAGTCTCACAACTATTTCTCATCAGCAGCTCAGAAACTCGAGGAGGTTATAGCATCTGACCCGATGTCGGTGAAGTATCTCAAGGCTCTCGGTATGTCATATCTCGCCATAAACTCCAAAACGCAATACGAGGATATAAACCGACGGCTAACATCGCTCGGCGAACAGCCGGTGCCGGAAGTGTTCATGCCTCCGATGATGACCTACAACGACGGAAACCGCAAAAACTACGACCGAGTGGTAGGTGCCACCGCCGTCAACCTCGGCGGCGAGATACCGCTATACTCCGCTTTTGGCAAAGACTACATCACCAACGGACTTGCGTCATGGGCAAAAAAAGGTGAGTTTGAGCGCATAGCCGACTACCGTCGGCGAGTGAACGACGCGTCAATCCAAGAAGAATACAAGAAACTCAACGTCGAAGCACAGCAAGTCTACCTCGAACAATACGCCAAAAAGCTGCGCATCAGCGACTTGAAGCTATTGCCTTATGACGCCACCAACGAAACGTTTAAAGTGGAGTCATCATTCGGCGACCTGTATTTCAGTGTCCCGCTGAAAGGCAACGAAGCCGAGATGTTCAAGTCAAACTGGGAAGGGATGAACTTCCGCAACCCCGTCTACTACATCGACCGCGACAAAGTCAGGCTCGCATCAATCACAGCCAAGACTCCGCAGGGCAAAACCTACACCTACAACAACACCGAAGGGGTTAAATATGCTAACACCGATGTCGAAATCGACTTTGAAGCCATCCTCGCCGGAATTAACGACAGACCCGATAGCGACATGGCAGCCGGAAATCAATCAACTGACAACGGCCCGATTGTTATCACCAAAAAAAGCGATGTCGATGTCAACATTCCCCGGACCAACAAGACCGCCCCGTCGACGCTCGCGCTCGTCATAGCCAACGAGAATTACCAGCACGCGCCAAAAGTGCAATCGGCGTTGCACGACGGCGAACGATTCGCCCAATACTGCAACGAGACCCTTGGAATACCCAAGAGCAATATAACGCTGCTTAAAGACGCCACCTACGGCAACATGATGGGCGCGGTGGAACACATCAAAAACACCGTCAAGTCATTCAGAGGCGACGCCGATGTGATTGTCTACTATGCCGGACACGGTATGCCCGACGAGAAAAGCTCTGACGCTTATTTGATGCCGGCCGACGGGATTCCGACGATTTTCGCCACAAACTACAAACTTGAAGAGTTTTACGCCAACCTCGGCGAGACCGACGCCAAAAACATAATGGTGTTTCTCGACGCCTGTTTCAGCGGCTCTGACCGCAGCGGCGAAGCCGTAGTCAAAGGGCGCGCCGTCAGCTACAAGCCCCGCGAAGCATCTCCACGTGGCAATATGTTTGTGCTCACAGCGACCTCCGGAAATGAAATAGCGCTCCCCTACACCGAGAAAAACCATGGATTGTTCACCTACTACCTGCTCAAAAAATTGCAGGAATCGAAAGGCGACGTGACCCTCAAGCAACTTTCTGAGTATGTGAGCCAGTCGGTAAGCCAACAGTCCAACCTCATAAACAAGAAACCGCAGACTCCCACCGTCTCCACTTCGGGAACGATGGTGCAGAACTGGAAGAAAAAGAAACTGAGACCCTGATATCGACATGAAACTCAACGCTTTAATATCTCTATTGACACTTATGGCGACCCTGCCGGCTTTCGGGCAGGACACGCGCGCAATATCGGGCGACTACACTTTCTATGGTGACCGTTCACACTCACCCGAGGCTTGCCGCGAAGCCGCGCTCGAAGGAGCACGCGTCAGTGCGCTCGCTAAAGAATTCGGCACTCTGTTCACTTCGGTTTTTGACACCCAAAACAAAAAAGCGGGCGACCAGGAAATCCAGAACACCGAGTATGTGACACGCTCTGAGGTCAAAGGGGAATGGCTGGCCGACATCGGCGAGCCAAGCTACGACGTGTCGATTGACAGCGATGGCAACTACATCGTCAGGTGCCGCATCCGGGGGAAAGCAAGAGCCATATCCAACGAATCTACCGACTTCGAGGCCGACGTGATGCGCAACGGCTCTGACCATCGCAACTCATCGACACGCTTCCGCTCGGGCGATGATATGTTTGTCTCGGTTCAAACACCGGTCGACGGACACCTCGCAATCTATCTCGTCGGCGAAAACCGCAAGGTCTATTCACTTTTCCCCTATTACACTTCGTCAAACAACGATGTCAAATTGCGCCGGGGAAGGGAGTATATGCTGTTTGACCCCGCGAAGTCGCCCGATGAGCTGGGACAAGCCGACGAGCTCGTGCTCAGCACTGATTCTGACATTGAGCGCAACAGTCTATATCTGATTTTTTCACCCAACCGCTACTCTCTCGCAGTCGACACAGAGAGCGGAAACTACTCGCCGCGCGAGCTTCCCTACAAGGAATTTTCAAAATGGCTGCTCAAAAGCCGCCTGCGCGACCCTAAGATGGGGGTGAAAGTCATAAGGCTAACAATTGAAAAATAACGCCGGACTTAACCGGTGGATTATTGATATTTTAAACCTTTTTATTAACACCTAAAACCATTTCCACAATGAAGAAATTATTAATGATTTTAATCGCAGCCTGCTTGGTTCTCCCGGTTATGGGGCAAACAACTAACAAAGACCTCGAAAAGGCGCTGAAAAAAGAGAAGAAAGAGAAACTCAAAGAATACAAGAAAGACGGGTGGAAAATCTTCGGAAGCACACGCTCTCTTGAAGTCGCACTGCTGAAACACTACGACAAACTCGCCACACTCGGTGAGGACGGTAACGAGGTTGCCGGGACCGCGTCGCGTTGCAAATCGAAAAATCTCGGTCACCAGATGGCTATCAACGACGCGTGTCTGACCTACGCACAACGCGCCGGAAGCCAATTGCAAGGCCGCGTGGTCAGCGACATAGCAGGCAACAGCACCGACACAGCCGGCGAATTTGACCACTTCTACGCAGCCTACGAACGCCTCGTCGAGAAAGAAATAAAAGGGGAAATGGAGGAGAGCTTCTCCATCATACGCGACAACGGCGACGGGACTTTTGAGATACAGACCTACTTCGTGGCAAGCGAAAGCGCAGCCTCTAAAGCTCGTATGCGCGCCCTCGAAAATGCACTGAAAGAAAGCGAAATCGCTAAGAAGCACGCCGAAAAAATCTCTGATTTCGTACGCGAAAAGGTCGCTGACTGATAACCCCTGAGACCGTTTCGTCATCACCCTTTCTGATTCTAATACTTCGCAAAAGCGATGAATAAAGGTAGAATTATTTGCTCGTTCATAGCCATGGTGACCGGATTGGCCGCCATGGCTCAGACGGCCACGACCGACACATCATCGTTCGCCCAATACCGCCAACGGCTGCTCGACAACTACAACTCCTATCGCAGCAAGCTGCTTGACGACTACGACAAGTTTCTTGATGGCGTTTGGGACGATTTCAAGCAGTTCAAGGGGGAGGTGCGCGACCCCAAGCCAAAGCCACTCAAGGCTCCGGTGGCCACCCCTACTTCCGATGAGCCGCCCGCACTGCCCGTCCCTGAGCCTGAACCGCAGCCAAAGCCCAAACCGATAGCAACGATTCCGTCGCCTGGACCTAAACCGCTACCGATGCCCGAACCGGCTCCAAGGCCTGCCATTAAGCCGATTCCCGCACCAAAGCCCGCGTCAACAGACCCCGTCAACGCATTCACAGTCGATTTTTACGGCATACCTGTCAACTTGCCCCACATCGAATTTCAGATTCTCGACCAAATCGAGCAGACGAGCGATTTCGCCCTGCAATGGCGCACTCTCGACAAGCAAAACGCCGCCAAATCGATACTTCCCGCCATCGAGAAGGAGGCTGAACGCATGGGACTCAACGACTATCTCAAATTCACATTAGTGATGTCGATGGTCAACCAGCGGTTTCCCGACTCCGCTCAAGCATCAAGGCTTTCCCTGGCTCACTACCTGCTGGCCCACATGGGCTACGATGCCCGCATAGCCATGACCGATATGCGCGAGGGGCTGTTGCTACTCCCGGCCAACCAGATGATTTACGCCCGTCCCTACCTCGAAATTGACGGCAAACGCTTCTATCTGTTCTGTGACAAGTCAACGGCTCTCCCCGACCCCGAACGCCGCATCTCGACCTGCCGTCTGCCCAAGGAAGCCGACAGTTGCAAATCGTTTGATTTGCTCGTCAACGAGCTTAATCTCCCCTACAAGCCCTACAGTTTCAACATCGAGCACGACGGGATGACACTCTCAGGGGAAATCAACGCCAATCTGTTCCCGATGCTCTACCGCTACCCGCAGATGGATATGGCCGACTACGCCGTGTCAGCTCCTTGTCGGGCAGTGCGCGAGGAGTTGGTGGCGCAAGTCAAAAAATCGCTTGGTGGGCTTGAAAAGCGCAAAGCGATTGACAAGTTGCTGGGATTCATCCAAAGCGGATTTGAGTATGCGACCGACGACGAAGCCCACGGCTTTGAAAAGCCCTATTTCATCGAGGAGATACTCTACTACCCCTATTGTGACTGCGAGGACAGGTCGATGTTCTACACCTATCTGCTGTGGAACGCCTTAGGAGTGGAAAACCACCTGCTCAACTATCCCGGGCATGAGAGTGCGGCCGTCAGGCTCGACAACGCCAAAGGGTCATCTTATCAATGGCAAGGCGCGCGCTACGTCATCTCCGACCCCACTTTCATCGGCGCGACAACAGGAATGTGTATGCCGGCCTACTCAGGAACTCCCCCAAAAATCGACTTCGCATATCCCGATAAATGAAAAAAGCGTGTGGTAATCCCACACGCTTTTTTCATTTATCGTTTCCACTGCCGGCGAGGCATCACCACTCTATCTTAACCGCAGCCGACCCAAGCTCTGCCGATATCGGAGGAGCCAGTTTCTCCAACCGTATACAGCCGCCTTCAATCTCAGGCCACCTTTTAAGCAACGCAAGCCTTATGCGCCACGCGACGTGTTCGATGAGCGCCGACGGCTGTTTCATCTCTCGCGCTACGATTTCGACAGCCTCAGAATAATCAATTGTGCCATCGAGAGCATCGCTCATCGCAGCGGCCTCGGCGGGATAGGCCAACGACAGACTGATTGAATAAAGGTTGCCACACTTGCGTTCCTGGGGGAAAACACCGTGATGGGCGAATATTTTCAGTTCGTTTATTTCTATTGAAGTCCTTAACATTCTATTAGTCCTGAGAGGGGATAGTTTTGATTTATCCGCGAAGGTAGCGGTTTTTTATAATTTGGCAACTGATTCAGTCATTCCCGCCGCCATTTTGGCATTTATGCCGTCACGCTCCAGATGTTCCCTCCGGGATTATGCCTTTTAACACTCCCCGTTAACATCTTATGTCTGAAACCTCACTGAAAATTCATTAACTTTGCGGTCACAAATATGAGACTCGACGTTTGGTTCAAATTGCTGATTGCGGTGGCTACACCCGGTCTAATCACCGGATGCAGCTCCACTAAGCATGTACCCGAAGGAAAATATCTGCTTGACAATGTCAACATCGAAATTGTCGACACAAAAGATGTAAAGCCCGCGGAGCTTTACAACTATCTCAGGCAGACACCCAACCACAAGGTACTCGGATTTGCCAAGCTCCAACTCAGCGCCTACAATCTGTCGGGCAACGACACCACAAAATGGTACAACCGATGGTTCCGCAAGCTCGGACAGGCACCTGTCATCTACGACCGCGCACAAGCCGACGCTTCCGCCATCCAGCTTCACAGAGCGTTGGTCAACCGCGGATACATGGACGCTAAAGTCGATTACGACACCGTGGCAAAGCCCAAGAAAAAGAAAATCGACGTGAACTATTCGATTGTCGCCGGCGAGCCTCACCGCATCACATCAATAGAGTACGTCATCCCCGACTCGGCTATAGCCGATATTATCGTCAATGGCCGACCGCTTAACAACACAGTCTCCACGGGAGAGAACTTTGACCGCAACAATCTCGACCAGCTCCGCTCTGACATCACTGACCGTCTTCGCAACCACGGATATTACTCTTTCACGAAAGACGATATATCATTCCTCGCCGACACTACAGCCGGGTCAAAAGACCTCGGCCTGACTTTAATCGTCAAGCCGCCCCGCAATACGCCCGCCGACTCGACGGCCCGCCACCAGCGATACTACATTCGCAACGTGACATTCGCAACGGCCTTCTCCGAACGCTCAGCCGACGCTATAAACGGTGTCGACACAGTCCACTACAAGAACATCGACATAATCTATGGCAACGACCGTTACCTCTCGCCGAAAGCCCTTGAGGAATGCTGTTTCCTGACACCGGGAAGCCTTTACCGCGCCGCCGATGTTAACAGCACCTACGAAGCCCTTGGCAGGCTCGGCATATTGAAATACATCAACATAGAGCTGCGACCCGCGGGCCCATCGGGCGATGCGGAGCTACTCGATGCCTACATTCTAATCGACCGCACCAAGAAACAAGGAGTGTCGCTCGAACTTGAAGGAACCAACTCCGAAGGCGACCTCGGATTTGGCGTCGGCGTCACCTACCAGCACCGCAACCTCGCGAAAGGGGCGGAACTGCTCACGGCAAAACTGCGCACATCCTACGAGAGCCTCTCGGGCGACGTCGAAGGGCTGCTCCACGACCGCTACACCGAATACGCTGCCGAAGTCGGAATCACATTCCCCAAATTCAAAGCACCGTTCCTTTCCCGGTCGTTCAAGCGGCGCATCAAAGCGTCAACCGAGTTTTCCCTCTCGTTCAACTATCAGGAACGCCCCGAATACACACGCATCATTGCCGGCGGGGCGTGGAAATACAAATGGACCAACCGGCAGAACACCATCCGACGCACGTTTGATTTCATTGACATCAACTACGTCTATCTTCCCCACTCGACCATTAATTTCATTGACGAAATAGCCCCCTCCAACCCCTTGCTGCGCTACAGCTACGAAGACCACTTCATTGTGCGCATGGGCTACACCTACTATCGCACAAACCGTCGCGTGTCATCGGCGTTGGAGATGAACCGCCGCCAACCCGCCGTCTACTCCCTTCGCGCCTCAATCGAGACCGCTGGCAACGTCCTTTATGCGTTGTCGTCACTATCGAACCAGAAGCGCACCGATGGCGCATATATGCTCTTCGGGATACAATACGCTCAATACGCCAAAGCCGAGTTTGACGCGACATGGACCCGCAACCTCGACTCGCGCAATGCGTTCTCGCTGCATTTAGGAGCCGGAATCGGTGTCCCCTACGGCAACTCGTCGATGATACCGTTTGAGAAACGTTTCTATGCCGGCGGTGCCAACGGAGTCCGCGGATGGGGAGTCAGGGCGCTCGGCCCAGGCGACTACGACGCCCGCAACTCGGCCACTGACTTCATCAACCAATGCGGCGACATACGCCTCGACCTCAGCGTCGAGTACCGCGCCAAACTTTTCTGGGTATTCGAGGGCGCGCTTTTCGTCGACGCCGGAAACGTATGGACTATCCACAACTACGAGAACCAACCCGGAGGTATGTTTAAATTCAACCGTTTCTACAATCAAATCGCAGCCTCCTATGGAGCGGGATTGCGCATGGATTTCACATACTTCCTGCTGCGCTTTGACCTCGGAATGAAAGCCCACAACCCCGCCCGCGGGCAAGAACCCTGGCCGCTTATTCACCCCAATTGGCGACGCGACGCGACATTCCACTTCGCCGTCGGATACCCGTTCTAATTTTTAATCCGCTAAAAACACTCTCGTGAAACAACTGGTTATTTTTGATCTCGACGGCACATTGCTCGACACTATCAACGACCTTGGCGAATCAGCCAACCACGCACTGGAATCAACCGGGTTCCCTACGCACTCGCTGTCATCCTACCCGTTCTTCGTCGGCAACGGCGTGAGCCGACTGCTTGAAAGGGTATTGCCCGAGGACGCACGGTCAAAAGCCAATGTTGACCGCCTGCGAGAGGCGTTCATGGAATACTACGACACCCACAACGCAGTACACACGCGCCCCTACCCCGGCATCCCTGAGCTTCTCGAATCGCTGACCGACAACGGCATAAAGGTAGCCGTGGCTTCCAACAAATACCAGTCGGCTGTAGACTTCCTCATAAACCACTATTTCCCATCCATCCCATGGGCCGCGATTGAAGGGCAGAAAGAGGATTACCCGGTAAAGCCCGACCCATCAATCGTTTTCGACATTCTGTCCAAAGTGCCTACGCCCAAGTCAGACGTACTGTATATCGGGGATTCGGGAGTTGACATGGAGACAGCGCGCCGAGCCTGCGTTTCCTCCATCGGTGTCACCTGGGGATTCCGCCCGGTCAAGGAGCTGCGCGAATACTACGCCGAGCATATCGTCAACCGCCCGTCGGAGATTCTCGACCTCGCTCTTTGAACCGTCACAGCGTCATCCGGGTGAAGCATATCCCTCTTATTCTCCACCGTCAGTGCGGCCTATACTAATGCCGCTACCGTTTTCTGAACATATTGGCCAATGCTATCATCATATCAGAGAGCATCGACCGGGCAGGGGTCAGTATCGGCTGAAACCGCGGTTTTGAATCAGGGGTGAATATGCGCAACGCGCCATGTCGGCACCTCACGTCCATTATATCATCCAGAATCACCGGCTCACCGTCGATATGCGCCGGCCCCTCCCCGGTGCGGTAAATCACTGCCGCCGGAGCGCGGAAAGTATGAATCATCGTATTCCGGTTGATGTATCCGGTCATTAAATCAACGCCTACGACCGCTGCATCGACTGGATTCCCGGCGTGAACGACAGTGATGTCAAGGAGGCCGTCGGTGATGCTGGCTTCGGGAGCGATGTAGGCGTTATTGCCATATTGGGAAGCGTTGCACACGGCGACGATAAAAGCCTTTTCGGTGATTATATGCCCATTGGCACTGATTGTATAAGTCTGCGGATGATATGTGACATACTCACTGATGGCAGAACGTATGTAGCTCAGCTTGCCGCGGCGTTTTTGCCGAGCGAACCGATGGCTCACAGCCGCATCGAAACCCACACCGAAAGTGCAGAAAAACGGGCGGTCGTTGACGGTAGCATAATCACAATCGACCACGTGCTGCCGCTCGATGACTTTAAGCGATAGGCGGGGGTCGACAGGGATGCCGATGTGGCGCGCCAAGCCGTTACCCGAACCGGCGGGAATTATGCCAAGGGGGACATTTGAGCCGCAAAGCGCAATAGCCGTTTCGTTAATAGTGCCGTCGCCTCCGGCAGCCAACACCGCGTCGTAGCCCTGTTCGACGGCAAGCGTCGCCAAGCGAGTGGCATCTCCCTGGCAGGTGGTGTATTTGACATCAATCTGATAACCGATAGGGGCAAGGACCTCCTGTACCATCCCGGCCAATCCGGCTTTGGAGTTAGTGCCGGAAATGGGATTGATAATCAGCATCAACTGTTTGCTATTTTGCATAGGGCTTAAGGGTTATTTCAAAGTTAAATATATCAATTATAAGTGAGAGAGGAGCGATGTCGCGACATAGAACTTGCAGTGCCGCCTCAGCCGTTGACGGCCACCGCGGAGAGCGTCGGCGACATCGGGTTTTATACCTAAACCGCCGAGAGCGTCGGTTAGTTGAGGGGTGCGTAGCGCGTCGGCGACGAAACGCGTCACCGAAGCTCGCCGGGAACAAATCAATCCCAGCGCAATCTTGTCATAAAAATCATTGACAAGACTTTGATTGAGGTCGGCGCACAGGCTCGAAACATCGTCAGCATCCGACTCTTTGAGCAAGCCAAGCATACGATGATAGACGGCCAAATCGGTCAGCCACCGCTGAGTATAGGGCTTGGAAGACTGCCCTCCGGAACGCCATAGGTAACCGACTGCATCTACCCATGCCACACGGCCCGGACGCGACATCACTAAAAAATTGAAGATTAAATCTTCACCGGCCGGCTCAGCGGAAAGTCTCGACAAATCGATGAAAGAGCGGCGGTAGAGCTTATCCCATTGCGAGCATGGGAAGCCGTCGCGTCTCAACAGATGCGGGATAAGTTCATTGGTGGTGTAGGTCGGTTTTGTGAAAAAATGCGATGGGGTGAACAACGGCAACCTAAGCCACCCGCGCCTTGAAAGTCGTTGCGAGCCGCTGACCACTATGTCGGCGTCGTTGAGCAGCGCGCGATGGAGCATCTGCCGCAAAGCGTCGGGGAGCATAATGTCGTCTTGGTCGATAAAAGCGACATATCGTCCACGGGCGGCCTTTACGCCGAGCAGACGCGCCCCGCCCTGCCCTAATCGCGAGGATGCGCGCAAGAGCCTGACGCGGTTGTCGACAGCCGCGAAAGAGTTGACGACATCGACGGTGGAATCGGTTGAACAATCGTCGACAACAATCAGTTCGCATTCGCGCAAAGACTGCTTGAGAATCGACTTAATCGCCTTAGGGAGTGTCGAGGGAGCGTTATAAACCGGCATAATCACCGACACCTCGACCGCACCGCTTGCACGATGCCCGTAAAGACGATGGCGACGAGCGACAAGCGAACGCAGTAGACGGCTGCGAAGCATCAGCAAAATCGACTTGTCGTGAGGGGATAGTTGGTAGCGGCCCGCTTCTCGAATCAACGCCTTGATTTTGGGGTGACGCGAAGAGAACACCGCACCCCTGACTATGCAGCAATCATAAAGCCGACGGAGCTTATAAAGGAAAAAATCGCAGTCGTTGTCGACGAAGCGACCGAGCGTCGACGTCAAAGAGACCCAGGCCTGAATTGATAGCGTGGCTGTTGCTGTCGCGCTATCGGAGCGATAGTGATAGTTGTAGACCGGCAAGGAGGTGTCGACAATCACTTTGCTCGCGTCAGAGATGGTGGCGACGAGTGTGAGCATATCCTCAGAAAGAGTCATATCTGACGAACACAGGTCGCAGGCTTTTAGCAAATCACAGCGACGGAATAAACAGCCCCAAAGCGAAGACCTGATGTCGCCTCGTATCAAGAGCGTGACAAACCGTCTGCCATCAACGGTGGCGGTAAGCGGCTCGCCCATACGCTCCGATGACCCGTCGACGCAGCGATTCACGCCGCAAACGACAGCCGAAGCGTCTTCTGACAAGCGAGCTGTGAGCTGCTCAAGCGCATCAGGAGCGAGGGTATCATCGGCATCGAGAAACGAGATAAGCGGCGTGTCGGCTAACGACACACCGAGGGCACGGGCTTTAGCGGCACCGCAGTTGGCGGTGTGCACGACCGAGACGCGGGTATCAGCCTCAGCGATTTTATCGGCAACAGAGGGAGTTTGGTCGGTTGAGCCATCATCGACGATAATGAGCTTCCAGCGGTCGAATGATTGGGCGACAAGGCTGTCAACCGCGCGTTGCAACCACTTATCAACATTATATGCCGGAATGACGACTGTAACCATATCATGCAAAGATAGAAAAATAGCGTGACACATAAAAAATCCGCCGCGAAAATCAATTCGCGGCGGAAAGGAATATGAAACAAAAACACTATTTAAACACATCATCACGATGTGATATGAAAATATACTATTTGACGATGACAAGTTCGGTGCGACGGCCAAACTTAACGAGGTATGCGCCGGCTTGCGGAAGCTCAACCATATTTGTATCGTTGGCTGTAGCCACAAGAACACCAGTCATAGAGTAGACCTCGACAGAGGGGACTATCGCAGAGAAACGGGCGGTGTTGCCGTCGACAACGATGTTGACATCTTCGGCTGAATCGCTGATTGATTCAACGCCGGTAGTGCTATCCTTTGTGATGCTGTAAGCCGCCAAGCCGTTACCAACGCTGTAGATGTAGATGATGGCGGTGGTGTCGGATGTGACTACGACATCGACAGGTTCAGAGCAGGTAGTCGAGTTAACAGTGCCGATACCGTTAGTGGGGAATACCCAGAGTTTCTGCATATTCTTGAAATTGTTGGCGCTTTTGGTTTTAGCGACAACGAATTTCACACCTTGCTCGTCGGACTCACTGGTATAGCTGTAGACCATATACTGCTCATTGCCGAGTTTGAACGTATGTCCGCCGTTTCCGCCGAACGACTGGGGAGCAGCGTCAAGGTTGTCAGAGAACGAAGAGAGCATATCGCCGTTAGCGTTGTAGAGCGTCCAAGCGGTTTCGCCACCGTCGACATAGAATTGGTCGGCGCTGATGGGGTGAACTTTTGGTGCGATACCGAATGATTCAGCCGACTCTGGATAGAAGTCGTCGACAGAGATGCGTTTGATTGTCCCTGCCACACCGTTAGTGACACGTTGACGCAAGACAGTGCCTGTACCCTTGATGGCGGCAAACCAGTAGAAATCGCTTGTCAAGTTGCCATAGACAGCGAAGTGGTCGACACGCTCGCCGGAATTTCCGGTGTAAGAAACCAACTGAGTGGCAGAGCCGTCATCGTTGATTTTGTGGATGTAGAAAGGAGCTGTTCCCAAGTTGACTGACATATTGGCTATGCAGAGGTTGCCGTTATCGTCGACAGCGATATCGTTGCAGGGGCGGTAACTAACTTGCACTTTAGAGTCCCAAACGAGGATGTCGTTGAGGTGCTCGCCGGTGTTGCCGTCATAGACCTGGACAAAGCAGGTAGCGTCGGTTGACTCAGCGTCGCGGCCGCTGACGTAGACTTTGTCGCCGTAAGCCACCATACCGCGGTTGAGTTTACCGTCGTTAAGTTGCGAGAAGTTGCTCCAAGGCTGGCTAACCGAGCGGAACCAAAGGCTTTTGAGGGTGATGCCGTCGACCGAAGCGTAGGTTGCGTTGTCGGTTTTAACTGAGTAACCCTCTTCGTAGAGACCCACGACGAGCTTGGTCACCGAGAACGAGCGAGAAGCCGAGACGGTTTCGCTATAACGGTCACCTTTTGAGACGATGCGCCAGTCATAATTGCCGACACCGAGAGCCGAAGTTGCGACAGAGCAAGTAGTGGTTCCGGCGGGGATATCCTGGGAGTATTTGAGCGAGTTGAAATTGTTGCCTTTACCGGCGATTTCAAGACGGTAGCTAACAGAAGCCGCTGCTGAGCTGCTTACCGACCAAGCGAACGAAACGCTCTGCGTCTCGATTTGAGCATTGTTGGCGGGTGAAGTCAGAGTGGCCTTGGGAGCCGCTGTGCGCGTGGGAGCGCGGAAAGTTTCAACTTCTGAATAGGAAGCTTTGAGGCCGTCACTCTTGGTCATCACTCGCCAATAGAGTAGCTGGCCGTCGGTGGTGCCGTCGAGAGAGATAGTAGTCGAGGTAGTTGTGAGGTTGGCTTTCTCTGTCAAGACCGAGAGGAATTGGCTGTCGGTAGCCACCTGCACGGTGTAGAACACGTTGCTGACCGCATTCCATTTCAGTTCGGGTTCCCAGTCGACCACCACGCCGTTTTTGGGCGAGATGAGAGTAGTGGCGGGAGAGGGTTCGAGCGAAAGGCCGTAGACCGAGGGGTCAGACTCGTAGCCGTAACCGTCGAAAACGCAAACGGCATACCAATATCCCGAGCGTTTAGCCGAGGGGATAGTGTAAGAGGGGTCGTAGGTTACGCCCAAGAGGTATTTAGAGTCGATACCGTCGGCATCGGAAGCGAAAGCGTCGGTGTATTCAACGCTTTCGGGGACAGCGTAGACAGTGTAGCGCACGATGGCTCTGCCGGTTTTGTTGGTAGCTGTCCACGATAATTTCCCGCTGGAGTAAGAGAGGTTGGAAACGGCGGGATAGTTCACGCGGGTTTTCCAAGTGACAACAGGCGTAAGCGACTTCTGCGTGTAGCTATTTTGCTTGATATAGGTGTCAAAGTTGTAAGTAGTGTTGTTGAACGTACTTGCTTTGAAGTAGATTTGGCCTGACGAATTGTTGAGAGTGTACTGGCGGCAATAGTTGATTTCCTTAGTCATCTCGGCTTTGTCACCGACGGTGAAGCCATTCTGACCGTCAACGAGGTGGTAGATACCTGGGCTGATGTAGCAGTGACGGTTGTAGTGGTCGGTAGCGTAAGCCCACCATTCGGTCATCGGGCCGAAGGGGTTAGAAGAGTGGGTGGTCGACCAATAGAGCTGCGGAGCCATAAAGTCGACAGTACCAGCTTCGAGCCATTCAAGACAGTCGGCATATATATCGTTGTATTGCCAGTCGGAAGCACTGCAATTGGGGTTCTTCAAACCGCGCTGAGTGGCAGTAGCGTGGCCTGCGCCTGCCGGGCCGATACCGAAACGCATATCGGGACGAGCGGCTTGAATCTCCTCGTAAGCAGCTTTAACAAACTCGTTCACATTGTTACGACGCCAAGCAGCGAGCGACATTGTGCCACCGTTAGAGCGGTAGGACTGCCACATCGAGTAGTCTTCGGCGCTGGAATCCTCGGGAGTACCGCCATTGGGGTAGAAATAGTCATCGAAAATCATACCGTCAATGTCGTAGTTGGTGTAAATCTCTTTGAACACATCGAGGATGTGACGGCAAGCCTCCGGGATAGCTGGGTTGAACGCAATCCAAGTGCCGTTGGAGCCGGTGAGCAACCAACCTTTATTTGACCACTCCTTGTCGAAAGAGGTGGTCATGTAGCCCGTACCGCTTGAGCTGATGCGGAAGGGGTTGACCCAAGCGTAACATTCGAGACCGCGTTTGTGGCACTCGGCAACTACATATTCCAAGGGGTCCCAACCGGGATCTTTGCCGCGGGTACCGGTCAAGTCGCCGGCCCAAGGCTCGAGGGTTGACTTGTAGAAAGCATCGGCGCGCGGACGCACATGAAGGCAAACGCTCGTCAAACCCATATTTTCAAACTTGTCGAGATAGGCATCCATTTCGCTTTTAGCCCCGGCCTCAGTTTTGCTAAAAGGCCAGTCGATACCCAAACCGGAAATCCACACCGACCTGAACTCTCTTTTGGGAGGGGTGGCGTAAGTTGACACTGACAACATTAAGAATGCCGCCAACAGAACGAAAATTTTTTTATTCATGGTTAATAATTATAGTGTATTAAAAATTGCGTTAAGGTTATTTCAGAAACGCAGCAACCGCATTAGAACACAAATGCTAACTATTTTCAGCCAAACCGCCGATTTTATTCTATAAACCGACAAAGCCAACTGCCAAACAGCAGCTTCGCACAAACGGACAAGCACTCCGTCTCATATTTCAGCGCACAAAGATAGCATAAATTTAGAATAAATCAAATTAATTTTGCAACCCAAACTATAATGGCTAATTTCGCGGAATCATACTTAAAAGCAGAGATGGATAAATTTCAATTGACTGTTATAGGCGCATTTGCGTTAATCATCGGCTCGGGAGCGACCGGATGTAAGGGACCGACCGGCGGGGGCGGGAGCAATGCCGCCGGGGGCGACACGCTCACCCATGAGGCGACGCTGCTGACGATAGTGGACCACGGCGATTACACTACGGCGGCGATAGCTAACCCATGGGACTCTTCCGCCGCCGAACTGCAAACGTTAGTGCTGATAGCCGCCGGGAAGCCGAAACCCGCCGAACTGCCCCGCGGCACTGTCATCACGGTGCCAATCACCAACTCGATAGTTTACTCATCGGTGCACGCGTCGGCCATTGACGAGCTTGGCGCGATAGAAGCCGTCAAGGGGGTGTGCGACGCCGCCTATTTCAAGATTCCCGCTATCGTGAATGGGCTTGCCGACGGAAGCGTTGTCGACGCGGGCAATTCCATGTCACCCTCGATTGAGCGTATTTTGCTCCTCGGTCCCGACGCGATACTGAAATCGCCGTTCCAGAACTCATCGGCGGGCGGCATTGAGACTACGGGTATCCCCGTGGTCGAATGCGCCGATTACATGGAACCCACCCCCCTCGGGCGCGCCGAATGGATAAAGCTCCTCGGCGAACTCTACGGCAAGCGCGACGAGGCGGCGGCAATCTACCAAAAAGTGTCGAAGGAGTACAACGCTATCCGCTCGAAAGCAGCCGAAGCGGAGACTCGCCCGACAGTAATTTCAGAGACGGTGACCGACGGAGTGTGGTATATGCCCGGCGGCAACAGCTACATGGCGCGGTTGTTTGCCGACGCCGGAGGCGACTACCCTTGGAGCGGCGACACCTCGGCAGGGTCGCTACCGCTTGACTTCGCCACCGTCTACGACCGCGCCAACGACGCCGACATTTGGCTCGTGAAGACTTTCGGCAAAGACCTCACGCTCGACGACCTGCGCTCAGCCTACCCGCTC
Organism: uncultured Muribaculaceae bacterium; assembly: GCA_964510535.1. Classification (GTDB taxonomy): domain Bacteria; phylum Bacteroidota; class Bacteroidia; order Bacteroidales; family Muribaculaceae; genus JAJPXC01. The sequence goes on from CAZECG010000011.1 coordinate 27,128, forward strand.
AACGAGCGGTTCAAGGCGTTCGCAACTGGAGGGGTCTATGCGTGCAACACCGCCACCTCGCCACTGTTTGAGGAGTTCCCTTTTCATCCCGAAAAACTGCTTAGGGAGTATTACAACATATTCCACCCGTCAGATGACAGCCGTCTGACCTACTTCAACCAGGTGAGACGATGATGCGACCCGCCAACCGCAATCGACGCCACCGCACGGCACTCGCCGTCATGGCAGCCGCGTTACCTGTCATAATCGCCGCCTGTCTGCTGACAGGCAGTGTCGACATCCCGTTCACGCAGGTTGTGAAAGCACTGGCCGGTCACGCCACCGACAACCCCCGGTGGAGCGTCATTGTCATCGAGATGCGCCTCCCCATGGCACTGACGGCGGCTCTCGCGGGAGCGTCGCTCGCTCTCTCGGGACTGTTGCTGCAGACCACATTCGACAACCCCCTGGCCGGGCCATCGATTCTCGGGATATCGACCGGCGCGTCGCTCGGCGTGGCAGTGGTGCTGCTCGCATTAGGCGGGAGCGTCACGGGAGTGGGATACTATGCCGGCATACTCACCGGCGCGACAGCCGGCGCGGCAACGGTGATGCTGGCCCTGCTCGCTTTTTCAATGATGGTGTCGAGCACAGCCATGTTGCTGATTATAGGCATAATGATGGGCTATCTGGCATCTTCGGCAATCTCTCTGCTCAACTTTTTCTCCACCCGCGAGGGAGTTCACTCATTCGTGGTATGGGGGTTAGGCTCGTTCTCGTCGTTGACGCTTGAGCGTCTGACTGTTTTCGCAGCCATATCACTGTCTCTCATGGGATGCGCGATGCTCATGGCAAAGCCGCTCAACGCCCTGCTGCTGGGACAGCGTTATGCCGAGAATCTCGGAATCAACATCCCCGCCACACGCAACCGCCTGTTGGCGATATCCGGGGGGCTGACGGCGGTGGTGACAGCCTTTTGCGGCCCCATAGGTTTCATAGGGTTGGTCGTCCCCCACATTGCCCGTATGGCGCTGCGCACATCCAACCACTCAGTCCTGCTTCCCGGCACGGCGTTGTGCGGGGCGGTCGTCGGCTCGGGATGCGCGCTAATCAGTGTCATCTTCGGCTCGGGCGGCATCATCCCGATCAACGCCATAACCCCGCTGATAGGCGTGCCAATCATAATATATATCATCATCAACCGCAAGAAACTACTCTATTTCAACTGATGTCTGACCCGGTAATCCTCACCGCGCGCGGCCTCACCGCGGGCTATCGCTCAGGGCGTTCGGCCACCCCCGTGCTGAGCGGGCTAAACCTCAATCTGCGCCGGGGCGAGATGGTGTCGCTGCTGGGCAGCAACGGCATCGGCAAGTCAACCCTGCTGCGCACCCTCACCGGGGTGCAATCCCCCCTCGCCGGGACAATCGAGATCGACGGCTCGCCGTTAGCAGGCTATACCGTCCGACAGCTCGCGCGCACCCTCGGCATCGTCTACACCGACCGCACACTGGCCGGAGCGTTGACCGTGGAGGAACTTGTAGGGCTTGGTCGCCACCCCTATACAGGATTTTTCGGACGGTTAGACAGCGACGACCGCCGCATCGTGGCACGCGCCATGGAGCGAGCGGGCATCTCTCACAAACGCGGCGAGCATCTGGCGCGGCTCTCTGATGGCGAACGGCAGAAAACCATGATAGCCAAAGCCCTGGCACAGCAGACCCCGATAATCATAATGGACGAGCCGACGGCGTTTCTCGACGCCGCGAGCCGCATCGAAACCATGTCGCTGCTCCACGACCTGGCGACCGACGACAACAAAGCGATATTGCTGTCAACCCACGACATAGCCCCCGCCATCGACCTCAGTCACCGGCTCTGGATTGTCAAGGCCGACCGCACACTGGTCGACGGCACACCCGACGAGCTGACGGCGCGCCCCGACGGCCTCCCCTCGCTGTTCGACGGACGGGAAGTGACCTTCGACCCTGCGGCGCGCGACTTCAAAGCGCGCCACAAAGACGGCTAAAAACGCCGCATCGTCATGGTCAATCGCGGATTTATGTGTAACTTCGCGGCTATAAAGCATTTAATCATTATGAACAATTTCACATCCGTAAACGATATCGGCGACCTGCGCGCGGCTGTCGCCGAAGCTCTTGAGGTCAAAGCCAACCGATTTGGCTACCAGCACCTTGGCCGCAACAAAACCCTGTTGATGATTTTCTTCAACTCATCGCTGCGCACGCGCCTGAGCACTCAAAAAGCAGCCTTGAACCTCGGGATGAACGTCATAGTCCTCGACGTGAACCAGGGGGCATGGAAACTCGAAACCGAGCGAGGAGTCATCATGGACGGCGACAAACCCGAACACCTGCTTGAAGCCATCCCCGTGATGGGATGCTACTGTGACATCATCGGCGTGAGGTCGTTCGCACGCTTCGAATCAAAGGTCGACGACTATGAGGAACGCATCATCAACCAGTTCATTCGCTACTCGGGCCGCCCGGTGTTCTCGATGGAGGCCGCTACACGCCATCCGCTCCAATCGTTTGCCGACCTCATCACCATCGAAGAACACAAAACCGTCGAACGCCCCAAAATTGTCATGACCTGGGCGCCTCACCCCAAAGCCCTCCCCCAGGCCGTCCCCAACTCGTTTGCCGAGTGGATTAACGCCACCGGCTATGATTTTGTCATCACGCATCCACGCGGATATGAGCTCGCGCCCGACTTTGTCGGGAAAGCGCGCGTAGAGTATGACCAAGACAAGGCTCTCGAAGGCGCCGACTTTGTCTACGCCAAAAACTGGTCGGCCTATGCCGACCCCAACTATGGCAAAGTGCTGTCGACCGACCGCAACTGGACTGTCACCGCCGACAAAATGGCACTGACCAACAACGCCTACTTCATGCACTGCCTGCCGGTGCGCCGCAACATGATTGTGAGCGACGACGTGATTGAGGGGCCGCGCTCTCTCGTCATCCCCGAAGCCGCCAACCGCGAGATTTCCGCCCAGGTAGTGCTCAAACGCCTCCTCGAATCCCTCTGACATCCCTGCCGTTACAATCGCACAAAGAGAGCTGCCAATCAAAAATATGCTCAATGTAAAAAGGTGGTTGAAAAATTTATAGCAACGGCTCGCGGCGATTCCCGCATGGGAATCTTTTTTATATAGCCTGTTAAGAGTGCTCGGAGTACTCAGAGCACCCCACCCCACCAAGTCAATCCGCGAGGATTGATTTGACACACGCCCGAGAGGGATAACAAAAAAACGGCGTGACCCCGTTTTTGTTCCGGCTATTTGCGAAAAAATGGGCTTAACTCGTTGAGCTAAACCCATTTGCTGAAAAATTGTCGGGGTGAGAAGACTCGAACTTCCGACCTCCACGTCCCGAACGTGGCGCGCTGCCAACTGTGCTACACCCCGAGCAGCTTTCTTTGTTTGCGACCGCAAAGGTAAGAATTAATTCACAATCCGCAAATATTTTTTCATACTGTTTTTTACTTATCTTCGCGTGACAAACATAAAAACGCCACTTCAACGCCGATGAAAGCCCTACTCACCATGACAGCCCTCGCAGCTCTCGCGGCCGGATGCCGCTCGTCAGCCCCTGCCACATCACCCGACCCGGCGCAGTCGCCGGCTCCGCTGCAGCAACCCTCCGAATCAATCGGCGGACACTCCGACGCCCCCATCCACCGCGCCCTGCCGCGCGCGATCATATATAAGACCAACGGCGACTACCGCGACAACGTCCCCGTGACACTCAACGCCGCCGGCACCGCCTTAGTCTCGTTCCCATCCCCCTCCGACCTCACTGACCAGTCCACACCGCTGCCTTTGGCCGACGGCTATCTGCTCGACCGCCGCGGAGTGACAATGAACACGCGGTTCACCCGCTACACCTACGACCGCTATCGCGCGCTGATCACCCCGCCTGCCCCGGCAACGCTCATCGACAGCATAATTCCCAGCGCGCGTGTCACTGAGCTACATCGGCTCGACATCACGCCGCAACAGGCCATGGGCGACACCGCCGCCGTCAACGACCTCATACGCCGCAATTTGCGGCAGCCCGACGGCTCACAAATGTGAAATATTCTAAAAAACTTTGTAGGATAACAAATAAAATCATACCTTTACGCGGTAATATAGTGTCGAGGCATCAATATTTCAGAGAAAACACTCTCATAATGAGCCGGATACAACGTATACATTGACATAATAACATTAACTTTTTGTTTAACAAATAACATTTAAAACATGAAAAAACAGTTACGCAACATGATGCTCGCCGGTGCAGCCGCACTCGTTGCCGGCAATGCATTCGCCGCTGGATCGGTTGACTCTATCGCCGCCGGTTTTAACTTGACCATCGACTGGGAGCAAGCACTTCCTACGCTTGAAACCGGTGGTGGAGTATCGGACTGGAAAGATGCAACCGCAGTCAAAGGTTCAAACGAGATTCTCGTCATGAACAAGACCACCAAGTCAATTTGGTCATTTACCAATACATCAGCAACAGAGGTTGTGACCGGGCTTCCGACCACTCCGTTTGCAATCACTTGCGACGAAGCCGGAAACGTCATCTTCAACAACGGTGGTGGTGCAAGCACAGGTGCAACCACTTTCTATATCCTCCCCGCCGGCAAGCGCAGCGCCAGTGACTTGCAGAACCTCAACCTCACTCTCCCCGAAGGCGTTGAAGAGGGTACTCGCGTAGACTATCTCGGCCGCGTGCTTGGTGACGTCCTCAGTGCGGATGGTGGTTGGTTTAATACCGCTATGAACACCGCGAAAGTTGTCTGCTCTTACTACATAGCTGAAGGCGAGCAAATGGAATCATACGCATCACTCGAGCTTCCCGCCGCACTCACTACGTTCTATGTGACTCAACCCTGGGGAACATCGGTAGAAGAATGCCAAAACGCATCAGACCCCTCAATGACCGCCTATGTTTACGGTGGTAACGTAAGCACCATCCTGCAGCCCAACGAGGCATTTGACGATTGGGAAAAGATAAACCGCGTTCAGCAGCGTTCAGCAGCCGGTTTCGACTGGTTCATGCTCGGCGACGAGACCTACTACGTCTATGGTGCTAAACTTGAAGGCCGCGCAGCCACTTGGTGCCCCAACGACTTTGTGATTGTACGCGCAAGCGACAACGCTGTCGTTGCTTCTTACAAGGCTCCCGCCGACACCCCCTCAGGCGCAGTTTGCGGTGGAATTACAGCCTATGCCAACGAGGATGGCAAATCTGCCACCATCTACCGTTTCACCTCAATTTCAGGTGCTGCCAAACTCACCTTCTCTCTTAAAGAAGAAGCTCCCGCCGTTCCCGCACTCTACATCCTCGGCAACAACGGCATTTCTTGGGATCCCGCTAACCCCGGCGAGTTCGCCTACAACGATACCACCAAGACTTACTCATTTGATCTCTATGGTGCGACCAATGGTTTCAAGGTTTCTACCGCTAAGGGTACTTGGGCTGAATTTGACGCAGCAGGATTCCACATCGACGGCAATCTCGCCGCTAACACTGTGACTCCGCTTCTCAGTGGCGCTCCTGCCGAGGGCGCTAACATCTTACTGGCTGAGGCCAACGACTACACGATTGTTATCGACTCTGCTCTCACCACTATCAAGGCTACAGTTATACCCACGCCTACCCCCGATAAACTTTTCGTCCTCGGTAATCTCTCAGTTGGCGAATGGGATCCCTCAAAAGGTGTTGAGCTCACCAAGAACGGTGACATCTTCGAAGGCGACGTTGCCATGACAGGCGCTTACTTCAGCTTCATCGATGGACTCGCAGAAGCTTCAGGTGATTGGCTCAATGCAGGTCAGCGTTACGGTGCAACCAGCAACAACTTTGGAACGCACCTCAACACTGCAGTACGCTTCACGAGAGGCGAAAACGCATTTAACATCCTTGACTACACCGAATATCCCCAGAGCGTTCACTTCGTGGTTGACTTTGACGCAATGACAGTCACCATCTCAACCGCAACAGGCGTTGAAGATGTAGCTGTTGACGCTGCAGTTCCCGCTGAATACTACAACCTCCAGGGTATCCGCGTGGCTCAGCCCGAGGCAGGCAAACTCTACATCGTTAAGAAAGGCGACAAAGTCAGCAAAATGCTCGTCAAATAATCGTCACCAACGATAACAACAACAAAAAAAGGCCACCCCTCCGGGGGTGGCCTTTTTTGTCGTTATTATCCACAAAAGCGATGGGGATCTCTTTCCCCCACTAACCGACTATCACTCCGATTCCCGTGACACTCGGCGGTGATAGACATAATCTATCCCATCTTTGCGCAACGTAAGCGACGTGCCGTTAAAATCAGTGATATGGTAAGCCGACCGGGTAGCCACTTCACCCATCAGTGAGCGGTCACCCTCATACTTGACTGTCGACAAATCATTATCCAAGATGAGAGAATCACCATCAATATGCCATCGGCCTTCAACCCAACAGGTAAGCACCTCGGGGCGTATGGCGCGCATCACCGACGTACCGTCATCGTGAAGCTCATACAACGGTTCTATGTCAGAAATCTCCGAGATGAAATAGTCGCCCACCATCTCCTTCTCGCGGCTCGAAAGCCCGCATCCGGCCAACAGCCCGACAGCTGCCGCCGCTACCAAAATTTTCCGTTTCATAACGCTGCGAAATTACAAAAAAGTCCGACGTGAAACGCCAAAAAAATTTGCTTTTTGCACTCGCTTATTCGTATCGTTGACTGCCGTCTTAGATACTTCCGCTCGGCAAAATCAAATAAATTTGCTTTTTGCGCTCGCTTATTCGTATCTTTGCATTATGATGAAAAAAATCTTGACCTTTATAATGGCTGCGGTACTGTTCACGGTGTGGAGCTGCGACACTGCCGTTTCGCGCAACGATGAGCTGACAGCCGCCGAACAAGCCATCGACACACACAACTACCGCAGCGCGCAGATAGCCTGCGACCGCCTGCTTGAGCAATCGGCTGAGCAGCCCCTGTCGGCCTCACAGTTTGGCCGCTTGTCACTGCTGTTCATGCGCCTGTCGGAAATTGACGCCGAGCACGAGAATGTCGGGCAAGCCACTCAATGCTACTTGAAAGCATTCGCCGCCGACACCGACAGCGCGAGAGCCTACTACAACTCCCTTCCGATTGAGATGTCGAGCTATGTCGAGATGATGGCATCACTAAGCCATGCCATCACCTCTCCCGCCGACATCAGCGACGACTCATGGTGCGAAACCGACTCAACCCCCCCCACCGACAGCCATGAGCATTAACGATTGGAAAGCGGCTCTGCAGAGCCTGAATCTCGAAGACGACCTCTCGGACAAAGCCGAGGAATCAGAATGTGCCGAGAACGACTGCACGGACAAGGCCGCGCCTTGCCTGCGGGAACACGCCACCCTTCAGGTGATGATGGAACGCAAAGGCCGAGGCGGCAAAACCGCCACAATCATCGCCGGATTCACAATCGACGATGACCAAGTGGCAGACATAGCCGCACGGCTGAAATCAAAGCTCGGCACCGGCGGTTCATCGCGGGGCGGCGAGATACTGATTCAGGGCGACCGACGAGCCGACGCCGTCAAGATGCTCAAAGAGATGGGGTTTAAAGTCAACCGCTCAAACTAAACCCGCACACCATGCTCACCCTCTACAAAGCGTCGGCAGGCTCGGGGAAGACCTACACACTGACCCGCGAATACATCAAACTACTCCTTGGCAGGAAAAACAAGGACACAGGACGCTATACACTGCGCCGGAGCGGCGGAAACGCCCACCGCAACATCCTCGCCGTCACATTCACCATCGCCGCCACCAATGAAATGAAGCGGCGCATTATCGAACATCTCGAACTGCTCGGCAACCACTGCAACCGCTCACAGGGGCAGCCGGGCAGCCCCTACATGGAATATCTGACCTCCCTTTACGGTGCCACGCCTGACGAGGTGGCGCAGGCGGCGCGAGTCGCGCTGAAAGAGCTGCTGATGGATTTCAGCCAGTTTAACATCAGCACAATCGACGCGTTTTTCCAGACGGTGCTGCGCACATTCGCCCGCGAAATCGACCTACCCGGCAACTACGAAGTGGAGCTTGACGAGGAACGCGTCACAGGCATAGGTGTCGGCGAAATGATTACGTCGCTCAACTTCCGCGACGACGAGAAAACGGCAAGGCTCACACGATGGCTCACCAACTTCATGAGCCAAAGCATCGACGAGGGCAAGGGATTCAACCTCTTCAACCGCCAGTCGAGCCTGCACGAGGGATTGGTGAGAACCATGAACCAACTGCTTGACGAGACGTTCAAGCTCAACCGCGACCTCATCATCGATTACCTCCAGAGCGACCCCACAAGGCTCGAACGCTTTGAAAAATCACTGACGGCGGGGATAGCACGCTACAAAGCATCGTTTACCGAGGCTGCCCGCACGATGATGAAAACGATAGCCGACTACGGACTGACCGACGCCAAGGCTATCAACGCCCACCTGCTGAAATTCATAGCGCGCGCCGCCGAGGGATGGCAAGAAAAGCTGACCGCGACCCTTCGTCCCGCAACCGAGAACCCCGGCAAACGCTACACCGCCGCATTCCTTAAAGCCGGCGACCCGCCTCCCGCACTCGACGACACACTCGCCGCCGGATGCGCCGAGATGCTGCGCTGCCACGCCCGCGCCAACGAGTACAGGCTGCTCCGACGCAACCTCTACAACCTCGGACTGCTTGGCTATCTGATGGACTTCGTCGGCGAATACCGCCGAGACAACGACATAATACTTCTCTCCGACACCAACGAACTGCTTCGGCGCATAATCCGCGACGACCTGACGCCGTTTATCTACGAGCGCATAGGCTACTTCCTGAACCACTTCCTGATTGACGAGTTCCAGGACACATCAAGGATGCAATGGGGAAACATGATGCCGCTGCTGCTCGAAAGCCTCTCGCACGGTAACGACAACCTCATCATCGGCGACGAGAAACAGTGCATCTACCGCTTCCGCAACTCCGACCCCGACCTGCTCGCGCTCGAAGTCAAGGCCGCCATCGAGGGACGCATAGCCGGCACCGTCACAGAGCGGGGAATAGATGTGGCCGACAACACCAACTGGCGCAGCTCGCGCGACATTGTGAGATTCAACAACGCTTTCTTCTCATCAATGGCGCGCATAGCCGGAGCGAGCGACACCTACGCCAACCTGACGCAACAGGTATCACCGAAACACATCGACTCGCCGGCCTACATAAGCCTCGCGGCAATCGACGAGCCGAAGGGGGGCGAACCTTCGTTTGACACGCTCGCGCTTCAGCGCATGGCCGATGAAATCAAACGCCAGAGACAAGCCGGATACCGAGCCAAAGATATAGCCGTCATAGTCAGGAGGCGCAGCGAGGGGGAGGCCGTAGTGAACTACCTGCTGCAACTGATGGAAGACCCCACAAGCGGGTTCCCGAGGATGGAAATCACCTCGAGCGACAGCATCGAACTTCAATCGTCGGCTGCGATAAGGCTAATCATCAGCGTGTTGCAAATCATCGACTCCACCGACGCCACTTCAGGCTCCCGCCGAAAGACCGCCCGCGAGCTGGCTCGGCTCGTCAACCGCTTTGAATACTTCTACAACCGTGCCAATCTCGACGGCAGCGATGCCCTCGCGAAAGCACTGACCGACGACGGTGACATATCGGCCCTCGCAGCCGAGGCAGCCAAGATGACCTGCGTCAACCTCCCCTCGATGGTGGAGCGCATAATCTCGCGATACCTGTCGCCCCGCGAGATGGAGGAAAACAACATATTCATCTCAGCTTTCCAAGACCAGGTAATCGACTTCTGCTCCCGCGGGCAGAGCGACATCCACTCATTTCTCCAATGGTGGCAACAGAGCGGCCGACGCAAAAAGCTCGAAACACCAGCCGACATGGACGCGCTCACAGTGATGACAATCCACAAAGTCAAGGGGCTGCAATACCCTTGCGTCCACATTCCATTCGCCACCTGGGCCATGACCGAATTTTCAGCTCCCGGAAAGGCCAACTACGAATGGTACCGTCTTCCGGCGATGGACGGTATAGACCCCGACATCGTGCCGCCACTCATGCCGCTCAACACCGAGGCAGCCCTGGCCGACACAAGGCTTGCCGACTCGCTAAAAGAGATTTTCGCTCGCCAGCGTGTCGACAACATCAACCTGCTCTATGTAGCCTTCACCCGCGCCGAGCGCGAACTGATAATCACCACAAAGCCCGCGCCTGAGAAAAAAGCCGACGACGACCGGCCAAAAGGTGAACCGCTGACGCGTTTCATCATCAACGCCATAGAGCAAGCCACCGACGGCGACAACGACCTGTCGCTCAACCTCGCCAAGCGTTGGGACGGCGAAACGCTCACCATAGGCGCGCCTACCGTACCCGCAGCCGCCGACGGCTCAGACACCGCGCCGCGCGAGACCATGCCCCCCTACTCGACCTGCGACCGCGACGATATGTGGCAGCTCACCCGCGTCGACGACCTCTGCGACCGCACCCAGGCCCGAGAGCGAGGCATATTCCTACATGACGTGCTGAGCCGTGTGCGCCACCGCCGCGACCTACCGCTCGCAATGCGTCGACGAGCCTACCGCATCGGACTGACAGGCGATGAGGAAACAGCCGCCCTCGAAACGCTCACCGCAGCCCTCAACGACCCGAGAGCCGCACACTGGTTTGACGGCTACTCCCGCGTGGTCAACGAGCGCACGATAATGCTCCCCGACGGCAGCCACTACCGCCCCGACAGGGTGGTCTGGACCGCCGACGGCACAATCGAGGTTATCGACTACAAATTCGGAGCTGCACACCATGAAAAATATTCGCGGCAGGTGAAGCGTTATACCGGCTTCTTACAAGAAATCTATCCCGATGCCAACGTGAAAGGCTATTTATGGTATCCCGACAAAAAAATAATCATCGACATCAACACTGACACCGTCTTGACAACAGGGCGTTAAAAAACAGACCCGTATTCACATCCCACTCGCCCGGCAAGCCACCGCTGGCGAAAAACTGGGCTGCGGGTCACTGTAGCTGTGAGAGGATGGCTCGCAGCTCCTCATCGGTCGCCGTAAGCCTTGAGCGGCACTCCGCAATCAGTTCAGCGGCACGGCGGGTCAAAGCGGTAAGGCGGTCTATGTCACACTCATCGCTCTGCATCAGGCGCAAAATCTTCTCAAGCTCACCCATCGCCTGGGCATAGGTCAAATCCTTAACCGGGATGAACGCCGGGGTTTTCTCTGCTTCCATATGATTTATCTTATCTGTCATTTTTCTGATTCCACAACTGAGGTCAACACGCCTCCCGCCAAAGTGGTCTCTACGACATCGCCGACGGCAACCCCAGCGGGCGACGACACGGCACGTCCATTAATACGCGTGATTGAATAGCCGCGGCGCAGCGTGGCCATCGGAGAGAGCGCGTCGAGCAAACGCTCCGCAGCATCAATCCGTTGAGCCGAGCGCGCCGTCACAGACGCCGCGACAGCCGGCAAATTCTCCGCGATGCTGTCAAGGCGCGCCAACGCCGGAAGTATACGCCGCGAACTGAGCGACACCGCGACCGACAGAGCATTGCGCAACCGCGCCGAAGCCCGCTCAACCGCCGCCACGGGTGCCACCGGGAGCAAGCCGGTGTAATATGAAAGCTGCTCCTTGCACCCCGACACGCGGTCGTTGACCACCCGCAGCATCGTCGAGGCAAAATCGGCAAGGCGGTCAAGTTGCGCGACACCGCGCCCTATGAGCCACTGCGCAGCCGCCGTGGGGGTCTTGACACGCATATTGGCCACATAGTCAAGCACCGTCACATCGCGCTCATGCCCGATGCCTATAACGACGGGGAGCGGGAACTGAGCTATATTGGCGGCAAGCTCATAGTTATCAAATGCGGCGAGGTCGCTTGTGGCTCCACCCCCGCGGATAACGACCGCGCAATCCCAGTCATCAGCCTCAGCGGCAACAAGCTCAAGCGCGGCTATAATCGATGCAGGAGCCTTGTCGCCCTGCATCAAGGCGGGAAACAGCCGCGTGGAGAAGCGCAGACGGGCATCGTTATGATATAGCTGATTGATGAAGTCGCCATATCCGGCAGCACCGGGAGCGGAAACGACAGCCACTCTCAACGGAGCCGCCGGCCACTCAAGCTGCCGGTTCATGTCGAGTATGCCCTCTGTCTTCAGCCGGGCCAATATCTCGCGGCGGCGGCGCATGAGGTCGCCGAGGGTGTATTCAGGATTTATCGCGGTAATCACAAGCGATAACCCATAGACAGTGTGCATCGTCGCCGACCCGCAGACCATCAGCTTCAACCCAGAGACAAAACGCTGTCCCGTGGCCGCATAGAACTCCGACATCAGCTTATGATAGCTCCCTGCCCAGATTATGCCCCTCATTCGGGCCACGGTAGCACCGCTGCCCGGGTCTTTTTCGAACAATTCCATATAGCAGTGGCCGCCACGTTCGGCGACATCGCTCAACTCGGCTGTCACCCACACATTGGAGGTGGACGGCACGGTCACCAAAGAGGCTAAGCGGCGGGTGAACTGCAACAGCGACAGGGTCTCCATCAGGCTGGTTAATCCTTGATAAGTGACATTTTGGTTCCGGTCCAACGATAGCTCAACGATGGGCGGAGATAAGCCTTAACCTTATCATACTCCTCGGCGGGAATCAGTCCTGCCACATTCTGAGTCAGCGTAAGCGTCCCCGTCGCGGGGTCGATGGTGTAGGTAGCGGGGACAAACGGGATAAGATTCTCAATATCTTCCATCGCCCTGCGCGCCGACGGTTTCAGCCACTCCACCAAATTCGGAGCCATGAAACGTTTCTCGTCAAGCCTCTCCCAATCACGGTCATACAGAGCGAGATACCCATCGGAAACCGGTGTGAGGATATCAGCCGTGAGGGCTATGACCGAGTCGCGGTCCGCAGGGAGGATGGTGATGGTATAGGTCGACACATCCGACATCTTGATTTTCATCTGCATGGGCGACATATCCTCGATGCGGCTTTCGCCTTCAAGCAGATTCCGCGACGCTGTGCGCGAGCCACTGGCATAGTAATCTATCATGTCGAGGCGAGTCAAATCGGTCAGCATCGGGAACACCTGCCGCGGAGCAGCGGCAAACGCCCGCGAAGCTGTCAGTTGCGCATTGCCCGACAAGTGAGCCAAAGCCATGACACACAATGTCATCAACAATCGTATTACTCTATCTGTCAACATCTTCTATCAAACAGTCATATCATTTAGCGACGTTTTTTGCCACCTCCCCGGCCTTTCTTTCGGAAAAATTCAAAGGGGGTATCTTCCGAAGCCGCTTCACGCGAGCGGCGCGTAGCGGCACGGGCGTAGTCCTTGCCGGGTTCAGCCACTTCACTGTAAAGGCGTTTGCCCATAAACTCCGCTCCCTTCAGAGCGTTGACAACGCGAGCAGCGTCGGCCTTCTTGACATCAAACAGGGAATAGCCCGGCAAGAGGTCGATGCGCCCCACGTCGACACGCTGGCCCGGCACATTCTTGTTGAGGGCCTCGATGAGGCTGGCGGCAAAGAAACCGTCGCGTTTGCCGACGTTGAGATACACTCGCGCCATCCCCTTCGAAGCGGTGCGGCGGTCTTTTTCCTCCAAGGTGCGGGGTCCGCGGCTCTCGCGGTCGCGCTTTGCCCCCTTTTCGCCCTTCTCCCGCCGCGGTTTCTCGTCGATGAAGTCGATTTGAGGAGCGTCTTTATAGTAATCAAGCAGGCGGTTAAACTCTAATGAAAGCACACGTTTCAGCAAATCTTCCTGAGAGAGCCATCCGAGCTTGCGGCTGACCCCGGTAAAATATTTGTCGATTTCCTCATCGTTGACTTTCACGCGCTCTAAGCGGTCGGCAAGATTGTAAATCTGCTTCTCGATAATCTGCTGCGGAGTAGGCACCTCCTTGCGTTCAAACGTCTTCCCTATCTTTTTTTCAATCTCCTTGAGTTTGCCTTTCTCGCGCGAATGGATGATAGCCACCGACACGCCGGTTTTACCGGCACGACCGGTGCGACCCGAACGGTGGGTATAGACCGCCGTATCCTCGGGCAGACCGTAGTTTATGACGTGGGTGAGGTCGTCGACATCAAGCCCGCGGGCTGCCACGTCGGTAGCCACGAGCATCTGAATCACGCGGTCGCGAAACTTCTTCATCACTATGTCGCGTTGCTGCTGCGACAAGTCACCGTGAAGGGCATCGGCGTTGTAGCCGTCCTGAATCAGCTTGTCAGCCACCTCCTGAGTGTCGCGGCGCGTGCGGCAGAAGATGATAGCGTAGATGCTGGGGTTATAGTCGGCCACGCGTTTCAGAGCGAGATATTTGTCGCGGGCGTTGACCATGTAATAGATATGCTTGACGTTTGCCGCCCCCTCGTTGCGCGTCCCGATGACTATCTCGATTGGCTCGCGCATATATTTTTTTGCGATTCTGGCGATTTCGGTCGGCATTGTCGCCGAGAACATCAGCATCTTACGCTGCTCCGGGACACTTGCGAGTATCTCGTCAATCGAATCAAGAAAGCCCATGTTGAGCATCTCATCGGCCTCGTCGAGAATCACCGTATGCACATGGCCGAGTTTCACCACCCCCCTCTTTATCAAATCGATAAGTCGACCGGGAGTTGCCACGATAATCTGCACACCCTTTTTCAATGCGCGTATCTGGCTCTCGATGCTCGACCCGCCGTAGACGGGCAGGACATTGAGGTTGGAAATGTATTTTGAAAAATCAGCCAAATCGCTGCCGATTTGTAGACAAAGCTCACGCGTCGGCGACAAAATCAGAGCCTGCGTATCGCAGTTGCCGACATCAATGCGCTGAATGACGGGCAGACCGAAAGCAGCCGTCTTGCCCGTACCTGTCTGGGCCAGAGCTACTACATCGTTATCCTCATTGAGAAGGTGCGGAATCACGCGCTCTTGCACCGGCATAGGACGTTCAAACCCAAGCTCTTCAACAGCGCGCAACAAGCGGTCGTCGATTCCGAGGTCTTTAAATGATTTTGTTTCACGAGCCGTCGCGGCTGGTTGGACCTCATCGGTTCCTTCTGTTATTTTTTCAGTAATATCCATAGAATGTTTATAAATTCCGACAAAGTTACAACAATCGGGCACAGAAAAAGCCCGACCTGTCAATAATTTTAATGAAACGCGGGAAAATCCGCCGTTACCACCCGCTTTCCAAGCAAAAACGGAGCTTTAGGCCATCAGAAAGCGTTGGACTCCCCTTTGACCGCATTAAACACCGTGCGCACTATGATTTTCAAATCAAGCAGGAAACTCCAATTCTCGATATACCACACGTCATATTCCACGCGGCGTTCCATCTGCCACAACTGCTCGGTCAGACCGCGGTAGCCGTTGACCTGAGCCCAGCCGGTAATACCGGGTTTAACCATGTGGCGCACCATGTATTTATCGATTATCTTTGAATAATCGGCAGTGTGTTTAAGCATATGCGGCCGGGGGCCAACCACCGACATATCCCCGAGGAAAACATTGATAAACTGCGGAAGCTCGTCAATCGAGGTATGGCGGAGTATTTCCCCGATGCGCGTCTTACGGGGGTCGTCTTTCTGAGCCTGCTGCACATCGGCCTTGGCATTGACGCGCATAGTGCGGAACTTCCAGCAATAGAAATCCTTGCCGCGGTAGCCCGTGCGCTTTTGGCGGAAAAAGATCGGACCGGGCGACGACAGTTTAATCGCTATCGCAACCGGGATAAACACAATGGGAGAGAAAAGCAGCACAATCGACGAAAACGAAATGTCAAACGCGCGCTTTACGACTCGATTAATCGCCTTTTTGAGCGGATTGCGCCTGATAGACAACACCGGCACGCGGCCAATGTGGTTCAGCTCGAAAGCCCGAGATATCGTGCGAGGAATCTGAGGCACATAGAAAAATTGCACCACACAATCGTCGGCGGCTTTGATAGCTGCGTGCAACGGTTTCTCGCGGCTTCCCGAAATCGTATAGTAGACCTCATCGACATGATTGTCCCTGACATAAGCTTCAAGCTCGTCGACCGGGCCGAGATATTTGCCCAAAGCCGGCTGCGCGACAGATATGTCATCGTCAAAGAAACCCATCAGCCGGTAGCCAAAACCGACATCAGAGGCCATCTCCTCGGCCAAGCGCAACGCCGTGGCATTGCTGCCGACAATCACCACGCGGTTAAAATTACGACCGTGACGCCTTATATGTTTTATAGCCAAGCGGCTGACAATCCACCACGCCGGCAACCCCGCCATGCACATTCCATAAAATTCGAGATAAGCGTACCAGGGTATCACCGTTACCGACAAGAACGCAAGCATCGACAGGAATGACAAGGCATGGATACCCACGGCCTGAATGGCCGAAAGCACCACATGGTTCATATAGATGGTGCGCTGGTTATGGATGCGCACGAGCCAATACATCGCGGGGAAGTATGATATATTCAGCAAAAGCCAAATGATTCTTATGTTGGGGGCAGCGGCTATCTCAGGATTCAGCAATGTCGTAATCCAAAACAAGATGTTGATTACAACAAAGTCCATGACTGTGATAGACGCGCTCAAGTAGTTTCCGTATTTTACTTTATGATTGGATGTCATAATATTTCGAGGCCATTGTTTTGGCGAATTTGAAAGGCTAACAAAATAGTATCGTTTCGATAAAGGGACCGCTAAACGCGGCTAAAAACCTTTGAGAATATCAAGGGGCGGTCGTGCCTACCGGCCGCACCCTTGAGATTAGAGAGAACCTGCTTGATGCCTGATGTCAAAGTTTGGCGTCAATCAGTTTGATTTTTTCTTCGAGAGCTTTGAGGTCTTCTTTGATACGCTCAATGCGACGTTGAAGGTCGCGAAGCATCGAGTCGCCGCTCTTTGACTTCGAGTTGAAAAATCCGAGATTATTCTCGTAGGTGTGAAGCTCCGAGCGACGCTGCTCATAGGCGCGGAGCATGCGTTCTCGCTCGCGTAACAGCTTGATTTCGTCGCCTGCCATCTCATCGATTGAACTTTCAAAACGGTTCATCGCCTCGCGTGATTGCTTCATATTGTATGCCGAGTGGAGGCTGGAGGTCAATTCGCGGTAAGCATCATAGATTTTATCCTTGTCGCGGAACGGGACGTGCCCGATTTGCTGCCACTTTGCCGAAAGCTCCTTGATTTTAGCTATGGCTTCCTCTCTCGGAGTGTTTTCGGGGTCTATCGCACGTAGCTCGGCGATAATCTCTTTTTTCTGCTTAAGGTTGGCCTGCTCCACCGAGCGGGTATCATTGCTGTTTTTCTTTTTCTGCTCGAAGAAATAGTCACAAGCCTCAAGGAAACGATGCCACACGCTGTCAGAGTGTTTTTTTGGCACCGAGCCGATGGTTTTCCACTCTTTTTGGAGAGCTACCAAGGCATCGGTGGTGGCGCGCCAGTCAGTCGAATCCTTCAGCGACTCGGCCTTCTCGCAGAGGGCTATCTTCTTAGCGAGGTTAGCGGCGAGTTCATCTTTCATTGACTTGAAATAGTCGGCCTTGGCGGCGAAGAACTTGTCGCAGGTCTCGCGGAATCGGGCAAACAGAGAATTGTTGAGTTTCTTTGACGCGAAACCGAGTTTTTTCCAATCTTCTTGAGCCTGAAGAATCTGCTTGGTCAGTTCTTCCCATGCGGCATAGCTCTTGGCCCCGCTGAAATCAATGGCCTCGACGCGCTCGCAAATTTCGGTTTTGGCCAATTCGTTTTGACGTTCACGCGCCTTGCGCTCCTCAAAGAAAGCTTGATATTTCTTGTTCACCTCGGCCGATGCGTCTTTGAATCGGTTCCATATCTCATCGCGCATCTCTTTCGCCACAGGACCCGTCTCGCGCCATTTGTCGTGAAGGTCTTGCAGACGTTTGAACGCCGTGATGACATCAGGCTCATTCATCAGCTTCTCCGCTTCGTCACAGAGCAGCAGCTTTGTGTCGTAGTTTTTCTTGAAATCATAGTCCCGGAGGTCTTTGTTGATTTTAAGCTGGTCGTAGAAGCGTTCCACACCGTCTTGATATCGTTTCCACACCGATGTGGCCTCAGAGGGAGGCACCTCTCCTATCTCCTTGAACTCCTGTTGCAGCTCTTTGAAGCGGGTAAAATGGCGGTTGACGTTATCGGTGTCGGCCGACATCTCGGCCAAAGCGGCTATTATTTCGTTTTTCTTCGCGAGATTTTCTTGTCTGACGGCCTCCTGCTCGGCAGCGAGACGCGCTTTCTTATCCTTGATTTCGGCGAGGAGGCTTTGTAGTTTTTCTTCAAGCGGGTCAACCGTGGCCTCAAACGCCGCAGCGTCATTACCGGCCTCTATAAATGCCGCTTTCTCGGCATCTATCTCTTTGTTGCGCGCAGCGTAGAACAGTTGTTTCAACCGAGAAATCCCCTCTCTGGAGATTTCGCCGGCAGGGAGCTGGGCGATTTCCGTCAGTCGCTCTACCAGTTCATCCTTTGAGAGATTCTCAAACGTAATCTCCTCATGTTTTTCGTCAGCCAGCTCGGCGGCTACGGCTGCGGGTTCATCGGTTTTCTCAGTGTCCTCAGGCATCGGCTGAGGGGTCTCGGTCAAGGTTTTTTCCACGGGCTGCTGTGAGAGTTCAGCATCAGGAAAATCAGGCTTATTCATAGTCATCTAATTATTAATGGATTAAGGTTGCGCAGCCTATATCGGCCGCACAGACCCCCTAATGGTTTTCAAATTTAACCAAACTTTTTTAATTTACCTCTAATTTTATGTTTTTTTTACTATACGCACTGTAAGAGGCGTGATTTCAGCAGTAATCACGACGGCCGGTAGACAAGAGTCGACGAGTGGGCGGGGTTAAAAATTTCAGCCGCTGCCGCGCGCACACGCTCCGGGGTCAAAGCGCGGTATTGCGACACGACCTCATTGATGTCCTGATTGCGAATTTCGTATGATGCGATTGCTTGCGCCCGCGACAGGAACTGGACATTGGAGATTGTGAACGTCGACTCGAAGCGGTTAATGGCGCGCTCCAGTTCATCGGCACCGACAGGCGTCTCGGCGAGGTCGGCCAAAGCATCACCAATCAGCTTCAACCCCTTGTCGACTGCCGCCTCTCCGCCTCCGGCGTTAAGCCGGGCATTGACCATGATAAACCCTGGTTCCTCGCTGCCGGCTATCGAAGCGTCGATTGAAGCGAACAGGTCGCTTCCCATCAGCAAATCCCTGTAAAGTCTCGACGAGCGGCCCGACGCGAGAATATCGCTCAGGGTGTCGGCGGCTATGTAGCGGGAATCGTGGCAGCCCGGCATAGGGAAAGCCACCGTCAGCAAAGTCTGAGGCACATCGCCGGCGGCGTCTTCACGCCGAGCGGTGTCGGGCAACGGCTCCACAGGATACTGTCGCGGCGCGATGTCGCGGCGGGGTATGTCGCCAAACCATTTTTCGGCGAGCCGAACGACACGGTCGGCCGAGATATTTCCGGTGACGACCATAATGGCGTTGTTGGGCGCGTAGTGGGAGTAGAAAAAGCGTTTCACGTCGTCCATCGTCACCCGCCCGATATGTGATGGTTCAATTCCTATCACGGGCCAGCGGTAGGGATGGACTTTGTAAAGCATCCTGCGCAGATAGTGACCCACGTCGCCGTAAGGCCGATTAAGGCACTGCTGCTTAAACTCCTCGATGACAACGCTGCGTTGCACTTCAAGCGACTCGGGGGTGAAAGCGAGCGCAAGCATACGGTCGCTCTCTATCCAGAAAGCGGTTTCGGCATTGTGGGCAGGTACCACGTCATAGAACGACGTGTAGTCATTGCTCGTCCAGGCGTTGTTCATACCGCCTGCCCGCTCTATCTCGCCGTCAAAGTCGGGAATGTTGACCGAGCCGCCAAACATGAGGTGTTCAAACAGATGGGCCATACCGGTGAGGGATGGCGACTCGTCACGCGCACCCACGTTATAAACAACGTTGACGGCCACCATAGCCGTCGACGTGTCTTGATTGTGTATGACCCTCAGCCCGTTGGGGAGGGTAAAGCGGTTAAGCTCTATCATTTTACGATTGACATGGAAATGATTTTGACGTCTTCAACCGGGCGGTCGTTACCGTCGGTCGCGGATTTCTCGATTTTGTCGACAACGTCCATTCCCTGCTCCACCTGACCGAACACTGTGTATTGCCCGTCGAGGTGGGGCGCGCCGCCAACCGTCATGTAGGCTTCGCGCTGAGCGGCAGTCATCACCGGGGTTGAGTCATTGGCCGCTTTCTCCTCTGTGGCAGCGATAAGTTGCTGACGCAAAGCCTCAAGACCGGCATGGTCACCCGCGGTCTGCATACGCCGTATCTCATCCTGACGCTCGCTCGCAAGCTGCTGGAATATCCCCTGTTTGCGCATCATGCCGAGCTGCTGCTCCAAGCGCGAAATCTCCGACTCAGTCGAAACCCGCCCTGTAACAATGTAAAATTGCGAGCCAGACGACTGGCGGCGGGGATTGACCTGGTCAGCCTGACGGGCTGCCGCAAGCGCGCCGCGGCGATGGAAATGCTCAGGATAGACAATCTCGGCGTCAATCTGATAGCCGGGGCCGCCACTGCCCAACATTTGCCCTTTCTTGGCGGTTTTAGAATCGGGGTCACCGGTCTGTATCATGAACTCGTTTATGACGCGGTGAAACAACACTCCGTTATAGAATCCCTCGTTGACGAGCTTTAAGAAGTTGTCGCGATGTCGCGGCGTGTCGCCGAACAGGCGCACCCTGATGTCGCCGGCAGAGGTTTTGATGTCGACAAGCGCGTCGGTCGAATCGGTTTTGTTTGTCATTTGCTGTGATTGTTTTGTGTTATCGGTGGATGCCTCGACCGATGACGCGCTACACGATACGCAGGCCATCATCAGTGCTATCCACAAAATTAATGATTTCGTCATTTTAAAATATCATAATGTCCGAGCTGTGGCGCGGACTGGTTTCCGTCATATTCCGCGAGGATAGAGACGCTTGTAGATGCGGCGGAAGTTATCGTCGGTCGCCGAAAGCTCATCGGCGTGCGACATGTAATCCTCTCCCCAGATGGCAAGCAGCAGGTCGCCAAGATAACGGCGTTCGCGGTCCTTCTCGATAGCCGCGGCTATAAGGCGGGAGATTGAGACCGAATATTTGCCGGGGTCGATCGCCGAGAGATAACGGGCCGCGCTTGCCACGAACTGCCCTGTCTTGTCGACAGTTATCATGTTATCAACCAAAAAATCCATATCGTCGTCACAAGTCGCGATGTGGTTGGCGATATACTCGTAAGTCAGCAACCCGTCGGGGTCCTTTGAGAGCGTCTTAATTTCTTCGTTGGTCATAGTCTTAACGTTTTTCCCGGCCGCAGGCCGAGCCAAATCATCGCAAAGATAGTAAAACAATTCTAAGAGGATAACTAAATTCTTAAAAAAAGCGCGCCGGCGACTCTCGGAACGAGAAAAACAGCTAACTTCGCGGGTAAATACACCGAGTGCTTGCTACCTCGTAAAAAACAAGATTCATGAACAAAGACACAAAACACTTCTCTGCCATATTCGTGGCTCTGGCATCGCTGTTCTGCGTTTGCCTGATTGTTTCAAACATAATGGAGATTAAGACGGTCGATTTAGGGCCTCTGACCATCACCGCGGGGTTCATAGCGTTTCCCGTCAGCTACATCATAAACGACTGCATCGTCGAGGTCTACGGATTTGCCAAAGCGCGTCTCGTGATATGGCTCGCTTTCGCATTAAGCCTGTTTGTGACGCTGATGCTTCAAGCCGCCGTCATGCTCCCGGGAGGAGCCTCCTGGGACGCACAAGCCGCGATGGAGCGCATATTCGGCAGCGTGCCGCGCATGGTGGCGGCCAGCTTCGCCGCATTCATCTGCGGGTCGATGGTCAACGCCTATGTCATGAGCCGCATGAAAATCAGTTCGCGGGGACGACGGTTCTCTCTGCGCGCGATAGTCTCAACCCTTTGGGGGGAAACAACCGACTCTTTGATATTCTTCCCCATAGCGTTCGGCGGGGTGCTGGCGTGGAAAGAAATCGCCGCGCTCATCGTGACCCAAGCATTGCTCAAGACCGTCTATGAGATAGCCGCACTGCCGCTGACCCTCAGAGTGGTCTCGAAACTCAAAGCTGCCGAGGGAGAGGATGCTTACGACAACGGCATATCCTACAAGTGGTGGAAGCTGCGCGACTTATAAAAAACGCCGGGATGATAATCCAGAATGCGGCAAAACCGATAATACTCTGAGGTTTATTAAAAAAATTTAGGCCTAAAATACCTGCTAATTGAAAAAAAAGCGCGATATTTGCACTTGCAATTTTCCGAGCGTCGTGATATTCGATGCTAAAGAGTTGCATATCAATGATATTTTAACAATATAACGCATAATTAAAAATGACTAAAGCTGACATCGTAAACGAAATTTCCCGGTCAACCGGCATTGAGAAGGCCAACGTCCTCGAAACCATCGAGAAATTCATGGAGACTGTTAAAGACTCGCTCGCTCATGGCGAAAACGTGTATCTCCGCGGCTTCGGCAGCTTCATCGTGAAGACCCGCTCCGAGAAAACCGCCCGCAACATTTCAAAGAACACAACCATCATCATCCCTGAGCACAAAATCCCCGCATTCAAGCCTGCGAAAGTGTTCATGGAAGATGTGAAACAATAATCTCCGGTCAGCGAGAAAAAAACATATCAACTTAATTATAAACTATAAAATTTAGCGTAAAATGCCAAGCGGAAAAAAAAGAAAAGGCCACAAGATGGCGACCCACAAGCGCAAAAAACGTCTGAGAAAGAACCGTCACAAGAAGAAATAATCTCTCACACGTTGCGTGTGTATGAAATGACTCGTCTTTCTTGACAAAGTGAGAAAACGCTATACTAAGAACAAACCTTGATGGGATGCACCAATCTAATGCTTTAACCCCATCGATGTTTGTTCTTTGCGTTTTTCACAGCCCATATCCATCAGGGAGCTATAAGCAGCTCCACATCGAATCTCAGTTCTAAGATAAATCATGAAAAGTGAACTCGTTGTAGACGTTCAACCCACCGAGGTCTCTATCGCCTTGCTGGAAGATTCCAGGCTCGTTTCCCTGCAGAAAGAAGCCCGGAACATCTCCTACGCTGTGGGCGACATTTACCTGGCGAAAGTCAAAAAACTCATGCCGGGACTGAATGCTGCCTTTGTCAACGTAGGCTACGAAAAGGACGCTTTCCTCCATTACTTAGATCTTGGCTCCCAATTCTCATCCTACTCCTCATTCGTCAAGCAACTCCTTGACGACCGCAAGAAGCTACCGCAGATGTCGAAGATGAAACCGCTCCCCGACATCGACAAACACGGCACAATAGCGACCACACTGACTCCCGGACAAGAACTTCTGGTACAGATTGTAAAAGAGCCTATATCGTCAAAAGGGCCGAGGCTGACTACCGAAATATCATTCACCGGGCGTTACATGGTGCTGATTCCTTTCAGCGACAAAATCTCAATCTCACAAAAAATCAAGGCAACCGAGGAGAAACTCAGGCTCCGCCAGCTCATCGAAAGCATTAAGCCCAAAAACTTCGGAGTGATTGTGAGAACATCGGCCGAGGGCAAACGCGTGGCCGAACTAAACCATGAGCTGAAAACCTTGCTGAAATGCTGGGAAGACGCATTGGTTAAGGCTCAAAAGTCACAGGCCCCCACGCTCGTATTCGAGGAAGAGAGCCGCATAGTCAGCGTCCTGCGCGACATTTTCAGTCCCACTTTTGAAAACATCTTCGTCAACGACAAGGATGTGATGGCGCAGATTGAGAAATATGTCGACCTAATCGCACCCGAACGACGCGAAATCGTCAAATATCATGGCGGAGACACCCCGATATTCGACCACTTCAACATCACCAAACAGATAAAATCATCGTTTGGCAAAACGGTATCGTTCAAATCGGGCGCATACATCATCATCGAACACACCGAAGCGCTCCACGTTATCGACGTAAACTCGGGCAACCGTTCAAAAGCGACTAACGACCAAGAAAGCAACGCCCTCGAAGTGAATATGCGGGCCGCCGACGAAATAGCGCGACAGCTCAGGCTGCGCGACATGGGCGGCATAATCGTTATCGACTTCATCGACATGAACACCGCCGACCACCGCCAGAAACTATATGACCACATGAGAGAGGTGATGGCCAACGACCGCGCGCGTCACAACATCCTGCCATTAAGCAAATTCGGACTGATGCAAATCACGCGACAACGCGTGAGACCGGTTCTCGACATCGAAACAAGCGAAACCTGCCCTTCATGCTACGGCAAAGGGAAAGTACAGCCATCGCTGCTTTTTACCGACACACTGCGTGAAAAAATCGAATATCTCGTCAACTCGCTTAAAGTAAAAGGGTTTGTGATGTATGTACACCCCTTTGTCGACGCGTTTCTGAAAAAAGGGCTGCTGTCGCCATACCGAAAATGGAAACTCGACATCGGGGGCAGCTTCAAAATCATGCCCGACCAGTCGCTCGCATATCTGCAATACCGTGTGCTCGACAAAAACCGAAATGAGATAGACCTTAAAGAGGAGAAAGATCTCGACTCATCTTCGAGCAAAACTAAATCAAAAGCCAAGAACAGAAACAAAGAGGAATAGACGCTCCGACGCGCCTTTAATTCTTGAATAACAAAATGGGAACCGCCGTCAAACCCCACATCGGGTGACGGCGGTTTTCCATAAAAATTACCACGCCTGTAAATCTTGTGATTCGATAGCCTGACTAAGAGCCGGCATCAAAGCAAATTGATTCCCGCGGCGGCACACTCCGCAATCTGCTCCTCAGGCCAGATGCTCGCCTGCACCTCTCCGATGTGGGCTTTCTGCAACAGGAACATACACAGACGGCTTTGGCCGATGCCCCCTCCAATCGAAGCCGGGAACTCCCCTGCGAGTAGTGACTTGTGGAACTTGTAGCCCGCGCGTTCACCACAGCCCTTCTCATCCAATTGACGCCTCAGCGACTCCGGGCTGACACGGATACCCATCGACGACAGTTCAAACGGGGTGTTAAGCACATTGCTCCACAGGATTATATCTCCGTTAAGACCGGTGTAACCATCGCTGTTGGGGCTGCTCCAGTCGTCATAGTCGGGAGCGCGTCCGTCATGCGGCTGACCGTCACTGAGCGGCGCACCGATGCCGATAAGGAATATCGCCCCATATTTCTCCGCAGCCTTAGCCTCGCGCTCGCGCGGGGTGAGCTCGGGATACTCGTCGAGCAATTGCTGGGAGTGGATAAACGTTATCTCCTCGGGAAGCGCAGGGGTAATGTGAGGGAACAGTTTGTAAATCAGACGCTCGGTCTCCTTTACCGCGGCATAAATCTTCTCGACTGCCGCTTTAAGATAGTCAAGATTGCGGTCTTCCGGGCGTATAGCCTGCTCCCAATCCCATTGGTCGACATAAAGAGAGTGAAGGTTATCAAGCTCCTCCGAAGTGCGTATGGCATTCATATCGGTGTAAAGCCCATAGCCGGGGGCTATGTCATATGCTCCGAGCTTCATCCTTTTCCATTTGGCAAGCGAGTGGACCACTTCGGCCGTCCGCCCCCCCATCGCCTGGATGGAGAACGAGACAGGAGGCTCAACCCCATTAAGGTCATCGTTGATGCCGGTACCTGCCAACACGAACAACGGTGCGGTCACGCGGCGCAGATTGAGAGCGCACGCCAGTTTCTCCTGAAAAGTATCTTTTATCGTCTTGATGGCCACCTCGGTGGTTTCGGGCAGCAGCTTTTGCTTGTATCTTTGTGGTATGATTAATGCCATATGTTTTTACAATCAACAGGAATATACTGCAAATGTACGACATTTTTCCATAATATCAATAACTTCAATTGCATTATGCGAAACCCCGCTCTAATTTGCCGCTAAAATGTCAACGACATAGTGAGCCCCACGGCTCGTCCATCGCTATCGCTGGCCTGTCTCAGCCACGGATAGCAGACAATATCGCCACCAAGACGCGGCTGATGACGTTTGGAATATCCGCGCGCGGGGTTGCCCCTGACCAAATTGACTACCTCGTTGACAGGGTCAACAAGAAAAGCCACAAACGTCCCCAGCAATTTAGAACCCGACAGGCAATAGTCATGCTCCACTATGTAACGTTTCACGCGGTAGAAAGTCTCGCCAATCAATATCCCTCCGATTGGCGTGACAAAGAGGTCTTGTATCGACGGAATCTCCATGAAAGCCTCTATGCCATATTCCCAGAAAAATGTGCTGACACCCAGACCATAGAGAAACGAGTAAAACATATTGAAGCCCTGAGTGCGAGCGCTCATATAGTAGGCGGCACCCCCATAAGGGTGCAACACATAGTTGAATATCGGATTATCTTTATCCCACACTGGACCCGACTTGACATTGTGCCACCAGCGGTCAAACACCGGGCGTTTGTGAATCTCCGCCTTGTTCCAAGCGGTGGCGTTTTCGGGCAGCAGTTCAAGAACGCCAAGTGTCACGAAACCCGCCCCGAACAGCACTGCCGTGTTTTGCCAAAGCTCCTTGTAATGAGGATAATTGGCCGTTATGCTATAGGGCATATCATAAATACACGGCACAATCTTACGTTGCGGCGATGCAGCCGCAATGCGCCTGTCCTCCGCCTCATGTTTCATAGACAACCCGGACTCAAGCTCCACAGTTCTCTCAAGCACTGTGGTATCGGCATCAAGCCTCACAACACGCCGCTCCGCAGCAAAAACCCCCGCGGTACCCACCAACAACGCGACCGCAAGCAATCCCGACCTTATCCTTGAGCGACTCATCATTCCCTTGAATTATGATTATAAATAGCTTGAAACGAGGTTAGCCGCCGACTTCTGAACCGGCACACAGCCCGCAAACCCTCGCTTGCTTTAATGACTAAACAAACAAGCCCCGCGTTTTGTGCTACGCGGGGCCACTATTCATATCACCGTCCTCGGGGAAGAACTGTGCTATCCTTTAAAATATCGCACTACGGAAACGGCTCCATTTCAATCAACAATCCACACGATAGGGGTCGACTTAAAAATCCCGGGGACCTTTCCCATTGTCACCGGCGAAAGGCCTCAGCCCACCCTCGCAAATAAAAAGAATAATACTTTTATCTCAAAACCGTTGGGGATGTTTAGAATTTGTAGGCTGCGCCAAGCAACCCGGTGATTCCTTGCGCCGGGATGTCAAACAGCATATAGCTCTTGGTGTTGAGCAGATTTTCGCCGCGGATGAAAAACGACAATCTGTCGGTATAGCGGTATAGCCCCCCGACACTAAGATTATTGCTACGGCCAAGTGAGACAGGCCCGGTCTCTGCCGTCGTTGTTGAGTAGGCGTAGGAACTACGATCCCATCGACTTTCAAATCCGAGCGTCACGTCGAGCGGTTTTATGGGCGAAACCGTCACTTCGGCATCAAGAACATGGCGGGCATGGTCGCGCCACATATAGTAGCCCTTGTCACCACTGTTGGGGGCATAGTCGTAGCTGACGGTCAAGCTCTTTATCCACCGGGAGCGGTGGGTGAGAGTTGCCCCCGCGCGCCACCCTTTGAGGTCTACAGCGTGCCAGAGATTCGATCCGTCGACCACTACCGGCATCAGCCAGTCATTGGCTATCGAATAGCCTCCGCGGAGCGTCAAGGCTGTCCCGCGATACGGACCGACGGAGACTCCGGCGACTATATCGACCGGGACGCGGGAGTGTTCATATCCAAAGAGGGGACCCACATAGGGGGTGTAATCAAGTAGCGAACCGAGAGTGTTGGCGCGAACGCCCCCGGTGGCTGTGGCAAACAGCGACAGCATCGAGCCAGCCATACGCGGCGTCCAGCTAATCCCAGCGTGTGGAGCCAGATTAACGAAACGTCCCGAGTTGACAGCAAGGTCAATATCCACCCCGATATTGGCATTAAACTCTTCGGCGGCGACTGACCAATAGGGGTTAAGCGTCACCGCACCGAGTATCTCCGAGCCGCCCCAGTCGACATCTATGCCGCCGTCGGGTGCCACCTGCCAGCGGTTGTAGCGGTTGTAGCGGTTAAACCGAGCCGAAAGGTTGAGGCCGAAGCGGTTGCCATCGTCACTGAGCGACACCACACCGCCGTTGACTCCGAAGTCGATTTCACCTATAGCCTTCAGGTCGGCATCTGATGCGGGTACTGCCAACGGCAGACGGCCCCCGCGAGTGAACCCTGTGTAACCCGCTTCCGCGCTGAGCGTGTAGTCACACTGCTGCGAGCGGCCCTTCACCGCCGCGTCAACCCACAGGCGATGTATGCCCTGGTCATCGGCTGACTCATACCATGGGCGGCTGACCGACATGAACGAGTAGGCCGCTGAAGCGTCGAGCGTCAGTCTGCTGTTAATCCGATGGGTGACTTCGCCTCCGAGCGACAACGTGTTACGCTCATAGGTGAGTTTATCGCCCATGAGGTTTTTCTCCTTGTACGACAAGCCGTCAAACTGCATCCACACTCCCGCGCCGGTGGCGGCGTTGTCGACTATGCGGTATCCGGCAGACATGGCGAGGTTATAAGAGGGGAAATACCCCGCGGCGACATATCCCCGCCTATTGGCAGCGGTGTCGGCGGCGGCGCGCGCCGGTTCGAGACGGTCTACCATCGCCGGAACTGACGAGGCCGTCGAGCGATCGCTCATCGCGAGCTGACGCTGTTTCACTTCAGGCTGAAACAGCCGCGGGGTGACGTTGAGACGTGTCGCGGCCCTCTGCTCAGGCACGATTTCTTTTTCGATTGTTATCTCTTTGGTGAGGTCTTGTGCCGTCGCTGTTGACAGTGACAGCGATGCGGCTACAAGTAATATGTTAGTTGATTTCATCAGTCGGATTATTTTAAGCGTGAATCAATCATTTGGAATATGTCGGCTTCGGTGCCGGGATAATTTTCCTTAAGCGTTTTCAAATATTCGTTTGCCTCGAAAGAGTTACCCTCCTTGCGGTTTATGTCGCTCAGTAGTATGAAGCCGCGGGCGAGCCAATAATGGTGGGGCGGATTGGCGGCTACGAGCCGGTCTATGACCTTGCGGGCTTTTTTGAGCTGTCCCTCGTCAAAATAGAGCTGTCCCAAGTAGTAGGCGCTCTTAGCCCCGTTGAGATTATCGAGATCCGACGAGAGCGGCTCCCAGTCTTTGACAGCCTTGGAGGTCTGACCGAGGCGCATATTGGCATAGCCGCGGGCGAATGTCACCTCATCTTTCTCCACGCCGCTCACCGTCGACGAACCAAGCAGCTCATCGGCCTGCGCCACCACATCTTTGTGACGGCCAAGGTCGCGCGACACTTTCAGTATACCCATACGTGCCGTGTTGAGCGAAGTCGATGACGACGCGCGCTTTTCGAGCTGCCGGTAGGTGGCGAGAGCGATTTCCCCTTTACCCTGACGGTATTCAACATCCCCTTTGATGGCAAGCGCGCTCTCCATGGCCCGTGAATCGGGATGCCCGGCGACAATCCGCTCGGCATAAGCCAACGCTTTCTTGTCGTCACCTTTAGAGGCCGCGTCTTCAGCGAGATACTGCAACGCTGCGGCAATGTCGGCACCCGATGGGAAACGCTCGGCGTATTCCTCAAGACGTTTCACTTTTCCGCTGTTGGCGTACTCTTTCTCCGCCGACTGGAACGTGAGACGTTCCACCTCTGCCGCATCCATGCGGGGAGCGTCGGGGATAGCGGCAATATAACTTGCGAACTCGTCAAGACGCCCCATATCCGAATAGATACGTTTCAAGTCGTCGGCTGCCACGCGGGCCTCCTCGCTCGACGGGTAATTTTTCAGCACGGTCTTGTAGCTGTCTATAGCCTTATCGCGGTCACCGCTGTCCATATATGTAATGGCAAGCAACAGATAGCCCTGGCGGCCCTGAGCCGTCGACGGATGGTTTTTGACCAATTTCTTGTATGTGGCTAAAGCGGCGGTTTTATCCCCCAGCTCGCCATAGCTTTCGGCGGTTTCGAGCAATGCCGACGGAACGAGCCCCGACGACGGGAAACGCTCCATCATTTGCCGCATACCCGCCACTTTTGCCTTATGGTCGCGAGCCAGCCCCTTCATCAACGCTTTCTGATAAAGAGCGTAGTCGCCGCTGGCCGGAGCGAGCCGATAAGCCTCATCATACTCAGCTGCGGCCTTAGTGAAATCGCTTGCGTAGTAATAGCAGTCGCCCATGCGGTTGCGGGCATCGGCCATCATTGCCTCGGTGGTGTTGCCGGGCGAGTTTAGATAGCGGGTGAAGTCGGTCAGCGCGGCGTCAAATTTTTTCGCGCCAAACCTTGCGTATCCTAAGTCATACAGAGCCAGCGGGCGGTTGGCAGCCGCGCGCGTCAGTCCGTTGAGATAGGCTAAATATGACGATGCCGCGCCGTTGTAATCTCCTTTACGATAAAGGGCCTCCCCAATCCACAGGTCACATTCGCGACTGACCTCGGGGTTAAGCTCTCCGAGAGATTTGGCTTCGCGCAGGTGTGACAACGCTTTGTCGGCTTTTCCGGCTGCCAAAGCCCTCGAGCCGAGGGTGTAAAGCACTTGCTGCTTGGCGGCGAGAGTGGCCTCCGACGGATTACTGATGCGCGATATGCTCGCCAACGCGCTTTCATAGTCGTTATCGGTGAGATAACCCGCTATCACATATTCCTGGACTCTCGGAGCGTATTGCGAGCGGGGATAGCGTTGTAGAAATTCCTCAAACGTCGACACCGAGCTGCCGAACGGCACACGCCCCCCCCGGGTCTTGGCAACGCCGTAGTTGTAGAAGGCCGTCTCGCTGACAGCGGGGTCATAATCCTTACGCAACGCCTGGGTCAACGCCATTGTGGCGGCATCAGCGTTCCCCTCTTTCAGATAACTTTGACCGATGAAAAGATAGGCACTCTGCCCCATAGCGTTTTCCTGACCGATGACATGGCTGAAACAGTCGATTGCATCGGCGTAGTTGCCTGAGCGGTACTCGCTCATGCCCAATATGTAGTAGGCCGATGGCAGTCCGTCGGGTTGCGATGCGATGTAGCGTTTGAGATAGGGAATCGCCTGGGCGTCGTTGCCCTGATGATAAAGCGATTCACCGGCTATGCGCTCAGCCTCGGCAGCGAACTCAGGCTCGACATCGGCGGTGTTTTTAAGTAGTTTGCGGCTCATCGCCAATGCTTTGTCGTAATCACCCTCCGAGAAATAAATCTGGCTCAAATAGAAGTCTGCCATATTTCCGGGGGCTGAACTGGTATTCACTTTCTTGAACAGGACTGCCGCCTTGGCATAGTCCCCTTTGGCATAAGCCACATAACCCTGGTAGAAGCGGGCGGTGTTGGCATATTCCGGATAGCGCGCCAAGCGGTCAAACGGCTTCATAGCCTCGTCATAATCGCCGAGTTTCAGAAGACAGAATCCGCTGTTCAGGCAGTATTCAGCCATCTGCTCCGAGTCAAGCCCATCCACAGCTATGCGGCGGTAGCGTCGCAAGGCGTCGGCGTAACTGCGACTGTCGTACAACATTCGGGCCAAACGCATCTCTGCGACATTTCTGTCGGGAGAAGCGGCATAGGTCGATATGTAGCCCTCTAACAACCCGGCAGCATCGGCGCGCCCGAGCGAGGCTGCCGCCAACGCCTGCATCAGGTCGGCCCGGCGTGTTTCGTCAAGGGTCAGAGACAGGCGGCGAGCTTGCGACAGTTGGTCGATACAGCCGTTATAGTTGTTATCATTGAGCATCAGCTCCGCGCGGCTAAGATAGCCGGCGGCATCAGCGTTGTTGACTTGTGCCGTCATCGACATCAATGCCGTGGCGGATACTACCGAAATTATCAATCTTTTTCTCATTGAGCGAGTTTCTATGTAATGGGGTCGGGAGCGGCAAAGGGAGGGGGATTACCATCGGGTTTGCCCATCGCCGGTGATGATATATTTATAGGTTGTTATCTCGGGGAGCGCCATCGGGCCGCGGGCGTGGAGTTTCTGGGTCGAGATTCCTATCTCCGCGCCAAACCCGAATTGACCGCCGTCGGTGAACGCTGTCGAGACGTTGGCATACACGCAGGCAGCGTCGACCTCCTTGACAAAACGGTCTATGGCATCCCCGGCCTCGGCAACGATGGCCTCGCTGTGGCGCGAACCGTTGAGATTGATGAAGTCGATGGCGTCGTCTAAGCCATTCACGGTCTTGACCGACATCTTGTAATCGAGCCATTCCTTGCCGAAATCTCCTTCGGCGGCGTGTTCCAGCAGCGGATAATGCCCGTCAAGAGCCTTGTACGCCTCGCTGTCGGCATAGATTCTCACCTGCTTCCCGGCGAGGGGGGCGGCAATCTCCCGGAGGTCGCCAAGGCGGCTTCGGTCGATTACAAGCGTGTCCAATGTGTTGCACACACTGGGACGGCGCGTTTTAGCGTTGAAAACTATATCGCGGGCATGGGATGCGAGCCCCGACTCATGGAGGTAGGTGTGGCAGACTCCGGCACCGGTTTCGATAACCGGTACGCGGGAATTGTCGCGCACATACTCGATGAGCCGTTTGCCCCCGCGGGGGATTATCAAGTCCACATAGCCTGTGGCGGCGAGCAAAGCCCCTGTGGCTTCATGCTCCACAGGCAACAATGTGACCACATTGGGGTCTATGCCGTGGCTCGCCACGGCGGTGCGGAGCAGCTCAACGGCGCGGGCGTTGGTGTCGCGTGCGTCGCTACCCCCTTTCAGAAGGCATGCGCTCCCGGCTTTCAGGCAAAGCGAAAAAACATCGAATGTCACGTTGGGACGCGCCTCATATATTATGCCGATTACCCCGAACGGGACGGTGACTTTTTTAATCATCATACCGTTGGGTCGGCTCCATTCGGCAAGCGTGACTCCGAGAGGCGACGGCAGCGCAGCCACCGAACGCATATCGGCGGCGATGTCGCGCAGACGGCTGTCGGTCAGCTTCAAGCGGTCATATTTGGGATTGCTCTCATCCATCCGTGCCAGGTCGAGCGCATTAGCTTCAAGTAGCGCATCGATATTTGACTCTATGGCGGCGGCAACGTCCAAGAGCAGCCCATTGACAGCGGCGGCATCCACCCGGTTAAGCGTCCGGGAGGCTTCGAGTGCCGATTGGAAAATCGAAGTATATTTATTATCTGTTGTCATGTCATTATCAATCTATATAGAGATAATCGCTGTGAATAAAAGGTTTAATACCGGCGCGTCCTATGTTTTTGCGGGCGGCTTCGGCTGAATAGGCCACCCGTCCCAAAGCGATGACCTCTCCGCCCGGAGCGATGACCTTTACTATGTCGTCTTTCTCAAAGTCGCCGGCGACAACTGTCACCCCCACCCCAAGCAGGCTCGCGCCCGAGCGCGATAGGATTGCGTCGGCAGCCCCGGCGTTGATGCGGAGCTCACCTTTAGCGAATCCCTCGCTATGCGCTATCCATTTCTTAACGCCCGACGTAGGCTCGTCGGCGGGATGGAACAACGTGTGTGGCACACTTTCCCCACTTACGAGGTCGGTGAGTATGTTGTCGCGCTTGCCGTTGGCGATGACCACGGCTATTCCCTCCGAAGCCACCTTGCGGGCTATGCGGTACTTGGTCGACATACCGCCGCGACCCATCGACGACTTCCCTTTCTGTATGTAAGAAGTCGCATCTGTCGTTTGGTAAATATCTCTTATCACACGCGACGACGGGTCAGCCGGGTCGCCGTCATAAATCCCGTCTATATTGCTCAATATGATTAACGCCTCCATCCCCATCATCGACGCTATCATCCCCGACAACTCATCATTGTCGGTAAACATCAACTCGGTTACTGAGACCGTGTCGTTCTCGTTTATAATCGGTATGACATCGTTGGCGAGCATCACCTCCATGCAATGCTTCTGATTGAGATAATGCCGGCGGGTGGCGAAGTTTTCTTTGGTCGTCAGCACCTGGCCGCAGGTAAGTCCGTGGTCTCTGAACAGCTCGAAATAGCGGTTGATGAGTTTGGCCTGGCCCACCGCACTGTAGAGCTGACGGGCCGACACGGGGTCGAGACGCTTGCCGCTGTCGTGCATCTCGCTACGCCCCGACGCTACCGCGCCCGATGAGATAATCACGACATCCACCCCGCCCCGGCGCAACTCGGCAATCTGGTCGACCAGCGCGCTCATGCGGGTTATGTCAAGGGTGCCGTCGCGGCGCGACAACACGTTACTTCCGATTTTGACGGCTATCCGTTTATATCCTACCCTCATTTTCTTGACGGTTGTGTTATTTTTTGTCGCGGATGGCAACTCGGCGTATCTTGCCGCTGATTGTCTTAGGCAACTCATCGACAAACTCTATGACTCGGGGATATTTGTAGGGGGCAGTCACCCGCTTCACATGATTCTGAATCTCTTTGACCAGCTCCTCACCCGCGCGCGTTCTGTAATCTTTTGCAAGAACAATCGAGGCTTTCACAATCTGACCGCGTATTTCGTCGGGTACGCCCGTAATCGCGCATTCCACCACCGCCGGGTGGGTCATCAACGCGCTCTCCACCTCAAACGGGCCGATGCGGTAGCCCGACGACTTGATAACGTCGTCGGTGCGGCCAACAAACCAGAAATAACCGTCCTCGTCGCGCCATGCCACGTCGCCGGTGTGGTAGATGCCGTCGTGATAGGCATTGCGGGTCAGCTCGGGGTCGTGAAGATACTCCTTGAAAAGTCCTAACGGTTTGTGGCCGTCGTCTCTCACTACGATTTCACCCTGCTCCCCGTCCTCGGCCCAACGTCCGTCGGCGGTTAGGAGGTCAATGTCATACTGCGGACCTTTGCAGCCCATCGAGCCAGGTTTAGGCTCAAGCCACGGATAAGTGGCGATGGTCAGTGTGGTCTCCGTTTGGCCGAATCCCTCCATCAGCTTTATCCCCGTCAGTTTAAGCCATTGCTCGTAGACCGACGGATTCAGAGCCTCTCCGGCGATAGTGCAGTAACGCAGCGACGAAATGTCAAACCGTGTGACATCCTCCCTAATCAGGAACCGAAACACCGTCGGAGGCGCGCAAAACGATGTGATGCCATAACGTTCTATCATCTTCAGCACATCGACAGGCTCGAATTTCTCAAAATCATAGACAAAGACGTTGGCGCCGGCAATCCACTGCCCATATAGCTTGCCCCACACCGCCTTTCCCCAGCCGGTGTCGGCCAGCGTCAAATGCAAACTGTCCTCACCGAGATTATGCCAGTAAGAGCCGGTGATTATATGGCCTAATGGATAGGTAAAATCGTGAGCGACCATTTTCGGCTCGCCGGTGGTGCCGGAAGTGAAATAGAGCAACGAGACGTCATCGTTTTCATTGGCAACAGCCGGGCGCGTGAACCGCGGGGCCTTCTCTATCTCGGCATTGAAATCGAGCCATCCCTCAGGCACGCGCGGCCCCGTCGAAATCAGGTGCTTGACAGTGGGACATTGAGGCAACGCGCGGTCGATATGGCCGGTGACTATCTCATCACCGCTCGCCACGACAGCTTTGATTCCAGCCATCTTGCAACGATAGATTATATCTTTTTCGGTCAACAGATGGGTGGCGGGAATCACCGTAGCACCCAACTTGTGCAACGCAACGATAGAAAACCAGAACTGATAGTGGCGTTTCAGTATGAGCATCACCATATCGCCGCGGCCGATTCCTATCGACTGGAAAAACGCAGCCGTCTTGTCGCTCTCGCGCTTGATGTCGGCAAATGTGAACTGCCGCTCCTCTCCGCGGTCATTAGTCCACAGCAACGCCTTCTTGTCGGGTTCCACCTCAGCCCATCGGTCGACGACATCATATCCGAAGTTGAACCGCCGAGGCACTTTGACCTTGAAGTTAGCCATAAAGTCCTCATATGATTCAAACACCGTCTTTTCTAAAAATTGCTCTAACATAATCTTTTTTACCTATTACCTATTGCCGTTATTCCATTTAAGAGATGATAGCGAGAAATTTCACCGGGGTGTCCCCGACCGTACGCATTCCATGGGGCAGTCGGGCGTCAAACATGATGCTGTCACCCTTGCGGAGGGTGGTCAGCTTCTGGCCGACCTTGATTTCCATTTCCCCCTCCAGCACATAATTAAATTCCTGGCCCTCGTGGGTATTAAGATGGATGTCGCCTTGACCGTTGTTTGGCTCCACAGTCACAATGAAAGGAGCTACGACACGGTGAGAGAACCCCGAAGCGAGATCCTGGTAACTATAAGCCTCACTGCGTTCCGCTTTGACACCGCGGCCATCGCGAGTGACGTAGTAAGCCGACATTCGCGGTTCCTCGCCGAAAAGCAACGCCGTAAGCTCCACGCCGTAAGCGCTCGCCAACCGATGGAGAAAGCTGACAGGGATGTCACGGCTCCCGCTCTCATACTCCGAAAGCGTCGCAGCCTCCACCCCACACCGTGCGGCGACTTCGTCGACACTTAGGTCGAGAGAGTCGCGCAAGCCCCGCAAACGCGAGGCAATCTGCATCAAATGATCGTCCATTTCGCTATACATTTGGAATTATTCCGAGGTTCGTTTATGATTATTCTATAATCCTATCGCGAAAATAACAAATTCTTTCCAAACATCCCCCGATAACGACATACCAACTTCATTTTGAATTAATTTTCATTTATCGACAATTTTGTCAACGGGAACATCATTGCAACGCACGTTTTTTTTCAAACATCAAAATCAAACCGCTAAATGAAGACGGTCAGACTGCCGCGGAAAACGCGGGTTTTCCCGCGGCGACGCTTGGGCGGTAACTTCGTTGCTTAATCTAAACTATACATTTATAGGATTATGGCAACAATAAAAGTTAAGTTCAGACCCTCGACTGTCGCTGACCATGAGGGCACAATCTACTATCAGATTATCCACGAACGGAAAGTGCGACAGCTCCTTTCGACCTACAAGGTATTCCCGACAGAGTGGAATGAATCCCGCTCAATGGTGACCACCGCCCAGAACAGCGAGCGCAAATCGTTTATCCTCTCCATCCGAGAGCGCATCCGCTGGGACATAGAGCGGTTGACAAAGATTGACCGCAAATTAGATGCCAACGGCCTGACGTACACTGCCGATGATGTAATCGACGAGTTCAACCGCTATGCGCATGAATATTCCCTGTCAAACTTCATGGAGGGCATCATCGCCAAACTGAAACATAACGGCAAAATCCGCACGTCCGAGACCTACAAATCCGCCCTCAACAGTTTCGAGAGGTTTCTTTGCGAAACGAAGCGACAGAATCGATTAAGCGACGACGCGAAAAACGTAATGCTCGATTGCATCACCTCGGAAATGATGGAGAGCTATGAGGCATGGCACAGGAACCGGGGGATCGCCCCGAATACCATCTCTTTCTACACCCGCATACTCCGGGCTGTCTATAACCGTGCGGTTGATGACGACATCATCGAGAACCGCAACCCGTTCCGTCATGTCTATACCGGAGTTGACAAGACCGTCAAACGCGCCCTGCCGCTGGCAGTCATCAAGAGAATAAAAGAGTTGGATTTGTCGGTGACACCGGCGCTGGACTATGCCCGCGATATGTTCATGATGAGCTTTTATCTCAGAGGGATGAGCTTCATCGACATGGCATTTTTAAAGAAAACAGACTTCAAAAACGGCTACGTCATCTACCGTCGCCGCAAGACAGGTCAGCGACTTATCATCGAATGGGCCAAGGAGATGCAAGTGATTCTCGACAAGTATCCCGAGAACAAAAGCGACTACCTGCTCCCGATCATCCGCAATCGCAAAGTCAACGAGCGGTACGCCTATCGCAACGCCGGATACAACATAAACCATAGCCTGAAACGTATCGCCATGAAGGTCGGAGCGACTATCCCGCTGACCCTCTACGTCGCCCGTCACAGCTGGGCTTCCGCCGCCAAAGCCAAAGGCATCCCGCTCGCGGTAATCTCCGAGGGGATGGGCCACGACAGCGAAGCTACCACTCAAATCTACCTCGCAAGCCTCGACACATCAGCAGTAGACGAGGCTAACTCCCTTATTTTGAAATCCCTAAAATAGCCCTTCTAAGCCCTCCTAAAACGCTTTCGCCTCAGTTCCCCCTCTCCCGGTTCTGAGGCTTCATTGTTTGGCAAACATCCAAATCTCTTGCCGAGAGATTTTGACGCTCATCTAATCCACAATAGCTTAGAGAGTTAAACGTCACGTCAGGGAGGTTATCGCTAAACAATCACATCATAAAGCATTGCCAAATCAAGTCAGTGAGTAGATTAAATTAAAAATCGGTGTGCGAAAGAGATAATAGCTATATTCACTCTGAATATCCCTCAAAAAGCTGGGAAATCGACCAAACGCCACAAAACTGTCCATGAATCCAAACTTGTCTTTGAGTTGATTATTGGCAAACCTGCGAAATAACGAGCTTAATCCTAATCAAACGTTAATTTTTCGGGAAAACCGCCACACCAACGCACGGCCGCTCGCCACATAACAGCCTGTATACCAACATTTTACCCCCTCCCGGAATAAAAATTAAAAAAATTACAAAAATTTGTTTTTATATTTTTAAATAAAGAATTATCTTTGCACGATACAGTATCTCTCGGCAAGAGTGAACTATATTGCCCAACGGAAATAGACCAATCAACATGATACTTGACCTTATTATGTATAGACCAAGAGGTTTTATGGTTACTTCGCCGGGGCGCTTTCATCGCCAGAGAGCATCAGTATAGGAGGAGCTAACAGCTGTTCACAGTCATCCATTGGCAAGCACTATACTGGCCGCGAATTTAAATTAATTCAACCAACCGAATTATTACATACATATTAATATTTTGTTAAAATTTCACATTATGAGAAAAGCCTTTTTAACCCTCATCACGCTCCTCGTCGGAGTCGTCGCGGCGTACGCCCAGCCAAGTAGCTGGAGCTATGTTGGCGATAACGCTTACGGCTATAGCCATGTGGTGTATGCCGGGCTTGTCGACAGCAATGGAACGGCTCTAAACTCCATCGACCGCAATACGTGGCTCGGCGCATTTATCGGCGACGAGTGCCGCGGCGTGTCGCAAGTGATGCAGTATCCGTCGCAAGGCGACATTGAGTTCATGTATTTCCCCGTGCGCATCTACGGTGAAGCTGCCGACAACGGCAAGGCCATCACCTTCCGCCTAATGACCCAGGACGGCAATGGCAACGATGGGTGGGAGTACATCCTCGACAGCACATCTCTCACTTACAGCAATGAGGGGACCACGGGACAGCCGTCGTCGCTCTTCACGTTGACATTCGAGGAACCAAGATACTTCACTTTCCCCGAGAATATCGAGGTGAAGGTCGGCGAGAGCATCGCGCTGAAGTCGCTCATCACGTTCGACCCTGCCAAATCCTCAA
The DNA here is from genome assembly GCA_964510535.1 of uncultured Muribaculaceae bacterium. Taxonomy (GTDB): domain Bacteria; phylum Bacteroidota; class Bacteroidia; order Bacteroidales; family Muribaculaceae; genus JAJPXC01. The sequence continues at coordinate 66,556 of CAZECG010000011.1, forward strand.
TGCCTGTAAGTCTGGGCGACTGGGAATATAGCAACTCCCAAGACTACATCAACGTTTCCAACGATACGCTGAGCGGTCTGAGTCCTATCAACGGAGCCCACCTCGGTATGCCCTCGGGATTTAGCAATCTCAAGAGCATGAATGGCAATTACTATGCGCGTGTAAAGGTAATCAGACCCGCTACAGGTATTTCCATCACTCCATACTACGCCAATGGAGACACGGTCTATGTGAACGACAGCGAGACTCTCACCAACATTCTCAATAGGTGCTACACCGTAACCCCGGCAGATGCCAATGAAGAAGTGACATGGTCGTGGACACCTAAGGATGGCATCGAAATTGTCACGGATGAGAACAACGGCAAGTCATACAATCCAAAGACGGCGGGCATTTACAAGATGGAGGTCAGGGTTGGCGAGTACACCGCCTCAATGGCGCTCACCGTTTTGAACCGCGTGCAGAGCATCACCTCCGTTACCGACACCATACACCTCTTTGTCGGCGACAATCTCTCGGAAATGATACCCTACGCCGTAACATTCACGCCGTCGGAGTATGTAGACAAGACTCTGACATACAACGTTTACACCGTAGGCAGCACCGAAGCCGTCAAGTTAATTGACGGGACCTGGCTTGCCGCTGACGAGGGTCAAGCCACTTTGAGTATCAGCTCTCCCGAAAGGCCCAACTCACCGGCCAGCATCTCCATTGTCGTGCATCCCAACGTTACCGACGTGGAAGTCTATGAAAAGACGCTGACTTATGAGTTCAGCGCTAGCTCTACCAATATCACTAATGATGTAATGAGCAACTTCACTTTCCTTCCCGGCAAGGATTACACTCCCGTGGAAGGAGAGTTGACAACGAGCAACAGCAGCATCTGTGAGGTAAATTATTCTTCAAACGATAATGAAAAATGGCAGATCTACGCCAGCAAAATCGGTACCGCCACACTCACCATTAAGCACAGCGCAAAACGCACCAAACTTCTCGAGGGCGCGTTGACCACCAACACCGTTACCGCCACCGGCACGTTTGACGTGAAAGTCGTGCAGGGTCTCACCGACGTCAGCTTCAATGAGGTTGTCATGGGTCACAATAGCACATATTCTCTCACGCTGACCCCGGTGCCCGCTGATGCAGTCTTTGACGGCTCACTCATCACGGTTTCAGTCATCAGCAGTAATATTCCAAGCGGCTGGTCACTCGCTTCAGTTGCGCCACAAACCAACGACGAGACCGGTCTTAACTGGGAAATCACGCCGCAGTCATTGGGTAAAGGAATGATCAACGTTTCATATAATGGTACTATTATATCAAGAAACGCCATCACCATCGGCCAAAGTTACACCCAGAAAGAAGGATGGGATTGGGTAACGCCCTACGGCGGCGACGTCCAAAGTATCGAGAAATTCTACGGCGACAACCTTCAGGAGATGCGCTCGCAAGAAGCAATCATCTACAACGACCCTGTTTACGGCTATTTCGGCGGTCTCTACTTTATGTCTAAGAACAATTGTTACAAGGTGAAAATCAAAGAGGGACAGAGCGTAGATACGTTCAATGAGGAGGTATATTACGGTTATGGGTCTTACGGTATCCCGGTTAGGAGCAAATGGAACTGGATTGGCTTCCCCTACCAGTATGACCACGCTCTCGCCGATATTTTCATCGCCCCCGGCGATGGTGGAACGACATTCGCCACCGGCGACCGCATCGTTTCAAAGGACAAAGGCTTTGCAGAGTATAACGGCTCGGCATGGGTCGGCAGCCTCACCACTATTGCTCACGGCGAGGGCTACCTGTTCTACAACGCTTCGGGATCAGACAAGATCCTTAACATTAAGGGCGAGGAGACTTTCGGACAAATAACGACTTCCGGCCAGCAGATGTTCAGCAGAGCTATGGCAAGCGAGGTCGGCGTATGGCAATATAACAGCTCGAAATTTGCCGACAACATGACCATCGTCGCTGACCTCGGAGACGAGTATGCCAGCAGCCGCTACAGCTTAGGAGCTTTCATCGGCGACGAGTGCCGTGGCGAGGGTTCGTATGCCGACGGTAAATGGTTCATCACCGTCCATGGCGACGCCAAAGACCATGGTCAAAACGTAACCTTCAAGGTTTATGACACCATGGAAGGCTCTACACGCCTTGTGGAGAACTCGCAGCCCTATTCCGCCATGGCAGGCACGCTCCGCGCCCCGCTCCACATGACAGTAGGCGTGGCAACAGGCATCAATGAAGTTAACGCCGACGCTGACAGCCTCATCGGCTCAGAACTTTACACCATCGACGGCAGACTCGTCGTCGGCGAGCCTATGCCCGGCATCTACGTCGTCAAGCAGAACGGCAAGGTACGCAAAGTATTAGTGAAGTAATATTTCCTATTAAATTTCCCTACGTAGAATGCGACAGGATTCTACGTAGGGAAATATTTAACTTTAGTCAGGGAGATACATTTCACTAAGGCATGGCAATTCGGCGACAATGCCGTAACCTCTCGACAACAGCTTTAAAGCCCCTACAATGCAATCGTAATGGTACAGCTTCAATGATTAAACACTAAATCAACATCAATGAGATCGAACACGACCATAATCCAGTCTCTGCGTCGAGGCTTCCGTCTTTGCGTGATGATTGCCGCAGCTATGACCACGGCAGCAACGGCTCATGGACAGGACATCTCGCAGATTGGCAAGAGCGACCCGCTCATCATCACCGGATCAATCGGTACGCAGAACACTTACTACCATTCCTCTGTGGGCACCGGCTATATGTCGCCCTTGAGCAACACCGTGTTCGCCAACCTCAACATCAGCATCTACGGCTTCTCGATGCCGTTCTCTCTATATTTTTCCAACAACAATATGGAGTTCTCGCATCCGCAGTTCTCCTTCAATCTCACTCCAAAATACAAAGACTTCACCGGCCATATCGGTCAGTGCACGATGCCGTTCAGCAACTATATATTAAATATGTCGTTCAACGGCGTGGGTCTTGAATATAACGGGCGGAAATTCCGCGCCTCAGCATTCTACGGCATTCTCCGCCGTGCAATCAACGACGACCCCACCGACCCCAATCCCCGCAGTCCGCAGTACCGGCGCATAGGCTGGGGCTTCAGTGCGGGCTATGGCAACAGCAGCAACAGCATCGACCTGTATCTGCTGCGAGCTTACGACTCACCCGGCTCGCTTGATGAGGCATGGCAGAGCCAAATTCGACCGCAGGAGAACCTCGTAGTAGGTCTCAAAGGACGCGTCACGCCATTCAAGTGGATGTCGCTATCGGCCAATGTCGCCACATCGGCTTTCACCGCCGACCGCGAGTCGCAAAAAATCACCGATGGCAATGCCACACGCTGGGATAAAATATTCGAAGCCAAATACTCCTCGTCGGTACGCTTCGCCGGCGACGCGTCAATGGCCTTGTCGTTCAAGGGTATCAACGCAAGCGTTTACTATAAGATGATTCAGCCCGACTATACGTCGCTCGGCACTTATTATACCTCCAACAACTACCACTCATTAGGTCTTAATCTCAGCACCACACTCTTCCGTCGGCTTTCACTCACCGCCAATTTCTCAGGGCAGTCCGACAACCTCACAAAAAAGCAAAACTATACCACGAAAGGCTACGTGTATAGCGCCTCGGCTAACCTCAGCCTGAAGCAGAACTTCAATATATCAGCAATGTATAACGGCTACCTGCAGCGGCAGACCGATGGCACGATGAAGGTCAACGATACCACTGAGGTGCACCGTATTCTCCACAGCTTCAGCGTCGTGCCCTCCTATTCAATAATGGGCAACACCCTCGACCATGTGTTCTCCCTCTCCGCCAATTACACGCAGAATAAAGACCTCAACAAGTTCTCCATCGGCCAAAGCGATGTCAACACCTTGGCTTTGGGAACCAACTACAATATGTTTGTCAAGCCGTGGGAAATGAACTTCACCGTTTCGCTGAGCCATCAGCAGACCAAGGGTTTCCAGATGAAGTACACGTCAGACGTGGCTTCGTTCACCACCGGCCGCTCATTTCTCAAAGACCGCAACCTCAACTTGTCGGCTACCGTCTCGGCAGTATATAACGAGGTGAAAGCACAGTCTAAGAGTCTTTCCATGGCTTTCGACATGAACGCCAGCTACACTATAGCCAAAGTCCACTCATTAAGCGCCAGCGCACAGTTTGCCAAATACGGCGACGTGAACACCGAGGTGCGCCGTTCCTCGCTCGACGCCACCGACATACGCCTGTCACTGAACTACATCTATACATTCACGCTGGTAGAACTAAAGCGTAAAGCGAAAACAAAGGAAGGAGGTAAACTATGAATACCTTGCGACACATTATAACCATAGCCATCCTGCTTGCCACCACAATAACCGTGTCAGGCCAGAGGCACGCCCGAGGGAACTACGAAGTGCCTTCGCCCCGCTGGGTAGCTCCGGCGTTTATCGATGCCTACTCCGACCGCGACACCGTCACGCTGTCCATGCAAACTCCAATGCTGCAATGGATGATGCCCATTGACAACAATAGTCCCGTCCCCGTGAACTTCACCTACGACCTGAAGATTGTGGAGACGATGCCCGGCCAAGACCCGCTCGAAGCGATAGAGCGCAACCCCGTGGCATACCAGTTGCGGCAGCTCATGGCACCGCAGTGTCTCATACCGGTCAATGTCATCAAGATGTTCAGCCATGACATGGTGTATGTGGCACAGGTCACGGCTTGCGCACCGCACGTGAGACAACAAAACGGAGGACACAGCGACCTGCTCATCTTCCGCGTCACCGATTAAATAAACCTAAGAAGCTCAAGATATGAACACGCTACACCGCATATTCACAACCTTAGTACTCGCCTTATTCCTCTCCATTAACGTCATGGCAGAGGGGGTCAGCATCAGCGTCAGGCCTAAAGACAACATCCTGCCCCCGCAGGTGATGTACTACATCGCCAATCCGGGTGCCTACTTCACCGTGCAGGTGACCAATACAGGCAGCGAAAGCGAGGCCATATACTTCGGTTGTGAGCTGCGTCAGCTCACGCCCTCAACCAACCAGGAAATCATCATTTCCGCTCCCTTAGCCGACGGCCGGCCATTGCTACCCAAACAGGGGATAGCAGTAGCCGCAGGACAGACGAGGGTGCTCGACAACGTTACGATGCTCACCATGTTCAACCATGTCAGGCAGAGCGACGTGCAAATCAAAGGCTCTCTCTTCGGCAATGCCCTCAACAACTCGTTCGGTATGCTGGAGGAAGGCTTATACGAGTTCATACTGAATGCTTACAAGTGGGACCCCACGCTCACTTCCCCCGTGCTGCTGAGCAACCCAATCACCTCGCGGTGCACATTCCAGGTGTGCTACCAAGCCAGCGCGCCTAAGTGGGTAAGCCCCACATCAATGGGCGACTATGAAGATATGAGCATCGCCACGCTGTCGATGCAGACACCCTTGCTGAGCTGGTTAGCGCCCAACAATAGCTGCGGGACGTTCAAGCAATATTTCTACGACCTTAAAATCGTGCAGGCGGGAGTCGGTGAAAGTTTCGACCGCGCAATGGACAACAGCCGCGTCGTCTATCAGATAAACGGACTGACAAGTACGTCGTGCCTCGTTCCCGCGCTTGTCATCAAACAGTTCTCCGAGACCGAGACATACGTTGCGCAGGTCACGGCACGCACCAACAGTCAACAGGAAGGTACCATCGGCTATGTAGAGATACAAAACCAGGGCAAGAGTAACCTGCTTCCCTTCCGCGTGAAAGACTATACCAAGATAGTCGTGCCCGAGACTCCCAAGCCGGATGAACCCGAGGATGAAGAGGAAGACAACGAAATCTCCGCCAAAGGATGGGGCTCGAGCGGACAACCCGACTCACTCTACCGCTTCAGGAATCCCGAAATCACCACACCGCTGTTTTCTCCAATGAATGGCGCCCGCAAACTTTTCACCGACGCCAACATCACGGTGAAATGGGACGAACCATGGTTTCAGGGTGGCAAGGGTTCGCAACCCGACACGTTGAAGTTCGCCTACAAGATAGAGGTATACACCGCCAAAGAATATCTAAAGCGCGAGGAGATGCTCGCCAAAGAGCCTATCCTCACTCTGCCCAAGGGCGACCTTGCCAAAGACTCGCTCAATTGGCTCACAGCGACTTCCGACACAATCCGGTGGGAAGATATCCAAACGAAGGTGTCAGACGGCGACTATGTGCTCATGCGCGTGGTGCCAGCCTGCCTCAACAGCTCCTCGGTATATTATGTCGACGACAACTGCAACATCGTCGATTTCGCCATGACATCGGCTTTCTCAAAGCGATACTTCGAGTGCTCCAACGACGTGGAAATTACCAACACCACGCTCACCGACAAGAAAGCGAATTCGTTGCCAAGCGAGTTGCAAATCGGAGAATACACGCTCTTCCTTGACGACGAAAACGGTGTGACGGACATCGAAAAGAAACCGGGTCACTTCAAAGGCACCGGCCATGTGATGTGGACACCGCTTAGCGGTTACAAATGGATGCTTGCCGTGAAGTTTGATGACATCGCCGTCAATACCGACGGACAGGTCATCAGCGGCACCGTGGAAACTTTCGAGGGCAAAGGCCAAACGAAGCCCGCGGGTTTCGAAACCGTAGAGAAGCTCTACTCCGACTGGGGCCTTGACAACCTCATCGGTGACAGCGGCATTCCATATGCCAATCAGATACAAGGCAAAATCAACGGCAAGCTGCAATCGCTCGGCGAAGAGCTTGGAAGTTCGGAATTTGGGAAATATGCCGATTATCTGGCGAAATGCAAGAATTTAGTAACGAAAGCGGAGCTGTCAAACGTCACCTTCCCGCTGAAGCTCTCCGACGCCTACAACGCCATGCCGCTCGATGTGACCATCTCGAAGATGAAGTTCACCGCCACAGCGGCGACAATGGACCTCTTCGCCACATATAAGGTGCCTGACAGCAAGGTTACCGAGGGACAAGTGCTAATGTTTGGCGCGCCGCGTATCTGCATCTCGCCGAAAAGCCTTATCCCCGAGGGTACAACAATCGCACTGCTCAAGGACTTCCAGATAAAAGACCCCAACACGGACTATGACTGCACGTTCAAGGCGCCCAAGAACGTCATCGAGCCTGAGGACGGATGTTTCGTCTCGTGGAGCAACAATCGCTTTGAGCTGGCACACCTCTCAATCGACATGACGTTGCCCGACATCAAGAAAGTTGATGCCAACAACAAAATGACCGATGATAATGCCATGCTACACATCGAGACCGAAGTCAGTCCTCCCGTCAAGGAGCAAAACGGTCAAGACGCGACGAAGCTGTCAGGATGGGATTGGTATGCCTATGCCACCCTCGACCCCTTCCAGCATGTCGATCTGCCGGGATATACATTCTCCGTGGGTGAAAAGGTGCTGGTAGACCACACGAAAGAGAAAATACCCGGCATCAAGCCAAGTTTCCCCTCAGGCTACGACAAGTCGAACACCGAATGGGAAAAAGATGACGACAAATGGATGGGAGTCTACATCAAATCGCTGAGCTTGAAATTCCCCGAATCGGTGACGCTATCCAACGACGACAATGCGGAGCCATTGCAGGTGGGTCTTTTCAACACGCTCATCGATGCTACAGGTTTCTCCTCCTCCATCGGTGCCGCCAACATTTTGGACTATCATGGTAAGGAAGGCTCCATCACGGGCTTCGGTTTCGCTCTCGACTCACTGATGGTGAATATTGTCCAAAACAACTTCGACAAGTTCTACTTTACCGGCCAACTCATGGTGCCTTTATTCACGGGCAAAGTAGACTTCCGCTGCGACATCTACAGCCAGGAGGTAGAGATGCGCCGCGGCCGTGAGGGTATCACCGGCAAAGGTTATGCCTACGTATTCAAGACATCGCAAGTCAAAGACTTGAATATGGACTTCTGGCTCGGCGACCTTACGGTAAACAAAGACCTCACCTACTTCCTCCTTGAAGCCGTACCCGATGCCGACGGTAAGCTGCAGACACAAGCCGAACTGCTTATCGGCGGTGAAGTGTCGATTGCCGATGCCATGTCTGCCAACAAGAAGATTAAGGAATACACAGGGAAACTGCCCATTGACTTGACTCTGCCCGAACTCCACTTTACAGGCTTGCGCGTCTCCAACGTCAAGGCAAGCGACTTTAAAGTGGTATATGCAACGGAGTTCCGCGAAAAGCATCAAAAAGCTATTGAGGCGAGAAAGAAAGAAGACAAAGAGGGGAAAAAGCTCCTTAAGTTTAACTTTACCGATGGCAGCGAAATAGAGCTCGGAAGTCTATGGTTCGACTATGGACAATGGGGCTTGGCATCAAAGGAAAAGAAGATTGGGCCTTTCACTTTCGCCCTGAAAAAATATGACCTCGACTTCAGTAACAAGGTGCTCTCGTTCACCCTTGGCGGTGGCATCACCTTCTGCGACGAGCTGTCCATTGGCGGTGACATTGAATTGAAGTTCAAAGCCAATGTCAACATTCCCAAGAATCCGCTTAAATTCTCAGAGTATTCGCTTGTTTATGGCGGCACCGACTTCAGCAAGGTGGGTGTCCACGTGTCTTCCTCCGGTCTGAAACTCGACGGCACATTCAATATTTCTACCGCCAGTGACAAAAAAGGCTTCGACGGCAATGTCGATATGTGCATCGGCAGCAAGTTCATCGAGTGCAAGGTGGCAGGCGGCTACTATAGCTACCAGCCCGAAGCCGGCGACCGCTACAGCTATGGCTTCCTCAACGTCACAGCCGGCGGAAAGTTGGGTATCCCCATGGGTCCCATTACGTTGAAGAAACTCGGCGGCGCATTCTACTTCAACTGCGTTTATAAACCCAACGACGAGTTGCACCCCACTCCCAGCAAGGGAGCCATCGGCATACTTTTTGACGTGGGTCTCGCTACAGCCGACCAAACCACCTTTGACGGCGACTTCAACCTTGCCGTGGCGGTGATGAAGAACAAAAACAGCAACAGCTACCGTCTCTCCACTTTCAAGCTTGACGGTAAAGTCACGGCTATGGAGGGTGTCATCAATGCCAAGACAGTCATCTTATATCAAAGCGATGACCAAGACCGCTACTTCCAGCTCAACGCCAGTGTCGAAGCCGGCGCAACCGGTCTGCTACCCGATGAGCTTAAAGAATATATGACAGAGGGTCTTGAAGCCTTCAACAAATCAGTCGAACAAAAGAGAGCCATGGCAGAGAAAGAATGGGGCGAAGCTGTTACGGTATTGAAAGATGCCGCCTCATCTTTCACCGGTGCCATGGGCGACAAGGGCGACCACAAAAAGACAGGCAAAGACCCGGTTGAAGCCTACAAGGAGGAGACAAAAACCGACACTGAAGACGAAGATAGCGGGCCTAAATTGGGACACGGCACCGCATCGCTCGACATACGCATACAGAGCAAAAAAGGTGGCCAGGAACTCAACAACGTGCTCTGGCACGTCTATCTGGGCCAGCCCGACGAGGATAAGCGTTGTAAATTTATCCTTGTGGATTTCGAAAGTCCAGTTGTCTCGGTCAGTGTGGGTGCCGACGCCTACCTCTGCATAGGTAGCGAGCTGCCCAACAACGGTCAACTGCCGCCACTGCCCAAAACAGTACAAAAATTCCTTGATGGTGACACACATGGCACCGTCAAGAGCGACAATATGTCGGCAGCCAACAGCGCACGCAGCCGCACCATCAACGAAGTGCTCGCCAATGCCAAAATCAACGGCGGTGTCATGGTTGGCGCCCACGCCTGGGGTCGCATCGGTTTGGACCTCGGACTACTCTATGGTTCCATCGGTGCCGAGGCCGGTTTCGACCTCTCAATTGTCAAGTTGTCGGCCAACGCACAGTGTGTCAACCTCAATGGCGGCCGCCCCGGCTATAAAGGCTGGTATGGCAGCGGACAACTCTATGCCTATATGTATGCTTCGCTCGGTTTCCGCGTCTACCTCGGTTTTTGGAATGGCGACATTCCGTTGGCCAGCGCAGGCCTCGGCGGCGTGCTTGAGGCGAAGTTGCCAAACCCCAACTACTTCCGCGGCAAGCTCAGGGCTAACGTGAAGCTCCTCGGCGGACTCATCCATATCAACAAGACCTTCCAGTTCACTTGCGGTAATTACTGCCAGTTGTGTCTCGGCAACGCCCTTGATGACTACGAGCTGTTCGGCGACATCTCCATGGGTTATGCCACAGCAGCGGAAGCTAGCGAGAAGAAAGTCAGCCCCAACCTATCAGTCAAGCCTCAGATTACAACTACGGCGTCTATCGACAAATCGACGCGCGTAATCGACCCCACCGAGGAAGAGCGCATCAAGCAATCGTCGAGCGGTAATGGCGCGGCAGAGTTCTCACTGCTCGCCAGCCGCACATTCCGCTTCCACCTCGATGATAACGCACAACCCTATCTGCAAGTATTCAACGACTCGCTTTCGGCCGAGCGCGGCTACAACGTCAGCGTTGACTCCGCAGCATACGCCAGCGCTTATAAGAAAGCTTATCAGGAAGCAAGCCAGCGCACTGACCTCACCGAGAAACAACGCCAGCAAGAGGCTTACGCCAACGCTAAACGCCGCCTCGGTCCCGGAGCCGCAGAAGACCCACAGAAACACTACATCACCAACTGGTCAATCTCCGGTGAGCAAATCATACTTAATCTCAGCAAACTGCCCGCCGGCAAGGTTATACGCATCACCGTTACGGGCCGCGCGCAGGAGTTCCGCGGCGGACGCTGGGAAGACCCTGAGACTTGGAACACCACTAAAGGCAGGTATGAGGCAACACCGTGGACACAGTCCAAGTCATACTACATCGCCACTTACGGTGCTCCCGGCAGCGGCGACGAAGAAGAACTGAAGGCAGACGCCATGTCGGGCAACTCAGTCGACTTGCAGGAGTATACCCGCGTGGCTTACCCCATGCCGCAGAAATCTATTGACGATGGCGTGACCTACCTCCGCGACGAGGGTCAGAGCGTCAACGCCCGCGAGACCGACGTGCGCAACCCGATGATTTCACTCTCAGAGGATATCAGCGGCACATACTTCAACGAGGGCGACCTGCAATGGCGCCTCTATTCCGGAGCACATTCATACACCTCAAACACTCACACTTTCAAATATTCCAAGGAAGAGGAAATAACCCTTGGGACAAAGCGCACAAGCACCAAAACCATCACCGTCACCAATGACAGCACTGAAACCATGGACTGGAACTATGCCCGCATTGAGAACTATGACGGTGTATGCTATGCCGAAAAAGACGGCAAACTGCTCGAGTCAATCCCCAACCGTTGGATTGCCAACGACAGTGTCTGCATGCTGATGCCCGAAAAGGCGTTCACGGCGCAGATGACCAAAGGCGACGACTACACCCTGCGTCTGCTCTACACCTGGACGGAAATCCAAAAGGCCGACTCGTGGACTGAGGCAGAGACTCCGAAGCAAGTCTATGGCCGCGTCAATGCCGAAAACACCAAGGCTGACCTTGAGAAAAAATACCACGTCAACGACGAAACCGGCGACTCCACTCATCTGGCATCGTCGCAATATCGTGTCACCGTGAGAGAAGCCACCTCAAGCCCCAAACGTGGACTTGTTGGAGATGTCAACGTCTCAACGTCATCATTACCCGCCACTGTCACCCCGATTAACGACGAAGACACCGACGACAGCGAACAGCGCTACATCGTCACAGTCGAGAAGAAGGGCATCGTGGACGAGCCACACACCTACTCCCGCATCGTCGCCAGCATACCACTGAAACTTTGCGACACGAAAGACGCGACCGTCACCTACGACAGCATCTTCTATGGCACGCGTCTCGACCAGATGCTTTACACCACCAATTTCAACCGTCAGATTGATGAGAATTATCTCGGCGGCAGCGCTTGCTCAGGCTTTGCCATGGCAGGAAGTGTGCCGGCTATCACCAGCGACCCGCTGATTTATATGAGCTATATGTCAAACCTGTGCTTCGTGGCCGGCTACCGCTTCAAATCAAGCCGCCTCAAGCTCGATGTCACCACCACGGCTTCATTAGCCATACAGTCGCCGTTTGACGCTCATACCTATGAGTTGGGACAACTGATGAACAAGCAAGCGACACAGCAAATCTGGGACGGCTACCTGACCAATCGCCGCAACTTCTTCTTGAGCCGCACTATCCTCGCCAACGAGCAGACGGTTTATCCGCTGCGTGCCGTTGAAGACAGCCGCATCGGGGAGGGACAAGGCGTGCGCGCTTGGGCGCCGAACAGCTCAGCCGACGTGCTCACCATGTACCGCAACCTCACGCAAGTATGCGCCGACCTTTCAGCCGACCTTGCCAAGAAGCTCTACGACGCAGAAGTGCAAGGATGGAACGACAAGGCCGACAATCGTTCGTGGAAAAACTGGCTCTCTACCCATAAAGACAAGTCAGCGACCTTCACCAGCGGCACCGACGAGGCGACAAGCTACACCCTCAACGTGCCCTACTATCAATATGCCATCGTGCGCGAACTCGCCGTAAACCTCGAAAAGGGCGCACTGCAAGTCAATCCCGGCTCGACGGGTGTAATTGATGAAAGTATCGCAAGCCTGGAATGGAATACCATGCACACCAAGAAGGAATGGGTGGTAAAAGATGAAGCCATGCACTGGCGTTTCAAGGATAAATCATACGCTCAACGCATCTATCTCGGTGCCAACTACAACGGCGGCGGCGACAAGACTTACCAGATTTATAAAGATGCCATGGGCAAGAAAGTGAAGGCCGCTGCCAATGCCGTCGACTCTGTCGCCGTCATCAACGGTGTAGAATGCCTCTTCATCCAAGACGAGGACGACGCTTGCCACGCCTACTTCCTGAGCGACAAAGACGCCAACGGCAATAGAACTACACTCCGCGCCAACTTCGCCAACGGCAATAAATACAAGGCTCCATTTGACAGCGAGCAGGCACTGAAGAACGTGAGCCGCATGGACTTCACCGACTACCGCGTCAATGCTTGGAACTTCAAAGAGCAGCGTTGGACGGTGTTTGCCGGAAGCCAAGCCGCGACCTCGAACCAAGCGTACTACCGCAGATACTACATCAGCAACCCGTTCACGTCAGCCATAACCCGCAACATCTCCACCGGCATCATCGACAATGACGGCACATCCGGGTCATCAACTCCCGGCTCGGGCGAAGGTGGCACCGGCGGCGGTGGCACCGGCGGCGAAATCGACGGCACCTCCACTAACAAGCAATCTTCCACTACCTACACCGGCATCATCAGCATCAGCGGAAGCAGCATCAAGGAGAGCACCAACCTCAGCAAAGAGACAGTGCGCACTATGACGTTCGCCGATACACGTCTCAAAGATTCCAAAGAATTGGAGTTCAGCATCAACAGTTCAAATCTGACCGATGTCATCAAGATTACCGTCGAACAGAAAGGTTCCAAAGCGTTCTCTGTCAACAAGAGCTGGCTGAAGAAGAGTGGCACCGTTACAGTGACATTCAACCCGCAGAACCCCGGCTCGTACACCGGTGTCATTGTCGTGCAGTGCGAAAACGCCGAAACGCAGACCATCGATGTCAGCGGCGTCTGCAAGCAACCTCGCATCATAGTCAGCTTGCCCACTGTCCGTGGAATGGGTTCAACCGAAAAGAGCGACACGCTCGTCAAACCACTCGTCTTCCCCGAAATGGAACGCGATATGACTTCGGAACTCGAAATCAGAGTTGACGGTGAGTGGATTGCCTACAACAGCAACATTAAGCTCAAACTCACCAACGACGGTGACGGAGTCTTCGAACTTGATCCAAAAGAGAAGTACGACCGCGTGGACGGCAAGTTGAAACTTGACCATAAGAACGGCACAGTCTCCAACAAGAGCGTTTTGGTAACATTTAAGCCTAATGCAGGCGGCAAGAAGTCGATAGGCGTGATTACCCTCACCACCGACTGCGACACAGCCTACCTCAAACTTGAAGGCAAGTGCATATCACCTACGCCGGAGCTGAAGCTGTATGTCAACGGCGTGCAGACCGACACGATTGACTTCGGCAAATGCCGCGTCGGCGGAAGCGCGTCGAACATCATCAAGATTGTCGGCACCGACCTCGTGGCTAAGAAGTACAGAATTAAGGCTATCCCCGATGGCTCGGATTATGTACGCAGCGAAGTAACATGGGAATATGTCGATGGCTACACCTTCGACAAGAACATCAGCATCACGTTCAAGCCGTCTAAGAGCTATTCAGCTAAGACTGACGGCAACGAAGATGTCAGGACTTATAACCTTGAGCTCCAGCGCATATCAGCCACTCGCGGTTCAACCGAACGTTATGTCACCGATACGATTATAACGTTGCGTGGTGTTGTCATGACGCCGCAATTCAAGGTAAACGGCACCGACAATCCCACGTTGGAATTCCACGCCAACGAGGGCAAGACGGCACAACAGAAACTGACCGTCACCGGTTCCAACATCGTCATGAACGGCAACATTCAGTGGTCGTATACTTACGACGGTCCTAAGAATGAGAATCCGTTCACGTTCTCTTCAACCGCTAAGATTGATCACACTGACGGTGTGGTTAACACCACCCGCACCGTGACCTTCAAGCCGAAGAAACGCAACAAGCTCTACACCGGCACCATCACGCTGCGCACCGCATCGGGTGTCCTCCAGCCCGACTCCATCGTCCGGACAATCCGTCTCGAAGGCTACGGCGAGCCTTACAATGGAATACAAGTCAGCCTCGACACGCTCGACTTCCCTGTTCTGAAAGTTGGCTCTGGCTCTCAATCGGCCAGGATGACCCTCAACGTCAAGCGCAACAACTTCAGCACGCCTGTGACAGTGAAGGTTGCCGAAGGCTCCGGTGTATTCTCGGTTGACAAGACCACAATCAACGCCGACCAGGCCACTCTGACCGTAACATTCAAGCCCAACAAGCGCGGCCGCTATGCCGGTTCCATCGAGCTGACAGCCGACGGTGCCGAGCCCACCACCGTTGCCCTCTACGGTGTCATGGCCGAGCCGAAGATTACGCTGAGCTATCTGGACAGCAATGAAAAACTGCAACCGGTTAATAGCTCTATGAATTTCGGTCAAACCGTTGTCGGACAGAATAAGGAGTTAAGAATCTTTGTCAACGCCCAAGACCTCTACTTCGGCGACGGCAAGGTACACCTGAAACTCGCGAACAACAACGGCCATCCCGAGTATTTGGAAGAGTTCTCCATCAGCGAGACCGAACTCGACAACAGACAGGCTCGCGGGCTGAGCATCCAACCCGACGTTAGCGGTTCGGTTGTTATCACCTTCAAACCGACAAAGGCAGATTCGCGAGTGCTTGTCGACCTCAGCGCAACCGCCGAGGGAGCGGAAACACAGAACATACTGTTCCTTGCCGCAGGCGTGGAGAAAGCTTCAGGCAAGATTTCTACCGACATCAGCGCCATCGACTTCGGCAGCATACCAGCAGGCACTTCGAAGAAGAGCGATATGATTGTCGTCAAACGCAGCAACACAAGCCTTGGCAAGACTACCGCCACGGTAGTCGGTGAAGGGTTCACTGTCAACAGCCATTCCGACTACTACGACAGTAAGACCAACAAGCGCTATGTCAGCAGCGGCACAGGCGACGACTATTGGGATGTCACCTTCAAACCCGCTTCGAACGGGACCTACGAGGGTACACTCACAATCTCTTGCGAGGGCGCCGACGACTTGGTTATCCCGTTGAAGGGCGTGGTTGCCGGACAGGACGTTATCGTCAGTCCGACCTCACTGGACTTCAAGACTGAACTTAATGGCCAGCAGGATCTGACCTTCACATACGAGGGCAAGAACATTCCTACCGGCCAGGCACTTTCGGTTAAGGTTACCGGCGAAGGATTCCAAATCGCCGATGCCGCAGGCTACTTCAACGGCAATACATCAGCACCTTCGTACGCCGCCAACTCTAACAACACGGTGGCTAAGGCAACCCGCAAGGTGAGATTCATCGCGCCTTACACCGCAGCCAGCTCAGGCAAACAGACCTACGAGGGCATGGTTACGATAACCACTCCCGACGGTTCGGTATCGAAGACCATCAAGCTCGCCGCTACGGTGGTTATGAAGTCGATTAAAGTCACACTGAAGACATCATCCAACGACATGACCGGCTACACATTCGGCTCGAAGCGTCTGAAACCAAGTGACGACAGCGACTGCGCAAGCGTTAAGCTGCACGTCAGCGGCGACGGTCTCACCTGGCCTGTCACCATCACCAAGGGCGGCATCAATGCCGAGGACCTCAGATTGGGTACCACCAAGCTCAGCAAGGAAGGTGACGTGACGGTTTACTTCTCGCCGCAGACACCGGGAGCGCGTTCGTCAGAGATTTACCTCAACGCGACGGGTGCCTACAAGCGCACCATCAAGTTCACCGGCACAGGCATCACGCCCTCGCTGAAGGTTAGCACGACTTCGATGTCATTCAATGCCACTATGCTGAAACCGGGCACAGGCACCTTCACAGTAAGCGGCAGCAACCTGGCATACGACAAGTACGGCTATCTCCAGCTGTCAGTCACCGGTAAAGATGCAAGTATGTTCAAGGTCAACAAGACCGTGATTTCGCAAAGCAATGGCACTGTTCCGAACACAGTGGTTACCGTGACCTACACGCCAACCGTTCCCGGCAATCATACAGCTCAGGTGGTAATCTCCACGCCGGGCGCGACGCGCACGATTACAGTCACCGGAACAACGCCCAAGCCCGTTATCACCGTTAGCAGCTCGTCTTTCGACTTCGGTCGCCTCAGATATGGTTCCACATCTTCCATAAAGATACACGTCGACCGCATCAACGACCTCCCCGGCAACATCCTTGTGTCATTAGAGAAAGGCAGCAACAGCAGGTTTACGGTAGGCACCTCCAGCATTGAAAAATCAACCGACTTGACAATCAAGTTCAACGCCACGGGTAGTCCCTATGGCAACATCACTGACCGCGTGGTACTATCCAACAGCGCTGCCGACCCCAAGTATATTAACCTCTCCGGCTATATACTCACACCGACAATCAAGCTCTCAAGCGGCACCGGAACGCTTTCGGGCGGAAGCTACGACACCGGCCGCGGCTGCTACGTTCACACTATGAAATTCGGCAGTGTGAAGAAGGGCAAATCGGTGACTTTGAGCTTCAATCTCAGCGGTTCCAACATTGCCTACAACGGAAACGTTCAGGCCTTCTGCTTTCCAAACGACGGTTTCGACCTCAACGGGAAAACCAGTAGAACTTACAACCATTCCAATGGCACGGTAAGTTCGCAGAAGGTTAACGTGAAGTTCAAGCCTAATAAGAAGGGAGACTGCTCCGGCACAATCATCATCACTACACCCGCTGGCAATAGGCACGAGATTGACCTGATAGGTTCCGGCACATAATTTCGATGTTGAATTCAATCGCATGACTTAAGAATAGAAGAATATAACAATGAATAGAAAAAGCAAAATGTTTGCAAAACATGGCTTACGGGCCGGCACAAGTTCGACCACAACAGGTCGTCACAAAGGTTTGCTAATCGCAGCAATGGCGCTGCTCTCGGCAACCGCCATCTCCGCCCTTGCGCCCTCCCCTTCCGGGAAGGGCGCGGAGAAGCTCGGCACCACCGCTCCCGATTACTACATCCCCGGCACCACGACAAAACCGCAACTCGATTCCGCTCTGCGCCGTGTAGATGACAAGCCGGAAGCACCCATACAGGTTGCCACACGAGCTTACGGCGACAGCATCACGCTCCGGTGGGCAGTTGGGGAATGGCCCGACTGGCGCTACCTGACACTTACAGGCGTGGATGTGCTGCGCCACGAAGAGGGTACGCAGGGCTTTGAGCTCGACACGCTGGCCCGGTGTCTGAAACCGTTCTCATTAGATGAGTTCAGGGTTCACTATCCCGATACCACTGACGCCCTTGCATACCTCGCCATGGGTTCGCTCTACGGTGCCGGAGAGCTGACACCTCAGGAAACGTCCTACGACTCCAAGACCATCGCGGCAATGAGCGAGGTGGGCGAAGACCAAAAGATGCGCGTCATCGGAGCCAACATCGCTGCCGAGCGGCGCCCCGACTTGGCAAATGCGCTCGCTCTGCGTTTCACTGACCGCAACGTGCGTCGCGGAGCCACCTACAGCTACTTCATCGTGCCGTCAATACCCGATACCTCCGGACGTGTGTTCATCACCAACGGCATCGCAGAGAACGTGAAAAACGAGAGGTTCAAGCCCCAGGCTTACGACGTCGACCTGCGCGACAGCATCAGCGGGCACTGCAAAGCCACGCTCAGTTGGAGCGACCCTCACAACGGTTTCTTCGAGATATACCGCCGCCCCGTTGGCGGACAAGCGTTATTGTCGAGCGATAAGCCAAAGGAGTGGACCAAGGTCAACAAGCAGCCTTACTTCCCCCCCTTCGACTTCTCGATAAAAGACCAAAGCATCATTTATGAGGACAACGTGCCATTGATTGGCGACTACGAGTACCGCGTGCAAGCACACGACGCTTTCGGCGACATGACCGAGATGAGCCCCATACATCGCGTGCATTATCCCGACCTCGAACCGCCGTATGGAGCGGAAATATCCTATATAGAAATCACGCGCCCCGACACGACTGACCCCGCGGCGAAAATCTATGCCGACATCCATTTCCACAAGAACACCTTTGAGCCGGATTTCACCCACATGACCGCCCTCTACTACACTGAGCGCGATGAGTCGAAGACGTGGCGGCTGCTCTCAAAGAAATACATTCTGCCCACTGATACCATCGTGCGCGTTGATGTCACAGACATACCCTCGAGCATGGTAACCATCGCCGCTTGCGACACCGCTGGTAACATGGGATACGGAATGCCGAAATATATGCACATCTCTGACATGCGCCCACCGGTGGCACCAACAAACCTTCGCGCCGATGCCGACATCGACGGGACCATACTGCTCCACTGGGATATGCCGGACACCACCGACGTGCGCTACTATGAGTTGTTCTTCGCCAACGCTCCTCACCATCCCTTCACGCGTCTGAATCAAGAGTATCTCTACGACCGCGCCTACATGGACACCGTGGCAAACAACATTGACCAACGATACGTCTACTACTTTGTGCGCGCCGTGGACTGGAACAACAACCAAGGCTATTCAAGCGACACCCTGCGGGTGCTACGCCCCAACATCATGAAACCATCACGAGCGCACCTCGACAGTATGTGGGTCGATAACGAGCAGATACACATACGCTGGATAGGCGGCGGCGACCAGCTCATCAGCCACTACGTCGTCTTCAAGCGCAAACGCGGAGAGAATGAGTGGAAACAGTTCGGCACCGTTGACGGCGACACCGTGCGCATGCACGATTACAAGTTCCAAATCGACGATACACCAGAGCAGAAAAACGAGATCTACCAGTATGCCGTGGAGACCGTCAGCTTTTGGGATGTGTCTTCAGGCCTGACACCCATCGTCAATGCCCGCGTCGAACGCGAGAAGTATGTGGGTTTCCCCCTCAAGCTCGAAGGCATCTACGACGACAGACGTCATGAGACACGCCTGGCATGGAACGCACAGCCGCCGAAGGACAAAGGCACGTTCTACTATTGTGTCTATCGCAAGACACCGGGCATGGACGGCTTCGCTTATGTCACCGATGTAGCGCCTAATGAGTTTGTCTATACCGACATGATACTCGAACCCGGTGAGTCCGCGGAGTACTACATAAGCGTGCGTTTCGATGACGGACGACGAGGTCCACAGTCAAACACCGTCATAATCACACGGCCTGCCGTCGCACAGCAGTAACCAGAATCTCCAACCCATCATATGAATAAAGCATGAAGTACCTACTCAATATTCTTACATTTTTCGCCATTGCGATGTTAGTCTCGTGCGGAGACTTCTACACCTTCGAGACCGAGGAAGTCATGCCTGACGATACCCAAATGAAGGTGGAGCAAGACACCGTATGTCTTATGGTGGGCGAAAGTTATAGGCTCAGCGTCAACTTCACACCCGACAGTATCAGCAATACCACAGTGTATTGGACGCACTTAAATGCGGAGGATTCACTGGTGGTCATCCGCAACGACTCGGTTTTCGCCAAGGCTGCAGGCACCTCCGACATCATTGTTCTCGGTGACGGCGGGTCGTTGTGCGACACCCTCCATGTGGTAGTGATAGACCGATGGAATGACATTGACCTGAGCCACGAAAGCCAGTCTGACATGGTCATCTACGCCGATATCACCGTCAACGGCGCACCGTTGGACACCGTAAACCAGCAGGTTGCAGCGTTCGTGCGGTATGAGTTCGCCGGCATGGCACACATGAAAAGCGCACATGGAATCAATTACGCCGAGATGCGCTTGTGGTCGTTTGCCGACACTGATGTGGGCAATGTGCTCTTCAGATGTTACGACAAGCGCCGCCACCGCCTCTATACCGCCTCGCAGCGGCCCCCATTCACCGCCCTTGAGGCTTACGGCACACTGTCGAGTCTCTACAGCATCACTTTCTAATCCACCAACTCTATCATTAAAAGAAAATGACGATGAAATCACGAAATACTATAATGAAGAACATTTCGAAGCTCCTCAGTCTCAGCTTTCTGCTTGTCTTCGTTGCAGGATGTACGCTCTATCTGGAAGACCCGGGAGATTATAGCGGCGAGGTAGTGGAAAACGGTGACGGATTCACTTCTCCCATAACCATCAGTGACAGCATCGGCACCATCACCTACCAGTTCGCCGAAGGCACAATCTATTATCAAGAACCGTCGCGCACCTACATAAGCAACGTGGAGACAGACACCACCACACACACCGTGGAATACACACTCGCCGACAACACTCCGTCGAAATGGATACCACAGAAAGGCGGCTACATCACCACCGACCAGATCGACATCTTCACCGAAGGTCTCAACCACCAGGTTGACGTTATTGAGAAGTCGGGCAGCGGCTACATCGTCAAAGCCCACCAGGTGAGTCTCAAAGATGTGTACGACAGGCTTGACGTGGACTATAACGCATATCTCATATTCGACACCATTCCCGATGAAGATGCCTCTCTGAGTGACGATTACGGCAAGTACACCGTCGCTTTCCGACCGGTAAAGAAGAAGACGGGAATGCGGACAGTTGTCGAAGAAGATGATGACGAAGATATTGGCGATGCAGCCAAGACGACATCGATGCCCGCCATCAGCTTAGGGCTTGAATATGGAGCCGGGAAAGGCGAATCGCCCACCTCGTTGATGCGTGATGTTATTCTGACTTCACCTACTATGCGCGATGCCGCAAAGAATATAGATCAGTTTGAGTCATGGTTCAACAATTCACAAACCGTGGAAACAGACCTTCTTTTGACTCGGCTTTCTGAAAAATTGGACAAAATATTAGGCGAAAATAACTCAGTTACTACATTCGCCGAATTTAAGTACGATAAATGGAAACATTTTGCAGAATTTCACAAAAATCCAGACAAGACTTACACCAAGTTAAAAAAAATATATGGATTGGATATGCTTGATGATTATGAAAAATTAAACACAATCCTCGAATGTACAGATGTCACCGGCGACTTTTATATTGGCTCAACCTTCAATTTGTACTTCAAAATCGACGGTCATATCCATATCAAAAGTTTATATCATGAAAACCGTGATGAAAGCCCTGATTATGCTAAAGTCTCCCTTCAGTCATGGATAGAATATTATTGTGGACTTTGGGAACTCGGGAATATCGGGGTCAAAATTAGGATACCGATTTTTTCAACACAAAAAAGCGCCACTGCTATTTTCCACCCTAAGAGATTAAGCTTTGCCAAATTCTTATTGGGACCTGTATTATGCAGCATTAACCTGGGTGGCGCTCTGTCGATAGAACTCGATGGGTCAGTTAAGAACATCCCGGCTTCAGGATTCTATAACAAGTACACTATAAAACTTGCCGGATTGGAATTTGATTCCCGAAGAGAAGGACTGGATAAATTCAGGTCGTTTGACCTTCCCGGGGACGATGTATTTTTAAAAGATGTTAGTGATGGGATGCCGGAAAACAAAGGCGACCGGTCAACCACCCTTGGGATTTCGGTTATTCCTGACATCCAATTGGGGTTGGCTGTCTATGAGACGCTAATCGTGAACTTTGGCCTCGAGCTCACCGGACGAGCCGCAAGCACATGGAAGAGTAATACAGCATACTCTGACTTCAAGATGCCAAGCGAGAAACAGCCGGTGGGGAACTTATATGATATCTACAACCTTCGATATGGGGCAGGCTACGATACCTACACATTCAGCATACGCCCCCATGCCGATGTAACATTGGATATACATACCACCGATATGACCTTGGGCTCGTGGGCGGCAGAGAAACCTTTTACCTGGCAAACGCTAATTTACGACTGGCCGCAACTGACCACATCCGTCAAGACTGACTGGCGCAATACCACCGACAGCACAACAACGTTCATCGCCAACGTTTCACTCCAGAAAAAGACCTTCTCGGAGAAGCCCGTCAGCGAACCATTCCTGCTCATCTATAAGAAAGATGATGGATATGCGATAAAAAATGGAGAGCCGGTGGAATTGAAAGCCGGCGAATACATGGGAAAAATAATCGGCACTTCACTCAAACCATTCGATTATCTCAATTCCACATATGACATGGAATATGAGTTTACACTTCCGGGCGGTGTTTTGGCAGGTGATTTTTACGCAGTGCCTGCCTATGATATGGGGAAGGGAAATGCGCTTGAGCATTTTATCGGCTATTCCAAGCCAACAGTATTCTCAAGAGAATATAATGAGGGTCTAACGCTCACCAACTTGACCATGCCTTTCCTCACCGATGATTTCAACGACGGCGCCGCTCTGGTTAATCCCGGCTTAGGCGATGTCATGAATGTCCCGTTGCAATTTGATGTAAGCGGTATCAATGAATCCGATGCATACGAAAACATCGCAGTCAGGTTCATCGTAACTAAGCCCAACAAGAAGACCCAGACAATTGGCCCTTACATTTTGAAGATGAACTCAGGTTGGGTCGAGAATAAATACTTTTACCTCTTTACAGGTATGCCCAAAGTTGCATCGATAAAAGACTTCAACTATTCCAAAGAGTCACCCACTTCAAACACCCAGATTGAGGTTCAACTGCTTGGCCTCCTGCCCGGCTATTCTCACGCTTCAAAAGCGGATAAGGACGATTATGAGACAAAGCTCTACTCAACATACATCGGCATCACATCGGGCTATAATTGTGAGCCTTTTAAAGATGAGTACCAACGGCAGAAAGAAGGTGCATGGATGGTGGGGTATTGTCCGGATGTAAAAAATTATGGATGGTACTATTATGTTGACACTACCATAAGGGACAGTGATGGCAATTTGGGAGAGACCAAACGCGTCACAGGCTACAACACTTACGACGAAATAGAGTACTACTGTAGAAGAAACGATTTAGAACAGGTAGAATAACTTTTGCCGTACACCGCTCACTGCCAAAGTGTGCGGGTCCAAAATATCCCCCGGTAATGGCAAGTTGGCCATGACCGGGGGATATTTTTGATGGTCAGCTGAATTATGTAATGACAACCCACAACTCTGCCTAAGATTCTATAAAAGTAAAACTTAACTAACAACTAACATTACGTTATATATAGTTAGAATAGTGTGGCAAAATGGACTCTGTTGCGATTTAGGGGTCGAGGTATAAAGGTGGTTGTTAAATTTGTATGTACGGCTAGCGGCGATTCCCGACAGGGAATCTTTTTATATAGCCGGGGATTAGAGGACGATAAGGCCGACTATCTCCGTGCAGCGCAAGCACCCCACCCCACCAAGTCAATCCGCGAGGATTGAATCGCCACAAACCCCGGGGGAGGGAAGATGGTGTGAAAGCAATCTTTGCGGATTGCGGGGCGCGGGGCGGTCACGGCATCCGGGCATTGCCTGACGGCAATACCCGACTACACAGAAAGGATTCCCTGTCGGGAATCGATAACGTTAACTTTATGTCAGACGGGGCTAACCCGGGTGGTTTATTAGCTATTCAACCGGGTCTTGCGGCTGACCGGGCTGTCGGAGTACTCCGAGTGCTCTGAGCGCTCGGAGTAGCCCCCGCTGGGGCCACAAAAGCGGAAGCCCCGGAGGCTGG
>CAZECG010000012.1:0-89056 GCA_964510535.1 uncultured Muribaculaceae bacterium
TTCTCTTCCGCCTCTGCAAAATATATGCCTAAACACAGGTTTATTACTATGCGCCCTTATTGGGGGTCAAAATAGTACATAAAGGCGGGTATTAGCTTGGGTTGGGTTACGATGTCAAATATATTTGTCATCTTTGCAGGTGGTATGCGGTTTAGGTAAATATTAAATGCGATGAAGAAGGTTTATAAAACGAAAGTCTCAATATGGCTTGTGTGTGCCATTGTGGGAATCTTTGTGATTTCTATGACTCCCGTATTAGCCTGCGATTTTTCGTGGACTGCGCTCACGGTTGAAGCGTTAATACTCTGTTTTGTGCTCTACTCTTTTTTTGATATTCGTTATGTTATTTGTGATAACGTTCTCTCGGTTAAATGCGGGATATTCTCAATCGCGAGTTGTGACATAAACCAAATCAGGCAAATAAAAGATACGAGATCTATCCTTTCAGCGCCGGCGGCCTCGTTAGACCGAATTGCAATTTATTTAGTCAAGCAAAAAACTCCGATTGTCATTTCGCCTAAAGACAAAATAGGTTTCATTAGAGATTTGCAATCAATAAACCCCGATATCGCTTACATAGGTGAGTTATAAGTGGCCGTTTCTATAACTTCGGTCAAGGGGGCTCCTTCAATCGCCATTGACATAAATGCGCATTGTGTCGCGGGCTTATCGGTCGCGAATACATAGTCCCCCTTTTGCCCTATCACAACATATTCTTTTGCCCAAGAGGGCATACCGGGGAAATTACCATATCCATGACAAACAACTAATTTTTCGCCGGTCCATTGTTTATTAACAGTAGTATGATTGATCGATACCGTGAAAGATGACATCCAAACTGAGACGCTTTCACTATTTTAGCACACTTCTTTAATCATCCAAGTACGTGAGCCACTTCATTCGACACGGCGTTGTTGATGAAGTCGTTTATGGTTGTTCCGGCTGCTGAGGCTGCGGCGGCTACTCTACCATGAAGCTCTGATGGCATACGTAATACCAGCTTGCCGCTATAAGGTTTGGCCGGAGCTATTCCTCGCTCTTCACAGCTTACAAGATAATCATCAATAGCTCCTTGAAAATCATCAGTAATCTCCTCTATCGTAGTGCCTTTGTAAGATATAAGAGTGCCATGAAGACCTTGCACCTTTCCGAACAAGCATTTGTCTTCATCGCTGTATTCTACCGAGCCGGTATATCCTTTGTATTTCAAGAGACCCATATTATATCAGTTTTAATTCGTTCAACGTGTCAACTGATTGTTTTACTTGGTATGATTTAAGTTCACCTGACGGGTGCGGCTTGTGGAGTAATTCTTTAGCGCTATCACAGGTGAAATTTTAAAGAGAGGCTGTGTCAAAATGAGCCGCGCCCTAAAAGTTATGCAAGAACTTTTGGGGCGCGGTTAAATTTTTTTATTTCAGGAAATAAAAAAATTGGCGATAGGCGGCTCGGAGCAGCTGATACTACTCATGGTCATCGTCATCTGAGTCTATACGGACAAAGGTGACTACCCAATCGTAGACGTATTCATCTTCTGAATATTTGTAATGGAGCTGCATTTCTGTTGATGATAGGCTTTCCACCGTGAATTTGGATACTTCATCATATTCCTCGCCCCAGCCGATTGTGAGTGTGTTTCCTTTATAGCTCCATTTTCCATAAGGATAGCCTGCTGAAACCTGGTCTCTGAATGCTGAAAATGGCAGTTTAGTCGGTCGATTACTGAATCTGTTTACAAACAGACGTCTTTATATGTTGGATGAGTTAAATTAGCGTGAGGTTTTCGCATCGCTACAACATTTTGCAGCGACGCTCGTTAAAAAAATAACGCTCGCAAAAATGCGACAGCCCGGCTAATATGAAATTATATCTGCTTATCACACTGCTTGTCACTTCTTTCCTTAACGCAGCCGCACAAGGCTCCATAACCTACGACCATGTCGCTTCGGCCGACTTCCAAGACCGCGATGACAACAAAGTCGGCTCAAGCTCGCTCGACCGTGTCACGGCACGCTTCACATTCCCGCTTTCAATCAAGCGCAACCCCGACCGCGCGCTTCCCACCGTCTGGACTCTGACGGCCAACGCCGACTACGCTTCGCTCGACAACAGCGACGCCGCGCGGCTTCTCAACCCCGACGAAATCATCAACGCCGGAATAACTCTCGGACACACGAGTCCGCTATCGCAAAAATGGGGATTAATCGCCGCTGCCGGATGTGGCATCTACGCTATGCCCGACTACATACGCTGGCACTCAATCCTCGCCAACATCATGGCCGTAGCCGTCTACCGTCTCAACCCGTCGCTGACAATCGGTGCCGGCGGTGGTCTGACCAACTCGTTCGGCGCTCCTATGATTTTACCGATGGTCTATTTCGACTGGCAACGCAAAGGCACGTTCGACTTCAAAGTCAACTTTATGGGACGACTCAACGTGACAGCTTCGATGTGGATTTCGCCCAAGTGGAAATTATCGTTCTCGCCGATTGATATGGACGGTATGTCGGCGGTGGTGAACATCGACGGCTCAACAAAAATCTACTCTATGACCATGATTAAGGCCGCGCTCTCGGCCCACTATTATATCAACAAGCGGCTCAGCGTCTTCGCTTCGGCAGGATATATGTACCGACGCACGGCCAAACTGTCAAACCGACGTTTCAGCGATATGTACAAAAACATCTTCAGCTCCTCGGAGCGTTACAAATTTGACCCGGCGATGCGTATCACTGCCGGGATAGCCTACGGTTTCTGACGCTCACGAGCCTGTGTAGAGGCAGTGGACTTTTCCGAC
The DNA here is from genome assembly GCA_964510535.1 of uncultured Muribaculaceae bacterium. Lineage (GTDB taxonomy): Bacteria > Bacteroidota > Bacteroidia > Bacteroidales > Muribaculaceae > JAJPXC01. The sequence continues at coordinate 2,798 of CAZECG010000012.1, forward strand.
AGGGAGTTTGCCTTCGAGTTTCATTGGAATGCGGCGGGAGTCGGCTGAAATCCATGCGTCCATGTCGTCAGAGGTCTTTTTGCCGCCGTCGCTGGTGAATGTGAATGATATGTGGTAGCATTTGTGTTCTTTCCCGTCGATTTTGACGTTTTGCACGCCGCGGTATTTGATTGACAACAGCTCTTTGCGCTTTCCCGAGAAGATGTGTAGTTGTTTCTGCTCGTCGGGTTTCATCTTGGGGTAGTCGATGTAGCGCATATAATAGTACATGCTGAGCATATCCATCGCTATGCCCTCTGATGTCATCTCCTTGTGCTGCGTTTTGAGGCCTTTCTCTTTTTTCTTGCGCCGGTTGTGCTCGCAATTGGCTTTCACGCCTGAGTCGGAGTAGTCGTAGGTGACGATGTCGTGTTTAAAGTCGCCGCCCTCATGTGATACGTTCTCGTAGCGTAGGGGTTTGAATCCTTCGCGTTGTATCACCCCGGAGAGGGTGTCGCGCACGGAGTAGAACCTGTCGGCCCATGACGCTGAGCGGGCGGTGAGCTTTGTGTGGTACTCGTCGCCGACGTTACGCACCGACAGCGTGGCCGAGCCGGCCTGCTTGTTAATCAGACCCCATTTGAACATCACTTTATAGTGCAGGGTCTCGTCGGAAATGTTTGTGGCCGATAGGGTCATCACCGACAGTGCCAGGGCGATAGTCGCATTCAGTAACTTTCTCATAATACGAATAAGACATCAGCGGAGGCCAATGGTTTAAAGGTATGGCAAAATGTCGCGCTCGGATTGCTCGATGCGCTTGTTGCGCCAGCATTTCCGGCACACAGCGATATATCGGTCATCGCCGCCAATCTCAACCTGCGCTCCTTCCTCCACGAAATCGCCGTTGGAGTCGATACGGGCGTTAATTATGGTTTTGTGTCCGCAGGTGCAGGTCGATTTTATCTCGTCGATTGTGTCGGCTATCTCAAAAAGGCGTCTCGACCCTTCGAAGAGGTGGCTTTGGAAGTCGGTGCGCAGCCCGTAGCACACAACGTTGCACCCGAAATCATCTACCACTCTCGAGAGTTGGTCGACTTGCTCGGCGGTGAGGAACTGGGCCTCGTCGATGAGAAACCACTCGATGACCGCTCCTACCTGCTCAAACAGGTCGCGGGCTGTGGCGTACAAGTCTGTGTCCTGATAGATCCAAGTGCATTCGCGCTCGATGCCTATGCGCGAACGGATGACGTTTTGGTGTTCGCGTGTGTCGATAAATGGTTTCATACACACATAGCGCATTCTGCGCTCTTCAAAGTTGTAGGCTGTTGTGAGGAGCATGGCGGTCTTTGCCGACCCCATGGTGCCATATCTGAAGTAAAGTTTTCCTATTCTGTTCATGGATACTTAAGTGTTATAACGATTTGAGAATGTCGATGGCGCGGTCGAGCATTGTGTCGCTGCCTGAGAGGGCTGCTATGGGGTCAAGGTCGACGGCGCAGCCGTCGGTCGGGTCGACACCGCCCTCGGTCGATTCCCCGGTGGCGTCGAGCACCGAGCAAGCCGACAGCCTGACCGCCCAGCCGCAAGGCAGCTCTGACGAGAATGGCAAACCGCTACCGCCGCCTGTTGTCGCTCCGACGATATACACCTGCGGCAGCAGTTTCATTATCGACACGAAATTGTTGGCGGCTGAGTATGTGGAACGGTTGGTGAGCACCACCACCGGCTTGCTCCATAACAGATGGCCTCCGGTGGCGGGGTTGTAGTGGAAAGCCCTCGGTTCGGAGAATTGGTCGTGTCCGGGGCCGGTCTTGTGGGATATGTAGCCGACAAGGGTGCGCTTGTTGATGAAGCGCGCCACGAGCGTCTCGACGTTAGTGAGATTCCCGCCGCCGTTGTCGCGTACGTCGATGATGAGGCCGTCGCAAGTGGCGACATGGTTGAGCACCGCATCAAGATTGCCCTCGCCTATGCCGTATTCAAAACTTGGATAGCGCATATACCCGATGTTTTCCTCCAAGATGCCATAGTCTATCGCACCGGTAGAATTGTAGTTGAAGTTGAAATAATATTGCTGCACTAAACGCTCATCGTAGTTCTGAGGGTAGTCGCTCCACCATTTGCGGTAGTAGGAGGTGTTGAACGGAGCCGAGAGGTTGACGTGCCCGTCTTGAAGCTCATCGAGCATCTCGGCGCAGACGCTAAACAGCTCCTCGGCCGACATACGGTCACTGATGCGCGGGGAATAGCGTGAGTATACCTCATTCCAGTCTATCTCTTTCTCGGCGAAAAAGCAGTAGCGCTGGTCGATAATCTGCCAAAGGGCGTCGAAGTTTCCCCGCTGGTCGTTGTCGTAGTCGGGCAGCTCATGGCACGATGTGGCCACCGCCAAAAACGCGGCCGACAGATATATGATATGTAGCAGTCGTTTCATCATTCTCCATCAATAAAGTGCCGAAATCACGCGGGCGTCGCGATTGAACGGATGGCGTGAGTTCAGTGAAAGCCATTCGCCCGACAGTCCTATTACAAACGCATGGGTCACCATGCGGGTGGTTATGTGGTTGACTTTGGTCGAGAGTATGTAGTTGCGGTAGCCGAGGCGTAGCGACGTGCCGCCGAAACGCAAGTCGGCTGTGAGCAGATTTTCCATTGCGAAATAATTGCCCCACCAGGCGCAGTGGGCAAGTCCCGAATCGTCGCCGAGATATATCTCATAGTATAACTCACCATAATCGGGAGAGAAAAAGACACCGGTCAAAGGCACTGTCGGCTGATAGCGGAGTGTCACCGGGAGCCGCCCCAGTGTTACGTTCCACGCAGCCATGGCGGTAGCGTTGACTGTCCAGGCGGCTTTAGCCGAGGCGGGATTATTGCCGTTGCGGTCGTTGTACAGGCATCCGAGGTTCACGCCCGTGCTGCCGCCGGCGGCGAGAGTCAGCGACCACGGCAGCCTCCAACGGCGCAGCATACCCCATGACGCATCAATAGCTCCCATCCACATCACAGCGTTACGAGCCGGATTTTGTGTGCGGTCAATCTCGACCGACGCGCTAAGACGCATAATCCAGCGTTCGGGGTCGAACTTCATGGCTTGCATACGCTCGTAGCGGAACGCCGCTGACCACCCATCATATTTCAGCGGAGACAGGTAGGTGTCAGCAAGGTGAGCGCTTCCCACCTCAAAGGTATAGGCTGCGGCCACAGGACGCAACGGCCTGACGCTGTCGGCCACCGAGGCCGTGGCGCACGGCACTGACAGCAGGGCGATTAACGATAACAGGAGTAGTAGCGTTTTCATCAGAATATGCGTTGCTGGCCGTTAATTTCGTCACGGACTTCCTCGTCGGACATCTCAGGCTCAGCCGTCTGCGCCGTCTCCTCGTCAATCACGGCATCGGTGACCTCATCGGCTTCTTCTATTTCCTCGACCTGGCGCGGCTCAAGTTCCACGATTGACTCTATGGCATAGTTAGACACGCGTTTACCCTTGGCCTTGAATGATTTGACACCGATGAACTCGGAAGCGTCAATCTCCATGCTGCCCCTGAAAGCGTCATCGCCGCCAAATTTCACCTCAAACCTCGCTCCGGGAGCGTCGGAAAGAATGATCAGTCGCGATTTCTCGTTCTCGCCAAGATAGCGTTGTTTCTTCGCCGATGGCTCGAACGTGAACCGTTTGATATATGGGTAGCCTTGGTCGGCATCGTGGAGCACAGCCGTCCAGACGTGACCGGGGCGGAACTTCTCGATGCGGAGGATGTTGTCGTCGTAGTGGTTGCCGGCATCAAACGTGGTCATGTAGTATTCGCCGTTGTTCAATATGACGAGAATCTGGTCGGTTCCCGAAAACTCGCCGAGATAATCGCCGCGGCCATCGTAGTTGATGCGCAGGACGTCGGGGTCAAACCACACCTCGCGGCCTCCGAGCGTTGACGCGCCTTTCTCTTTCAGCGAGAAACGATGCACTTCGTTTTTGGTTACCAGATTACCTTGCGACTGTTTTCCCTTTATGGCCAACTCGCTGAAATTGATGTCAAACTGCAACATTTTCAGCCGTGGTTTGGGCTTGAGCGTCACTTTGACAACCTCAGCCTCGCCGTTGGGGTTGGCCGTGAACCACACGACCTTGGTGCCGGGCGCGCCCTGGGTGAGATTATACTCTTTGTCGCGGGTCACGCCGGTGACCGCGAAACGCTTCATGTAGTAGAAACCGCCTCGTCCGTTCTGGTATATGGCGTTGTATATAGTGCGGGCGTCGTTGCGCTTGAACACGTTGACGTACATCACGTTTTTGTCGACAAACAGTTTTTCCTGCACCTTTACCACTTTGTAACGGCCATCTTTATAGAAGATGATGATATCGTCAATCGACGAGCAATTACAGATGTACTCATCTTTTTTAAGCGATGTGCCTATAAAGCCCTCCTCGCGGTTGATGTAGAGCTTTTCGTTGGCCTCGGCCACTTTCGCCGCTTCGATGTTGTCGAACCCTCTAATCACGGTATGGCGAGGGAACGACGCTCCATATTTACGTTTCAGACCCTCATACCAGGCTATTGTGAAGTCGGTAAGATGCGCGAGGTTGTCGAGCAGGCCCTCGATGCGCGCCTTGTAGGCCGCAATCGTCTCATCGGCCTTGTCGGAGTTGAAGCGGAATATGCGCTTCATCGGTATCTCAAAGAGCCGCTTGATGTCATCGTCGGTTACCGGGCGGTAGAAATCGGCGGTGAACGGCTTCAACCGCTTTGCCACATGGGCGATGGCAGCCTCGGGCGACGCAGCTTTTTCATACTCGGCATCCTTGTAGATGCGCTCCTCGATGAATATGCGTTCAAGCGATGCGAAGTGCAGCTGTTCGCGCACGTCGGCGAGCTGAATCTCCAGCTCCCGGCGGAGCAAATCGCGAGTGTGTTCCACACTGTGACGCAACACATCGCTGACGCCGAGGAAATGGGGCTTTTTATCCTTGATGACGCAGCAGTTGGGTGATATGCTCACCTCGCAGTCGGTAAACGCATAGAGAGCGTCGATGGTCTTGTCGCTCGATGTCCCCGGGATAAGATGGACGAGGATGCGAGCCGTGTCGGCTGTGTTGTCGTCGATTTTCCTGATTTTGATTTTACCTTTCTCAAAAGCTTTCAGAATCGAGTCGATGATGCCGCCGGTCGTTTTGCCGTAGGGAATCTCGGTGATGGCGAGTGTCTTGTTGTCGATTTTCTCGATTTTCGCTCTCACTTTCACCGCGCCTCCGCGCTCACCGTCATTGTAACGCGACACGTCGATGAATCCGCCGGTGGGGAAATCGGGGTAGAGCGTGAACTCCTCGCCGCGAAGATGAGCGACAGCCGCATCGAGGATTTCGTTGAAATTATGAGGGAGTATCTTTGACGACAAGCCGACAGCTATACCCTCGACACCCTGCATGAGCAGCAGGGGGAATTTCACGGGGAGCGTAACCGGCTCGCGTTTGCGGCCATCATACGACAGGGTCCACTCCGTGATTTTGGGGTTGAACAGTGTCTCAAGGGCGAACGACGACAACCGCGCCTCGATATAGCGTCCGGCGGCCGCCGAGGCCCCGGTAAGTATGTTGCCCCAGTTACCTTGCGTGTCTACAAGCAACTCCTTCTGCCCCAACTGCACGAGCGCGTCGTTAATCGACTGGTCGCCATGCGGATGATATTGCATGGTGTTCCCGACGATGTTCGCTACCTTGTTAAACCGTCCGTCGTCAAGTGTCTCCATTGAGTGGAGTATGCGTCTCTGCACCGGCTTCAGACCATCGTCGATGTGGGGGACGGCGCGCTCAAGGATGACGTAGGAGGCATAGTCGAGAAACCAGCTCTGAAACATACCGCGCAGCTGATGGCGCACAACGTCGTCGGTAGTGTCGACTGTTACTTGCTGGCTCTTGACAGGGCTTTCCCCGGCGGCATCAAAGCCCGATTCGTCAGGTTGCTCATGGGACAACTCGTCGATAGTGATATTTTCGTCGCTCATTATGAATTGGCAAGTTTCAAGGTTATTGACAGCCCAAATAATGGACCGCAGGAATTTATCCCCTACAAATAGGGATTCTTTCCTACAAATTTAAGAAAAATTTGATTCTCTGACAATCCGAGTTCGTTTTTATTCAAAAATTGTGTTACGCTTACACTTGAAAACAGTTGAAAATATGTCTACTCATTAATGGCGCATAGAAATATACCTATTTTCAAAGATGCCGGCCCCTCAGGGTGGTTAATATTTTTTAACAATTGGGGGGGGTAAATTGCGTCTTGGCCGGTATCTTCGCGCAGTAAACCTTTTTGTCACAATATTTATCTTAAAAACATCAACAAAATGAAAAAGTGGAACTTTTTTCTATTCGCCGCATTTGCGGCAGCTATCAGCCTGATTTTACCTGCGTGCTCCGACGGCGACGATGGGCCGACTAACAGTTTGGAAAAAGCTGTTTCTGAGATGGATGGCATGGTGGCACTGACCCCTGAAATGCTTGGTTCAACATGGGACGAAGGGTACGTTTCGTCCGAAGGTTATGTGCTTGGCAAAGGACTTACGTCGGCATCGGTATTTTCAAAAAGCAAATCGCTAAGCGAAGAAGAGGCAGAAAACACTCCTTGCTTGAGCATCATGTCAACAGATCGAAGCAACATCGTCTATTTGTTTTTCTCTGACGAAGGGCTTCCGTCTCAAATTGTAGTCGGCGACAACACTCTTTACTTCAATTTTCTCAACGATGAAGTTCTTGAGCTTTCGCTCTCAACTGGCACTGACTACCGCTACGTCACGACTGTAGAGTATAACCGCGAGGAAATGCTTAAAGCCATAGCCGATGGCAATTACGCCTATTTCTTCCAGACGCGTTTAGCGTTAGTGGTATATCTGCTTGACAACGCCGACATCCCCGCTGAGTATAAAGCCATAGTCGACACGTTCAAGAAACTTTGCTATATGCAACTGGCACAAGACCCCGATTCGACCCTCCAAGACCTTATCGACAACGGTCTTCTTGATGATGAAGGCGATGCCGATTTCGTCCAAGATGTCACCGACAATTATTTAGTGATTGTTGTGAAGGTGCGCTATTCCATAGCCCTTTGGACGGGTAAGGCCTCGTTTAAGGTGGGTGGTACCTCGTGTACCCTCAGCGGCACAATCCATTGTGCGTCACCGACATTTGACCAATATGGCACATATGGCATCGTCTGCGACAAAGACCCCAACAAGCTATATGTAGAGAGTGCCGAATATTCCGGGATAGGGCATCAGGATGGTATCTCAACTCACTTTGACGTAGACTTCAGGGGACTCAAAGCAAACACCACATACTATTACCGTGCTTATTATAAGTTTAACTCGACAGACCACGGCGATCTGATCTTTAGGTATGGCGACCCCAACGCCGAAATAGCATACGATTCTGTGATTAAGGAATTCACCACTGGAGATAACCGCCTGCATGTAGATGTGGTGATGTGCATTGATGTCACCGGCTCTATGAGGGATATAATTAGCACTGTGAAAAGCAACGCATTAAGCTTTTATGGCTCTTTCAACGACAAATGCGTGAACAAAGGCATTGAACTTGAGGGATTGAATTGCAAGGTTATAGCATTTCAAGATGTCAATGTAGACGGCACGCGTTGGTGGAATGAAAGCGGGTTCTTTAACCTCCCGGCCCAAAGCTCAGATTTCAGCTCGTTTGTCAACGGATTGTACGCTGACGAAGGTGGCGACATTCCCGAAAGCGGTCTTGAAGCATTGATGGGCGCATTCGGTGCGCTTGAAGGTGCTACTGACGATGGTTATCATCGTCAAGTGGTTATACTTTGGACAGATGCGCCCTATCTTATCGGGCAGGGCTACACGGTTCTGACGCCGGAAATGGTAATGGATAAATGGAACACACTTCCTACGGGACGCCGCCTCATCTTGTTTGCCCCCAACGGCAGCAGTCATTTTAATGGGGGGGACTGGTCTGTGTTCAACGGACAGAAAAATGTGATTCATTCCACCTCGTTAACGGCAAGTTTCTCTGACTTCGATTACATTCTTGACAGTATCATAGAGGAATTGGTAGGCCGCGGAGAATCGTCTGCTCCGAAACTTTCCAACAAGAGCATCAGCTCCGAAATCATACCGATTGTGATTAAAGACAACAAATAATCACATTGGCTCTACCCCAAATGCGGTGCTGTGTCATAATTGATTGTGACACAGCACCGCTATTTTTTATTGGTATCTCTGTGACCGATTTGCGGTTTCATGGAAAAGTTGTAAATTTGCACATTCCTGACGGGACTCCGCACCCTGCGGGGCGTCCCCGTCGGTCCACTAAAACTAAACACAACATAGATTTATGGCTCAACAAGAAGATGTTTTCAAAAAAATCGTTTCACACGCCAAGGAATACGGTTTTGTTTTTCAATCGAGTGAGATTTACGACGGGCTTTCAGCCGTTTATGACTACGGTCAGAACGGAGTGGAGCTAAAAAACAATATCAAACGCTATTGGTGGGATGCCATGACCCTGCTCCATGAAAATATCGTGGGCATCGACTCGGCGATTTTCATGCACCCGACAATCTGGAAAGCATCGGGTCACGTCGACGCTTTCAATGACCCATTGATTGACAACCGCGACTCCAAGAAGCGTTACCGCGCCGATGTCCTCATCGAGGATGAACTCGCCAAAATGGACGACAAAATCGAAAAGGAGGTGGCAAAGGCCCGCAAGCGTTTCGGAGATTCGTTTGACGAAGCTCTTTACCGCGAGACCAACCCTCGCGTGCTTGAGCACAAAGCCAAGCGCGACGCCCTTCATGAGCGTTTCGCAAAAGCGATGAACGACAATGACCTCAACGAATTGCGTCAGATAATCATCGACCAGGAGATAGTCTGCCCCATTTCAGGCACGAAAAACTGGACTGAAGTGCGCCAGTTCAACCTAATGTTCAAGACCGAGATGGGCTCCACCGCCGACGGCGCGATGACGGTTTATCTTCGCCCCGAGACGGCACAGGGCATCTTTGTCAACTACCTCAACGTGCAGAAAACCGGTCGTATGCGCATCCCCTTTGGTATCGCCCAGATTGGTAAAGCCTTCCGCAACGAAATCGTTGCTCGTCAATTCATCTTCCGTATGCGCGAATTTGAGCAGATGGAGATGCAATTTTTCGTGCGCCCCGGCGAGGAGCTCAAATGGTTCGCACAGTGGAAAGAAACCCGCTTGAAATGGCACAAAGCCCTCGGCCTCGGCGACGAGAAATACCGCTACCACGACCACGACAAACTGGCTCATTATGCCAACGCCGCCACCGACATCGAATTTGAAATGCCGTTCGGGTTCAAGGAGGTAGAGGGTATCCACTCGCGCACAAACTTCGACCTTTCGCAGCACGAAAAATTCTCCGGGAAGAAAATCCAATACTTCGATCCCGAGCTTAACGAGAGCTACACCCCCTATGTTATCGAAACTTCGATTGGCGTAGACCGAATGTTCCTAAGCGTCCTCTGCTCATCGTACGAGGAACAAGCTCTGCCCGGCGGCGACACCCGCGTGGTGCTCCATCTGCCCGAAGCCCTCGCGCCCGTGAAATGCGCCGTGATGCCGCTCGTGCGCAAAGACGGGCTGCCCGATAAGGCTCGCGAGATTGTCAACGACCTGAAGTTTGACTTCACCACCCACTACGAGGAGAAAGACTCCATCGGCAAGCGTTACCGCCGTCAAGACGCTATAGGCACACCCTTCTGTATCACCGTCGACCACCAGACGCTTGAGGACAACACCGTGACCCTGCGCGAGCGCGACTCGATGGAGCAGACCCGCGTGGCGATAGCCGACCTCCACCGTCTGATTCATGACCGCGTGAGCCTCAACGCCTTGCTCCGCAAACTCGGCTAAACTCCCGTCCCTCCGATGGAGGTAAGATAATAACAACTCTAAACTCACTGTTAATTATGAAAAAATCATCAATAATCGGACTTGTAGTCGTCGTTCTGCTCCTAATACTCGGAGTTGCCGGCTGCAACAGTTACAACGGCATGGTCAATCTCGATGAGGAGGTTAACCAGACTTGGGCGAACGTGGAGAACCAGTATCAACGCCGCGCCGACCTTATCCCCAACCTGGTCAACACAGTCAAAGGTTACGCCGCCCACGAAAGCAGCACACTCGAAGCCGTGACCAACGCACGCGCCGGGCTGACCAATGCCTACAACGAGGCGCAGAGCGTGACAGCCGAGGACGCGCAGGCCACTCCCGAAGGATTTGAGAAATATCAGTCGGCCCAAAACCGTCTGAAAGGCGCGCTCGACATCTATGTCAACGCCGTGCGAGAAGCCTACCCCGACCTGAAAGCTAACCAAAACTTCCTTGACTTGCAGACACAGCTCGAAGGCACCGAAAACCGCATCGCAACCGAGCGCACCCGCTACAACGAGGCGGTCAAGGGCTATAACGTGAAGATACGCCGTTTCCCCGCAAGCATCTTCGCAGGAGTGTTCGGCTTCTCGGCACGACAGATGTTCAAAGCCGAGGAGGGTGCGCAGAATGCCCCCAAAGTTGAATTTTGACAATGAAAAAATTACCGATTTTCATCATGCTCGTCGCTATGCTCGCCGTAGCGTGCAGCGACGATGACAAAACGTGGGACGATTACGCCGACTGGCGCGAGGCCAACGAGGTATGGCTCACCGAACAAGCCTCCCTCACCAATCCCGACGGAACCCCCTACTATACCAAAGTGGTTCCCTCATGGGATACTGCGGCCTACGTTCTCATCCACTATTTCAACGACCGCCGGCTGACCGAGGGGAAGCTATCCCCGCTGTTCACCAGCACTGTTGACGTAAAATACATCGGTCGTCTCTATAACGACGAACCGTTTGACTCGTCATATCTGCGCCAGGAGCCAGCCGACAGCATCTACCGCACGGCCTGCAACAAGGTCATACAAGGGTGGACGATAGCTCTCGAAGATATGCGCGTCGGTGACACCTGCGAGGTGCTGATTCCCTATCAGCAGGGCTACGGAGCGTCTAACAGCGGCATCATCAAGCCATATAGCGCGCTGAAATTCGGCATCAAACTCGTCGACATCCCCTATTATGAGGTAAGACCCTAAGAAAACCTACATTCAGTCTCCAAATACATGAGAGGCTGAGTCAATACTCAACTGCACCCCAAGAGTTAGACAAAAGACTTTTGGGGTGCGGTTCATTTCACTTCGTTATCTTGAGCATCAAATCGGCTATTGCGGGGGCAGGAAGCGGTCGATGGCGGTGCGGCTGAGGCCGCGGCGGGCGGCGTAGTCGTCGCGCTGGTCATCGCCCACATTGCCGAGATGGAAATAACGGCTGTCGGGGTGTGCGAATATAAACCCGGTTGTCGATGCCGGTGGACTCATGGCCCCGTTTTCAGTCAGCGATATTCCCAACTCATTGTAATGTAGCGATTTGTCTGCGTCGAAAATTAGTGACTGGTCGGGCAGCGACGGGTAACCGATGGCAGGCCTTATCCCTTGATAATATTGCCTCAACAGATTTCGGGGGTTGTCGTCCTCAGTTCCCGCGGCGGCATACCCCCATAGCTCGCGCCTGACGCGCTTGTGCATCAGTTCGGTTGCGGCTTCGACCAGACGGTCGGCCACGCTCTGATAAAGCAATGCCCCATAGTCGTCGCCAATCTCTTTGCGGCGGTCGATTATCGCCTGGATGTCAGGGCCGACTGTGACGGCGAAAAGGCCGATATGGTCACACAACGAGCCGTCGGAGCCGACCGGTGCGATGAAATCGGCCAAAGCCGCGCGAGGTTTCTCTCCGTCGTGCGACTGCTGGCGCAGCGTGGGGAGCGTGTGGCGCACGCCGTCATGCTCATATATGATGTCGTCCCCGCGGCTTCCCGCCGGGCAAATGATTACTCTCGCTTTCAAATCTTTGACTTTGCGGCCTATGCTGTCGAGTGCCCTGTTCGCCTCTTTCCATAGCTGCATACCCTCGGCGGCATGGGCGCGTTGTCCCACGGGTTTGGATGCCAACCACTGCGCCCTGCAATGGTCGCAGCCGCCTATCTCAGCCACCTCGGCAATTGATGCGTCAAGTTTCCAAGCGGCGAAAAACGCGCGCCAGTTAATCAGTCCGCGTGCCTCGGCCACAGGAATGAGGAGGTCATGCAGTCCCGGGTGAACGGGCTGTAGCGATTCAGGGGTATATTGCAACTTCGGGGCGCGGGCGCGGGCCTCGGCTATCGTGTAGAGCGACTGTTGACGCTCGTGGCACAGTCTCAGCCGTTGCTGCTCGTCGGCCACCTCGGCGAGAGCCTCCTCACGGGCCGACGGGTTCATCAGCCGTTGCGCCACCACTGGCATCATCGCCGCGTCGCGGGTATAAATCACCGGCCCGCCATAGCATGGGGCTATCTTGACAGCCGTGTGCAGAGCCGAAGTGGTAGCACCGCCAATCATAAGCGGGATTCTCATGCCGCGGCGTTCCATCAGCCGGGCAACGCGGCACATCTCCTCAAGCGAGGGGGTTATTAGTCCGCTCAGCCCTACGAAATCGGCGTTCTCACGCTGGGCGCGGTCCACTATATCCTCCCCCGGAACCATTACCCCGAGGTCAACCATCTCAAACCCATTGCATCTCATGATTACATCAACGATGTTTTTGCCGATGTCGTGCACATCGCCTTTCACGGTGGCAATCACCATCTTGCCCGCCGACGCGCCTCCACCCGACGCGGCTTTCTCGCGCTCGATATGGGGCGTGAGCCACGCGACAGCCTGTTTCATGGCGTGGGCACTCTTGACCACCTGCGGCAGGAACATCTTCCCATCGCCGAACAGTCGGCCTACGGTGTTCATCCCCTCCATCAAAGGGCCGTCGATAACCTTCACCGCACTTCCAAGCTCGGTCATGACCTCTGCGAGCAAAGTCTCTATGCCGTCCGTGACCCCGCGGCGCACCATTACTTCGAGCCGTTCAGAAGCCGACTTGGCCTCACTTGCGGTGTCCGTGCCCGGTGTCGTGTGTCCCTCGCCGGCTCGCTCGTTTTTTATCCGCTCAGCTATTTCTATAAGCCGCTCGGTCGCACCGGCATCGGTGTTGAAAAGCACATCCTCGACCGCCTTGCGCAAATCGGCGGGCACGTCGTCGACAGGGACGATGGCCGCGGCGTTGACGATGGCCATATCCATCCCGCGGGCTATCGCATGATAAAGAAACACCGAGTGCATCGCCTCGCGCACATAGTTGTTGCCGCGGAATGAGAATGACAGGTTGCTGAGGCCGCCGCTGACCTTGGCAAGCGGCAGATCCCCCTTAATCCACGACAAAGCGCCGAGAAAATCAAGGGCGTAATTGTCGTGCGACTCTATGCCGGTGGCGACGGCCAGTACATTGGGGTCAAATATAATATCTTCGGCGGGGAAACCGGCTTCGGTCAGCAGACCGTAAGCCCGGCGACACACCTCGATTTTGCGCTCGAGGGTATCGGCCTGCCCCTGTTCGTCAAACGCCATCACAACCACGGCGGCGCCCATCTCGCGGACAGCCATGGCATGAGCTATAAATTTCGCCTCACCCTCTTTCAGACTGATGGAATTGACTATCGGTCGCCCCTGCACATGTTTCAAGCCGGCAATAACCGCGTCCCACGACGATGAGTCAATCATCATCGGCACTCGCGCTACATCGGGGTCCATCCCGACCCTGCTGATAAAAGCGGCTATTTCGGCGGGCGCGTCGAGCATGGCATCGTCCATGTTGACATCAACGACCTGCGCACCAGCCTCGACCTGGCCGCGGGCTATGCCGATGGCCTCCTCCATGTTTTTCTCCTTGATGAGCCTCAAAAACTTACGGCTTCCGGCTACGTTGCAACGCTCGCCGATGTTCATGAAGTTGCGGTCGGGCGACACGGTGACCGACTCCAATCCGGCTATCGTCATCTCATGGCTCGGCTGCGGCACGGCTCTTGCGGGCGATTTGCCCGCTATTTCGGCTATCGCTCTGATATGCTCCGGGGTCGTGCCGCAGCACCCGCCCACCATGTTGAGCATACCCCCCTCAAGCAATGGCCCAAGTTTCGCAGCCATCGTCGACGGGGTCTCGTCGTACTCTCCGAACTGGTTGGGCAGACCGGCGTTCGGGTATATGGCCAAAGGCGACGGGTATGTCTGTAAAGCCTCGACATAGCGAATCATGCCGTCGGCTCCGAAACCGCAATTCAGGGCTACCGCCACCGGCGTGGCGTGAGACACTGAGGCAAGAAAGGCATCAAGAGTCTGCCCCGACAGCGTGCGGCCGCTCTCGGTGAGGGTGACCGACACCATCAGCGGCAAGCGTCGGCCGGCGGCTTCCATAGCGCGCCGGGCCGCATAGACAGCCGCCTTCGCGTTGAGCCCGTCAAATACGGTCTCTATCAACAGCAGGTCAACGCCACCATCTATCAACGCCACCATCTGCGTGAAATAAGCGGTTACTAAGCCGTCCCATGTCAATGCGTCGCCGGGGTTCTCGTCAAGCCCTTGCGCCATCGAGAGCGACTTGCTTGTCGGGCCGACGCTACCTGCCACCCAGCACTCTCTCCCCGGTTCGCGCGACATGGCTTCATCGGCGGCTTCGCGGGCAATGGATGCCGCGGCGAGATTTATCTCTCTGACGCGGTCGGCAAGGTCATAGTCGGCCATCGAAATAGCGTTGGCGTTGAACGAATTGGTCTCAATCACGTCAGCACCGGCAGCAATATAATCGGAATGTATTTTTAGGACGTGTTCACGGCAAGTCAAGCAAAGAATATCGTTGCACCCCGTCAGGGCTACGGGCCAATCAGCGAACAGCTTCCCGCGGAAATCCGCTTCCGTCAGGCCAAGCCGTTGAATCATCGTACCCATCGCGCCGTCGAGCACCACCACACGGCGGCGCAAAGCATCGGCAAGCGACACCCCCATCTCGCTCATCGGCAAATCCGTCACCAATCTCTCCCCGGCAGGAAAACCTATACAAATATCGCTATTCAAGTCGTTGCTCATGACAATTCGTAATTATTTCGCTCCACAAAGATACAACATAACAGCCAAACCCCAAACATCACGGACTGCTGCCAGGAGTAGGGGAGGGGGATTCCCGCAAACCGCTAATGTACACAAAAATCAGAGGGTGATGCGGCGCGTGAGGGTGCCGGCACGGAGGATATAAATGCCGCGCGACGCAAGATGCAGACGGTAAGTCCCCGCCGGGACTGACTCTTGTGAAATCTGCTGGCCGAGAATCGAGAAAATCTTGACCGTAACAGGCCGCTGCGATGAGATGTAGATGTACCCGTCTTTCACCCATACCTCAGGGGTATCAGCGTCGGTGCGTTCGGCGACAGCCCGCTCGGCCGCCGGCGTGATTTTGTCGGTAGCCTCCCAGCCATTGGCTGCCACAGCCGTGGCTATGGCCGTAACGCAGAACACTATGAGCGGAATGAGACGTCGCATCTAATCGGAATTATTGGCCAAAATTAATTGTTTTTTGCTAATCTACCAACTATTCCATCAATATTGCCGCTACGGCCGAAGTCTCAACCCAAATCATCGGAACTGACGCTCAACGGATTCGCGCCATTTTCAGACATTAATTCTCACTAAGGTTTGACGCCTGTGTCTTTCCATAGATACAAGCGGTCGCTCGGCCTTATCTTGGCGGGCACCGGAATCGAGAAGCTGTCACCTTTGACAGCCCGCTCCACAGGCTTTAGCCCCACACGGATTTCCTCGACCTTGATGATGAGTGCGCCGGTGGTAGGCCCGGTGATAACAATCTCATCGCCAACCGACAATTCCCCGCTCTCCATCAAGAACTCTGCCACACCGATATTGGAGAAATAGCGCACACCCTTGGCGGCATAGACCTTGACACGCGTAGCCGATGAGCCATATTTGCTCGACCACTCGCCAAGACGCTGTCCGAGATAATAGCCGTTCCAGAATCCACGATTGAATATGCGGCCAAGACGCTCATCCCAGTCGGCTATGAGATTATCGTCATAGCTGCCGTCGCAGACGGCGCGCAAAGCCTCGTCATAGCACTCCACGGCGGTCTTGACATATTCGGGACCACGGGCGCGGCCCTCGATTTTGAACACCCTAACCCCGGCGTCGACCATCTTGTTGATGAAATGAATCGTCTTCAAATCTTTGGGCGACATGATGTATTTGTTCTCGACATCAAGCTCATCGCCGGTCTCGCGGTCGCGGACAGTGTAGCTCCGGCGGCATATCTGGGTGCAAGCACCACGGTTGGCACTCGAGTTCATCTCGTGAAGGCTCAGATAGCACTTGCCCGACACCGCCATGCACAATGCTCCGTGGCAAAACATCTCGATTCTTACAAGCTCACCCCCCGGACCGCGCACATCATCCTCGATAATCGCCTTGGAAATGGCAGATACCTGGTCGAGATTCAGCTCGCGGGCAAGCACCACAACGTCGGCCCACTGCGCATAGAACTTCACCGCTTCGATGTTGGTGATGTTGCACTGCGTCGATATGTGGACTTCGACACCCACTGAACGGGCATAGAGGACAGCCGCGATGTCAGAGGCGATTATGGCTGAAACTCCCGACTCCTTGACTGCATCGATAATCGCATGGCAAGTGGACAAATCGTTGTCATAAAGCACAGTGTTGACTGTCAGATAGCTTTTCACGCCATGTTCGGAGCAAACCGCGGCAATCGAACGCAAATCATCAAGCGTGAAGTTAACCGACGACCGCGCCCTCATGTTAAGCCCCTCGACACCGAAATATATGGCATCGGCCCCGCTTTGGATAGCGGCGTGGAGCGACTCAAAGCTCCCCACGGGGGCCATTATTTCAAAATCAAATCTTTTCATGCCCCGCAAAGTTACAAAAAATGTACCGTTCCGATAGCCCCGCGGCGCAATTACGGAAATTTTTCGTTAATAATATCTAACAGCGTTGACAATTCATTGCCACTCGGAATAATTTACATATTTTTGCGTCCCCAAACAATAAGTGTTAAAATGAGAATAGCTGTATATTGTTCATCCAAAGACGACATTTCTGCCGCGTACCGGCGTGACGCCGAACTGATTGGGCGTTGCGTGGCCGAATTGGGATGCACCATGGTCTACGGCGGTATCAACCTCGGTATGATGCGCGTAGCCGCCGAAGCTGCGAAGGCGGCAGGCGGGCGAGTGGTGGGCGTGGTGCCAATCAAGCGCAAAGACTACATCAATCCCGTCAACGACGAAAACGTCCTCGCTTTCGACCTCAACGACCGTAAGGCCAAGATGGAGCTTATGAGTGACATATTCGTCGTTTTGCCCGGGGGGTACGGCACGCTCGACGAATGGATTTCGACATTCTCATTCCTCACGTTCACTTCCGATATGCACAAACCCATCATTGTGCTAAACCACGACGGTCTCTATGACCCGACACTCCAGCAGCTGAGGCTTATGGTCGACCACTCCCTGCTCGACCCCAGGCAACTCGACCGCATAAAAGTGGCCAGCGACGCTGACGAGTGCCGCGCTATGATTGAAAACGAAATCAAAAACCAAAATTAAAAATGAAAAGAAGTCCTGTCTACACACGCACCGGCGACACCGGCGCAACGTCGCTCGTCGGCGGAAAACGCGTTAAGAAAAACGACATACGCATCGAAGCCTACGGCTCGGTCGATGAACTCAATTCAAACCTCGGCCTGCTCGCCACGTCATCGACTCTCGGACCCGAACAGGTCGACCTGCTCCACTTCGTGCAAAACAAACTGTTTAACATCGGCGCATACCTCGCGACCGATAACCCCGACGGCGACATGACACAATGCAACGGCCTGTCGAGCGACGACATCGAGCGCATAGAGACAATGATTGACTCGCTCGACTCGCAACTCCCCCCGCTCCACAACTTCGTACTACCCGCAGGCACGCGCACAGCCGCGCACGCCCATGTCTGCCGCACAATGTGCCGCCGCAGCGAACGGCGCATTGTCAACATTTCCGACATAACCTACGTCGACCCGATACTCCTAAAATTCATAAACCGACTAAGCGACTACCTGTTCGTCCTCGCGCGATTCATGAACGTCAACGCGCAAGTCGAAGAAATATTTTGGAATAAAGATTGTTAGTTATAGGAAAATGACTACTTTTGCGCCACCAAAATAAATAACGACAAAACCCATTTTTTACATCACACGAATAGACACTATGTATTGGACACTTGAATTGGCCTCGAAGCTCGAAGACGCACCGTGGCCGGCAACCAAAGAGGAACTGATTGACTATGCGATGCGGTCGGGCGCGCCTCTCGAAGTCATCGAAAACCTACAGGAGATGGAGGATGAGGGCGACACTTATGAATGTATCGAAGATATCTGGCCCGACTACCCCAGCAAAGAAGACTTCTTCTTCAACGAGGACGAGTACTAAAGGAAAATAATCTCATATTTACCTGATACCCACGGGATAAGCAAAAATAATTTGTTTGTCCCGTGTTGTTTTATGACCTAAGATGTCGCGGTTTGTTTATCCAAATTACATCTTTTAACCACAAAAATGGAGTTTGTTTGTCCAAAATTCATGATATATAATTTTTCCTCCGAAATATTCATCTTTCCTTCAAAGAAGTATAAGACTTCTTCAATAAGGAAGATGAAAACTCTGGATTAGAACCTCCGTCGGATAATCTTGATTAGCTTATATTGACTATGTATGAGTCTTGAAGGACCTCCTCAAGCGATTTGCCGTCAATTTTCGCAACGTCCCATACCTTTTGGTCGCATGGAACATTGAAGAGAATCTCTCCGTCTACATAATCGTGAGTGTCTCCTATAAGCTGGTCAATAGGGTATTTTTCGGATTGGTCTTTCTTGAAGATAAACACCGGCGTAGGGCAGTCCTCTGAATGGATACCGTAGAAATTTCCATCTTTTACGTAGTAGAAGATAAGATTCCTACTACGTTCTTCCACATAGTATTCGAACAGTTTACGTGAGACAGACGTTTTTGCCTCTATCTTATATTCGATATCCCAGCCGAGCTGCCAAACCTCTAGATTTTGCCCTTCACCGAAAAAGTCAGGCACTACTACTGTGTGGTCTCTTTTGGGCTGATTTGTGAGTTCGGGATGCAATTTTGAAATAAAAGTTGGTTATTTTGAAGATATTGGCTAACTTTGCACAGTTTTTTCAACCATCGATTGCCGTGGGAAAGTTTTCGGAATTTAAACTACAGCTTAAAAGTATGCCCGAAGGTGTCGAAACATTCGACTACCATCTGGATAAGACGTTTTTCACAAATATGGAAAACGCCGACGTGCGTGAGGCCGACCTCGACGTAAAGCTCACTGTGGTGCACCGCGGCGGAATTTACAATCTCGATTTCGCAATCACGGGCAGCGTCACGCTATTGTGCGACCGATGCCTCGACGATCTCGTGCTGCCTATCGACGCGCCATATCACATAGCCGTGAAATATGGCGACTGCTACAACGACGAGTCTGATGAACTGCTTGAAATACCCGAGAGCGATAATTATCTCAACGTGGCTTATATGATTTACGACACGGTGGCTTTGGCGATTCCCATCAAGCACGTCCACCCGCTCGGTAAATGCAACAGGGCCATGAGCGCGATTCTGAAAAAACACCGCGCGCGTCCCATCGACGATGACGAGCAAACACTCGATGACGAGTTTTTCGACGAAATTGACGATATGGGGAGCGCATCCGACACCCCCACCGACTCACGTTGGGACGAGCTAAAGAAACTGAATGACAATAACTAAATAACAATAACTAAAATGGCACATCCTAAACGAAAACAATCAAAGACCAGAACTGCGAAGCGTAGAACTCACGACAAGGCAGCTATGCCCACACTGGCCGTTTGCCCCAACTGTGGCGCTTGGCACGTGTACCACACCGTCTGCGGTGAATGTGGTTACTATCGCGGAAAACTCGCCATCGAGAAAGCAGCCGCTGTGTAAACAGGCCGGCGTTCTTCGATGAGTGCTGCTTTTCACAAAAAGAAATAAGATAAACCTCCCCGCCGCGACTCCGGTCAAAGAGATAGCGGACGCGGGGGGCTATCTGTCACATACCCATTCCATTGCGAACAACGACATAATTCTCCCGTCAGACCTGCCAAAGCGTCACGGCTGAATTTAACGTCAAAACCTAAACATCAAAATTTTTATGCTGAACGCACGAATTTCAGGCGTGGCTTCCTACGTCCCTGACGACATCCTCGACAACGATATGCTGTCGAAGATTGTCGACACGAATGACGAATGGATTACGACACGCGTCGGAATCAAGCAACGCCGCATTCTGCGCCAAGAAGGTGCCGGGTCTTCGTTCATGGGCATCAAAGCCGTTAACAGACTTCTTGAATCAACCGGAACAAAACCCGAAGATGTTGACCTCCTGATTTGCGCCACATCCAATCCCGACTACCGCTTCCCATCAACAGGCTCCATAATCGCCCACCAGTGCGGGCTGAAAAACTCTTACGCCTACGATATTCAAGCCGCTTGCGCCGGATTTCTCGTCGCACTGCAGGATGCGGCGGCCTACATCCGGTCCGGAATGCGCAAAAAGATAGTTGTCGTCGCCGCCGAAAAAATGTCGTCGATGACTAACTACAACGACCGCTCGACCTGCCCGCTGTTTGGCGACGCGGCCGGTGCCATGTTAATCGAGCCGACTGAGAAGACGGTAGGCATCATCGACGGAGTGTTCCATGTCGATGGCGAAGGTCTCGAACACCTCGTGATGAAAGCCGGCGGTTCGGTAAAACCCGCCTCTCACGAAAGCATCGACGCCGAGGAGCACTTTGTGTATCAGGAAGGACGCCACGTCTACAAGCACGCGGTGACCGATATGCTCACCTCATCGCTCGATGTGATGAAACGCAACAGCCTGTCAGTCGATGATATTGACTACCTTGTCCCTCATCAGGCCAACCTACGCATCATCGAAGCCGTCGCCGACCGCGCCGGTGTCCCCGCTGAGAAGGTGCTTGTCAACATCGAACACTACGGCAACACATCGGCCGCTTCGATACCTCTTTGCATCGACGAGTACAAGGATAAGTTGAAAAAAGGTGACAAAATAATCCTCACAGCTTTCGGCGCAGGTTTTACATGGGGTGCCATGTACATCATTTGGGACATCTGATTCCGTCGCGCACAATGAATTTTATCACAAAATAGCATCTTTTTCAGGTGCTATTTTTGTTTTAGAAGCAAGAAATTAAAATTCAATAACATGGAACAACAACACAAAGCCGGATTCGTAAACATCGTCGGCAACCCTAACGTCGGCAAATCCACGTTGATGAACGACCTCGTTGGCGAGCGGGTCAGCATCATCACATCAAAGGCTCAGACGACCCGACACCGTATAATGGGCATAGTGAACGCACCCGATTATCAGATTGTATTCTCTGACACCCCCGGAGTGCTTAAACCCAAATACGGCCTGCAAGAGAGTATGCTAAACTTCTCGGAAGGGGCGTTGACCGATGCCGACGTGCTGATTTACGTTACCGATGTTGTAGAGGACCCGACTAAAAACGCCGACTTCCTCGCCAAAGTGGCAAAAGAAAAAGTCCCCGTGCTGCTCGTCATCAACAAGATTGACCTGCTCAAAGGCGATAGCGACCTTCATGCCATTGTCGAACGTTGGCGCGGCCTTCTCCCTAACGCTGAGATATTCCCCACATCAGCCAAAGAGCATTTCAACGTATCCAACCTGATGACCCGCATAGTTGAGTTGCTGCCACTTTCGCCCCCTTATTTCGGCAAAGACGCGCTTACCGATAAACCCGCGAGATTTTTCGTGACAGAAATAATCCGCGAGAAAATCCTAACCAACTACGACAAGGAGGTGCCATACTCCGTTGAGGCGATTGTCGAGAAATTCGACGAGAAAGAGAGTTCCATCCACATTATGGCGGTCATCTATGTGGAGCGCGACAGCCAGAAAGGAATCCTCATCGGCAGAGGCGGCTCGATGCTCAAGCGAGTCGGGACCGAAGCCCGTAAGGATATCGAGACATTCTTCGGCAAAAGAGTTTATCTCGAACTGTATGTCAAAGTTGAGCCAAACTGGCGCAACCGCGAGAATAAGCTCAAATCGTTCGGCTACATAGAGTGACCCGTTACCACCGCCCGCGCGGCTATCTGACGACAACGGAGCAGGCTCCCGGCAGAGCGCGGCGACACGCCGCCGTAAGATTTTGCGGTTATCCCGAATTGTATTAATTTTGTAAAAAACAATAAAAACTCACCGATATGGGACATCTCGTAGCCATCGTAGGCCGCCCCAATGTGGGGAAATCCACACTGTTCAACCGACTGACACAGTCGCGCACAGCCATCGTCGACGAGACCGCCGGCACCACACGCGACCGCCAGTATGGCAAGGTCGACTGGAATGGCATGGAATTTTCAATCGTCGACACCGGCGGTTGGGTGGTCAACTCCGATGACGTCTTTGAGTCAGAAATCAACAAACAGGTCGCTCTCGCCATCGAGCAGGCCGATGAAATGCTTTTTGTGGTAGATGCCATGAACGGCGTCACCGACCTTGACGACCATGTGGCAGAGATATTGCGCAAATCACGCAAGCCTGTGATACTCGTAGCCAACAAGGTTGACTCAAACGATTGGCTCTACAACGTCCCTGAGTTTTACAAACTCGGTCTTGGGGAGCCATATCCGGTATCCGCGGTGAGCGGATTCGGCACCGGCGACCTCCTCGACGAGGTCGTGAAAAAGTTCCCTGAGAAACCACAAGAAGAGGAGGAGCAGCTTGACGACATCCCGCGCTTCGCAATCGTCGGGCGGCCCAACGCGGGCAAATCGTCGCTAATCAACGCGTTTATTGGCGAAGACCGCCACATCGTCACCGACATAGCGGGAACGACGCGCGACTCCATCTACACGCGCTACGACAAATTCGGCTTTGACTTCTATCTTGTCGACACCGCCGGAATCCGACGCAAAAACAAGGTCAACGAGGATATAGAGTACTACTCGGTGATTCGAAGTATACGCGCCATAGAGGCCTCAGATGTGTGCATACTGATGATTGATGCCACCCGCGGGATTGAAAACCAAGACCTTAACATCTTCTCGCTGGTACAGCGCAACAAGAAAGGGCTCGTGGTCTGCGTCAACAAATGGGACTTGGTGGAGAACAAGTCGCAGGAAGCAATCACGCATTTCGAGGATGCGATACGCAAACGTTTAGCACCGTTCACCGACTTCCCAATCATCTTCACGTCGGCGTTGACCAAACAGCGTATTTTCAAGGTTCTCGAGACTGCTAAAGATGTCTACAACAATCGCAAACGCACAGTCCCCACGTCGCAGCTCAACAATGTGATGCTCGATGCCATAGCGAGCTATCCGCCGCCGGCTAACAAGGGCAAGTTTGTCAAAATCAAATATGTGACTATGCTGAAGGGCGCGATGGTGCCGACGTTTGTGTTCTTCTGCAACCTGCCGCAGTGGGTCAAGGAGCCTTACCGACGTTATTTGGAAAACAAAATCCGCGAGAATTGGGACTTCTGCGGAACCCCGGTTAACGTGTTCATGCGTGAAAAATAGGCCTCCCTATTGTCGGTAAAACGTATCTTCGCTTGACTGCGTTGCCTGGTAACGAGTCGTCGCTCAGAATTCTACTTCATAAAAAGCGCCCCAAAAGTTTGATGACAAGCTTTTGGGGCGCGGTTCAATTATGACAAAGCCTTATGTGTCAGAGGGAGAAGGCCTTGCGGATGGGGTCAATCATGTCGAGTTTCTCCCATGTGAACAATTCCACTTCGATGGTCTTTTCGCCCTCGTAGCGCGAACTGAAGTGCTTGGTTACTTTACGGGGGGTGCGCCCGAAGTGTCCGTAGGTCGCCGTTTCCTGATAGATGGGGGCGCGCAGTTTGAGACGCTTTTCGATTGCGTTGGGGCGCATATCAAACAGGTTAGCGACGATTGCTGAAATCTCGGCATCGGTCTTGTCTACTTTGGCTGTCCCGTTGGTGTTGACGTATAGGCTGACGGGCTGAGCCACGCCTATGGCGTAGGCCACTTGCACGAGAGCTTCGTCGGCGATTCCGGCTGCCACGAGGTTTTTGGCGATGTGACGGGCTGCGTAGGCTGCCGAGCGGTCCACTTTAGAGGGGTCTTTGCCCGAGAACGCGCCGCCGCCGTGCGCTCCGCGTCCGCCGTAGGTGTCGACGATGATTTTGCGCCCGGTCAAGCCGGTGTCGCCGTGGGGGCCGCCGATGACGAATTTCCCTGTGGGATTGACGTGGAGTATATAGTTGTCGTCAAAGAGTGCTTGCACGTCGGGGGGGAGTGTTGCCTTGACGCGCGGAATCAACTGTTCGCGTACGTCGCGGCTGATGATTGCGAGCATCTTGGCGTCGGCTTCTTCTTGCGATAGGTCGCCGGTGGGTTTGATGAAATCGTCGTGTTGGGTCGAAATGACTATTGTGTGGACGCGCACCGGGTGGTTGTTCTCGTCATATTCGATTGTGACCTGGCTCTTTGAGTCGGGGCGCAGGTAGCTGACGGTTTCACCGGCGGCGTTACGGTAGGTCATGGCTGATTGGTCGCGGCGTATGCGCGAAAGCTCTTTGAGCAGGTCGTGGCTCAGTGAAAGCGGGAGCGGCATAAGGTCGGGGGTCTCGTTGCAGGCGTAGCCGAACATCATCCCCTGGTCGCCCGCGCCTTGGTCTTCGGCGTTGGCTCGCTCGACACCGCGGTTGATGTCACCGCTCTGTTCGTGCAGGGCTGAGAACACTCCGCAGGCTTCAGCGTCGAATTTGAGTTCTGAACGGTTGTAGCCGATGCCGTTTATGACTTGGCGTGTCACCTCCATCAGGTCGATGTAGGATTGGCTTTTGACTTCGCCGGCTACGACGACTTGCCCGGTGGTGACCAGTGTTTCGCACGCCACTTTCGACTGGGGGTCATAGGCGAGAAATTCGTCGAGAATGGCATCGGAGATTTGGTCAGCGACTTTGTCGGGATGCCCCTCAGACACTGACTCGGATGTGAAAAGGTAATTCATTTGTGATTAATTTTAGCATTATTTTTTCCGGTGGTTGCAAGCAATCAAATTTGTCCACCGTCATTAATTGCCGCGAAGTTAGCGATAGTTTCGGTTATCCACAAACCCATCACGCCGAAAATACATTATTAGCTTAAAAAACAAAGAATCGGGGGCCGTTGCGATGGCCTCCGATTCCTTGATGTGACGTTATTGTGGTGAACTTTATTTCACGACGATTTTTGTTGCCGAGCTGTTGCCGTTGCTGTCGGTGGCGACAACGATGTGGATGCCTGCCGTCAGGCCGTTTGTGGCGAAAGTCTCGCCGGCGGCTACTCTGGCGTGCGTTTCTGTCGCGCCGCTTGCGTTGTAGATTGTGATAGTGATGTCATCGTTGGCTGTGATGCCGTCGCGGGTCACGCTTATCGGCGAGGTTGCCGAGGCTGCGGTGATATCGCTCACGCCGCTCTGGTTGACATCGACCAACGTCAGGCCATAGGCTTCAATCCCCTCTATTAGAGTTTTCACGACGGGTGTGCCGGTTGCGTTAACCATCTTGATTCCGCTTACATAGCCTTCCCCTTTAGGCGCTATGTAGCTCCAATAGATGTTTTTGCCGTCGCCGGTGATTTGGCGTATTCCCGGTTCGGTGGTTGTGCCCTCGATTGATGCCGGCTCGTCAGTGATGCAGACCGCCGAGGAGAGGTCGGAGGTATAGTTGTCAACCTCGTCAAGCGCTATGCGATATAGGCCGGTGTGTTTCCCGCCATAGCCTTCAAAAACAAGAACATACAAATAGCCGTTAGCCTCGTCGATGTAGAAGCCGTTTATGTATTCGTCGAACAAAATGATGCTATATGGGCGCGTGCCTGATTCGCTGTACCCCTCGGGGTGTATGTCGCTGTCGTTGAAACGGTATATACCCAAGCCGTTGTAGAAGTATGACATCCAGTTTAGCCCGTTGTTGTCGCGGTGGAATCCGGAGGGGAGAGCGCTATAAGCAAGGCCTCGGCTGTAGTATTCGAGCCAATTTGTTCGCACGAAGATTTTGCTTAGTGAAGCGGTGTTTATAGCTCCTTCGCTACGCCAGTCACGCTCGTTAGCGTTGATTTTTGTCGCCCCGACATTGCGGTTGGTGATGTAGATGTCCCCTTTGCTCTTGTCGATAAAGCAGGTGTATGGGTCGTAGTTGTTCAGAGAAAAGGTGTAATTTTCCCCATCTTCAGTGTGCATAGGAGTCATTATCGGGGTCTTGAAGAAACGGTTGCCGTCATATTCTATTTTGTAGAACAGTCCGTCGCCGTTGAGATTCTTGGTGTATGAGAAGGCTTCGCCGGCGTCTGCCACATAGACGGCTTTTCCGTAGGTTTGCATCTGGAACGGATGGTCGCCCGAGGGTATGCCTGTGTCGTGGATTGAGCCGTCGCTATAGTAGCGGATGTTTCCGTTCTTGGTCGCGAAGTAGAGGCCGGTAGGGAGCTGTTGGGCTGTGTCGTGAGTAACTCCCCATTCCTCGTTTTCGATAATCTCCTTGCATTGTCCCCACACCTCGTTGCCGCGATAACGCTCGGCACACCCTTTCGGCACCACTAACGTGACGTTCTTAGCCTGCAGGTAGAAGGTTTTGGCGGCGTATTCTTCCATGATTACGGTCGGGACAATCCCGCTCTTGCACTCAATCCGCTCTATCGACGTGGGGAGTGCTGTCCAATCCAGACGGTTAAATGTCGACGGTAATGTCAACTGCTTAAGTGCGTTGCATTCAAAGAAACTGTGGCTTCGCAATATTTCGACACCCTCTTCGATTGAGACTTCTTTTAGGCTGTCGGAGGTGGCGAAAACGGTATTGCCGTATTTGACACCGGCTTTTATCGTCGCCTTTCTTAAATTTGTATTATAAAAGGCGCATAGTTTGATTGCTTTAACGTGGGGAAAATTGTAATCGGTTATGGCCGAACTCTCAAATGCGTATTCGCCAATAGTTGTCACTCGCTCGTCGGTCTCATTCCAAACAAACTCAGTGTTGAGTGCGTTTTCGCCGAAAATACGTCTGAAAGTGATATTTCCGTCGTGAGTGTCTTGGTAGAGGGCGTTGTTCTTAACAAAGAAGTCTTTGTTACCCTCAGCGACTGTTATCTCTTTTAAAAATCCGGGGTCTTCAAGCGAAGTCAATGTCGAGGGGATGTGTAGGTACTTGATGCCATAAAATGGGTGCTCACCAAGATGTATTAAACCCTCATTCGCTGTTAACCTTTCAACCGGGTAGTCATAACTGTAGAAAGCACTTTTGCCGATTGAGGTTAAAGTGGAGGGCAGAGTCACATCGGTCAGCGGGTTATATGCGAATGTATAAGGTGGAATCTCGGTCATCGTTTCGGGAATCTCCAGCTTTGTGATTTTGCAAAACGCGAATGAATATGAATTGTCGCTGTACCACGTGTCGAACACCACTTTCGATAAGTCGATATATTTTGTGACATCAAATGATTGACAACTGCAGAACGATTCGTAGCTCACCGTGATTTCTTTCGGGTCGGTAGGCATATTTTCGAGGGCGGTCAGTTTGTCGCAATTGAGAAAAGCCTCTCTTACAAACTGTATTTTACCTGTGTATTCTTTTGCTTCCTCAGGGTATGTTACCTTTTCAAGCGAGGAACAGTTGCTGAACAGTGCTTTGAAATAATCGGGTAAGTATCTGCTGGGCCTGCGGTTAGTCAAACCGAATTTGACCGTTTTTAACGAGGTGCTATTGCTAAGGTCTATCGAACATTCGGGATTTGTCGAGTTCTCAGACCGGCAATAACAGTTCATCTCTAATGAAGTCAAGTCGGGGCTGTTTCTGAAAATCACGTTGTCCATCAGACCCATTACGGCGATTCTAACCGAGTCGACAGTAATGCTGTCAGGGATTACCAAGTCGCCCGAATATCTAACGCCGTCTCGCTGGTATGTGACATAGGCATACTTATTATCTCTGATTTGGTAATTGACACCGTTGACATAGACTGAGGCGTTGATTGATAATCCACACATCAATGTGGTTAGAAACACCAGTGCTTGTTTGATAGTTGATAACATTCTCATGATTAGAAACGGTTAAGAGTCGTTTGGGTTTGGGGAGGTTCGATAAATTCAACTTGTCATTAGCGGGTAGCACGAACCTCATTATAGCTGCCGCTAATCTGATTTTGTTTCCGCGAATTTAATAAACATTTTTCTGTTTTTCGCATAAACTGCGAATTTCCATCCATCTGGCTGGCTATGTCGAGGGTGTGGGGATGACTAATCGAAAGCGCGTTATGACATCAATAACGCCAAGTGTGCGCCCCCAATTTCGCGAAAATCTGACGAAAAAAAATAGGCTGCGCCGAGGCACAGCCTATTCAGTGGTATTGTCATCCGGTCTTGGTGGCGCGGAAACGGGTCTTAGAGTTTGGGGCCGGCTGCCACGAGTGCTTTACCTGCCTCGTTGTTTTCAAACTTCTTGAAGTTGTTGATGAACATCTCGGCGAGCTTGTTGGCTTTAACGTTCCACTCTGACGCGTCAGCGTAAGTGTCGCGGGGGTCGAGGATGTTGGGGTCAACACCGGGGAGTGCGGTGGGAACGGTGAAGTCAAACACGGGGATTTGCTTGGTGGGAGCGGTGAGGATTGAGCCGTCGAGGATGGCGTCGATGATACCGCGGGTATCTTTGATTGAGATACGTTTGCCGGTACCGTTCCAGCCGGTGTTAACCAAGTAAGCCTTAGCACCGCTCTTCTCCATCTTCTTAACGAGCTCTTCAGCGTATTTTGTGGGGTGCAACGAAAGGAACGCTGCGCCGAAGCAAGCTGAGAAAGTGGGGGTAGGCTCGGTGATGCCGCGCTCTGTGCCGGCGAGTTTCGAGGTGAAGCCTGAGAGGAAGTAGTACTTGGTCTGCTCGGGAGTCAAGATTGAAACGGGGGGCAGCACGCCGAATGCGTCAGCCGAAAGGAAGATAACGTTTTTCGCTGCTGGACCTGCACTGGGGCGTACGATTTTCTCGATGTGGTCGATGGGGTAAGATACGCGGGTGTTCTCGGTCACGCTCTTGTCAGCGAAGTCGATTTTGCCGTTAGCGTCTACGGTGACGTTCTCGAGGAGGGCGTTGCGACGGATTGCGTTGTAGATGTCGGGCTCGCTCTCTTTGTCGAGGTTGATGACCTTAGCGTAGCATCCGCCCTCGAAGTTGAAGACGCCGTTGTCGTCCCAGCCATGTTCGTCGTCGCCGATGAGCAGACGTTTGGGGTCGGTTGAAAGGGTGGTCTTGCCGGTGCCTGACAGACCGAAGAAGATTGCGGTGTTTTCGCCGTTCTTGTCGGTATTGGCTGAGCAGTGCATTGATGCCATGCCCTTCAAGGGGAGGTAGTAGTTCATGATTGAGAACATACCCTTCTTCATTTCGCCGCCATACCAGGTGTTGATGATTACCTGCATACGCTCGGTGAGGTTGAAAGCAACGCAAGTCTCTGAGTTGATGCCGAGCTCTTTCCAGTTCTCAACTTTAGCCTTTGAAGCGTTGAGCACAACGAAGTCGGGTTGGAAATCTTTGAGCTCCTCCTCGGTGGGGCGGATGAACATGTTGGTCACGAAGTGTGCCTGCCATGCCACTTCAACGATGAAGCGCACTGCGAGGCGGGTGTCTTTGTTGGTGCCGCAGAATGCGTCAACGACATAGAGTTTCTTGTTTGAAAGCTCTTTGTCGGCGATGGCCTTGAGTGCGTCCCAGGTTGCGGGAGTGATTGCTTTGTTGTCGTTCTTATATTCGTCTGAAGTCCACCAGATGGTGTCTTTTGATACGTCGTCTTTTACGAAGAATTTGTCTTTGGGAGAACGTCCGGTGTAGATGCCGGTCATGACGTTTACCGCGCCAAGCTCTGTCTCCTGGCCTTTCTCGTAGCCTGTGAGACCGGGATTAACTTCGTCGATGAAGAGTTGGTCCCATGAAGGGTTGTGAATAATCTCCGGGGTACCGGTGATACCGTACTTGGTTAAATCAATTTTGCTCATTTTCGTAGACTTAGTTTTGTTTATTTTTTAATCCTTCAAAATCACGTGCAAAGGTAGCGCGGCTTTTTGGTATAACAAACGGATATTAAAGAAATTTTTCCGTATTAATTATTTTTAACCTGCTTTGTGAACGTCACTTTTTCACCTTAAATATATCTACGCCGATTCTGATGAAGTATATGCCGGGAAGTTGTATGTGGACGTCGTCGGGTCTGCAGCCGATGTAGATGGCTCTCCCCGTTGAATCATATACGTCTAAGGGTGTGGTTTTGTTCATCTGATTGATGAGAAGCCGTCCGTCGGGCGTGAGGGAAACCGACGGCGTGACGGTTGTGACGGTGTTGAGGCCGACACCGGCGAATGAGACTTCATTGATGGCGTTGAAGCGGCCCCAGACGGGGTGTGCGGCATAGGTGGGGGAGGCTCCGATGGGGACGCTGAGTGTGGCTCCGCTGAACACTTCTGACTCGAACGCGTCAATGCCGGGTTGATGGACATCTTGCCTTCTGTCGCATTCGGGCGGGATTGAGGCGCGGCATTGGATGTCGCCGATGGCATGGCAGCCGGTGAAGGCGTCGATTGATAGCGATTGGACTCCGCGGCCAAGCGAGAGTGTGGTGAGTGATGCGCAGCAGTCAAAGGCTTCGGCTCCGATGGAGTAAACTCCGTCGCCGGTGTCGAGCGACGCCAGCGATGAGCAGCCGGCAAAGGCGCCGTCGCCGATGGTCGCGGCTGTGAATGGGATGTAGACTTGCGACAGCGAGGAGCATCCGTGGAATGCGTATTGACCTATGGAGTTGACACCCTCGGGAATCCGCACGGTGCTTAGTGATGAGCATCCGCTAAAGCTGCCGTCGCTGATGGCGGAGAGGCTTGACGGAAGTTTCGCGGTCGACAGGTCGCGGCAGTCGGCAAACGCATAGTTTCCGATTGCGGTGACCCCTTCGGGTATTGAGATTCCGCGGAGACCGACGCATCCGTTAAAGGCTCTTGCACCGATGACTTCAAGTGTCGGTGGAAGTGTGATTGATGTCAGCCCTCCGCAGTTGTTGAACGACTCTTCGCCTATCGAGGTGACTCCGCCGCCGATTGAGGCTGAACTGAGCGAGCGGCAGTCGCTGAAAGCCCTGTCGCCTATCAATGTCGTGTTGTCAGGGATGTCGATGGAGGTTATGCCACTGCTGACGAATGCTTCTTCGCCGATTGTCGCGACTGAGGAAAATGATGCCGACTTGAGGTTATGGCATTTGCTGAATGCATGGGTGCCGATAGCGGTTACCGAGGCGGGGAGGTCGATTGAAGGTAGGGCGCTGCACCCGCTGAACATACCGTCGGAAATGGCGGTGATTGTCGAGGGGATTGAGACGGCTGACAGCTCCCGGCAGTCGGCGATGGCGTTGATGCCGATTCTGGATATGCCTTCGGGAAGGGACAGAGAGCGCAATCCGCATCCTTGGAAGGCTCCGTTACCGACCGTTGTCAGTGACATGGGGAGCGAGATGGACGTGAGCTGCGAGCATCCGTCGAAGGCGTAGTCGCCAATGATGGTGAGCTTGTCGGCGAACTCGATGCGTTTGAGTGCCTGGCATCCCGAGAACGCGTATTCGCCAATCGAGGTGGGGGGGGTGGAGAAGTAGATGTCGCGGAGCCTTGTGTTGGCGGCGAAAAGCCTGGCGGGCCATGTGGTCACGTTCGGTGGCATCTCGAACAGCCGGAGGCTGGTGCACTGTGAGAAGGCCCCTTCGCCGATGTGCCTGACTGTGGGCGGGAGCTTTATCTCGGAAATCCATGAGCATTCGGCAAACGCTTCGGCTCCGATGCTGGTGAGGGAGTCGGGAAAGATTATCTGGGTTACCCGGCTGCAACCTTTGACGGCTGCGTTGCCAATCACGGTGACTGAGTAGCTTTTGCCGTCAGGTCCGGTGACAACAGTTGGGATGGTGAGTGTCCAAGAGTAGTTCTGGTTTACAAGAGATGTCAACTCGACCTGCGAGGAACCTATTATGGTGTAGTTGAGACCGTCGACGGAGAAGTCGATGGCGAAAATCGCCGCATGGGCTAACACGACAGATAAGAGCGTGGTTGAAAGTCTGTGTAATCGATTCATTATGTGACAAAAGTAGCTATAAAATATCAAATAGCCTCCCGACAAAATAGATTTTAACTAATTAATCATTATCTTTGTCGATTATAAACCATGAATGAATACTCACAACACAACAATTAAACACAACTTTGTCATGATTTCTCTCAGGAAAGTGCTGGCCGGAATGGCAGCATTGATGATTGCGGCTTTCGGGGCGGTTATGCCGTCGTCGGCTGCATCGAAGACCCATCAGCTCCGCGACACCGTAGTGAGCGTGTCGACTGTCATCCCGTCGACCGCCGACACCATCACGCTGACGACGAAACAGGTGACACCGCCGGTAAAGGTGACTGTCATCCACCCCGCATGGACTGACCCGGCGGCGCGTTATCCGGTGGTTTATATGCTCAACGGTTACGGGGGCGATTACCGCTCATGGCCCCAGGGGCAGCCTCGCCTGAACGAGCTGGCGCAGGAAAAGGGTATAATCATAGTGTGTCCCGACGGCAGAGACAGTTGGTACTGGGATTCGCCGGTGGACCCGAATATGCAGATGGAGACGCTGATAACGCGCGTGCTCGTGCCGATGATTGATGCGAACTATCCGACCATAGCCGACCCGGCGCACCGGGCAATCACGGGGCTGTCGATGGGCGGACACGGCGCGTTGTGGCTCGCTATGCGCCACCCTGACCTTTTCGGCTCGATGGGTAGCATGAGCGGCGGCGTCAACATCATCCCTTTCACGAAGAAGTGGAAGATGGAGGAGCGGCTCGGACCGTATGACGAGAATGTGGAGCGTTGGGAAGAGCACACGGTGATTAACTTGGTGCCTACGCTCGCACCCGGGCAGAACATCATAATAGACTGCGGCGTAGACGACTTTTTCGCGGAGGTCAACAATGAACTTCACGAGGCTCTGCTGGCGAGGAAAATCCCGCATGACTACACAAGCCGTCCCGGAAAACACTCGTGGGATTACTGGCGCAACTCGATATTGTATCACCTCGAATTTTTCAGCGAGGCATTCCGCAAAGCGTCAGCGAAGTGAGGATGCCGAGTGGCTGCAAAAGGTGGAGTAGAGGTTAAAATATCTATTTTTAAAGAATTTTTTCCTTAATTTTTGCGGCTGCGGTGTTTTTGCACTAATTTTGCGAAACGTAACGCGATAGCTTTAACGACAGAAACAACAAGAACAATAAATTTATAAATCAAAACTATCATCCTCTATGTGGTTAACTAACTCATCTGTAGGACGGAAATTCGTCATGGCTCTGACCGGCGCATTCCTTGTCCTCTTTGTGACGTTTCACGTCTTGATGAATGGCGTGGCCATCTTATGGCCCGCCGCTTACAACGTCATCTGCGCGTTTTTGGGTGCGAACTGGTATGCCCTTGTCGGCACGCTTGTTCTTGCCGCAGGTTTCCTGCTGCACATCATCTATGCGCTGTGGCTCACCGTGCAAAACCGGAAGGCTCGCGGCAACGACCGTTATGCAGTGACTTCCAAACCCAAGCAGGTTGAGTGGGCGTCGCAGAATATGCTCGTGCTCGGTGTCGTGGTGCTTGCGTTCTTTGTAGTCCACCTAATCCAGTTCTGGGCTAAGATGCAGCTCGCTGAAATTACTGGAGAACTTTACACCGGTCCGTGCGGTCACGAGATGCCTCCGGCTGCTGGGACGCTTTTCATTCAGCTTGCGTTCGGTCAGTGGTGGACTTTGCCTGTGTATATCATCGGTTTCGTGGCGTTGTGGTTCCACATGACCCACGGTTTTTGGTCGATGTTCCAAAGCGCAGGCTGGAATAACGGCACATGGCTTTGCCGCCTGAAATGCGTCGGCAACTGGTGGACTACCATCGTTATCGGACTCTTCATCATTGAAGCTGTTGTCTTCACCGTGCAGGCTCAAAATGAGGCTTACTTGAAATGCCCGGAGTTGCAAAAACAATATTGCGAAATGGCTCAAGAGCACAAAGCTGAAGCCGCTTGCGACGCTCCCTGCATTAACGACTGCGTTGCTCCTTGCGAAAACGCTTGCGAAGCTGACGCGTGCGCTGAAAAATGCGTTGCTCCTTGCGAAAACGCTTGCACTGCTGATGTTTGCCCCGAAAATTGCGCTGACTGCAAAAACGTGTGCGGCAAATGTGAGCAACCTAACGAAAATGTTGAACAATAATAACCCGCTTTTCACGATATGGCAGACATTAAAAAGCTCGATGGGATGATTGATTCGACTCCCATCATGAATGATTACGCTGACATCGAGTCCTCGAAGCTCCCCGAATATCAGATTGACTCCAAGATACCCGAAGGTCCCGTGGCTGAAAAGTGGACCAACTACAAAGCTCATCAGAAACTCGTGAACCCCGCCAACAAGCGCAACCTCGACATCATCGTCGTCGGTACCGGTCTGGCTGGCGCGTCGGCAGCTTCGACTCTCGGCGAAATGGGCTTTAATGTGCTCAACTTCTGCATCCAGGACAGCCCCCGCCGCGCTCACTCTATCGCCGCGCAGGGTGGTATCAACGCAGCTAAAAACTATCAGAACGACGGTGACTCGGTTTACCGCCTCTTCTATGACACCGTAAAGGGTGGCGACTTCCGCTCACGCGAGGCCAACGTCTACCGCCTGGCTGAGGTGTCAAACAACATCATCGACCAATGTGTGGCTCAAGGCGTTCCCTTCGCTCGCGAATACGGCGGCTTGTTGGCTAACCGTTCTTTCGGCGGCGCACAGGTTTCGCGTACGTTCTACGCTAAAGGTCAGACCGGCCAGCAGCTCCTCCTCGGCGCTTACGCTTCGCTCAACCGTCAAATCCAGAAAGGGACTGTGAAGTCGTTCAATCGCCGCGAGATGCTCGACGTGGTCATCATCGACGGCCGCGCCCGCGGTATCATCGTCCGCAACCTCGTGACAGGTGAAATCGAGCGTTACGCCGCTCACGCCGTGGTGCTCGCAACCGGCGGTTATGGCCGCACGTTCTTCCTTTCGACCAATGCTATGGGTTGCAACGGTTCGGCAGCAATCCAGGCGTTCAAGAAAGGCGCGTATCTGTCGAACCTCGCGTTCACTCAGATTCACCCCACTTGTATCCCCGTTCACGGCGAAGACCAGTCTAAGCTCACCCTTATGAGCGAGTCGCTCCGTAACGACGGCCGCATCTGGGTCCCCAAAAAGAAAGAAGACGCCGAGGCTATCCGTGCCGGCAAGAAGAAACCGACCGACATCCCCGACGAAGACCGCGACTTCTACTTGGAGCGTCGTTATCCCGCGTTCGGTAACCTTTGCCCCCGCGACATTGCCAGCCGCGCCGCCAAAGAGCGTTGCGATGCCGGTTACGGCGTAGGTACGGGCAATGCCGTTTACCTCGACTTCAAATATGCTATCGAGCGTCTTGGCGCCGACGTCGTTCGCGACCGCTACGGCAACCTCTTCGATATGTATCAGATGATTTCTGACGATAACCCCTACGAGACCCCGATGATGATTTTCCCCGCCAGCCACTACACTATGGGTGGTATCTGGGTTGACTATGAGTTGCAGACTTCAATTAAGGGCCTCTTCGCCATCGGTGAATGTAACTTCTCTGACCACGGCGCTAACCGCCTCGGAGCATCGGCTCTGATGCAGGGTCTCGCCGACGGTTACTTCGTGCTCCCCTACACGATGCAAAACTACCTTAGCGACCAGATTAAGGTGCCCCACTTCTCTACTTCAAGCAAAGAGTTTGACGAGGCTGAGAAAGCCGTTCGCGACCGCATCGAGAAGTTGATGAACATCAAAGGTACCAAGTCGCCTGACCAGATTCACAAGCGTCTGGGCCATGTGATGTGGAATCTCGTGGGTATGGGCCGCACGCTCCAAAGCCTTGTGAAGGCAATCGATGAGCTTGAGGAAATCCGCAAAGAGTTCTATACCGACCTCCGCATCGTTGGCCGCGCCGACGACCTCAACACCGAGCTTGAAAAAGCTCTGCGTCTCGAGGACTTCCTCGTTATGGCTAAGATGATGGCTATCGACGCTCTCCACCGCAATGAGTCGTGTGGCGCGCACTTCCGCGAAGAGTACCAGACCGCTGACGGCGAGGCTGCCCGTAACGACAAGGATTATATGTATGTGTCATGCTGGAAATACACCGGCGACAACGAGAAACCCGTACTCCTCAAAGAACCCCTCAAATATGAGGCTATCCAGGTTCAAACGCGTAACTATAAGTCATAATCTTTAACCACGAGGCGGCTCGGCGCTCGTTAATAACGGTCGCCGAAGCCACCTACCAAATAACACAACAAAATGGAAAAGACAATCAACATAAAATTGAAGATTTGGCGTCAACGTGGTCCCAAAGAGAAAGGCCAGTTCGTCAACTATTCGCTTGACAACGTGTCAACCGGCAGCAGCTTCCTCGAAATGCTCGATATGCTCAACCAGCAGCTTGTAGAGAAAGGTGAGGAGCCTGTAGTGTTTGACAACGACTGCCGTGAGGGTATCTGCGGTATGTGCTCACTTTACATCAACGGTCATCCCCACGGGCCGGTGCAGGGTATCACTACCTGCCAGCTCCACATGCGTAAGTTCAACGACGGCGACACTATCACCATCGAGCCTTGGCGTTCGGCTGCGTTCCCGGTAATCCGTGACTTGACGGTTGACCGTAACGCGTTCGACAAAATCCAACAGGCCGGCGGTTACGTTTCGTTCAACTGCGGCGGCGCCCAAGACGCCAACGCCCTCCCCATCTCCAAAGAGGTTGCCGATGTCGCTATGGACTCGGCTACCTGTATCGGTTGCGGTGCTTGTGTGGCTGCCTGCAAGAACGGTTCGGCCATGCTGTTTGTCAGCGCGAAAGTGAGCCAGTTCGCTTTGCTGCCCCAGGGCCAAGTTGAACGCGCTCGCCGCGCCCGCGCCATGGTTAAGAAGATGGATGAGCTTGGTTTCGGAAACTGCACCAATACAGGTGCCTGCGCAGCCGAATGTCCCAAGAATATCCCCTTGAGCAACATCGCCCGCCTGAACCGTGAGTTTGTTAAGGCGAAATTCAAAGATTAATTCCTTACAATTGATAAGCAAAAAGCATAGAGGGGGAGCCAAGGCGGCTTCCCCTCTATGACTTTTTACGGGCGTGCCATTTGCCGGGGGTGACAGGTTGCGCCGACGATTCCGAGCCGGGTGCGAAACTTTGTGGGCGGGATTGCTCAGACGCACCTTGCCGCAACGAAAAGCTCAAAAAAAGAATCGCCCGCAGATGGGTCAAACCGCCAAAAATCCGCATCAAAAATAGGCCCTTTTAAATTGTCGGGTTAATTTGCCGATGGCCGGATTTTTTATTAACTTTGTAACGACTTTGGGGTAGCAGGGCAATCGGTGACACCCTGGCGGGTGAAAACGCTTTGCGAAGACTGCGCCAAATCAGCTAACTAATTGTAATTCAGTGATTCTCTAAGAATTATGGCAGAAAAAGAAGAGGAATACAGCGCGAGTAACATTCAAGTCCTCGAAGGCCTTGAAGCTGTGCGCAAACGTCCTGCGATGTACATTGGCGACATAAGCGCCAAAGGCTTGCATCATCTCGTATACGAAGTCGTTGACAACTCAATCGACGAGGCTCTGGCGGGCTACGCCAGCCACATCGACGTTACAATCAACGCCGATAACTCAATCACGGTAGTCGACAATGGCCGCGGCATCCCGGTGGATATGCACGAAAAAGAGCACAAAAGCGCGCTTGAGGTGGTGCTGACCGTGCTCCATGCCGGCGGTAAGTTTGACAAAGGGTCTTACAAAGTATCGGGCGGTCTCCACGGTGTTGGTGTATCTTGCGTCAACGCACTCTCGACCTACCTGCGCGCCGAAGTGCACCGCAACGGCAAGGCTTACGTCCAGGAGTACTCCTGCGGCAAGCCTACCACCGAGCTACGGACCGTGGGCGAAAGCTCCCACACCGGCACGAGCATCACGTTCAAGCCCGACGCGTCGATTTTCACCGTCACCGAGTATGACTACGCCACACTTGCTAACCGTCTGCGCGACCTTGCGTTCCTCAACGCCGGCATCACTCTGACACTGACCGACAAACGCGAGCTCAACGAGAACGGCGAACCGCGCCATGAGGAGTTCTACTCGGCCAACGGCCTGAGCGAGTTTGTCGAATATATCGACTCAAGCAAAGAGTCGCTCATCAACGACGTGATTCACCTCAACACCGAACGTCAGGGAATCCCCGTCGAGGTGGCCATGACCTACAACAATACCTATAACGAAAATGTCTACTCCTTTGTCAATAACATCAACACCATCGAGGGAGGTACACATCTGACAGGCTTCCGCCGCGGCTTGACATCGACGCTGAAAAAATATGCCGAGGACAACAAGCTGCTCGAAAAAGTCAAAGTCGACATCGCGAGCGACGACTTCCGCGAGGGCCTGACAGCCGTCGTTTCGGTCAAGGTGATGGAGCCGCAGTTTGAGGGGCAGACCAAAACCAAGCTCGGCAACAACGAGGTAATGGGAGCGGTGCAGACCGCCGTCAGCGAAGCTCTGCGCAACTACCTTGAAGAGCATCCCAAGCAGGCGAAGGTGATTGTCGAGAAGGTAGTGGTCGCCGCGCAGGCACGCCACGCCGCCTACAACGCCCGCGTCAAGATACAGCGCAAATCGCCGCTGAGCGGTGGCGGACTTCCCGGCAAGCTGGCAGACTGCTCGTCGCGCACGGCCGAAGACTGTGAACTGTTTATCGTCGAGGGTGACTCGGCAGGCGGTACGGCAAAGCAGGGGCGCGACCGTACATTCCAGGCCATCCTGCCGCTCCGCGGAAAAATCCTCAACGTTGAGAAGGCGATGGACCACAAAATCTTCGACAACGAGGAAATCACCAACCTGTTCCGCGCTATGCGCGTGACAATAGGCACCGAGGACGATCCCAAAGAAGCCAACCTCCAGAAACTCGCCTACCACAAAATCATAATCATGACCGATGCCGATGTCGACGGAGCGCACATCGCCACGCTGCTGATGACATTCTTCTTCCGCCGTATGCGCCCGGTTATCGAGAACGGTTACCTCTATCTCGCCACCCCGCCGCTCTATAAATGCACCCGCGGCAAGGCTGAGGAGTATTGCTGGACCGACGCTCAGGTGCAGCAGTTTATAGCCCGATACGGCGAAAGTACAAAAGTGCAGCGTTACAAAGGTCTCGGTGAGATGAGCGCGCAGGAGCTGCGCGACACAACCATGGACCCCGAACAGCGACTGCTGAAACAGGTGAGAATTAGCGATGCCGCCGAGGCTGACCGCATTTTCTCGATGCTAATGGGCGAGGATGTCGGCCCGCGCCGCGACTTCATAGAGTCCAACGCCAACTACGCCACAATCGACGCATAGCCCATCACATAAACGAGGCGCGGCCCATGAACCTCTTGGGTTCGCGCCTCTTTTAAAATATAGCGACGCTCGTTTCAAAGAGTTTCAACCGATTTAAAGAACGAAATTTTCATCAATCATGGGTCGAACTACTTCCAAAGCCGCCACAAAACACCTGAGAGACAAGGTGTTGGAATTTATAGCCAGTCAAGACAACGCTACGTTCAACTACCGTCAGGTGTCGCAGGCCATAGGTCTGACGGCCCCGATGCAACAGCGCGCCATCGCCCTGCTGCTCGCCGAACTGGCATTTGACGGCGACATAATAGAGGTGGCTCCCGGAAAATACAAACAGACGGTCAGGGGTAACGTGACCACCGGGACGTTCGTGCGCCGCAGCAACGGCAAAAACAGCGTAATCACCGACGAGGACGGCGAGATGATTTTTGTTGCTGAGCGAAATTCAATGCACGCTCTCAACGGCGACAAGGTGAGGATAAACATCGCCGCCGCACGTCGAGGGGTCGAGCCTGAGGCGCAGGTGATGGAGATTATTGAGAAAAAGGACCAGGTGTTCATCGGGACACTTAGCATCGACCGCCGCATCGCGATGTTGTCGACCGACTCAAAGTTCCTCGCTAACGACATTCTCATCCCCCGCGAAAAGCTCAAAGGCGGGAAGGATGGCGACAAAGCCGTTGTCAAAATCACATCCTGGCCCGATGACGCTAAAAACCCCCGTGGCGAAGTCGTCGATATTCTCGGCAAAAAAGGTGAGAACAACGCCGAGATTCACGCTATCCTTGCTGAATACGGTCTCCCATACCGCTATCCCGAAGCGGTGGAGAAAGCCGCAGCCAAAATCTCGGCAGGCATAACCGCTGAAGAGATAGCGAGCCGAGTGGATATGCGCGACGTGACCACATTCACCATCGACCCCAAGGACGCCAAAGATTTCGACGACGCTCTGTCGATACGCAAGCTCCCCAACGGTCATTTCGAGGTCGGGGTGCATATCGCCGACGTGACCCATTACGTCCGTCCCGATACCATAATCGACCGTGAGGCTCAAAAACGCGCCACATCGGTCTATTTAGTTGACCGTGTCGTGCCGATGCTCCCCGAGCATCTTAGCAACGGCATTTGCTCGCTGCGTCCCGACGAGGAAAAACTGACGTTCTCATGCATCTTTGAGATGACATCCGAGGCGCAGGTCGTCAACAGCACGATAGCGCGCACGGTCACCCGCAGCGATCGCCGTTTCACCTACGAGGAGGCTCAGGATGTAATCGAGACAGGACAAGGCGACTACTCCGCCGAAATTTTGCAACTCGACAAGATGGCCAAAATATTGCGCAAACAGCGTTACGAAAACGGTTCGGTCGAATTTGACCGCATGGAGGTGAGATTCGACATCGACGAGACGGGTCATCCCGTCGGAGTCTACTTCAAAGAATCGAAAGATGCCAACAAGCTCATCGAGGAGTTCATGCTGCTCGCCAACAAGACCGTGGCCCAGACAATAGGCAAGACTCCCGGCAAGAAAAAAGCCAAAGCATTTGTCTATCGCGTGCATGATATGCCCGATCCCGGAAAACTCGAAGACTTGGCCAAGTTGTCGCGTACATTCGGCTATAAAATCAAGTCGGCGGGTTCATCGAAAGAGGTCAATCGGTCAATCAACCGTATGCTCTGTGATGTGAAAGGGAAGGGTGAGGAGAATCTTTTGTCGACTCTCGCAATCCGCTCCATGGCCAAAGCGGTCTACACTACCCACAATATCGGACACTATGGGCTTGGTTTCGACTACTATACCCACTTCACATCCCCCATACGCCGCTACCCCGACATGATGGTCCACCGACTGCTTGAAAAATATCTCGCCGGCGGACGCAGCGTTAACCTCGAACGCCTTGAGGAACAGTGCAAACACTCAAGCGATATGGAACAGCTCGCTGCCAACGCCGAGCGGTCTTCAATCAAATATAAACAAGTCGAGTACATGGGCGACCACCTTGGAGAGGTCTACGACGGGGTCATCTCGGGCGTTACCGAGTGGGGGCTGTATGTGGAACTTGATGACAACAAGTGCGAGGGACTGGTGCCTGTGCGCGACCTCGCCGATGACTATTACGACTTCGACGAAAAGAACTACTGCCTCGTGGGACGCCGCAATGGTTCGCGCTACCGTCTTGGCGATGATGTCAAGGTGCAGGTGGCACGCGCCAATCTCGACCGAAAGCAGCTCGACTTCGCTTTGGTCGACGAACGCCGTCTCGCCAAGGCGGGGGAGGACGCTATGGGCAAGACGGTGACCGTGGCTCAGGCGTTGTCGCAGAATCCTCCTAAAAAACGCTCTGACAAACCGGCCAAGAGTTCGTCGGGCAAAAGCGCGAAAAGCCACAAGGGTGGCAAACGCCGCCGTTAAAGGGCCGCACCGTTCAGATGTGAATCATCACCACCACAATCATTCATCACCACCATGCAAGTAAGACCTAAAAAAGCCCTCGGGCAGCACTTCCTGACCGACCTCGGAATAGCCCGGCGCATCGCGGCAACACTCGACGACTACCGCGGTTTGCCCGTGGTAGAGGTAGGCCCCGGCATGGGCGTATTGACGCAGTTCCTTCTTGACGGCGGCCACGATGTGACGGCGGTTGAGATTGACAGCGAGAGCGTTGAATATCTCGACAGAGAGTTCCCGCAGCTCAAAGGAAAAGTCATCGAGGACGACTTTCTGAAGATGAATCTCGCCAACCTGTTCCCCGGCCGCGACTTCTGTGTGATAGGCAATTATCCCTACAATATATCCTCGCAGATATTTTTTCACATCCTCGACTACCGCGACAGGGTTGTGGCGTGCTCGGGTATGTTGCAGCGAGAGGTGGCAGAGAGGCTTGCGGCCCCGGCAGGGAAAAAAGCCCGCGGTATATTGAGTGTGCTGCTCCAGGCATGGTATGATGTGGAATACCTTTTTACGGTCGACGAGAAGGTGTTCAACCCACCCCCCAAGGTCAAGTCGGGGGTCGTGATGCTGCGCCGTAACAAAGTCACCGACTTAGGGTGTGACGAAGCCCTGTTCAAGACCGTGGTAAAAACCTCGTTCGGGCAACGCCGCAAAACCCTCCGCAATTCACTACGCGGACTGTTGCCGGCAGGCACCTCCCTCCCCGACGAAACCATCGCTTCAATGCGTCCCGAACAGCTCACCGTAGAGCAATTCATAGAACTTACGCGCTCCATATCAACCTTGCGACGCAACCAATCAACGCAATGAAAGAGTACACCCCTGAATATCTCGAACATATCCGCGCCATAATCAACGCCGGCGATACCGAGTCGGCCACTAAAGAGTTGGCATCGCTACACCCCGCCGACATCGCCGAACTATACAAGGACCTCGACCTTGAAGAGGCCGAGTTCCTCTACAAGCTGCTCGATGACGACACGGCCGCCGACGTGCTAATGGAACTCGACGAGGACGACCGCCGCAAGCTGCTTCGCGATATGCCCGCCGAGGAAATTGCCAAACAGGTCATAGACCACCTCGACACCGATGATGCTGTCGACATAATCCAGGAACTCGACGAGGAGGACCGCGACAAAATCCTGTCACACATCGACGACGTGGAGCAGGCGGGTGATATAGTCGACCTTTTGCAATATGACGAAGACACCGCGGGTGGTCTGATGGGCACCGAGATGATTGTAGTCAACGAAAATTGGTCAATGCCCGAGTGTATCAAACAGATGAGGATGCAGGCCGAGGATATGGACGAAATCTACTATGTCTACGTCATTGATAACGACGAGAAACTCCGTGGTGTCCTGCCGCTGAAGAAAATGATTACCCACCCATCGGTGTCGAAGATTAAGCACGTCATGGAGACCGACCCGGTGTCGGTAAAGGCCGACACTCCCATCGACGAGGTGGCTTTGGACTTCGAGAAATACGACCTTGTAGCCATGCCGGTCGTCGATTCTATCGGAAGGCTTGTGGGGCGCATCACCGTCGACGATGTGATGGACCAGGTGCGCGAGTCATCTGAACGCGACTACCAGTTGGCTTCGGGTCTCTCGACCGATGTCGAGACCAACGACACCCTATTCACCCAGACCAAGGCGCGCTTGCCGTGGCTTCTTATCGGTATGCTTGGCGGTATCGGAAACTCTCTGATTCTCGGTAATTTCGAGGCGGGGTTTGCCACGAACCCGGCTATGGCTCTGTTCATCCCGCTTATCGGTGGCACAGGTGGTAACGTCGGCATCCAGTCGTCGGCTATCGTGGTGCAGGGATTGGCCAACGGTTCGTTAGACATCAAAAGCTCGGCCAAGCAACTGTTCAAAGAGCTTGGAGTCGGTCTGATTAACGCCACCATTATCTCGTTGCTGGTGTTTGTCTACAACCTGTTCACGCTTGGAGCCACACAGGTCACCACAATCGCCGTGTCGCTGTCGCTATTCGCCGTGGTCATCTTCGCCTCGGTGTTCGGCACATTCGTCCCCTTGAC
Source organism: uncultured Muribaculaceae bacterium (assembly GCA_964510535.1). Lineage (GTDB taxonomy): Bacteria > Bacteroidota > Bacteroidia > Bacteroidales > Muribaculaceae > JAJPXC01. Next base: position 46,845 of record CAZECG010000012.1, read on the forward strand.
GTTGGAGCGGTTCAAGATTGACCCCGCCCTCGCCACCGGCCCGTTCATCTCCATCACCAACGACATCATCGGCATGGTCATCTATATGGTCATCAGCTACTCGCTGCTCCAAACCTTCGGTGTCATCGTCTGATTTCTCCATACCACACAGGTAACATCAAACAGAAAAACAGACTTTCCCGTTGAAATACGTCTATGGGGAAAAGTGCAGCTACGACCGCCGTGGAGTGTCACTTAACATTATCTACAACTTGCTTCCGTCAGGTTAGTTCTCTTGTTCTCTCTCGTGACTCCATTTCTTCCTCCTTCGCTTTTCCATAAGCGTCGCCGGAGTTTCCTCAAACAAGAATCGCAACCATTCCGGGCGTTCTTTCTTCGCATGACATTTGGTGACTTCGTGCCGTGTTACCGGCTTTTCCCATGGGTATAACGGCACTCCTGTCTCCTTATGTTCAAATCGGCAAGTGTCAGGATTCCATTCATATTCGTTGTAAGGAGGAGTTCTCGGCAAGAGTGGCGACCAATAACCGCCTTTCCACGGCTTGTTTGGGTCATAGGGATACCACTTCCGTCCACCATTCGTTGCAATAAGCCATATAAACTTGCAAAAGAAGGCGATGACGGAGATTATTATCAATATGACGATAATCTTCATTATACAACCGAATATAACCCATATAACATTATCCATAAGGCAAAATTACGCATTCTCCTGATTAAATCATTCACCGTGCCGATTTTAGTGCTTGTGTGCCGTTACCTGCAGTAATGGGCTGTCGGTTTTACAATGGGCGGGTGGCGGTGACGGCGGCAGAGTCGGCGACGGCTGTGATGTCGTAGGGCGTGGCCACTGAGCGCGGCTGTTGGCTCAAGCGGTAGTAGAATGACTGCTGTTTGTCCCACGACGGGAATGAGAGTTGACGCGTCTGGCCGGGTGGTATTTCGGCTTCAATCCACACTGAGCGTCGATGGAGTTGCCTTCCCCGGCTGTCGCGGTAGGTAATGGTGAGTTTGATGGACTTTACGGATAGGCTGTCGGGGGAAGTGTTAGTGGCGAAAATTGTCTCGCAGCGTGTGCGCAGTGGCTTGTCGTAACCGGCGAGGCTGATGTCGGTGGAGCGTAACGGTATCAAGCTATCGGGACTGACAGATGTCTCGACGTTGTCGGCTCGCAGCGAGCCGCGGGTAGTGCGCTGCCTTTTTGCTGATGCCGCTGTCAATGCGACAGCCGCAATCGCCAGTATCAATGGAAACCGTCTCATAGGTGCCTGGGGGATGATGCCGGTTTTTCAGATTGAGGGTAGAGCCTTACCATGCCGTCGATTCCCTTGGGACGCTCGTCGATTGTGCTGACCGAATAACGGAACATATATGGCACCATGCGCCATAGGTTGAACTTGACCCCTTGTCGATAGTGGGATAGCGACAGCCGGTCGTCATCAGACATCGTGATGATGAACCCGGCGGGTGACCGGAGTTCCCCATCGGTGACGTCGGTGTAAATAAGGGAGTCGAATTTGCGGGCGTTGGCGGTCGATGCAGCTCGACCCATAAGCGTTCCGGGGGCGACGGATCGGTCGGGCATGGAGATGGCAGTGATGCGGTAGGTGGCTGTTGTCCCGCGCATTGTTGCCGGTTCGCGCTCTATCGCTACGATAGCACCGTCGGAGGTTAACTCCCATATGCCTTCGATAGGGTCGAGCGTGCGCTGCGACATCTTAGCGGAAATAGAATCGACAAGTCCGTAACCTGGGGACAAGGTAGATGTGGCAGGCAGCCGGACCAATGGTTGCGCCGCATGGACAGTCATGGCGATGAGTGCGGCTAAGGATAGGGTAGTGATGCGGAGAGAAAGCATTGGAAGTGGATTTGTCAGACGGTGCCGAATTTATAAGAGAAACCGAAACTCAAAATCTCTTTCAACTGCCATTTGTGCCAACTGCAATCCTCACTCCGGGGGGTGGAGGAGTCATAGCGCGCGTGGATGTAGATTTGAGTGGATATGTAGCGGTTGACTGAGAAGTCAAATGTGTTTTCCCAATCGCCTTGAATGTAGGAGTAGTCGGTGAATACAAAGAGCCGTGATGTGTATGTGATGTTGTGCGTCAGCTTCCAAAGCAGTTTGGCCTCGGCGTTGGAACCGTACTGACTCACCGCCGAGTGCCCCTCCTTGATCCCGTAGGCTGTTTCGTCGAGCCGGGAGTTGATGCAGGTCTTAAGGTTGTAGGATAGGGGGGCTATGGATGCGTCAAAGGTCAGTTTCTTGTCGGGGGCGACATAACTGTATGACATACCGAGACCGATGTTCAGCTCTCCGGGCGACAGGAACGCGGCTTTGAGGTCGTTGGTGTTGCTTTTGTAGCCGTTGAACAGCTGGGTTTTGAACATGAGCGTCACCGAGTAGAACCATCGGCGGGCGGCTTTCACGCCGAATTTGCTGTTAATCTGCAACAGGTCTTCGCTGATGCTATAGGAGCGTAAGGAGTCGTCGGGTGCGCTGTTCATTCCTAATTTGTACTGGAAAGTGTTGTCAAACATCAAATTAGGGTGGAACGCCTGATTTAGTTTAACGTTATATACCAGATTGGCAATCATGTTGAGATTGTTATTGCCGCCCTGATACCAGTTGGGCGAAATGTAGGCTTGTGAGAATTGGGCTGAGCCGTTGAAGCTGTGGAGCCAGTTGCGTTGTACGATGTCGGCCTGTGGCACCTCATTGACGAGCCTGTTTTTGTCTACCGGGACTTCCTCGATGACTATGGTGGCCTTTGATGGGTCTATCACGGCTCTGTATAGTTTCGGCGGCTCGGGCAACCATCGTTCGTTGTATTTCACCAATTGCGGGTTGGCTATCATGTAGTTTTGCCTTATCTCCCACATTTGGCGCGCGAGTGACAATTGGTCATCGGCCCATTTCGTCGGCGACGGCTTGGCCTGATGGCGTTTTACGGCCATCGCGGAATCGGTAGCGGCGGAATCGGCATTGACGATAAACGATATTTCCCGGGGCTGTACGGCGAGAGGCCGCAACGAGTCAAGCAGAACGTAATGGCCGTAAACCGCCGGGAAAAAGAAGTAGGATGGGAATCTCATGTTTGAGACGTCGAGTGTTGAGTCTATGGCTAAAGTGTCGACGACGGTAGCGGTGCGGTTTTGCGCGTGAGATTCCGATTGCGCCCGGGGTGCGGCTTGTAATGCGGCGACAGCGCATAAGACCATGGCGGCGATGATTACTGTGCGCCACAGCGGGTGTTGTAGATTTCCCGTTGACATTTTGACCCGTCTTGCTCTCATGCCGCGAAATTAGTCAATCGTTGTCAACCGTGCAAATCCCCCGCGCCAAGTTTAACTACCAGCCTGTTTAATCAACCAACCGCTAAGGCGTTTTGTCGGGCGGCAGAGCCGGATTCTTTGGCGGGGCTCAAAACATTTCTGCGGCTCAGAACTCGGAAAAGGCGAGGGGAAGGGTGGAGCTGACCGATGGGAGGATGAAACACTTGTCGCGGCCGCAGAGAATCACCCTCACCGGCGCGCCCGCAAGTATCTCATATTCCAGCAACGCCTGACGGCAAGCCCCGCACGGGGCGACAGGCTCAGCCACCTCTTTGCCGTCGGTGCCTACCGCCGCTATTGCTATCGCTCGGAATTTAGCCTCGGGATAGCGCGCATGGGCGTAGAAACACGCCGAACGCTCCGCGCAAGTCCCCGACGGGTAAGCGACATTCTCCTGATTGGCCCCTGTCACAATCTCGTCATTGTCGAGCAATATCGCCGCCCCGACATGAAAGCGGCTATAAGGGGCATAGGAGCGGGAGGTCGCCTCGCGGGCAAGCTCGGTCAAGCGGCGGTCAGAGGCCGGCAGCTCATCGTAGGCCGTCACCTCGATGGTGGTCACTATATCTTTGCGTGTCATAATTTTTAAGCATTAGGTTTTATGCAAATATAACAATATTATTTGTAACTTTGACGCGTTATGAAAAAAGGTGTCGTCAATGCTTACCGTTGGTGCCGCCGCTACCTGTCGGGGATGTTGCTCCTGGTGGTGGCGTTTGTGCTGTTTGTGCTGTTTTTCAATGACAACTCCATCATGAAATCATATGAATACAGCTGTGAAATCGACCGTCTGAAAGCCGAAATAAAGGCCAACGAGGACTCAATCGACCACTATATGAAGCTCAACCGCAGCCTCGACACCGACCCCGCCACTATGGAGCGCATAGTCCGCGAACGTTATCATATGCAGCGCGCCGGCGAGGATGTCTACGTCTTTGACGACGTGGACGGCGAATGACCATCTTGATTTTAAGTATATTATATCTAAATCCACAAATGTCATGGAATCCAAATCCAAATATACCCCGGCTGAAGTAACAGGACGCCAGCCGTCTTTACCGGCCGTCATAGCAATCACCCTCGGACTGCTGCTGATAGTGGCCGGTACGTTCATGCCAATTTTCAACTTTCTGCAGGGCACGGCCTACCGCTATGTCTACGCCGCTGGCGCGGCCACGTTGCTCATCGCCAGACTGTTCACCCCCTACACGGGCTGCGTCATGCGTGTCAAACGCCTGTCGCGCATCGAAACTTGGAGCGCGATTTTCTTTTGCGTGGCAGCCTTCTTCATGTTCTACGAGCCGCGGGTGGCCCGCGACTGGCTCGCTTTCACTCTGGCCGGCGGCGTGATTCAGATTTACACCTCTATCATGATACCCCGCACCATGCGCCGCGTCCTCGAGGGGAAGGAGTGAAGTGCCGCCGGGTTCAAGTCTTGCTAAGTCCGCCCCTGTATGTTTCCATTTTTTAACTATTCTATGGAGTGCCAAAGGGGTTAATTGGCGATAATTTAGTAATTTTGCGGCGAAATGAGTTTAAACCTCACCATCGACCAGGGCAACAGCGCAGCCAAGGTGGCATTGTGGGAGGGTGATGCGATGCGTTACCACGCGTTAATCCATGACCTCTCCGGGGAGGCCATCGATTCTATCGTGCGCGATTTCAGCCCGGCCGCGGCTATCTACTGCACGGTGGCCGACAAGGGCGACAGTGCCATGATGCGGCTTGCCCGCCACGGCGTGAGGGTGATGGAGCTTACAGCATCCACTCCGCTGCCGATAACTGTCGAATACCGCACGCCCCACACTCTCGGGCGCGACCGCGTGGCCGCCGCCGTGGGAGCTTGGGCATTGGCCCCGGGACGCGACCTGCTGATAGCCGACCTCGGCACAGCCGTTACCTACGACGTGGTCACTGCTGATGGCCGCTACGTCGGGGGAAACATAGCTCCGGGCTTGAGGATGCGGCTTGAGGCTCTTAACCGTTTCACCGCCCGCCTGCCGCTCGTCGACTGCGAGGGCGACACACCCCTATGGGGCTACTCGACCGACTCGGCACTGCGCTCAGGGGCTGTAATCGGTGTGATAGGCGAGCTGACCCACTATCGCCACCGCCTCCCCGACGGGGCTGTGACCATACTCACAGGCGGCGACTCGGAACTGATAGCTTCAAAACTCGGTTTCGAGGTGTTGACAAGACCCCACCTCGTCAGCGAAGGATTAAACAGAATACTCAGATATAATGAAAATAGATAGACTCATTATCGCAACCGCGGCTCTCCTCGCGGCATTCATCCCGGCCATGGCGCAACTCTCCATGAGCCCCTACTCGCGCTATGGCTACGGCCTGCTCAATGATAACGCCACATCGGCTCAGAGAGCGATGGGCGGTGTCGGCTATGCCATGAACTCCGGTCGGCAAATCAACGTCATGAACCCTGCGTCCTATGCCAACTGCGACTCATTGACATTCCTCTTTGACATGGGCGTGGACATGACCCGCCTTTGGTCGGAGGAGCAGGATCGTACGGGCAAGGATTTTGGAGGTGGTCTCGACTACATCACCATGCAGTTCCCGATTTCGAAACGGATAGGCGGCAGCATCGGCCTGCTCCCATACTCGTCGGTCGGCTACTCGTTTGGCAGCGAAATTGAGAATGGCGAAAGCCAGCGTCAAGGCTCGGGCGGTCTGAACCAGCTCTATCTCGGACTTGGTGGACGCGTCTACAAGGGGCTGACAGCCGGTTTCAACGTGTCATATCTTTTCGGCACCACAATCAACGACCTCTATGCCTACACCGACGGCGGTTCGACCACTTTGTTTGAGCGCGTGCTTGAGGTCCGCGACTTCCACTTGCAGTTCGGCGTGCAATACTCCCGCCCGGTAGGCCGTCGCAGCAAGCTGACGGCAGGTGTGTCGTTCTCGCCCGGAAAGACCCTGTTAGGTCACACTTACGGTGTCTACTACGACATAAACGCCGACACCAAGCCCGACACCGTGGGCTACACCTCGTTGCGCAACAAGTATTCACTGCCTGCCTCATGGGGCTTTGGAGTTAACTATGAATGGAATCAGCGGCTTATGGCCGAGGTCGATTTCACATGGCAAGGGTGGAAAAAAGCCAAATACGCCACGCTCGAGAGCTTTGAGAAGACCCGTTTTGACAACCGTTGGAAGATAGCCTGCGGACTTCAGTACACCCCCAATCCCCGCGGAAGCTACTGGCAGCGTATCAACTACCGTTGTGGCGGCTACTACAACCACGACTACCTCACCATTGGCGACAACAGTGTGCGCGAACATGGGATGTCGGTCGGTTTTGGACTGCCTGCCCCTGCCGGAAAGACGGTGATTAACCTCGGCTTCGAGTATAAACGCCGTCAGGCCAACCCCGACCCGCTGGTCAAGGAGACCTACTTCAACATCACCCTTGGCGTCAACTTCAACGAGATGTGGTTCTGGCGCAACAAGATACGCTAACCCATCCCCGATGAACTGCGACAAGCCGTCAATACGCCCGCTTCGGGCATTCCCCGTGCTCATTGCCGCGACCGCATTGCTTTGGGCGCTTGCAGCGTGCACCGATGAGCGGCGCGAACGGGTGGCCGATGTCAACGACCCCGAAAATGTTCCCACGATGACCACTACCAACGTGGAAACGTTCATTTCCGACTCAGGCTACACGCGTTACCACATCACCACCCCCGTCTGGTATGTCTATGACGAGGCCCGGGTGCCGCGTTGGACATTTCCCGACGGCCTGTTTCTCGAAAAATACGACGACCTGTTCCGCCCCGATGCGACACTCCGATGCGACTCAGCGGTCTACTTCTCGCAAAAAAGGCTGTGGAGGCTTGACGGGAATGTCAGGATGCGCAACACCGCCGGCGACCGCTTCCTCACCCAGCAACTGTTTTGGGACCAAGCGTCACGCACCGTCTACTCCGACTCGTTCATACACATAGAACGCAGCGACCGCATCATCGAGGGCTTCGGTTTCAACTCCAACGAAAACATGACCCGCTACACCGTGCACCGTCCGTCGGGCATATTCCCCGTCAACCCCTCAGGCCCCGCAGGAAGTCCGGGAAACTCCGGAAAATCCGACGGTTCAAGCCCCTCGGGCCAGCCGCGCCCGGTGGCGGCACCATCGAAAAGCGCGCCAGCGGCGGCTATTGCTACCGACAGCGACGCACCCCCCTCGTACCGGCCATGACCAACCGGTTAACACCTTCCCCGATTAATAACATAGCATAAATCACGAAATGTTTCACTGGCTCATCATAGCTTTAGTATCACTCATCTTCTCGGCTCTGTTCTCAGGGACGGAGATAGCGTTTGTCACCTCCGATCGCGTCCGCGTGGAACTCGACATGAAAAAAGGTGGCGCGGTAGGCCGTATCCTCAGCCTCTTTTATCGAAATTCCGAGTTTTTCATCTCCACTATCCTCGTCGGCAACAACATTGTGCTTGTCATTTACGGCATGGGGGCCGCGGCTTTGCTTGAACCATGGTTGGAAGGCATCTATCCCAACGAGGCGTTCATCTTGTTGATGCAAACCCTCATATCCACAGGCATCATACTCCTTACGGGCGAATTTTTCCCAAAAACCATATTCCGCATTAATCCTAACACATCGCTCAAAGTAGTGGCTATCCCGGTGTGGATTATCTACATCGTGCTTTACCCCGTGTCGCTGTTCACTACTTGGCTTTCCAAATCTTTGATGCGCCTCTGCGGAGTGCGCAGCGACAGGAGCGCGCTCGGCAGGCTCTCGGTGGGCGATCTCAACAACTATCTCGAACGCACCATCGACGAAAATGTCGAGGAGCATCAGGCCGTCGAGAATGAGGTCAAGATATTCCACAACGCCCTCGACTTCTCCACCATCCATCTCCGCGACTGCATGATACCGCGCAATGAGATTGTAGCCGTCAACATCGACACCGTCACCCGCCAGCAGCTCAGCGAGCTGTTCACCTCGTCGGGACGCTCCAAAATCATCGTCTACCGCGAAGATATCGACGATGTGCTCGGCTACATCCACGTCAGTGAGCTGTTTGACCCATCGGTCGACTGGAAAGAACGCGTCAAACCTGTGCTTTTCGCCCCGGAGGCGCTGATGGCCAAGAAGATGATGCGCCGCCTGCTCGCTGAGAAACGCTCGCTGGCCATCGTTGTCGATGAGTTTGGCGGCACTGCCGGATTGGTCACCCTCGAGGATCTCGTAGAGGAAATTTTCGGCGACATCAACGACGAGCACGACCGCACCCGCATCGTGGCTAAAGAGGTGGCACCGGGTGTCTACGAGTTTTCGGGACGCATCGAAGTGGAGCTGATTAATGAGCAATACCATCTCGACATACCTGAGGATGATGAGTACCAGACACTCGCAGGTTATATACTCTACTCCACCGGCTCCATTCCCGCCGAAGGCTCCACGGTCGAAATCGGTCGCTACCGCATGGAGATTCTAAAGAAATCGTCAAGCCGGCTTGAGTTGATACGCCTGTCAACGACCGACAACAACCCCGAATAAACACTCTATCCGTGTGTGACAATGGAAAAAAAAAGCATCTGGGATCTCAACCGCGACGATATTGATACCTACCGCGCCGCCGAAAAGCTCCACTTGGTGGTGGTGCTCGACAACATACGCTCGCTCAATAATATAGGCAGTGTGTTCCGCACCGCCGACGCTTTCCGCGTCGACCATCTCGCCCTCTGCGGAATAACCGCCGAGCCACCCTCGGTAGAAATACACAAGACCGCCCTCGGAGCCGAGGAGTCGGTTGCTTGGATTCACTATCAGTCGACAATCGACGCCGTCAACGCGCTCCGTGCCGACGGCTACACAATATGTTGCCTTGAACAGGTGAAAGGTAGCGTCCCATTGCAAGAATACCCCGTCGACCCCTCCCGCCGCTACGCCATCGTCATCGGTCATGAGGTCAACGGTGTGGATCAAGCCGTCGTGAATCTCTGCGACACAGCCATCGAGATTCCGCAGCAGGGGACCAAACACTCACTCAATGTCGCCGTATCGGCAGGCATCGCTCTGTGGCACTTCTTCTCCCGCCTTTTGTAAAGGCTGTGACTACATCGCCATGCTACCCGGTTGACTTCTCCGCCCCGGCTATCGGCTCCGTGATTGCGATTGCGCAGGCGGGTTAATTTGTGTTAATATATAGCGGCGGGTCTTGCGCGGATGGAAACTAACCGTTACCTTTGCACCGCTTTTCAGACAAAATCGGGGTGTAGCTCAGTTGGTTAGAGTACGCGTCTGGGGGGCGTGAGGTCGCTAGTTCGAGTCTAGTCACCCCGACAACAGAAAGCCACCGGGCATCGGCAACAAGCTGATGCCCGGTTTCCTTTTTTTTTGCCATGCGCATCAATTTTTATAATATCTTATCGCCACGCTATCGCGTCTTTTGAGTATCTTCGCGACAATCAGTCGACTTATATGACAACAACAAATCCACAACCGTCACGCTCCGACTCGTTGGTGATAATCCCCACCTACAACGAAAAGGAGAACGTCGCGGCCGTCATTGACGCCGTGACCGCGCTGCCACGCCAGTTTGACATCCTGATTATCGACGATAATTCGCCCGACGGCACCGCCGACATAGTAAAACGACTACAACAGGGTGAGTATGCCGGACGACTGCACCTTATAGAGCGTGCGGGGAAGCTCGGCCTCGGAACGGCGTATATCTCGGGATTCAAATGGGCTTTGGAAAACGGCTATGATTACATCTTCGAGATGGATGCCGATTTCTCCCACAACCCCAAGGATTTGATGGCTCTCTACAAGGCTTGCGCAGTCGACGGAGCCGACATGGCCGTCGGGTCGCGCTATCTGACCGGTGTCAACGTTGTCAATTGGCCGATGGGGCGCGTGCTGATGTCATATTACGCGTCGGCCTATGTGCGCTTAGTCACCGGAATGCCTGTGCGCGACACCACTGCGGGCTTCGTGTGCTATACGCGCCGCGTGCTTGAGGCCATCGACTTGGATGCCATACGCTTCAAAGGCTATGCGTTCCAGATTGAGATGAAGTTCACCGCCCATCAATTGGGGTTCAAGGTCGTGGAGGTCCCCATCATATTCGTCAACCGCGTACTCGGTACAAGCAAGATGAACTCAGGCATATTCGGCGAGGCCGTTTTCGGGGTTATAAAACTCAAATTCGACTCTATTTTCAATCGCAGCAAACGCAATCGCCGACAATGACCGTGCCAACCGCCACACCGGAATTGTCACTTTTAGTGCGCAATGCCGAGATTGTCAACGAAGGGGAGCGTTTCCGAGGCTACCTGACCGTCGACACCGACGGAATGATTGGCGAGACCGGTCGAGGCGAGCCTCAGGCCGACCTGCTCCGCTTTGCGGCCGAAACGGTCGACGCCCGGGGGCAACTGCTGTTGCCGGGAGTGATTGACACCCATGTCCATTTCCGCGACCCGGGACTGACCGAAAAGGGTGACATAGCCACCGAATCGCGCGCTGCTTTGGCGGGGGGCGTCACCTCGTTCATAGATATGCCCAACACTCGCCCCGCTACCGTCACCATAGCCGCATGGGAGGCCAAAATGGAACGAGCGGCTGAGATGTCGGCTATAAACTACGCGTTTTATATCGGTGCGACAGCCGATAACATCGACACGCTCGCCAAGGCCGATTACAGCCGCGTGGCTGCGGTCAAACTGTTTCTCGGCTCGTCGACGGGGAATATGCTTTTAGACGAGCCTGAGTCCCTGAAAAGGCTGTTTGTCAGCGTCCCCGCACTCATAGCCGCCCACGCCGAGAGCGAGCCGCTCATAGCCGCCGGGCGCGCCGAGGCTACAGCCCGCTTCGGTGAGGGGAGAGTGCCGATGCCGATGCACTCGGTAATACGCTCGCGGAGGGCCTGCGTTGAGGCTTCGCGCCGTGCCGTAGCCATAGCCCGCGAGACTGGCGCGCGTCTGCACCTGCTACACATATCCACTGCCGATGAACTTTCGCTGCTCACGTCAGGGCCTGTGGCCGAAAAACGCATCACAGCCGAGACCTGCCCCAACTATCTGCTGCTGACCGCCCTCGATTATCCCCGCATGGGCAGCCGATGCAAGTGCAACCCGGCGGTCAAACTGCCCGCCGACCGCGATGCACTGCGACGCGCGGTGGCAGCAGACCTCATCGACACCATAGCCACCGACCACGCCCCGCATCTGCCCGCCGACAAGGAGGGCGACGCGCTCACAGCCGCATCGGGACTGCCGATGATACAGTTCTCCCTCCCCGCCATGCTCGACCTCGCCGCAGAGGGGTGGTGGAGTGTCGAGAAAGTAGTGGAGAAAATGGCCCACAACCCCGCTACACTCTACCGCATAGACCGCCGCGGCTTCCTCAGACCGGGCTATCACGCCGACTTCACGCTCGTGGCGCGGCTTCCTCAGACCGTCACGGCCGAGACCATACTGAGCCGCTGCGGGTGGTCGCCCCTTGAGGGGCGCATCCTCGGCTACACCCCAACCGCCGTCTACATCGGTGGCCGCCTCGCCTATCCAATCCCCACCCACACCCCCCGGCCCCTCCGCTTCAATCCCTAACCCCGATTATCCCGGCAAAGCCTGATTGATGCATTATATGTCAGCCTGCTGACATTATAAGCCGACTGTTATGGGATGAGGCGCAATCGTTGTTGTGGCGTCTGCGGTCTTGACTTTTATTGAGCGCCGGGGTGTAAAGAATCTGTTTTTTGTGTACTTTTGTGAAACGGTTGGGAAGTAGCCGTGAAAATAACCGAATTATCTAAGTAACTGATTCTAAAATTAACGATAAAGTATAGAGATGAAGCATTGTTTTATCTTAGCGGCCCTCGGGGCTGTAGCGTTGCTTGCCAACGCCGACGACAAGGTAGTGGTCCCTGACAGCACGGGGTTTAAATTCACCGACATCAAGGTAATCAAGACCACCCCGGTCAAAGACCAAAACAAGTCAGGGACTTGCTGGTGTTTTTCGGGAAATTCATTTTTTGAGGATGAAGTGTTGCGCAAAAGCGGCAAGGAGGTTGATTTGTCAGAGATGTTTGTCGTGCGCCAGTGCTATCTTGACAAGGCCGACCGTTTCGTAAGGCTCTACGGCGAGACCAACTTCGCAGCCGGGGGTAGCATCGTCGATGTGCCCCACGTCTGGGAAACACTTGGGGCGATGCCCGAGGAGGCCTACAACGGACTTGCCTATGGGGAGGACAAGCACGTCCACGCAGAGCTTCAAGCTGTGCTCGAAGCCTATCTGCGCGGGGTAGTCGGTAAACCCAACAAACGGTTGTCGACATCGTGGCGCAAGGGGTTTGAAGCCATTCTTGATGCGTATCTCGGCCCGGTGCCTGAGAGTTTCACTGTCGGCGGCAAGACCTATACGCCGAGGAGCTACGCTGAGTCGTTAGGGCTGAATGTCGGTGATTATGTGGCCGTTACGTCGTTTGCCCACCACCCGTTTTACGAGCGGTTTTCTCTTGAGGTCCCCGATAACTGGCTTTGGGCGCAATATCACAATGTGCCGCTCGACGAGCTGAAAGCCATTGTCGACAACTCGATTGACAAAGGCTACTCGGTGGTGTGGGCTGCCGATGTGAGCGAAGGCGGGTTTAAATGGCGCAAAGGCTATGCCGTGATGCCAAAAGAGAAAACCGCCGAGGATATGGAAGGCTCGGAGCTGTCACGCTGGGTACAGCTGTCAGATAAAGACCGTCAGGAGGCGATGTATGACATCAAGGGCCCGGTGCCTGAAATTGAAGTCACCCAACAGGTGCGCCAGGATATGTTTGACCGTCAGGAGACTACCGATGACCATGGTATGGTGATAGTCGGCAAGGCTGTTGACCAAGAGGGCAACAAATACTACAAGGTCAAAAATTCATGGGACACAAATCAGCTTTATAACGGCTATTTTTATGTGTCGGAACCTTACTTTCTCGCAAAGACAGTCAGCATCCTCGTCAACCGCGACGCAATCCCGTCGGCCATAGCCGGGAAACTTCCGTTGAATAAATAAGACCACCAATACCATGACAGATAAGATGAAACCATTAGCCGCATTGGCATCCGTGGCCGTCGTGATTGCCGCCACATCATCATGCTCGCAGAAACAGCCCGACGGATTAATCTATGGGTGCGATGAATACTCGGTCTATGCCGACAGTGTGGTTCAGGGCAAATTCACCGCCGTGGCGGTCAGCCCCCTCGAAATCACGACCAACTACGAAAGTCCCGAGCTATCAGGCGCATCGTCGAAAGTCGAATTTCGCTTCTCGCTCAACAGTCGCGACAACGAGCTTCCTTTAGGTCGCTGTCACACTGCCCTTATCGGGGACTCGTCTAGCGACGATATTACCTATACGTTCGGAAACCTGTCGGACGAGGAGCCGACAGATAGCGAAGGTGCGACACTCCCCAACGACACCCGTTGGACGGTTCGTGTCGATATGCGTCCCATCCTGCGTTCGTTCAAGCAGCTCGGTTACTATGCCACCGCCACCGGCGATACCATCTTCAGCGATGACTTCAAGGGCGTCTGGGTGGCCGGTAGTGTCGACCCTCTGAGCTGGGACTTCGAGAACCTCTATGGCAAGGATGACCGCAAACTCACTGACCGCGGCGACAGTATCTATGAGGTTACGCTGAACGTCAACCCCAAAGTAGACCGCCCGGCCAATCCCACAGGGTGGAAAATCGATGCGCCCGACGAACGTTATCCTCGTTTTGAGGCACCGCAAAAACTCTTGTCGGCGCTCTACAACATGGGAATCGCCGACATAGCGTCAAACATACGCCCCGACGACACGTTCCGCGCCGGTAAAGAGTGGGATGGTGTGTGGACCCGCGACGTCGCTTACTCCATCTATCTGTCACTGGCCTACCTCGACCCGCAACGCTCCATGAACAGCCTGCGCGCCAAGGTCAAGAACGGACACATAATTCAGGATACCGGCACAGGCGGTGCGTGGCCCGTATCGAGCGACCGCGTGGTGTGGGGACTTGCCGCATGGGAAATCTACTTGGTGACCGGCGATGCGGAATGGCTCAACGAAGCATTCAACGTAGTGGTCAGCACCCTCCGCGCCGACCTCGACGTGTGCTATGACCCGCATTTCAAACTCATGCACGGCGAACAAAGTTATCTTGACTGGCGCGAACAGACCTATCCCCGCTGGATGCAGCCAAAAGATATATATGAATCAATGTGCCTCGGCACCAACGTAGTATTTGCCCGCGTGTGTGAAATCGTCGGGCTTATGCACACTGAATTGGAGCGGATTGGCTATGAGGCTGAAATGCCCTGTGATGCCCGAATCATTGCGACAGCCGACACTTTGAAACAATCAATCAACAATCGCCTGTGGTTGCCGTCGGCGGGATATTACAGCGAGTACCTGTATGGTGGAGTCTATCCCATCCAGTCGCAGGCCACCGACAATCTCGGCCAGGCGTTGAGCGTAATACTCGGAGTCGCCACTCCCGATATGGCCAAATCTATTGTGACAAAGACACCTGTTGTGGCGTTTGGCACGCCGTCGGTCTATCCGCAGCAACCCGACATAAAACCTTATCATAACGACGCCGTTTGGCCGTTTGTGCAAGCCTACTGGAATCTCGCGGCAGCCAAAGCCGGCAATATGAAGGCGTTGACCGCGGGCCTCGCTGCTATCTACCGCGCCGCAGCCATGTTCGCGACCGACAAGGAGCTATTCGTGGCTTCTAACGGCGACTACCGCGGCACTGCCATCAACTCTGACAGCCAGTTGTGGAGCTGCGCCGGAAATGTAGCGATGGTCTACCGTGTGTTTGCTGGAATGGACTTCGAGATCGACGGTATACACTTCGCACCAACTGTCCCGGCGACAATCCCCGGAGAGAAAAAAATCACGGGATTCAAATACCGTGGTGCCTCGATTGACATCACCGTCAACGGAACAGGCAGCAAGATAAGCCGTTTCGCCATCGATGGCAAGGAAAGCAAGGAAGCGGTGCTCCCCGCCGACATCAAAGGGAATCACGCTGTCGAGATTACGCTTGAAGCCGCCAATGGGGAGGAGAGCGACTCATTTAACCTCACATCTCAAGAATGGATGCCCGCCACTCCCGTCATGACATGGACCACGCCGACTGCCGCAGTCATCGACAATTATTCGGATAGCAACACCTATTCCGTCTATATCAATGGGGTGCTTGATGAAGACCTGAAAACTGACAAATACACTCTCGAACGCACCGACCGATACACTGTGGCCGATTTTGTAGCAACCGACCAGAATCATATAGCGAGCTTTACCCCGCGGCCCCGCGAGTACATACCCGCCGGTTCAATGATTATGTTACAGGCCGAGGAGTTCGGTAAACCGGGCACTAAGTATATATCCGACCCGGCAAAAGCGTCCCGCTTTGTTGAACTCACTCGCCGCCCGCTGGAGTTTACCGTGATAGTGCCACAGTCAGGCGACTACTTCATTGATGTGAGATATGCCAACGGAGCCGGACCAATCAACACCGAGAACAAGTGCGCCATACGCACCCTCGCAGTCGACGGCATACCCGCCGGACCCATTGTCATGCCGCAGCGGGGCATCGGCGAATGGCTTTCCACCGGCTACTCAAATATGCTCACCGTATCGCTGAAAGCCGGCAGCAACCGGCTGTCGATTGTCTATCTGCCACATAACGAGAACATGAACGGCGAGTTCAACACCGCCCTCATCGACTACATACGCATAATCAAAAAATAAGTATTATCTCCATGAAAAAATTAGGATTTCTGATTATTTCACTTTTAGCCGCTGCAACGGCTTTTGCCGCCAAGCAGCCGAAACCACAGGTAACCACAATCGACCCCCCATATTGGTGGACCGGGATGGCCAACGATACCTTACAGATAATGGTGGCGGGCCCCGACATCCGCGACACTGAGTTAAAGGTTGATTATCCGGGAGTGAAACTGCTTGAAGTGGCTCGACTTGACGGTGCCAACTACCAATTCATATATCTGCTTATAGACAAAGATGCAAAACCCGGCACAATGGAGCTGACATTCTCCCGCGGGAATAAATCGCTCAAAGTGCCCTATCAGCTCAAAAAGCGCGAACGCATCGGTGAGATAAGGCCGTTTGACGCTTCCGACGTGCTTTATCTCATCATGCCCGATCGTTTTTCTGACGGCAACCCGGCCAACAACGGCGATAACCAACCCGGTCTGACCCAAAAAGCGCCGGTTGACCGCAATGACCCCAATGCCCGTCACGGCGGCGACATCCAGGGTATGCGCGATCATCTTGGCTATATCGACTCTCTCGGCGTCACAGCGGTGTGGGTGAACCCCGTGCTCACCAACGATATGCCCGGCGGTGCCTATCATGGCTATGCAACTACCGACTATTACAGCATCGACCCGCGCTTCGGTTCAAATGAGGAGTGGAACGCCTTTGTGTCGGAGTGCCACGAACGCGGTATAAAAGTTGTGATGGACATGATTTTCAACCATTCGGGCAGCAACCATCGTTGGTTTACCGACCGACCGTCGAAAGACTGGTTCAACTTCCCCGACAAGTATGTGCAGACCAATTACCGCCTGTCGACCGTGCATGACCCCTATGTAAGCGACTATGACCGCCGCCGCACTGTCGAGGGCTGGTTTGTCGAGTCGATGCCCGACCTGAACCAGCACAATCCCCACTTGATGAAGTATCTTATCCAAAACTCCATCTGGTGGATAGAGTCATCGAAAATCGACGGCATACGCATGGATACTCACCCTTATGCTTTCATGGAGCCTATGGGGAAATGGATTGACGCGGTGCAAAGCGAATACCCGGGCTACAACATCGTCGGTGAATGTTGGTATGGCACCGAGGGTGGCGAGGCATACTGGCAGCGCGGCAGCAAGGTCAACCCCGGCGACTCACGGCTGCCGAGCGTGATGGACTTTGTGTTGTCAATCAAAGCCCGCAAGGCATTCAGCGAGCAGACTGACCCCTGGAACGGTCTGAACCTAATCTATGACCACCTCGCCCTTGACTATCTGTTCCCCGCGCCGCAGAACATACTGACCTTCCTCGACAACCACGACACCGACCGTTTCCTCCTTGAGGAACCCGACTCGTTAGGGTGGTGGAAACAGGCCATGACATTCTTGCTGACCTCGCGCGGCATCCCACAAATCTACTATGGCACCGAACTATTGATGAACGGCTCAAAGGAGGGTAGCGACGGCTATGTGCGCCGCGATATGCAAGGAGGATTCCCCGGCGATACGGTCAACGTGTTCACCCGCGAGGGACGCACCCCGAAGCAGAACGAAGCCTATGATTTCCTCGCTAAATTGCTCAACTGGCGCAAAGGCGAAGCCAACGATGTTATAGCCAAAGGGTCGTTGAAGCATTTCATGCCCCAAAACGGAATCTATGCCTATCGGCGTAAACTCGGTGACAAAGAAATCCATGTGATGATGAACGGCAACGACTCCCCGCTGACTACATCGACCGAGCGGACAGCCGAGGTGTTACCGATTGGGACCAAGATGCGCGATATGCTCACGGGGCGCGAGGTGGAAATAGGCGACACCATGACCTTCGCTCCGCGTGAAATACTGATACTTCAAAACTTTTGATTGTGGCCAAACGCATAGGGATACTATCTGACACCCACTCATGCTGGGACGACCGCTACGCCCGACATTTCGCAGAGTGTGACGAGATATGGCACGCCGGCGATGTCGGCGACATAGATATCGTGAGGCGTCTGGAGAATGTGGCCCCGGTTGTGAGAGGCGTCAGCGGCAATATCGACCACGGCGATGTGTGCCGTCGTTTTCGTGAGGTTGAGGAGTTTACCGTGGAGGGCGTGAATGTGTTCATGACCCACATCGGAGGCTATCCCGGCCGGTATCAGCCGGGTGTTGAGCGAATATTGCGCGATGGCAAGATAAGGCTTATGGTAACAGGCCATTCCCACATATTGAAAGTGATGTGGGACGAAAAATGGGGCGTGCTCCATGTTAACCCCGGTGCCGCCGGCTATCACGGTTGGCAAAAAGAGCGTACGCTAATCAGGCTGATTCTCGACGCGGGCAATATCCGCGACCTTGAAGTGATAGAATTGGGAAAATATAAGATTTAGGATATGAATAAGTTTATCGTATTGACCCTGTTGGCATTCACTGTCCTGACAGGCTGCAAGACGACAGAAGCCAACTACCGGGCGGCGTACGAGGCTGCAAAAGAGCGCACTAACACCGGCGGCCTTGACTCGACGGTATATGCTCTCATACGTCAGGAAGCGCGTCCCGGAATGTTGAAAGTCGGTAACGACACAATGCCCCTGGCCACTCAGTATGTGAAATCGACCTCAATCGACGGGGTGGCTAAACCCCTCGACCGCTACAACATAGTCGTGGCGCAGTTCAAACAACTGTTTAACGCCAAGTCGATGGTCGGCCGACTTAAAGAGGCCGGGTATGCCGATGCGTCGATAGCCGAAACGAAAGAGCCGCTCTACTACGTCATAGCGTCGAGCCACGGTGACGCCGCCTCGGCTCTGCGCGGGCTTGAGGCGATAAGGTCGCGCCCGCCGCTTTCATTGCGCGACCCATTCCCGTGGGTGCTCCAACCGGCTTCATTCGCCCGCTAAACCGTTGACACACGAAAAACGATGCGCTTTTACCAAACGCATCGTTTTTTTGTACCATCAATTTCCGCGGGCTAATCCATGTCGAGAGCCATGTAGTGTTTGCGGGGATGGTCGCAGGCCGGGCAGTCGGCAGGGGGTTCAGTGCCTTCAAAGATATATCCACATACGAGGCATTTCCATTTGATGGAGTGGTCGCGCTTCCATACGGTGCCGTCCTGTACCTGCTTGAGATAACGTTCGAAGCGCGCTTTATGGCGCATCTCGATTTCGGCTATCGCACGGAAATGCTCGGCGATTTCCGAGAACCCTTCTTCGTCAGCCACTTTAGCCGCTGTCTGATACTGCTCAACCCCCTCGACTTCCTCCTCGCGGACTGCGGTGGCGAGATTGGAGGCGGTGTCGGCTATGACCCCGGCATCGACATCGAGAGCGCAACCTATCGAGCCGCCTTCGAGAAACTTGAAAAACACTTTGCCGTGTCGCAGCTCATTAGCCGCTGTCTCGGTGAATGCCTGCTCAATGGGGAAATATCCCTCTTTTTTAGCCTTAGTGGCGTAATAGGTGTAGCGGGTGTATGCCGCCGACTCACTCATGTAGGCTTTGACCAGATTTTTCTCGGTTCGCGTGCCTTTGATGCTTTTCTTTGTCGAGTCCATTGCTGTCGGATTTAGTCGTTAATAATTTTATTATTAATAACATCGTCTCATCGACAATGTTCACAATGGACTCCTCGGTCGAATCAATAAAAAGGCCGGAACCATCATAGCGGCTCCGGCCTTATCTTTTATTTTAGAAGGATAGATTCAGCGTTATTCCGGGAGTTTGCCGACTTCGGGGTCAACTCCCCATTGCTGCTGTGCGAGACGGCGGTAGTTGTTGTAACGCCACTTAGCGTTGGCTTTAGCGGCGGCAAACAGGTCGGCAGCCTCTGCCGGGTACTGTTTCATCACTGAAGCGTAACGCACTTCGCCTTTGAGGAAGTTTTCAAACTCATCCCAGTTCGGCTCTTTGCTATCGAGCGAGAACGGGTTTTTGCCTTCTTCCTCGAGAGCGGGGTTGTAACGCCAGAGATGCCAGTAACCGCAAGCTACGGCATTGGCTTCTTCTTGCTGCGATTTACCCATACCCGACTTCAAGCCGTGGTTGATACAGGGAGCGTATGCGATGATGATTGACGGGCCGTCATAAGCCTCTGCCTCGCGGATAGCTTTGAGTGTCTGGGCTTGGTCTGCGCCCATAGCCACCTGTGCGGCGTAAACGTAACCGTAGGTGGTTGCAATCAGACCGAGGTCTTTCTTGCGGATGCGCTTTCCTGATGCGGCGAACTTGGCGATTGCGCCGAGCGGTGTTGCCTTAGATGCCTGGCCGCCGGTGTTTGAATAAACCTCGGTGTCGAGCACGAGAATGTTGACATTCTTGCCCGATGCGAGCACATGGTCGAGACCGCCGAAGCCGATGTCGTATGATGCACCGTCGCCGCCGATAATCCACTGTGAGCGTTTCACGATGTAGTGTTTCAACGAAAGGATGTTCTTGCAAGTGTCACATCCGCAAGCTTCGCAAAGCGGGGTGAGTTTGTCGGCGATTTCGCGGGTCTTGGCAGCGTCATCTTTGTTAGCGAGCCATTCGGCGGCAAGCGTCTTGATTTCATCGCTGCATTTGGGGCAGTCTTGAGTAGCCTTCATGTACCCTTCGAGGCGGTCGCGCATTTTGTCGTTGGCGAGCGTCATACCCAAACCGAACTCACAGAAGTCCTCGAACAAGGAGTTGGCCCATGCGGGACCGTGGCCGCGGTGGTTGGTGGTGTAGGGCGTTGAGGGAACGGAGCCTGAGTAGATAGATGAACAACCGGTGGCGTTGGCTACCATTTCGTGGTCGCCAAAGAGCTGGGTAATCAGTTTGACATAGGGGGTCTCGCCGCAACCTGAGCAAGCTCCGGAGAATTCAAAGAGCGGAGTTGCGAACTGGCTGTTCTTGACGTTGGCTTTGACGTCGACGAGGTCTTGTTTTGAAGCGACTTCCTTAACGCAGTAGTCCCACTCTTTCTGAACGTCGAGTTGAGTTTCGAGGGGCTTCATTGCGAGAGCCTTCACGCCCTTCTTGCCGGGACATACATCCACGCAGTTGCCGCAACCGAGACAGTCGAGGACATCAACCGATTGGATGAAACGCATACCGGCGAAAGTCTTGCCGATTGCGGGGAGCGTGTCTGCCTCGCCGAAGGGAGCTTTTGCCATCTCGTCTGCGTCGAGAACAAACGGACGGATAGCTGCGTGAGGACAAACGTAGGCACACTTGTTACACTGGATACAGTTCTCTTCGAGCCACTGGGGAACGAATGCAGCCACACCGCGTTTTTCATAAGCGGCAGTACCCTGCTCCCAGGTGCCGTCTTCGATGCCCTTGAAATCAGAAACCTTGAGCAAGTCGCCGTCCTGAGCGTTGATGGGGCGCACGATATTGTTGACAAATGCGGGGTCGTTGTTCGCCTCGGGAGCTTCAGCTGTGAGCTGTGACCATGCGGGATCCACGTCGAGACGGTGGTACTCGCCGCCGCGGTCAACAGCGGCATAGTTCTTGTCGACTACATCCTGACCCTTCTTTCCGTAGCTCTTGACGATGAATTTCTTCATCTGCTCGATAGCGAGGTCAACGGGGATAACCTCGGTGATGCGGAAGAACGCGCTTTGTAGAATGGTGTTGGTGCGGTTGCCCAAGCCGATTTCCTGAGCGATTTTGGTCGCATTGATGTAGTAGACGGTGATGTTGTGGTCAGCGAAATACTTCTTAACCTTTGCGGGGAGGTTCTTAGCAAGTTCCTCTCCCTCCCAAATGGTGTTGAGCAAGAAGATACCGCCGTCGCGAAGACCGCGAGTCACGTCATACATATGGAGATAAGCCTGAACGTGGCAAGCCACGAAGTTAGGCGTAGTCACCAAGTAAGTCGAACGTATGGGAGCGTCGCCGAAGCGGAGGTGTGAGCAGGTGAAACCGCCCGACTTCTTAGAGTCGTAGGCAAAGTATGCTTGGCAGTATTTATTGGTGTTATCACCGATAATCTTAACAGAGTTCTTGTTTGCGCCTACCGTACCGTCTGCGCCGAGACCAAAGAACTTAGCCTCGAATGTGCTCTTGTCGCCGAGCGCGATTTCCTCTTTCGGAGGAAGCGAAGTGAACGTAACGTCGTCGATGATACCCACGGTGAAGTGGTCTTTCGGCATCGGAAGCGCGAGGTTCTCGTAAACGGCGAGAATCTGGGCGGGAGTGGTGTCCTTTGAAGCCAATCCGTAACGGCCGCCGACGATGACGGGGGCGTTCTCTTTGCCATAGAAGCATTCTTTGACATCGAGATACAGCGGCTCGCCGTTAGCGCCGGGTTCCTTCGTGCGGTCAAGCACTGCGATACGCTTGGCGGTAGCGGGCACAGCTGCGAGGAAATGTTTAGCCGAGAACGGACGATAGAGGTGTACCGATACAAGACCCACTTTTTCGCCTTTAGCGGTGAGGTGGTCGATAGCCTCTTGAGCGGCTTGGGTTACAGAACCCATTGCGATAATCACGCGCTCTGCGTCAGGTGCGCCGTAGTAGTTAAACAATCCGTATTTGCGGCCGGTAATCTCCGAGATTTTGTTCATGTAGTCCTCTACAATTGCGGGAACTGCATCATAATACTCGTTGCATGATTCGCGGTGCTGGAAGAATACGTCACCGTTTTCTGCCATGCCGCGAGCTACGGGTGCCTCGGGGTTGAGGGCGCGGCGACGGAAGTCGGCAAGCGCGTCTTGGTCGATAAGCGGAGCGAGGTCATCGGCCTCGACAGTCTCAATCTTCTGAATCTCGTGAGATGTGCGGAATCCGTCGAAGAAATTGACAAAAGGCACGCGCGATTTGATGGTAGCCAGATGTGCGACACCGGCAAGATCCATGACTTCCTGCACGGAGCCTTCGGCCAGCATGGCGAAACCTGTCTGACGAACCGACATCACATCCTGGTGGTCGCCGAAGATGCTGAGGGCGTGAGATGCGAGGGTGCGGGCCGATACATGGAACACGCAAGGGAGCAACTCGCCGGCGATTTTATACATATTGGGAATCATGAGGAGAAGACCCTGCGAAGCGGTGTAGGTGGTGGTCAGCGCACCAGCCTGGAGGGACCCGTGGACAGCACCTGCGGCACCGCCTTCTGACTGCATTTCCTGCACCATTACGGTCTCACCGAAGATGTTTTTGCGTCCTGCGGCTGCCCATTCATCGACATATTCAGCCATAGTCGATGAGGGGGTGATGGGGTAAATCGCAGCCACCTCTGAGAACATATACGAAATATGCGCGGCAGCCTGATTACCGTCACAGGTCAAGAATTTCTTTTCTTTACTCATAGTGTTGTAATCTGTTTTATAATAACTTAAGTTAATAATCTCAGGATATGCGTGTGAAGCGTCGAACTTTCAACCGGGGGGCGAAAAATCACGGCGGTCAAATCCCTGACTTCAGTCGCCGCGGCTATACCGCGGCTAAATCGCTCTGCGAAATTACTAATTTAATCGTTAACGGCAAAAAAATATCTACCTAACCGTGTTGTATCACCGCTAATTAGCGTCGAGGAAAGTTGAAAAAGACCGAATTGTTTACTGTTCTAAAAATGTGTGAATGAATGTGAAATCGCAAGGAGCGCGTCAGAATGAGTGAGAGATGTCGAACCGCCGCAAGATTGCTTGATTTGCGGCTATTTAATGCTTGCGAGTAGCTACGAAGGTTAGCCATGAGCGTATGCGTAATGTTTAATTAATTATAATTATCCTCAGAAACTTGTTTATTGTTTGGAAATAATTCTTACCTTTGTATGTGTGTTTTTCATAGTATTAGATTAAGATAAAGGTTTAAAGAGAAGAGAGCTGTCGTGAGACAGCTCTCTTTTTGTCGTTTAGTCTGATGCCGATTTGTTGGATAGGTGTCGGGCGGCGTCGTCTGCTTTCGCAACCGATAAAAAAACAGTCGGCTGTCTCACGACAGTCGGCTGTTTTTAACCTTAAATCTAATACCATGAAAAACACAGTGCAAATATAGTAATTGTAGCTTTAGAACATAGCGCGGTGTCAATAGTTCGCTGACTCCGCTTCTTGTTAACGCTTTTTAACCCAGTATCCCGCCATTTATTATTAATTTTGGGTACTCCAAAAAAGAACAATCACAATTCCCCTATATGAGAATCAAGATTTTAGTTATCGACGACGAGGAGTCGGTATGCGAGATACTCAAATATAATCTCGAAAAAGAGGGCTACGAAGTAGATTGCGCCTGCAGCGCCGAGGAAGCGCTCGCTATGGACTTAGCCATATATTCGCTGTTCATCGTCGATATAATGATGGACCGACTGAGTGGTTTCGACTTTGCCAAGCGCGTGAAAAACGAGGCTGCCACAGAAAATACGCCAATCATATTTTGCTCTGCGCTAAGCGACGAGGATGATATGGTCATGGGCTTGAACATTGGTAGCGACGACTATATAACCAAGCCGTTTGTAATCGGCGTGGTGCTCGCTCGTGTGCGCGCCGTGCTCCGCCGCACCCAGGCTGCGCAACAGATAGAATACAACAAGTCGGTTGGCTCATACGAGCCTGACATCACATTCAAGTCTTTGCGCATAGACCGCAACGGCAAAGCTTGTTACCTTAAAGGGGAGCCTGTCGGTCTGACTCGCACCGAGTTTGACATCCTGCTGTTTTTCTTGACCCACCGTAACCGCATTTATTCCCGCGAGGAAATCATACACCAAGTGTGGTCAAGCGACGTGGTTGTGACCAATCGGACAATTGACACCAACATCACCCGTCTTCGCAAGAAGTTGGGGGAATACGGAGCCAACATCGTCACCCGTTTAGGCTTCGGTTATGGATTTAAAGAGACGATTTAGTCGTCGTCGGTTGTCCCTGCCGCTCGCCGCATTGCTGAACCTCACTAAAAACGCCGCCTGACGTAACAAATTCGCGGCAAATTTTCATAAAAAATACAAACGTTGCGACAAAAAAACGCCGCAACGTTTGTTAATATAATAAATGGTAGTAACTTTGCGACACTTTCGACTTATCGCAAGCCGCATTTTTTTTAGACAGCCGAATCACCGAAAGGCTGTCAAGGCATGAAGTTTTTCCCATTTTATTTTTAAAACAATTAATCACAACAGAAAGCGACCGAACCGCAAACCCGATAAAGTCATGTCTTTACGGTAGCGAAGGTCAAAAAAATATTATGATTATAACGGGTTTATAATCGCCCATCCCATTTACTCTATGTACAACATTTCTGACCTCAACGCAATGAGCGATACCGAGCTCAAAACGATTGCGGAATCCATGGGATTGAAGAAAGTCGATCCCACACAAAAAGATGAACTCATCTATCGCATACTCGACCAACAGGCGATAGACCATGCGGCGTCAGCGGCCGAGAAAAAAGCTAATGCCCGTCAGCCGCGAGCCAAGCGCGAAAAGCGAGACGAGGCTCCACAGCAACAGCCGCAACAAGAAGATACACCCGCTCGACCGCGCCGCGGCCGTCCGCCAAAACAGACTATCGCCCAGGAGCAGATGCCACACGACGCGGTAGAAGCGGCAAAGCCCGCCGAGGCTGAAGCACCCGCTCCCGATAACGTAGCGACCACCGCACCGGTAAAACCGGCCGCACGTCGGGGTCGCCCGCCAAAACGCGCTCCTGAACAAGAGCAACAAGAACAGCAAGTCGGCAACGTAACCGCCGAGGCTGAAATTCCAGCCGACAAACCGGTCCCGGTCGAGCCAATCGACACTCAGGCCGAGGAACCGCATCCGGGCGATGAAATGACGCTCCTTGCCCCTCTACGCGACGAGACCAACATAACGGCGGTCGAGGCTCCAGTGGAAAACGGTCGCGAGAATTTGCCCGACGCACCTTCTTCACCTCAAAAACGGGACTTCCGTCCGGGTAAAGATTCGTCATTGGGTATGTTTTTCCCCCGCAGTGGCGGACAACGGTTTGTGCCGCGCTCCCAACGCGAGAAAGAGGAAGCGGCAGCAGCGGCTGCGGTAGCCGCCGCGACAGCTCCGATAATCATAGGTGAACCAGGTGCTGAAAAGCAGCAGCCGCAGATTCCACAGCAACCGCAGCAGCAAGGAAAAAGAAAGAAGAACAAAAACCAAAACCAAAACCAACAACAGCAGCAACCCCAACCCCAACGCCAGCCTCAACCTCAACCGGCTGCCCCGCAATATAACTTCGAGGGCCTGCTTGAAGCATCGGGTGTGCTTGAGGTGATGCCCGAGGGGTATGGGTTCTTGCGTTCGAGCGACTATAACTACCTTCCATCGCCCGACGACATTTATGTCACCCAGTCACAAATCAAGGCTAACGGCCTGCGCACGGGCGATGTTGTGGAATGTACCATCAGACCTCCAAAGGAGGGCGACAAGTATTTCCCGCTGAGCACTGTGACAAAAGTCAACGGACGGTCGCCCGAATTCATCCGCGACCGAGTGCCGTTTGAGCACCTCACGCCATTGTTCCCCGATGAGAAATTTGACCTCACCAGCGGTCGCACCTGCAATCTGTCGACGCGCGTCGTCGATATGTTCTCTCCCATCGGCAAGGGGCAGCGCGGTTTGATTGTGGCACCTCCAAAAACGGGTAAAACCATTCTGCTTAAAGACATAGCAAACGCCATCGCCGAAAACCACCCCGAGACCTATATCATGATATTGCTCATCGATGAGCGTCCGGAGGAGGTAACCGACATGAGCCGCAGTGTCAACGCCGAAGTTATCGCATCGACTTTCGACGAGCCTGCCGACCGCCATGTCAAGATTGCGAGCATCGTGCTTGAAAAGGCCAAGCGAATGGTGGAGTGCGGCCATGACGTGGTGATACTCCTTGACTCAATCACGCGCCTCGCCCGCGCCTACAACACGGCTCAACCCGCTTCGGGCAAAATCCTCTCGGGCGGTGTCGATGCCAACGCGCTTCAGAAACCAAAACGTTTCTTCGGAGCGGCCCGCAACATCGAAAACGGCGGCTCGCTGACAATCATAGCCACAGCCCTGACCGAGACAAGCTCAAAGATGGACGAGGTGATTTTCGAGGAGTTCAAAGGCACCGGCAATATGGAGTTGCAACTCGACCGCAAGCTGTCGAACAAGCGCATTTTCCCCGCAGTCGACATCATGGCCTCAAGTACCCGCCGCGACGACCTGTTGTTGCGCAAGGAGACGTTGAACCGTATGTGGATTCTACGCCGCTTCTTGTCTGACCGCAACTCAATCGAGTCGATGGAGTTTATCAAGGACCGTATGGAACGCACGTTAGACAACGACGAGCTGCTGCGTACAATGGGCGATTGAGAAATAGAATCATTACAATAGATAAGCAACTGCGGGGCCGGAAATTTCCAGCCCCGCAGTTGCTTATCGTAAATCCCCGACATTCCCGGGGTTGCGGGGGTCAGATGTGTAGCTTGGCCGAGAAGGTGAGACTGCGCGGGAGCGATGGCCCGTAGATGTAGCCTGAGTCACGCAGGTAGCCTTGGTCGAAGTCGTTTTGATAGGCATTGAAAATATTCATGACCCCCGCGCTTAGGTCGAGACAAACTTTGTCGGTGATTTTCATCTCGTAGGATATTTTGAGGTTGGCGTCGAAAAACGAGGGGGTGGTGACGGCAACGTCGACCGGAGTGCCGGAGCCGGCAATGTGCTGGACGAGCATATCGCCGGTGTAGGTAGCGGAGAGGGCTACCGTGAGCGGCTTGACAGGACGGTAGCTCATGGTCAGATAGCCATACAGGTCGGGGGTGCGGAACATACGTTTCTCGGCGGGGACATCGGGGTTGTCGCTCCAAGCCTCGGCCACTTTGTAGCGGCTGCGTTGCCATGTCAGTCCGAGTTGCGTTTGGAAGTCAGAGACCACCGCCTTGGCTTCGAGGTTGGCCCCCATAACTGTCGCTCCGTCGCCGTTGTAACGTTCCAAAACTGCGTTGCCTTTTTCGTCGGGATGGTCGAGCTGTCGTATGGCGAACACATCGCTGAGATTGGTGTAGAACAGTTCAAAAAGCAGGTTGGTCTGAACGGAGCCTATGTTGCTATACCAGTCGACTGAGCCGCTGACGGAGTTGCTGCTTTCGTGCTTCAGGTCGGGGGCGAGGACGGTTACGACGCGTTCGCCGCCCACGATGGCGACATGGAAATCCTCGTCGTAGGCTTGTGGCGAGCGGAATCCGGTGGAGTAGGATAGACGGAAGTTGAGGTTTTGGCTCGGGTTGAAGCGAAGGTTGGCGCGGGGGGATATGATGGGGTTGTCGACAAGCGAGTGCTTGTCGACGCGCGCGCCGATGAGGAAGCCCCAGCGGTCGGTGCGCCATTCGTTTTGCAGGTATCCGCTGTAGATGTTGACACACTGGGTCACGTCGTGGTCGTAACCGATGGTCACGTCGTTGAGATAGTTGTAGTTGTATTCTAACCCGGCAATGAGTTCGGCGGGCATGAACCAGAGACGGTCGAATGAGTGGGTCCATTGTGAACCTGCGACAGTGACGAGGTCGTGAGTGCGGCCATAGGCGTTGGGGTCTTGCTCGCTGCCGTAGTAGCTTTTGCGGCGAGTGTCCTGCATTGCGGCGAATATGTTCCAGCGGTTGTTGCTTCGGTCGCGCACGTCAAATGATGTTTCGAGGGCGTTGATGTTGTGGTCGACTTCCTCGGCAACCATCGCCTGGTGGGCGGGCAGGTCGAGGTTGTCGCCACCGCGGCGGTATTCGTGTGTGCCGTGGTATTCGACGGTGAGCCGAGCGAGGTCGGATGTGCGCATAAAAGCTCGTGCGCCGAGGGTCTCGGTCTTGAGGGTCGCGATTTCGGTGAAACCGTCGCCGTCGTGGTCATAGCCGTCGCGGTCGCGGTTTTGCCCGTAGATGAACAGTCCGACTTTCTCGTTGGGGCTTACCACCGAGGCGTTGACGGTGGTGTTGTTGTCCATCGCCCCTCCGGTGACACCCATGAGGGTGAGCGAGTGGCTGACCTCGGCTGTGTTTTCGATTGGGTCGCGGGTTATTATGTTGATAGTGCCGCCGATAGCTGAAGAGCCGAAAAGGGCGGAGCCGCCGCCACGCATCACCTCGACGCGCTCAATCATATTGGCGGGAATCTGTTCGAGACCATAGACCCCCGTAAGGGCTGAGAACACCGGGCGGGAGTTCATCAGAATCTGGGAATAATGGCCGTCGAGCCCGTTGATGCGCACTTGCGTGAAACCGCAGTTTTGGCAATCGTTTTCGACTCTGACTCCCGGTTGGAAGTTTAGTCCGTCGGCCAGCGAGCAAGCACTGACGAGGTCGAATGTTTTGGCTGTCACCACGTTGACTAATGTGGGGCTGAATCGGCGTTTAGTCTCGCTTTTGCTGCCTGTCACGACAACCTGGTCGAGCATGAAGGCATCGGGGGAGAGCGAGAAATCGGCTGCGGCTGCCTGAGCGTCGTCTGATATGATTATGTCGCGTTTGTCCGAAGTGTAGCCGGTGTAGGATGCTTCGGGGGTGTAGTTGCCCGGTTTCAGCTCCGAGAACTTGTAGCGTCCGTCGTCATCGGTTATCGTTACCAGGCTTGTGCCACAGAGCTTGACGGTCGTGAATGGAAGTGGTTCGCCGGTTGATTTGTCGGTTACGGTTCCCGAGATGGATGCGGCATAAGCCGCTATGTCGCCGAGCATCAGTGAGGCAAAAGCCACCAATGCGGATTTATAGTAAGCCATTGTTGTTATACGAAAAAATGTTATAGGAATGTGACAAATAATATCAACGGCCCTGTCACATGGCGGCATCTCGCCGCATCGTGATAGGGGGGTAGCTATGGAGCTATAGAATAAGATGTTAACAACAAGTGGCGATTGGCGGGCCTCGGTGGGAGTAAGTTTTGTCCCAGAGAGAAAGCGGTTTGCCGGGGATGGGTGCGACTGAGAGTATGAAGTAGTCGGCAGTGCGGATGAATGTGTAGATACTGCCGTTGGAGACGTTGAAAACCAGTGCGTTGAATATCGCGATTCCCGCCAGTTGAGACCCTGAGTGGGAGTGGTTGGCCGATGGGAGGTAGGGGTGGGAGTGGGTGACGACCGAGCCGTCGTTGACGTGAGTATGCAAGCAGAAAGCGTTCGCGCAGATAAATTGCGCAAACACCGCCAAAAGTATGGAAGCGGCTATTTTTCTTGCTCTCTCTTTCATCGGCTGCGCGAAGGTACAAAATATTCGCGAGAAAGCTGAAAGCGGTGCCGGTATAATGGCAGAAACGCAAGAAAAACAAGGTAAATCGTGGCTTTTTGATAGCGAAAATGTGACAAAGTTGGATAAAATACATTGAAATTCGTTTAAAATGGCTAATTTTGACGCGTGAACACTGTGAAAGTATAAAAACACGGTATTTGTAAGTAGGTAAATTATTAATCTAATCATCAAAAATAAATCAGAATTAAAGTCATGAATAAACGACTACTGAAAATTGCGGCCGGCTTAGTGTTGCCCGCAATGGCGTTGACCGGCGTCAACGAGTCGGCAGCCGCAAACGTGCCGAGCGCGCTTGCGAAGTATGGCGAGACTGATGCGTGGGGCAAAATGCTCCGTGCGAAAGAGTTGCGCCAAGCTAACGGCCCAATGAACATAGACGCTCAAAATGTTTTGAACCGGTTGACAAAGAACGGTACGGCGACGGGAAATCCGTCACCCGACGGAGTGATTCCCGAAGAGTTCAAAAAATGCCATAACGCTGGCTGGATTTCGTTGCCTCAGGACAAGGGATATTGGTATTATGCGGTGAACTATAACAACACCAGCCTGGGCCAGAACGATAATACCATCTCGGGATTCACGCTTTCGATTTTCAATGAGAAGCTTGAGAAGGTGACCACAATTAATGGCGAGACCCCCACCGAGGGCGATGAAACCCGCGTAATGCAGGTGGAAGTGGCTGACTATGTGACCAAGAAGTATTTCAAGTCGGATGATAAATATGAAATCGCTATTAGCGTGGCGGCAAACACGCCTCGCTATATTAACAACTATCGCACGCTGATTTATTCGTTAGATGCGAGCGAGGATGATAGCACCTCGGTGACTCAGCCGTTGTTAACCATCCCCGGATTGGTAGTTGACGTAGCTGACGCTACCGACACATCATCGGCATGGGCGTCGGAGAATTACTATTTCACCTTTATGCAGGAGGGATATGTTGACGCTGATGATAATTTCACTGTGGCGTCGACTGTCGCTCCCGACTCGGTGAACGGCCGCACACCCGTTTATCAGTATAAGGTGGTGAAGAAAGCCGGCTATGGAAATTTTGTTCTTGATAACCAAACAATCAAGACGCTTAATGTCCCCGCCGAACTTGCGACATATACCAGCGGCGTTACCTTTATCACGAGGTATAACGCGCCGACTAAGGAACTTTTCTTCGGTTCGATTTACTATTCTAAACCGTTCCTTAACGAGGCTTATGACGGCGGCAGCGAGGAGCCTTTCTTGACGCCCGACAACGCTTTCAACTTGAATTTGTGGAAGGTTGGCAGCTATGGTCCCGCATCGGAGGTAGGCACTATGTCGATACCGTGTGATGAGCCGACATCGGAGGGATATGACATTAAGTTTAAGATTTACAGCACCGGCTTGTTGGAGTACACCGATGACTTGAAGATTGGCCTATGGACGGCGGCAGGCGAACCCTCGTTGACCGTCACTACCGAAGAGGCTGACTTCTCGTCGGAGAGCTATCCTACCTCGTACTTGGTGTTTAATATGCAAGGCGAGCAGATTAAGACTATAGCACAGAACACGTCGGCTGCATGGGTTCTTGAGGCAGTCAACGGTTATCCTGCACAGTGTGTTTATGGCACGGAGGATAACGGCGACCAGATTTTCAACTTCGTGAATTTGGACGCTGATTTGACCAAAGCGCTCACACTTAACGCAAGCAGCTTTAACGGAAACAATCTGACTAACGAGCTTACCCGCGTCGCAGTAGGCGAAGGATATAACTATGTAGTCACTTTGGGCCAGTATGAGAATAACGCCGATGGAGTGCTCTGCAAGGTAATCGACTGGCTCGACGAAGAGGGTAACGTGGTGCATCACGACTTGATCGACGCCGGAGGCGAGAATATGGGTATCGTGGTGAACATTTCGCCTGAGGCGTTGGCACCGTATACATACACGACTGAAGATGTGCGTTGCTACGCTTGCTTTGTTAAACGCCTGCAACCCGACAACACCATCGAGACATCATTGGCGATTATCGACAGCGATAACAACGTATTGTTGGAGAAGGGCACCTCGTCATACGGCATCGTAATCAGCGCGGCAGTGTTTAACACACCGACCAACAAGATGCTGTGGATTATGTATGTCAACACATCGACTTCGGAGCGCACTTGCGAGTTCTTTGACTTGCCGTTGAAAAAATTCGTGAATGGCGGCGACGGCACGGCAGAGAATCCATATAAAATCGCAACAGCCGGCGACCTTGCGCAGGTACAGAATTATCCGTCGGCCCACTTCATTGTCGTTAACGATATAGATTGCTCGGCATCAATGCTGACCCACAACGGTTCGCAGTTTACAGGGTCATTTGACGGCTGCGGCCATGTGTTGGGCAACGTGCGCCTCGGCGGAACAAATCCCTCGTTGTTTGGCAAACTTAGCGGCGCAACTGTTAAGGACATCGTTATCAATCACGCAAACATTGATTTGAGCGAGGGCACTACCTCGTCCCTTCTTGCGACAAATGCCGACAACGCGACAATCTCGGGTGTACACGTCTATGATTTGAAAGCCGTGAGCGAGACTAACGAGTGCACGTTTGGCGGCTTGGTGGCAGTGTTGAGCTCGTCATCGGTGCTGGAAGGATGCTCTGTGAACAATGCGGAGATCAGCTTGACCAACGATTATAACGAAAATGTAGGTGGTCTTGTAGGCCAAATGACCTCGTCGGCAGCTGTTAAATCGTGCGCGTTCAACGGTAAGTTGACCGGATATGTTTATGTAGGCGGTATCGTAGGTAACTCGGTAGCAGCCCACGCTGTCGAGGAAGAGGACGCTCCCGCACCTAACGTAATCAGCAACTGCCACGTAAACGCTACTATCTCGGCAGCTAACACCGTGGGTGGTATCGTGGGTACGACAGGCCGCATCGATATGACCAACAACTTTGTCGAGGGTACAATCGCCGCTACCGAGAACTCGCGTTGGAACGGCCCGGTTATCGGCGGTCTTATCGGCGAGCTTGAGCCGTCGGGCGAGGGCGTGTCGAAAACCATCACCGGCAACGTTGTCGCTGTCAGCGCATTGACTTATACCGCCGCAGAGGGTGACGGTATGGGTTGGGCCAACCGCAACAAGACAGCTCACCGCTTGGTTGGCGCGTCAATTTTCAGTGCTAACCCCGACGAATACACCACTATCGCCGAGCCGGCACTTGATAACAACTACGTTAACTCGGCAATCGCTGTAGTCGACACTACAATCGGCGCAGGCGCAGCAACTATCGAAGGCGCTGACGTGGCATTGGCCGACATCAAGAAAGATTTCCTCAAAGGCCTCGGTTGGGCATACGGTAACGAAGTAGCCGCACCTTGGTGTGAAGACGCCGCCGAGTTTGCACACCTCTACTTTGAGGAGCAGGCAAAAGCTATCATCGCTACTCCGCAGATTGTGGAAATCGAATTAGGCGAAGAGGTGGAAATCGTCTTTGAACTTGTAGGCGGCGATGAAAACGGTATGGCAGTCGAGCAGAACGGCGAGTCAATTTCGGCAAGTGTCGTATCAAATGAGAACAACGTAATCAAGATTGCAGCCGAAGGCGTAGAAGTAGGCCAGTCGACAATCACCGCAAGCGCAGGTTCGCTCAGCGTGACTGTAACTATTACCGTTAAGGAGCCGGCTTCGGTAGCAGACTTGGTGGCAGCCGACGCAACGTTGAGCTTTGACGGCGCGACTGTTAAGGGCGAAGGCGCAATCAGCGTCTACAACATCAGCGGAGTCATGGTGGCTCAAGGTGTAGACGCAGTAAGCGTTGAACACTTGGCTACCGGAATCTATGTAGCTACCGCCAACGGCGCGCAAGTCAAAATCGCTGTTAAATAATCGGGCAAAAGCCGATTGAAATTAAACATACGGCTGTGCCGCGGATATGAACGCCGCGGCATAGCTTTTTATATATTAACTTGTGAATCGCGGTATGAGATTTTATTTCCGTGATTTCAGATTGACCCGGATAAAAGAGTAACTTTGCGGTATGAATCTGAATCCTCAGTTTGTAGAAATGATAAAAGGCTATGGGAGCGAGTCGCTTTCGGGTTTAATCGAAGCGTTGTCGTCGACCGAGCCGCCGGTTTCAATCAGAATTAACAGCGGCAAGGGGCTACCGGCACCTGCCGCCTGTGAGCGTGTGCCTTGGGCAGTCCGCGGGTGGTATCTGCGGGAGCGGCCATCGTTCACGTTAGACCCCGCGTTTCACCAGGGCCGCTATTATGTGCAGGAGGCGTCGTCGATGGTGGTGGGGGAGATTGTGTCGCGTCTTGTCGCCGGGTCGGTTGTCCCATTGCGGTATCTTGACGCTTGCGCCGCCCCGGGGGGTAAAACCACCGCTGTGATTGACGCGCTTCCCGCCGGGTCGCTTGTGGTGGCCAACGAGTATGTGGCGCGTCGCGCTTCTATCCTTGTCGAGAATCTCACTAAGTGGGGTAGCCCTGACACTGTGGTGAGCCGTGGCGACACGCACCGATTCGGGAAGCTGAAGGGGGTGTTTGACATAGTTGGTGTTGACGCTCCTTGCTCGGGTGAGGGTATGTTTCGCAAGGATGAGGAAGCGGTGTCGCAGTGGTCGCCGGGGCTTGTCTCGGAGTGCGCCGAGCGGCAGCGCGAGATACTTGGCAATGTGTGGCCGTCGTTGCGAACGGGAGGGTATCTGATTTATAGCACCTGCACGTTTAACCGATGCGAGAATGAGGAGATGGTGGATTGGCTTGTCAATGAACTCGAGGCGGAAAGCGTGGATATGTTGCTGCCCGAGGAGTGGGGTATAGCCACAGGAATTGACACGCCTCACCATTGCTATCGTTTTTTGCCCCACAGATTGAAAGGGGAGGGGCTTT
Source organism: uncultured Muribaculaceae bacterium (assembly GCA_964510535.1). Taxonomy (GTDB): domain Bacteria; phylum Bacteroidota; class Bacteroidia; order Bacteroidales; family Muribaculaceae; genus JAJPXC01. The sequence continues at coordinate 81,991 of CAZECG010000012.1, forward strand.
TTGTCGCTGTGGTGCGTAAGTCGGGAGGGGATGGCTCCTGCCGTTTCAAACCGGCTAAATCGCCCAAACTCGACCGGGCTGTGGCTTCGCTTGCCGATTGGATTCATGACGGTAGCGACCGCATTATCGAAAGCGACGGTGACAGCGTCGTCGCTTATGCGCGGCATCATGCTGATGTCATAGCGGCATTGCGACAGTCGCTCGATGTGGTGTCGGCGGGGGTGAAGATAGCTGAGATAAAGGGACGTGATTTTGTCCCGACCCAATCGCTCGCCATGTCGCTTGCGTTTAACCGCGCCGCGTTTCCCGCGGTTGATGTCGACACCGGCACGGCGTTGACCTATTTACGACGTGAAAGCGTGACGCTGCCCGAAGGCACGCCAAAGGGCTATGTGTTGCTGACTTACGAGGGCGAGCCGCTTGGATTTGTCAAGAATCTTGGGAACAGGTCTAATAACCTCTATCCAGCGGCATGGCGCATATTAAAACGATGATTAAACTCAATAAACATAGAAAATGAGTAGTAAGGAAATACCGGTTCTGTTGCTGACGGGATACCTCGGTAGCGGAAAAACGACACTTTTGAACAGAATATTGACCAACGAGCGCGGAATACGTTTCGCCGTCATCGTCAACGACATAGGCGAGGTCAACATTGACGCGTCGCTGATACAGAAAGGTGGAATCGTTGGTCAGCCGGGCGGAGCCGGCGACCTCGTAGCATTGCAGAACGGCTGTATCTGCTGCACCCTGCAGATGGATTTGGTGGAGCAGCTCGCCGGAATTGTCAGCACGGGGAAGTTTGATTATATAGTCATCGAAGCCAGCGGAATATGCGAACCGGAACCTATTGCGCAGACAATCTGCTCGATGCCCCGCATGGAGGCGCGTTTCACCGCCGCCGGGGTCCCGACCCTTGACTGCATAGTCACCGTCGTTGATGCCTTGAGAATCAAGAGCGAGTTCGCTTGTGGCGACAGTCTCACTCGTGATAATCTCGATGAGGAGGATATAGAGAACTTGATTATACAGCAAATCGAGTTTTGCAACGTGATTTTGCTTAACAAAATCTCGGAGGTCACACCCTGCGACGCGCAGCGCATACGCGCCATCATCCGCGCTATTCAGCCCAAAGCGGAGATAATAGAGTGTGATTATGCCGCTGTGGATTTGGACCGATTGCTCAACACCCATTCGTTTGACTTCGAGAAGGTAGCCACTTCGGCTGCGTGGATTCGCGAAATAGAGCGAAGCGGCGAAGAAATCGAGGCTGAGGAACGCCGTCACCACCACCATCATCACGATGACGATGATGATGACGACGATGACGATTGCGGGGAAGGAGAGTGCCATCACCACCATCATCACCATCACCACCATGACGAGGGAGAGGCTGAGGAATACGGCATACAGACAATGGTCTATTATCGCCGCCAGGGCTTTGACTTGAGCCGTTTCGACCGCTTTGTGGCCAACGATTGGCCATCCAACATAATACGCGCCAAGGGAGTGGTCTATTTCAGCCACAACCGCGATATGTCTTATCTGTTTGAGCAGGCCGGGGTGCAGAAACGCTTGACAGAAGCGGGTCTGTGGTACGCGACAGCTCCCGAAGAGGAGCTGAAGGCGATGATGGCCCGCGAACCGGGACTTATGCGCGATTGGGATGCCGTGTACGGCGACCGCATGATAAAGCTCGTTATCATAGGGCAGCATCTCGACCGCGAGGCTATCACCTCCGCGCTCGACGCTTGCCTTGTGTGACAGTCCCGACTGATACCGGATTGGCTGACAATCGGTGAACAAAACGGCGCGATTGGTTGTCATGATTAGAGAGAGGATTCTGTAACGTCTTCTCTCTATCGTTTTTATCTGTTTGATTAAAACCATGACAATCATGCCGTCAGCTTTCTTCATCTCGTCGGTAACGGAAGTCTCAGAATCGGTAAATCTCAGCAGATTTATCGGTGATGCCCGGGGTGTCTCATGCTCTGCGGCGAAGTTCATAATGAGTATAGTCGACTGGATGCTCGGGGCGTTTGGACTTGACGATAATGATACCGTTGTGACGCTTCTCTACGCCGCGGTGGTGCTTGGTGTCGCGGTTGTGGTTGGCCGCGTGGCTCAGTGGGTGATATTGAAACTTGTCAAAATGCTTACACGCCGCTGGAGTTCGGGCATCTACCGCACTTTGATGTCTCAACGCCTTTTTCACAAGATAGGCCGTGTTATACCGCCATTAGTGTTCCTTGCCCTTATACGGTTCACGCTTTCCAATCATAATGCGCTGTCGGCTATTCTGACTAAGTTGACGTTTGTGTATATCGTGATAGTCATGTCAGTGTCGCTATCAGCGTTGATTATGGCTATATGGAAACGGATTGACGAGCGCGCCAACAAGAAAAAACTACCGTTGAGCGGTCTCGCCCAGCTCGCCAAGGGCGTGCTGTGGATTATCGCGGTGATAATAATCATCTCCCTGCTTATTGATAAATCACCGGTCAGGCTCCTGACCGGGCTTGGCGCGTTTTCAGCGGTCATAATGCTGATATTCAAGAACAATATCCTCAGTGTGGTGGCAGGGGTGCAGCTTTCGGAAAATGACAGCTTGCACGTCGGCGACTGGATAAAGGTAGATGGTACCGATGCCAACGGCACCGTGCAAGAGGTGTCGCTCGTCTCGGTCAAGGTGCTTAACTGGGACAAAACCACCACTACGCTCCCTCCTTACAGCCTGATTAGCTCTGGGTTCACCAATTACCGCACAATGCAGCAGAGCAACACGCGCCGCATATGCCGCAGTTACATGATTGATGCCGACAGCGTTTTGCCTGCGACTCCTGAAATGCTTGAGTGCATCAGGGTCAAAGTGCCCGCTCTGGATAGGTTTATCTCCATCAAACTTGAGCAGCGGGCAGCGGGCAAGGTGGCTGATGTCAATAATCCGGCAGGTCTGGTCGACGGGACTATCGATACCAATCTCGGACTGTTCAGGGCTTACATGAAGATGTGGCTCAACGACAATCCCGACATTTCGCATGACGACGATTGCTTTGTGTCGACATTGCCGCAGACACCTACCGGGATTCCGTTACGCGTCTATTGTTTCACGGCAACCTCGGCATGGTCGCCCTTCGAAGCTATCCAGGATGCGGTTTTCGAACACCTTGCCTCCATGCTGCCTTTCTTTCGGCTGTATACGTTTGAGTATCCGTCGGGTCGCGACACGGTGATTGACGGCTATCTAAGTCCCGGTGGAAAAATCAACGATGTCTACGGTATCCCTTATCCATTTTTCCGGTCGCAAACCTCTCCCGACAATCCCGCATCGACAAGAAAATGAAGCTGCAGGGCGGGACTTTCGCGGAAGTAGTGTTAGCCTTATGGCGAGTAGTCGACTCGCCCTATGACGCCGGCGAGTGGATTGCGTATTCTTCACTTATTTGTATATTCGCGGTGGAAAACGATATTAACCGTTACATCCCACAGCAATGCCATCAGTCAAACGTATAGCCGTTTTCGCATCGGGCAACGGTTCAAACGCCGAGAATCTTATAAAATATTTCAATGACCATCGCGAGATAGCCGAGGTGGCTCTCGTGGTGTGCAATCGTCCCGACGCGCTTGCGCTTCGTCGTGCTGAGGCTCTCGGCGTGGCCTCGGTGGTGATGTCGCGTGACCGGCTCAACAACCCTGAGGGCATTATCGGGGTTCTCACCGACTATGGAATAGATTTCATAGTGTTGGCGGGCTTCCTTTTGAAGGTGCCGGAGTTCTTGGTAGACCGATACCGCGGACGCATTGTCAACATACATCCCGCACTGCTGCCTAAATTTGGAGGCAAAGGGATGTATGGCCGTCATGTGCATGAGGCTGTTGTCGCGGCCGGCGAGCGCGAGACGGGCATCACGGTTCATCATGTCAGTGAGCGGTACGACGAGGGTCGGGTGATTTTCCAGGCCGCGGTCGCGGTGTCGGCCGGCGACACCCCCGCCGACGTGGAGCGTAAAGTGAGGGATTTGGAAATACGTTATCTGCCCGGGGTAATCGGCCATGTCATAGCAAACGATTTTTGATAAGCTCGACGGTGCCGTTTTGATTGGCGGTAGAAAAAAATGCGGGCGATTATTGCGGTGTGGATTTGGCGGTTATTTCGGTTTTATGATGTATCTTTGCGAAATAATTGTATTTTTGACCATTTCGATAAAAGATTGTTATCAATGACACAGATTTCAGAACGCGTCCAGTCGCTCTCGCCGTCGGCCACTCTGGCGATGTCGCAAAAGAGCAACGAACTAAAGGCACAAGGTGTCGATGTGATAAACCTTTCGGTGGGTGAGCCTGATTTCAACACCCCCGACCACATCAAGGAGGCTGCCAAACGGGCAATTGACGAGAATTATTCGTTTTACACCCCGGTGGCAGGCTATATGTCGCTCCGCAAGGCCATCGCGTCAAAACTCCGCAATGAAAACGGACTTGATTACACCCCCGAGCAGATAGTGGTTTCGGGCGGTGCGAAGCAGTCGCTCTGTAACGTGGTGCTGTCGACCGTAAACCCCGGCGACGAGGTGGTGATACCCACCCCGGCATGGGTGAGTTATGTCGAGATGGTCAAACTCGCCGGCGGCCACAACGTGCTCGTGCCGGCTTCGATCGAACAGGACTTCAAGGTGACCCCGGCGCAGCTCGAAGCCGCTATTACTGACCGCACGCGTCTGATAATCATCTGCTCGCCGTCGAATCCCACAGGCAGCGTCTACACCCGCGATGAACTTCAGGCTTTAGTGGATGTGCTTGCCCGCCATCCGCAGGTGCTCGTCCTCTCCGATGAGATTTACGAGCATATCAACTTCACCGGCTCGTTCACTTCGTTGGCCTCGTTCCCCGAAATCGCCGACCGCGTGGTGGTTGTCAACGGCGTGTCAAAGGCGTATGCCATGACAGGCTGGCGCATAGGATTCATTGCGGCTCCGGTCGCTGTCGCCAAGGCTTGCAACAAGTTGCAGAGCCAATATACTTCAAATCCGTCGTCGATTGCCCAGAAAGCAGCCGAGGCGGCTTACGACGGCCCGCAGGAGTGTGTTGAGGAGATGCGTGTGGCGTTTGAACGACGCCGTGACCTCGTGGTCAAGCTCGCTCGGGAAATCCCCGGACTGAAAGTCAATAAACCGCAAGGCGCGTTCTATCTATTCCCTGAGGTGTCTGCCTATATCGGGAAACGTCATGGCGACACCGTCATCGGCTCGGCCGGCGACCTCGCACTTTACTTGCTCGATGAGGCTCATGTCGCTACTGTGGACGGCGCGGCGTTCTGCGCTCCGGGATACATAAGGCTCTCTTACGCTACAAGCGACGACAATATCCGCGAAGCCATGCGCCGCATCAAGGATGCTTTGGCTAAACTGGCGTGACCGCGAGAATGATTCCGGAACATTAACCATACAAAAACAACATCGAAACCCAAAATATGGACTTTATAGAAGAACTGACGTGGCGAGGTATGATTCACTCCGTGATGCCCGGCACCGACGAACAACTCAAAAAAGAGATGACTACCGCTTACCTCGGGATTGACCCGACAGCTGATAGTCTGCACATCGGTCACCTCGTAGGGGTGATGATATTGAAGCATTTCCAGCGTTCAGGCCACAAGCCTATCGCGCTCGTAGGCGGCGCGACGGGCATGATTGGTGACCCGTCGATGAAAAGTCAGGAGCGCAAGCTGCTTGATGAGGAAACATTGCGCCACAATCAGGAGGCCATCAAAAAGCAACTCGCAAAGTTCCTTGATTTTGACAGCGACGCTCCCAATGCTGCCGAGATGGTCAATAACTATGACTGGATGAAAGACTTTTCATTCCTCGGGTTCATCCGTGATGTCGGCAAACTCATTACCGTCAACTATATGATGGCCAAAGACTCGGTGAAAAAACGTCTTGCCGGCGAGTCGCAGCAGGGGATGTCGTTCACGGAGTTCTCTTACCAGCTCGTTCAGGGCTATGATTTTCTCCATCTCTATGAGACCAAAAACTGCAAGCTGCAGCTTGGCGGCTCTGACCAATGGGGAAACATCACAACGGGTACTGAGCTGATACGCCGCACTCTCGGTGGCGAGGCCTACGCCCTGACCTGCCCGCTGATAACCAAGGCCGATGGCGGCAAGTTCGGCAAGACCGAAAGCGGCAACGTGTGGCTCGACCCGCGTTACACATCGCCCTATAAGTTCTACCAGTTCTGGCTAAACGTGAGTGACGCGGATGCCGAAAAGTATATCAAGATTTTCACAGAGCTGTCGCGTGAGGAGATAGAGCAACTCGTGGCAGAGCAAGCCGCCGACCCTGGCCAGCGTCCTCTGCAGAAACGTCTTGCCAAGGAGATAACCACAATGGTCCACTCGGCAGCCGACTACGAGGCAGCTGTCGAGGCATCGCAGATATTGTTCAGCAACCGCGCCTCTGAAACTTTGAAAAAAATCGACGAGGCGACGCTGCTTGATGTTTTCGCCGGAGTGCCTCAATATGAGGTGTCGCGACAAGAAATAGCCGAAGGCATAAAACTCGCTGACCTGTTGACCGACCGTGCTGCGGTGTTCCCCTCAAAAGGTGAGGCGCGCAAGATGGCGCAGCAGGGTGGCTTGTCAATCAACAAGGAAAAAGTCAACGATATTTATGCCGCCGCATCATTAGATATGTTGCTCAATGACAAATATATCCTTGTCCAGCGCGGTAAAAAGAACTACTTCCTGCTGATTGTAAAATAAAAAAACGGCGATTAAAATTTGCATACTACGCAAAAATAGCGTAACTTTGCAACGCTTTAGGAGATGCGTCGGCATCTCTTGGGCAATAAGGATTGTCTTATGGTGTAATGGTAGCACTGCAGTTTTTGGTTCTGCCTGTCTTGGTTCGAATCCAGGTAAGACAACACCGTTCAGAGAGAGGGGGTGAGCTTTAAGGCTCACCCCCTCTTGTGTTGTATGACGGCAATATTGTCTCATGCGCGTCAGCGCGATATCTCCGGGAACCGTTTCGATGTTCTTATCAACCACTCCCCATTATCTTTC
>CAZECG010000013.1:0-24859 GCA_964510535.1 uncultured Muribaculaceae bacterium
TGCGTGGTCTTTGATTTCCGTCACCGAGTTGGGGATTGTCACCGAAGTCAGGCCGATGCAATAGTAGAAAGCGTAATCGCTGATTGATGTCACAGAGTAGGTTGTGCCGTCGTAATCGACGGTTGAGGGAATCACCAAATCTCCCGAAACGTAGCGTTGGTTATCGAATGAATCGTAAAACATATACGTCACCACGGCGGTTTTACCGGCTTCGTCGAGGTTGTAGTAGAGTTCCCCGATTTTGACTTTTGCCGAGGAGGCGTGAGCGCAACAAAGTGCAGCGAACAGTGTCAATAAACACAGTTTAAGATAGCGATGTTTCATAACGCGTTGTGTTTTTTTAAGTGGCGGCTCGAACCCCCGAGCGACCGTCAAATTAAAACAAGGGCACAAAAAAAAGGTGCGGGGTTCGTATCTCTGTCCTACCCTGCGTTTAGGTCTTGGCGTACCTCTTTAACAGATAGAACAACAGCCCCACACCGATTGAGCTTATACACACATTGTAGAAGCCCACACGCTCGATGCGGGGCTTCGGTATAAAGCTACCGATGCAGATGCCATTGTCAAATTACCTTCGTTAAAGATTCAAACCGCCAAGTTTAAACGCAGAAGATAAGATGTCAATAACACCTTTTGTAAACAAGTGACGGCGTGAACGCCGCCGACCGTTTGCGGGGCTGTCTCCACAACCCGTCACGGTCTGTCAGCAAAAATAGCGATGTTTGCGATAATCAGCAAATTTTTTTGTAAAAAAACTTGGCTGCGCAGGCTGTGCGACTATCGCGATTGACATAAATAAGCAGGGCCGCCCCATGGGGTCAGCCCTGCTAAATCGTTATTGATATACTACGGAGTATCAGTTGCCGAGTTCCGAGAGGAATTTGATGCGAACGAGCCTGATTTCATCCTCGCTGTACTCGTCACCAAGCTCCTTGATGGCATCACCGAGGTCGTCGCTCTCGCTCTCTTTGAAATATTCAAAGATGTCCTCCTGGTGGTCGTCGTCAATCACCTCATTGATGAAATAGGATATGTTGATTTTAGTCCCGGAATAAACTATGGCCTCCACCTCGTCGAGCAGCTCCGAAAACTCCAGGCCCTTTGAATTAGCAAGCTCGTCAAGAGCTATTTTGCGGTCGATTGCCTGAATTATAGAGATTTTGAGTTTGCTCTTGTTGGCTACGCTGCGCACGCGTAAATCCTCAGGACGCTCAATCTCGTTTTCCTCGACATGGGTTTTTATGACTTTTATGAATTCCTCGCCATAGCGTTTAACTTTCCCCGCCCCTACTCCGGTGATATTTTGCAACTCGTCGAGCGTGATGGGATAGGTGGTCGCCATCGCCTCAAGCGACGGGTCTTGGAAAATGATATATGGGGGCAATTCAAGCTTTTTCGCTATTTTTTTCCGTAAATCTTTTAATATGGCGAAAAGTTCGGGGTCCACGGCACACGATGACCCTCCTTTGATGGGAGTTTCTTCCTCGTAGTCGCCAAACTCATTGTCTTCTACGATTTTAAACGACTGAGGCTTGGAAAGAAACTCCTCCCCCTTTTTTGTCACTTTTATTATGCCGTAATTCTCTATATCGCGGTCAAGGTATCCTGCGATAATCGCTTGCCTGATAACGGCGTTAAGATATTTCTCATCTTGGTCGGCAGCACACCCGAACAGGTCAAGTTCATCTTGCTGATATGACTTGACTGCATTGTTGTTTTTGCCGCGCATGACGTTGATAATATGGTCGGCTTTGAATTTTTCTTTTAAAGCGATGACAGTTTCAATCACTGCGCATAAATCATCTTTAGCTTCCACTTTTTTCTTTGGGTTTAAGCAGTTATCGCAGTTCCCGCAATTGTCATGAGGGTACTCCTCGCCAAAATAATGGAGTAGTGATTTGCGGCGACACACCGACGACTCGGCGTAACTCGCTGTCTCAATCAGCAATTGCTTACCGATTTCTTGTTCGGCAATCGGCTTGCCTTGCATAAACTTCTCCATCTTCTGGAGGTCTTTGTTGGCATAGAATGTTATACATTGCCCCTCGCCGCCGTCGCGCCCGGCGCGCCCCGTCTCCTGATAATAGCCTTCGAGCGATTTCGGCATATCGTAGTGTATCACGAACCGCACGTCGGGTTTGTCGATTCCCATTCCGAATGCTATCGTGGCTACGATTATATCGACCTGTTCAAGCAGAAACGCGTCTTGATTGTTTGTCCGGGTCGCGCTATCCATTCCGGCATGGTAAGGAAGGGCTTTTATGTTGTTGACTTTAAGCAACTCGGCTAATTCCTCCACTTTTTTGCGGCTCAGGCAATATATGATTCCTGATTTACCCTCATTGCTTTTGATATATCTGATTATATCCTTGTCGATTGTCGAAGTTTTAGGCCGTATCTCATAGTAGAGATTCGTTCGGTTGAACGACGATTTGTAGACCGCGGCATCCTGCATCCCGAGGTTTTTTTGGATGTCGTGTTGCACTTTTGGCGTGGCAGTCGCGGTCAAGGCGATAACGGGCCGTTTCTTTATCTCGTTTATGATGGGGCGTATGCGTCGGTATTCGGGGCGGAAATCATGCCCCCATTCCGAGATGCAATGCGCCTCGTCAACGGCATAAAACGATATGGGAACTGTTTTTAGGAATTCAATATTCTCTTCTTTGGTCAGAGACTCGGGAGCGACATAAAGGAGTTTAGTCTTGCCTGAAGCTATGTCGTTCTTGACCTGGTCAATCGCAGTCTTGTTAAGCGAAGAGTTGAGGAAATGCGCTATGCTGTCAGCTTCGCTGAAGTTGCGCATGGCATCAACTTGATTCTTCATAAGCGCAATCAGTGGCGATATCACAATCGCCGTACCCTCCATCAATAGCGATGGCAATTGATAGCACAATGATTTTCCGCCGCCAGTCGGCATCAGCACAAAAACATCGTTGCCGTCAAGCAGTGACGTGATTATGGCTTGCTGATTACCTTTGAACTTCTCAAATCCGAAGTATTTTTTCAATGCTCCGATTAATTCAGTCTGGTTTGTCATGGATGTTGAGGGGTGTAGATTGTGGTTAAATATATTGCGATTAGTCCGAGGTGTTTCAGTCTCTAAAGAACAACTCTGATGTGATAATTAGTTAGTTTACGATACCGCCTGGTTTGTTTCAAAATTGGCTTTTACGAGCTTTTCGAGCGCATACTCTTTTGTCACCTCAAACTGCTTGGCTGCGGTCGATGGCAGTTCATACATAGAGTCAATCATAATCGACTCCACGATTGAACGAAGTCCGCGCGCACCAAGTTTGTACTCGATGGCTTTATCGACAATGAGGTCAAGAGCATCCTCGGTGAAAGTCAGTTCGACGCCATCCATCTCGAAAAGTTTCTGATACTGGCGTATAACTGCGTTCTTCGGCTCGGTCAATATGCGGCGCAGGGCGGCACGATCGAGCGGGTCGAGATGGGTTAATATCGGCAGACGCCCGATAATCTCAGGAATTAAGCCGAATGATTTCAAGTCTTGAGGGGCGACATACTGCAGATAGTTGTCGCGCTCAATGCGTTTGCGTGCCGCATCGGTTGAATAGCCGACGACATGAGTATTCAGTCGTTGGGCTATTTTGCGTTCAAGCCCGTCAAACGCGCCTCCGCATATAAATAATATGTTTTTTGTATCGACGGGTATCATTTTCTGCTCGGGATGTTTTCGGCCTCCTTGCGGCGGCACGTTCACGATAGAGCCTTCCAGTAGTTTCAAAAGTCCCTGCTGGACACCTTCGCCGCTCACATCGCGAGTGATTGACGGGTTATCACCTTTGCGTGCTATCTTGTCGATTTCGTCAATAAACACTATTCCCTTCTCGGCTTGGGCGACATCGTAATCGGCAGCCTGGAGCAAGCGGGTAAGCAGACTTTCGATATCCTCACCCACATATCCCGCCTCGGTCAACACCGTGGCATCTACAATAGTGAACGGCACTTTAAGCAGGCGCGCTATTGTTTTCGCGAGCAAGGTTTTTCCGGTTCCGGTCGGCCCGACAAGGATGATGTTGCTTTTCTCAATATCAACCTCATCATCTTTATGCTGAGCCAGACGCTTATAATGGTTGTATACAGCTACCGAAAGATACTTTTTCGCATCTTCCTGACCTATCACATATTGATTTAAGAAATCGTTGATTTCCTTGGGTTTTGGTATTTCGTCGAGCCGAGGAGTCGTCGCATCGTCAACCGGATGACCTTTTGAGCGGTAATCTTTGAGCATATCGTTGATTTGCTCTACACACTCAACACAGATGTAGGTGTTGTCGCCAAAAGCAGATGGAATCAATGCCTCCGACATACTCTGCGGACGACCGCAGAATGAGCACTTAATTTCTGAATCTTTCTTTTTTGCCATTACCGATATCAGTGCTTTGCTTTGACCAATACGTCGTCAATCATACCGTAGGATTTAGCTTCTTCGGCTGTCATCCAGTAGTCGCGGTCCGAGTCGCGTTCCACTTTTTCAAACGGCATTCCGGAGTGGTCGGCGATAATCGCGTAAAGCTCCTTCTTGAGCTTTTGTATTTCGCGAGCGGTGATTTCAATATCAGAAGCTTGTCCTTGCGCACCGCCCATCGGCTGGTGAATCATCACTCGAGAGTGCTGAAGCGCAAAACGCTTACCCTTCACGCCCGACACTAAAAGCACCGCAGCCATCGAAGCCGCCATGCCTGTGCATATAGTGGCCACATCGCTTGAGATGTATTGCATGGTGTCATAGATACCTAAACCCGCATAGACCGAGCCGCCGGGCGAATTGATATAAATCGACACATCTTTACCGGGGTCAGCCGAATCGAGATAAAGCAACTGGGCTTGAATCACGTTGGCGGTATAGTCGTTCACATCGGTCCCGAGGAAAATAATGCGATCCATCATCAACCGGGAAAACACATCCATTTGAGCCACATTGAGCTGGCGTTCCTCGATGATGGTGGGAGATATATAACTTGAAGTGATGGCTGTTGTTGCCGCTGACGTATATTGGTCAAGGGCGAGACCATTCATGCCGAGATGTTTCACGGCAAAGTTGCGAAAATCGTTGTTGGTCATATTCATCTTTTTTTACCTTTCAATTACTTAGTCAAAGATAGTAATAAAAATAATAACCTGCAAATTTTAATCAGAGATTCAAATATAAATCGCCAAAGCACAAAAGAGGCGCCGATTTTGGGTTATCGGCACCTCTTGGTTAAAAATATTTTAACTGCGGATGTTTACGCTTCTGCCTCGGCGATTTTTTTGAACTCGTCGAGTGAAACCGCCTTTTCGTCAAGCGTGACCGAGGCTTTGATGATATTGAACAATTTTATATCACCAACCTGTTCCACGAGTTTCGGACGGTAGTCTTTGTCGTTCAGGATGTTTTTGGCAAAACTTGTGATTGCCTCCTCATCCATGTTGGTCATACCGTATTGGGCGAATTGGTTGGCCGCTATCTGTTTGGCGAGGCTGAGCAGGTCGGCATCTTCGATTTTCATGTCGGTCATTTCCGCGATTTTTTCACGGATGAGCTGCCACTCAAGAGCGGGGGTCATGGATTCAAATTCCTTATCGAGATTCTCATCCTTGATTTCGGGGTTGCGCACTTTCATCCATTTTTTCAGGAATGCGACGGGAAGCGCCATTTTACCATATTTGTCAAGGAAGAATTTCTGTGCGTCGCGGCGGAAAAGCATCTCGCTGTTTGGCGCAAGACTACCGGCAATCATTTCTTTGAGCGCAGCGTTATACTCCTCCTCGTTGTGCACTTTGTCGGCTCCGAAAACTTCTTTATAGAAATCCTCGTTGTGCTCGGCGAGTTTCAGCACGATAATCTCAGAGATAGCAAGTTCAAAATCGGCTTTTATGTCAGCTGCTTTATCTTTGTCGACGTGGAGCATGGATGAAAGCTCGGCTACGCTCCCTTCGCAGGTAGCCCATGGATTGAAACGCACCTTGTCTCCAACCTTTTTCCCTAAGAAAAGATTGGCCTGCTCTTTACTCTTGAAGAACATCGGGGCTACGATGCCGTCCACAACCTGAATGGCATCCTCGCCATCTTTGATTGTGCCATCCTCATTGAGCTCCATGATTGCGCCTTTGACGAGAGCTTTGGCATCGACTTCATCGCCGGGCACCTGAGCGCCAAATCGTTCGCGAAGATGCTCATCTTGCTCTTTGAGCATATTGTCATCAACAGCGATTGTGTAATAAGGGATGTTCACGCTTTTGTCAAGTGTGAGATTGATTTCGGGCGCGATGCCGATTTCATATTGGAAAGTGTAGTCCTTGTCGGCAAGATTGATTTCTTTAACCTCAACGGGCAGAGGCTGGCCGAGAATAGATATTTTGTTTTCGTTGATATAGTCGATGGCTGCCGTGGCTGCATCCTGATTGATAACATCGCTTTTCACCTGCTTGCCGAAACGGCGACGCAATTGATCGATGCTGATGTGTCCTTTACGGAAACCCGGGATGGTGTGAGTGCGGCCAAATTGCTTGAGTTCATTGGTGACTTTTTCCTGGTAATCGTTTTCTTCAATCGATACGTTGAGAATCGCTGTCACGTCATCGATTTTGTCAAGTGTTACGTTCATCTTGTTTATTTAATCGTTATAGTAATCAATAAGTTGCTATTGAATATATCTATTCAATGCCACAAAAGGTTTTTTGAGAGCAGACTCCCATTTTGAATTGCAAAATTAGTGGTTATTAGTCAAAATGTCCAATTTAACAGGATAATTTTTAATTTTTTATGGTTTAAGCGACTGCAACGGTCTGCAACACCGCAATGTAATCGCACGCAAATCAGCGCGTTGCATCAGGAAATCACCTTCGAGCCATGAGGCGTAAAGAATCCTACAATTTATTAAACAGGCATTAATGTGAATTGGGGAAAAATGAGTAAATTCGCGGCTGTAAGCAGCCATGCTTATCGCTTTAAAATTGATAATACATCTATAATATAGTAATTACTACTCATGGTACAATTCTTCAAAAAAGGCGCCGATTTGGTGACGGCAGTGGAAACCGATCATAAATTGTCGCCCGAGGAAATCGAAAAGCTGCAATGGCTTTTTGACGGGGCAAAACCAATCTCGGGGACCTCGGTTAAAGGCCGGTTTGTAGGCCCTCGCAAGGAAATGATAACCCCTTGGAGCACTAATGCGGTTGAAATCACTCAAAACATGGGTCTTGAAGGGATTACACGCATCGAACAGTATTCTCGTGTCGGCGGAGAGGATGCATCGTACGACAAGATGCTTCAGCGGATGTATGACGGCCTCAACTCGACGCTGTTTAAAGTCAACAGAGTACCTGAGCCTATAGTTTATATCGACGACATTGCGGCATATAACCGACAGGAAGGGCTCGCGCTTAGCCCTGATGAGGAAGTTTATCTTCAGAATTTGAGCCGTAAGCTCGGACGACCTTTGACCGATAGCGAGGTTTTCGGCTTTTCTCAGGTCAACTCAGAGCATTGCCGTCACAAAATTTTCAATGGCACGTTTGTCATTGACGGCGAAGAAAAGCCCATGTCGCTTTTCAAACTTATCAAAAAGACTTCACAAGAAAATCCTAATGGTCTTGTCTCGGCATATAAGGATAATGTGGCGTTTATCGACGGTCCCAAAGTCGACCAGTTTTTTCCCGTCAACCCCGACAAGCCTGATTACTTCACTATCAAGGATGTCGATACCGTGATTTCTCTTAAAGCGGAGACTCACAACTTCCCCACCACAGTTGAACCATTCAACGGAGCCGCTACAGGCACAGGCGGCGAAATACGCGACCGTCTTGGCGGAGGCAAAGCGAGCCTCCCCATCGCCGGAACAGCCGTCTATATGACCTCTTATCCGCGTCTCTCAGAAGAACACCGTTGGGAAAGAATAATGGACCCCCGCACTTGGCTATACCAAACGCCTGCCGACATCCTCATCAAAGCTTCAAACGGAGCTTCTGACTTCGGCAACAAATTCGGACAGCCTCTGATTTGCGGCTCACTGCTCACATTTGAGCACGCCGAGGACAACCGCCGTTATGCATACGACAAAGTTATTATGCTCGCTGGCGGAGTCGGTTTTGCCGCTAAAAAAGACGCAATCAAAGGCGAGCCGACACCCGGAGAGAAAGTTGTTGTCATGGGTGGCGACAACTATCGCATCGGTATGGGCGGCGGTGCCGTATCTTCAGTGGAAACCGGTCAATATGACAACTCCATCGAGCTTAACGCCGTGCAGCGCGCCAACCCCGAAATGCAGAAACGCGTGTCCAACGTCATCAGAGCCTTAGCCGAAAGTGACGCAAACCCCATCGTGTCAATTCACGACCACGGAGCAGGCGGCCACCTCAACGCCCTTTCAGAACTCGTCGAAGCCACAGGCGGCAAAATTGACATCGACGCCCTGCCGGTTGGCGACAAAACTCTCTCTGACAAAGAAATCGTCGGCAACGAGAGCCAAGAGCGCATGGGTATGGTCGTCGAAGCTAAAGACATCCCCTATATCGAACGCATTGCGCAACGTGAACGCGCCCCTATGTATGTGGTCGGCGAAACGACTGGAGACAATCGCTTCACTTTCGAACGAAAGAATGGCAAAAAACCAATAGATTTGGAAATGGCCGATATGTTTGGCAACTCGCCTAAAACTGTGATGGTCGACAAAACGGTTAAGCGGGAATTTAAAGATGCCACATACGATGCCGCCAAAATAGAGCAGTATGTCAGAGACGTTTTGAGCCTTGAAGCCGTCGCATGTAAGGATTGGCTGACCAACAAGGTAGACCGTTCGGTTACCGGGCGCATCGCCCGACAGCAATGTCAAGGTGAGATTCAGCTCCCACTGAGCGATTGCGGCGTGGTCGCTCTTGATTACAAAGGGCGTGCTGGTATCGCAACTTCAATAGGTCATGCTCCCCAAGTCGCTTTGGTTGACTCTGCGAAAGGATCGGTTATGGCCATTGCGGAAGCCCTCACAAACATAGCTACTGCCAACCTCAAAAACGGGTTAAAAAGCGTGTCACTTAGCGCCAACTGGATGTGGCCATGCAAGAACGAAGGTGAGGATGCCGCCCTCTATCGCGCCGTGGAGGCTTGCAGCCGTTTTGCGTGTGAATTGGGAATTAATATCCCAACCGGAAAGGACAGCTTGTCAATGACGCAAAAATATGGCGATGACAAAGTGTTCGCCCCAGGCACAGTCATCATTTCGGCTGCGGGAGAAGTTAGCGATGTGCGTAAGACGGTCTCGCCCGTGGTACAGCCGAAAGTATCAACACTATACTATATAGATTTCTCAGGCGATAAGCTCAAACTTGGCGGTTCGGCGTTGGCTCAAACACAGAGTTCAGTCGGACAAGAGGTCCCAACTATTACTGATGCCGGATTCTTTGCCAAGGCATTTTCGGTTGTGCAGGCTTTAGTCAAGAAAGGTCAGTTGCTGGCTGCTCATGACGTTTCGGCAGGAGGCTTGATTACCACACTGCTTGAAATGACATTCGCTAACACAAAAGGCGGTCTGAATGTCTATACCGACGGATTCAAGATGTATGGCGAAACCGACCTCGTCAAGATTTTATTTGCCGAGAATCCCGCTATGGTGATTCAAGTTGATGACAAGAAAAAAGCTGCCGTCGAAAAATTACTTGATGAATCAGGTGTCAAGTATTTCCCTGTCGCCACACCCGCTGACGAGAGAGTGGTTATGGTTACCCACGACGAATCATCGTTGCTTTTCGGCATAGACTATCTCCGGGATGTGTGGTTTGAGACATCATACCTGCTTGATTGCCTGCAAAGCGGAAATAAATGTGCGTCTGACCGTTTTGAAAATTACAAGAAACAGCCCGTCAAGTACCGCATTCCGGCATCATTTAAAGGAAAGTTATCCGCACTTGGGCTTGATTTGAGCCGAAAGGGAAAAACAGGGGTCAAGGCGGCTATAATCAGAGAAAAAGGTGTCAACGGTGACCGCGAGATGGCTTATTCGCTCCATCTTGCCGGTTTTGACGTAAAGGATGTTCATATGACTGACCTCATGTCGGGACGCGAAACACTTGAGGATGTAAACATGATTGTATTCTGCGGTGGGTTCTCCAATTCCGACGTGCTTGGATCAGCCAAAGGCTGGGCCGGCGGTTTCAGATGGAATCCAACGGCTAAGAAAGCCCTTGAGAATTATTACAAGCGTCACGACACTTTGAGTCTTGGTATATGCAACGGTTGCCAATTGATGATTGAGTTGAATCTGATAAACCCCGAGCACGGCAAACGCACCAGAATGGAACATAATGTGTCACATAAATTCGAGTCACAGTTCCTCGGACTATCGATTCCGCAAAACAACAGCGTCATGCTTGGCTCGCTCTCGGGATATAAACTTGGCATATGGGTTGCCCACGGCGAAGGCCGATTCTCGCTGCCTGAGCCAATGAGCAGTTACAATGTGGTAGCCAAATACAACTATGCCGCATATCCCGGAAATCCGAACGGGTCTAAAGCCTCGGTAGCCGGAATCGCATCAGCCGACGGTCGCCATTTGGCCATGATGCCACACCTTGAACGCGCCATCTTCCCTTGGCAATGCGCATATTATCCATCATCGCGACAAAAGGATGATGTCACGCCTTGGATTGAAGCATTTATCAACGCGCGTCGCTGGATTCAAGACAAACTTGGGAAATAACCGCAACAGGAGCGGAAAAGCCTGCCGACATCGCGGCACTCTTTTCCGCTCCTCTGTTACGACATCACACATGAGCAAAAACAGAGATTAACAGTTAAAACCATACGTTTACAGCAATGGGAGGTTTTTTTGGAGTAGCTAAAAAGGAAAGATGCGTCAACGAGCTTTTTTATGGCGTTGACTATAATTCCCACATGGGCACTAAGCGTGCCGGTATTGCGACGGTGAATAACGGCATATTCACCCGGTCAATTCATAATATCGAAAATTCGTATTTCCGCTCAAAATTTGAGGGAGACCTTGATGAGTTTGAGGGTAATTTGGGTATTGGAGTTATTAGCGACACTGATGCCCAACCCATTATTGTAAATTGCCACCTTGGCAAATTTGCAATAGTGACCGTAGGCCGGATAAACAATATCATAGAACTTGAAGAAGAACTTCTTGCCAAAGGGCATCATTTCTGCGAACACAGCTATGACATAATCAATCCGACCGAAATGGTGGCCGCATTGATTAGTGAGGGTGCCGACTATGTATCGGGCATTCGCAATGCGCAGGAGCGACTGAAAGGCTCATGCTCTATGCTGCTTCTAACGGAAAACGGCATCATAGCCGCCCGCGATAAACTCGGCCGAACTCCGATTCTGATTGGCAGCAAGGACGGTGCGAACGCTGTGACGTCCGAGAGCTGCGCTTTTCCTAATCTTGACTATTCGATAGCCTACACAATGGCACCGGCCGAGATTGTCAAGATAACAGCCGATGGGTTCAAACAGCTTGCCCCCGGCCAAAACAAGATGCAGATATGCGCATTCTTGTGGACTTATTACGGCTATCCGGCTTGTGAATATGAAGGGCGTAATGTCGATATGATGCGTTATGCTTCAGGCGAGGCAATGGCTAAAGAAGATGACGCCGACATTGATATGGTGAGCGCTATCCCCGACTCGGGCATAGGAATGGCATTAGGCTATGCTCATGGCAAAGGCGTCCCCTACCAACGCGGTATCGTGAAGTACACCCCGACCTGGCCTCGCAGCTTCACACCAAGCACCCAGGAACGTCGCGAACTTGTAGCCAAAATGAAATTGATTCCCAACAAGTCTGTTTTGCGAGGAAAGCGCGTCGTTTTCTGCGACGACTCAATTGTGCGCGGCACACAGTTGAGAGACAACGTGAAAGATTTGTTTGACTGCGGCGCCAAAGAGGTTCATATGCGCATTAGTTGCCCGCCTCTGATTTATGCGTGCCGCTACCTTAACTTCACATCGTCAAAAAGTGATATGGAGCTTATCACACGCCGCGTGATTGGAGATTTGGAAGGCAATCCGAACAAAAATCTGCGACTGTATGCCGTGACAGGCAGTAGGGAATATAACAGAATGGTTGAGGAGATACGCCGTCGGCTCAATATCACCTCCCTGAAATTCAGTTCGCTCGAAAACGTTGTCAAAGCCATCGGCTTGCCCAAAGAGTGCATCTGCACCCACTGCTTTGACGGCTCGAGCTATGATTGATTAACAAGGTAGCGAAGCCAAGCCCAGTTATGATTAATTAGCTTAATAAGTTTGGCGATAAATGGATTAATACCTATTTTTGTTACCTATTTTTAAGAAATATAGTTATTATTTATTAACACTATTCTGATATGAGTTTGAACATCATTGTGCTCGCAAAGCAGGTGCCCGACACCCGCAACGTGGGCAAAGATGCAATGAAGGAAGACGGCACCATCAACCGCGCTGCTTTGCCAGCCATCTTCAACCCCGAAGACCTTAATGCGCTTGAGCAGGCATTGCGTCTTAAAGATGCCAATCCCGGCTCAACCGTAACATTGTTGACCATGGGACTTCCGCGAGCAGCGGAGATTATCCGTGAAGCGATTTATCGCGGTGCTGATGCCGGTATAGTGCTTACCGACCGCACTCTTGGTGGCGCAGATACACTTGCCACATCCTATTCACTCGCTCAAGCAGTGAAAAAATTCGGCAATTATGACATCATTCTTGGCGGCCGTCAAGCTATCGACGGCGACACAGCTCAGGTCGGTCCTCAAATCGCAGAAAAGCTCAGCATACCTCAAGTGACATACGCTGAGGATATTCTCGACTTGAAAGATGGGTATGTCACTGTAAAACGTCGACTCGAATCGGGGGTTGAAACTGTTAAGGCTCCCCTTCCTTGTGTTGTCACTGTTAACGGCTCAGCCGCAGAGTGCCGTCCTCGCAATGCTCGACGAGTGATGCAATATAAGTACGCGGTTTCACCAAGTGAAAAAGCTAAACTTGCTCCTGAGATTCTTGCTATCGTAGAGAAACGCCCTGAGCTTAATCTACAAGAGTGGAGTGCGGCTTACGTTGAAGCTGATTCCGAACAAATCGGTCTCGCAGGGTCACCTACTAAGGTAAAAGCAATCGAAAACGTTGTCTTTACCGCCAAGGAGAGCCGCCGCCTCGACAATTGTGACGAACAAATCGAGGAGTTGATTAAAGAGTTGATAGCAAATCATACAATAGGTTAAACTTTCCATCTTTTACCAATAGACATTCATTATGACAGACAATAATAACTTAATAGTATATTGCGAATTTGAGGATGGCAAAGTTGCCGATGTAAGTCTTGAGCTACTGACCAAAGGTCGCGTTCTTGCCTCAAAGTTAGGCGTCAAATTAGAAGCATTGGTGATTGGCGACAATCTCAACGGTATCGAGTCGCAGATAGCGCCTTATGGAGCGGATGTAATCTACAAGGTGGAGGACAAACGCCTGTACCCCTATACATCCAATCCCCATGCCTCGGTATTGATTAATCTTTTTAAAGAAATCAAACCTCAAATATGTTTGATGGGTGCGACTTGTATAGGTCGCGACCTCGGTCCCCGTGTTTCGTCGAGTCTTCACAGCGGTTTGACCGCCGATTGCACCTCACTTGAAATCGGAGACCACAAAGACCCCAAAACCGGCAAAGAATACACCGACCTTCTCTACCAAATACGCCCCGCATTCGGCGGAAACATCGTGGCAACAATCGTCAACCCCGACTGCCGTCCGCAGATGGCTACCGTGCGCGAAGGCGTTATGAAAAAAGAGGTCTACGATGCCAACCACAAAGCCGAAGTGGTGAACCTCGATGCTTCGAAATATGTTAGCGCCGAAGATTTTGTCGTTGAAATTATCGACCGCCACATCGAAAAGTCAAAAGTTAACATCAAGAACTCTCCCATCATCGTGGCCGGTGGCTATGGCGTTGGCAGCAAAGAGAACTTCCAGCTCCTCTTTGATTTGGCCAACACGCTTGGAGGAGAAGTCGGAGCATCGCGCGCCGCAGTCGATGCTGGTTTCGTTGAGCACGACCGCCAAATCGGACAAACCGGTGTCACCGTACGTCCTAAATTGTATATCGCATGCGGCATCTCCGGCCAAATCCAGCACATAGCAGGTATGCAAGAAAGCTCAATCGTCATTTCAATCAACAATGACGAGAACGCCCCCATCAACGCAATCGCTGACTACGTTATCACAGGCACCGTTGAAGAAGTCGTTCCCAAGTTGATTAAGTATTATAAGAAAAACTCCAAGTAACTCTCGAGAATATGGCTAATTTTTATACCGACAACCCTGATTTGAAACTGCATCTGTCTCACCCGCTGATGCGCAAAATCGTTGAGCTTAAAGAGCGCAACTACACAGATGCCGAGAAGTTTGACTATGCGCCCATAAACTTTGAGGATGCGATGGACAACTACGACAAAGTACTTGAAATCGTAGGCGAACTTTGTGGCGGAGTCATTTCAGAGAACGCCGAAAGCGTTGACCACGAAGGTCCCACCGTCGAGAACGGTCGAGTTACTTATGCCAAAGGCACTCAAATCAACCTTGACGCTTGTCGCAAGGCCGGTTTGATGGGTATGGCAATGCCTCGTCGCTTCGGCGGATTGAACTTTCCCATCACGCCATATATCATGGCTGCCGACATTGTAAGCCGCGCTGATACCGGCTTTGAGAATCTATGGGGTTTGCAAGACTGTGCGGAAACTCTCTATGAGTTTGGCAATGAGGACCAAAGAGCCCGTTTCATTCCTCGCGTGTGTGCGGGAGAGACAATGTCAATGGACCTCACGGAACCCGATGCAGGCTCCGACCTCCAATCAGTCATGCTTAAAGCGACCGAGCAACCCGATGGAACATGGCGTTTGAATGGTGTTAAGCGTTTTATAACCAATGGTGACAGCGACATCCATTTGGTGCTCGCTCGCTCAGAAGAAGGCACTAAAGATGGCCGCGGACTGTCAATGTTCATCTATGACAAGCGCGACGGTGGTGTTAATGTGCGGCGCATTGAAAACAAGATGGGTATCAAAGGTTCACCCACATGTGAACTGGTTTATAAAAATGCAAAAGCCGAACTTTGTGGCTCACGCCGTCTTGGTCTGATTAAATATGTGATGGCGCTTATGAACGGTGCTCGTCTCGGCATTGCCGCACAGTCAGTCGGTGTCAGTGAAATCGCCTACCGTGAGGCATTGGCCTACGCTAAAGATCGCAAACAGTTTGGTAAAGCTATCATCGAATTTCCGGCGGTTTATGAGATGCTTGCCGTGATGAAAGCTAAACTCGACGCTTCACGTTCGCTTCTTTACGAGACCTCTCGTTTTGTCGATATGTATAAAGTCTACGAAGATATCGCCAAAGAGCGCTCGCTGACTCCCGATGAACGTGCGGAGATGAAGAAGTATTCTAAACTTGCCGATGCTTGTACGCCACTCGTCAAGGGGCTTGGTAGTGAATATTGCAACCAGAACGCATACGATTGCATACAAATACACGGAGGTTCGGGATTTATGAAAGATTACGCTTGCGAACGTGTCTATCGAGATGCCCGCATCACTTCTATCTATGAAGGGACTACGCAATTGCAGGTGGTAGCTGCTATCCGTCACGTCTATACCGGGACATTCAAGACTTTGATGGACGGTTACGCAGCCGAATCGGTTTCTGAAAAACTTCAACCGCTAATGGCTCGCGCCGCTAAAATGGTGGACGCTTATGAGAAAGCGGTTGCCACCGTAGCAGCCATCAAGGACAACCAGGCCTATGGTGACTTAATGGCTCGTAGACTGGTTGAGATGGCAGGCAACACGATTATGACATATCTGTTGATTACAGACGCTTCCCGTTATGAATCGGAGTCTTTGGCTAAGAGTGCCCTCGTTTACTGCAATCTTGCTGAGGCTGAAGTCGCAAAACACGCTGAGTTTATTGCCACTTTCAAACTTTCCGACCTGGATAGCTACAAAGCATAAAACTTATTTTATTTAGAATACATCAGAGGGTGTGGTGCCGCATGACGCGGTGCCACACTTTTTTCACTTAAATTTAATTAACACAGCATAAATCACGCAGTTTAAGTAATGAATCATTTAAACTTATAATTTTGCATCAAAATAGATGACGAAGTGAATTTAGGAGAAGAAATTAGAGACGGTTTTCTTGTTACCGCCGAAATGAAACGTGTGTGGGCTGTAGAGTTCAACCTGTTGCAGCAACTTTTGAAAGTCTGCCGCAAATATAATCTTAGAATTTGGATAGATGCCGGCACCCTTATAGGAGCTGTGAGACATGGTGGATTTATCCCGTGGGATGACGATATTGACACAGTAATGCCTCGCGAAGATTATGAAAAACTTTGTGAAGTAGCCTCTTCTGAATTTGAAGACCCTTATTTTCTGCAAAATATATATAGTGACCGATGGTACTGGACTCGTCATGGCCAACTCAGGGACAAATCGACAAAGATGCTCCCCATGAATGGCAAGCCGCATAAAAGCAATAATGGCATTTTCATAGACATCTTTGTGCTTGATTCAATTCCGAACAGGGCAAAGCAGGTTTATAAGATGATTCGCAAACTTAAGAATGAGAAACTTAAACTGAAAATCGCAATTGCGGCTATGAGTTTTTGTCCCCAATGGCTTTATGACAAATTACAATGGGACAAGAAGCGATTCGCCCACTATGAACAGATTTTTCAAGAGTTCAAGTGGCCGGAGAATCGTTTTCTTGGGAAATTAAGTCTTCATGAACGTGAATACCTGTTTGATGCCGAGGCATACAGTGGAACTGTGGAATTGCCGTTTGAGGGTGTGATGGTTCCTGCCCCTGTCGGCTGGGATCATGTGCTGACCGTCAACTATGGTGATTACATGACACCTAAGCAGTTGCCGACAGGTCATGGAAAATTCATATATGACACATCACAAGCCGAATGCCTGAAACCTTAAGTTTCAGAGAGGGTCTCTTAGGCCGACAGTTCTTCTCTGAGATAAGCAGCCGTCGGTGATTCACCGCCAGCTATTTGTTCCGGCGTACCTGTAGCGATGATCTGACCTCCGTTTTTTCCTCCACCCGGTCCCATGTCAATTATCCAATCGGCAGATTTAAGCACATCGAGGTTATGTTCAATGACAACAACTGTGTTGCCTTTATCAACAAGGCGGTTCAATACGCCGAGCAGCACTTTGATATCCTCAAAATGTAACCCGGTAGTCGGTTCGTCGAGGATAAACATGGTCTTGCCAGTGTCGCGTTTGGCCAACTCTGTGGCTAACTTCACTCGTTGGTTTTCACCCCCGGAGAGAGTGCTTGACGGTTGACCGAGTTTAATATATCCCAGCCCTATTTCCTGAAGCACCTTGATTTTATTGAGAATCTTTGGTTGGCCGGCAAAAAAATCAACTGCCTGATTTATGGTCATGTCGAGAACATCGGCAATTGATTTACCCTTAAATCTCACTTCAAGAGTCTCGCGGTTGTAGCGTTTGCCTCCGCACACTTCACAAGGGACTAATACATCGGGTAAAAAATTCATCTCTATCGTTTTGTATCCATTACCGTTGCAAGCCTCGCATCGTCCGCCTGAAATATTAAAGGAAAAACGCCCCGCCCTGTACCCTCTGATTTTGGCTTCAGGCAGGTCAACGAAAAGAGACCTGATATCAGAAAAGACTCCTGTGTAGGTGGCGGGATTGGATCTCGGCGACTTGCCGAGCGGTGACTGATCGACTGTAACGACTTTGTCAATATTTTCCAATCCTGATATTTCTCTATATGACAACGGTTCCAGATTGGAGCGATAGAAATGTTGGCTTAATATCGGTTGTAGCGTGGCGTTGATGAGCGTTGATTTACCACTCCCTGATACACCTGCCACACAGATAAACTGACCTAAAGGGAATCGAGCGTCGACATTTTTCAAATTGTTCCCGCAGCATCCCATCAGTTCAAGATATTTGCCTGAGCCGGAACGGCGCGCTTTGGGCGTTTCTATTTTTTGGCGGCCATTGAGATAACGGGCTGTAAGCGTGTCAGTTTTAAGCATATCTCCAGGAGTGCCTTCAAACACCACTTCCCCACCCTTTCGCCCGGCTTTTGGCCCTATATCAACAATATAGTCGGCTTGAAGCATCATATCTTTGTCATGCTCAACGACGATTATTGAATTGGACGCGTCGCGCAATCGTTTGAGCGAATTGATTAAACGGAGGTTATCGCGCTGATGCAAACCTATACTCGGTTCATCAAGTATATAGAGCACGTTGACGAGTTGCGAACCAAGCTGGGTCGCTAATCTGATTCTCTGGCTTTCTCCACCTGACAATGTGGCCGAATTGCGATTGAGCGATAGATATTCAAGCCCGACATCAATCAAAAAACTTAACCGTGAGTTGATTTCCTTTAGAATCTCAGTCGCGACAATCACCTGTTGGGGATTAAAAAGATTTATTGCGCGTTTAGTCCATTCATACAAGTCTGCGATGTCGAGCCTCGATAAATCGGCAATGTTTTTGTCCCCGATGAAATAATGCAAAGCCTCTCGATTCAAACGATCACCATTGCATTCAGGACAAACACAGCGGGAATAGAACTGTCCGCTCCATTTGTTGGCTGCCGCACCCGCATCATCGCTTTGTTGAAGTTCGATGTATTTTACCAATCCTTCATATGTGGTAAAATAATTTGAGAATCTTAGGGTCTCTGCTTTCGGGAGTATCTGTTCGGTTGTGCCGTTAAGTATATCGTCTACCGCTTCATCGCTCAAATCCTTGATTGGGGTTTTAAGTGAGTAGCCATATTTTTCACAAATGGCCGCTATTTGCCAGAAAATCATCGTATTTTTTTGTTTTCCAAGAGCGACTATTCCTCCATCGGCTATTGATAACGAATCGTTGGGAATGATTTTCGAGCGGTCAATGATATTGACAAATCCAAGCCCCTTGCAATTGGGACAGGCACCTTGTGGTGAATTGAACGAAAAGTTGTGAGGAGCCGGTTCTCGGTATGATAGGCCAGTTTCCGGATCCATCAGCAATTGGCTGTAATGACCAATCTCTCCATTTTCAACATTGTAAATGGAGAGCTGTTTGCCACCTTGTTTCAGAGCGTTTGACACTGTGTCGTGCAGCCGTTCAGCATCTTTTTCCGATACTTTAAGTTTGTCAACCACAAGCTCAATTGTGTGGTTCTTGTATCGGTCAAGTTTCATTGATGGGATGATTTCACAAAGTTCCCCATCGACTCTGACGTTTAGATACCCTTTTTTCCTGAGCTGCTCAAACAGCTCCTTATAATGCCCTTTACGATTTTTGACTAAGGGAGCAAGCACATAGATTTTACTACCATCGTACTTTTCTAAAATGAGATTTACGATCTTTTCCTCAGTGTATTTTATCATTGGATTCCCAGTGATGTAGCTACGAGCTTCACCAACACGAGCATATAGGAGGCGCAGAAAGTCGTAAATCTCGGTGGTTGTGCCTATTGTGCTTCTTGGGTTACGATTCACCGTCTTTTGCTCAATGGCTATTACCG
The DNA here is from genome assembly GCA_964510535.1 of uncultured Muribaculaceae bacterium. Taxonomy (GTDB): domain Bacteria; phylum Bacteroidota; class Bacteroidia; order Bacteroidales; family Muribaculaceae; genus JAJPXC01. The sequence continues at coordinate 19,574 of CAZECG010000013.1, forward strand.
GGCTAAGTCCGCTTATATTATCCACGTCAGGGCGTTCTAGCGCGCCAAGCATATTTCTGGCATATGATGAAAAAGTCTCGATATATCGTCGTTGCCCTTCAGCGAAGATTGTATCAAATGCCAACGATGATTTGCCGCTTCCACTTAATCCGGTGATGACGGTCAATCGATTGTGTGGAATCGTGACATTTATATTTTTCAGATTGTGAACACGGGCACCTGTTATGGTTAGCGTCTCAAGCTGACGAATGGAGTCATCGGCCATTGCTGTTGTTTCATCCATGATTTATTTACTGGACTACCCAATTTTTATTGTAAACTGTTTTCTTTTGTTTTGAGCGGTAAAGCGAGTCAGGTTTCGGAACTTTTACCTGATAGGTCTTACCCGATTTGTTGGGAAGCGATTTAGCCATTATCCATGGATTCATTTCCTTGAGCTGATAGTAAGTAATACCTTTGCTTTTTGCCCATGTCGGCCAGTCCTCGACGGGTCCGTTCACTTCCTCTACGCTGCATTCAATAGGTTGGTAGAGCTGATGGCGGTCAAGCCTGAACCCATAAGAGGCAGGATGCTCCATTATCAACTTAGCCGCAAAAATACGAAACATATACCTGGACGTTTCATCTACAAGGTAAAGGTCAAATGCCGATGACGACAATTGTTTTGAGAGTTCTGATGATATGCGGCTCATTCCACCGTTGTATGACGCAGCGACCGACTCCCAGTTGCCATATTTTTGATAAGCCGTCTTGAGATAGCAGCAAGCAGCTTCTGTAGCTTTCTCTGTGTTATATCGTTCATCGACCCATTCATTAACCTCCAATCCGTATTGCTTAGCTGTCCCGGGCATAAATTGCCATAATCCGGCGGCTTTGGCACCCGAGTAGGCTCTGGGATTGAGCGTGCTTTCTATGCAGGCGAGATAAAGCATATCCAAGGGAATGCCATTACGTTTCAAGATTGGAGCGAGTTCAGGGAAATATCTGTTGGCGCGCTTGAGCATCAACAAAGTATTTCCGTGGGTGTATATCATGCTTGTCAGTTCACGGTCGAGGCGCTCAAACATATCAATGCGGTCGAAATTCACTTTCTGTCCGGCGAATTCCATACTTAGCGGAACATCGGGGTTCTCGACTACAGAGAATATTGAGTTATTCCCTCTCGGTGGGACGTTGGATGATGCTTGTATCGTATTACAGCCATAGACAAGTATCAGCATGACGACTGCAATATATTTCGGCGATTGAAACGATTGAATCATGATTAGAATAATATATAATGGCTTTAATCAATGGGATTGGAATTTTCTTCAGACGATGAAAAATTACCCTTAGCCTTAATGACGTTAATATCCCCACCAAGATCGTATCGTTTACCGTCAGAGCCAGTGGCTTTTATTACATAATAATACACCCCTGATGGAACGATTTTGCCTTTATATTTGCCATCCCAACCTTGCGATGGGTCGTTGAACGAGGCTAATTTCACACCCCATCTGTTGAATATATGACATTCAAAATCTATGATTGACTTATAGCTGACTTTCCACTCATCGTTCACTCCTTCCGAAGCCCCCGGAGAGAATGCATTCGGACATTCAAGCCTTGATGCACCAATAAACACCTCATATGTTTCCCCGATATACTCACAATTGCCGGCTGCGTTATTGGCAATGAAACGAACATAGGTCGTGCCTTCTTCGGTGAATGTGTAGGTGATTTCGTTTTCGTTGTAGCGAGTTGATATGTCGTTAAACTCGGGGTCATATGAGAATTGCCATTCTTTGAATATTGCGGCATCGGTTGTAATCGCTGAGAAAGCTATCTCAGCAGGCGCCGAGCCGCCCATTTGCGATCCTTCCTCCTTCTTTTCATTTTCATTATCACGTTCGGCCTGCGATGCTCGGGTTTCGGCGGAGACTGCGATAGTATTGTAATTGGGGCTGACTGCTTCTTGCGGCATTCCCCATTGTTTCATGAATCTGTCGCCCGAAAGGATAAAATCGGTGTCGCATAGCGGCGCTTGGGTGTGGATTGTCGCAGGAAGATACGATAATGATTTTATTTCTGTGGTTTGAACATAGCCGCCATTGTCAGAGCTATATTTGAGCGTGGTGTATGCGAGTTGAATCTCCCGGTCAAGTTCTTTAGGCACACCGGTAATGGAATAATATATGATTTTATCGCCTGACCCCGATGGAATGAGGGCGGTCATGTCACATTCTTGCTCTGCCGGAATGTCGAGCCCCGATATGCTGAATTGGTGGCGGGAGTAATCCACAACCCAAAAATAAGTTCTTGCCGGGCCTTCCTCTATGATATAACCCATATCGCCGGTCCCGGTCAACGGATAGCTATAATTGCGCCCTATTTTGCTCACGCCTCCCACCTCCTCCGCATAACCGCCGCCAAGATTACTATACCTGTACCATGTCACCTTTGCGTCAGACGTGGCAGTATATTGGGCTGTCACGCCGTTCAAATCATAGATGACATACACTGAGTTCAGCCCTGTTGATGACTCGGGTGAGACTGTGATAACATCGCGGGATACGCCGTTAAAACTAATCGCCGCATTCAACGGCGTGTATGATGCTAAAGCTATGGCAATGACAAATAAGGCCTTTTTCATATATGATGTGGCTATAAAAATCCTGATTTTGAGTTACAAAGGTACACAAAAAAACAGTTTTTTCACACCTGGCATATAATAAAATCGTGACTATCTTTGAGCGCAAAAGAGGTATAATGTCTTAACCTCGCAGAGGACGTTTACATATTATCATCCTCTGTTATCCATGAGGCACGGGATGTCACGCCGATATTTGCGGAAATCAATGGGATAGACAGACACCCCTTCTCTCGCAAAGATAGCCTCGGCCTAAGTTATCAGATGAAATTAACCGATACTACGGCAAATGTATTTTAAAATGCCGGCCTGATGTAATGATGATATAGACCCCGGCGGGAAGGCTTGAAAGGTCATGACTGACAGCAGAATCAGATGACATCACATATTTGCCGTCTACCGACACCACTTTCAATGTTGCCGGCTGTGTCAACGTCACGGTAGTGCCTTTGATTGTAACAACTGGATGGTCAAATTTCATCTCCAGCAAGTCAGTAGTTCCTGAATAACGTGTATTTCCTATCGCATAAGCACCAAGACCGCCACCCGAAGTATAAACATACAAATCTATACGCAATTCATTACCTTCATGAGGCATGGCATGAGATAATGTAACCGGCAACTTCCCACCGATGGGACCAAAGCCAAGTTTTGGGAATGTCCATAGCTTTTCTATATTATCGCCGTTGATTCCGTCCGAAGTATCCTTCCAGTGAGCGACCACAAAATTTGAACTGCTTGTAACACTGTTACCGTAGACTAAAAGCCTGTATTGTCCCCAGTTAAATATAGTCAAACCGTTGGCTTTTGCTTCGGGCGATAAGCCATCAGATGTTTCAAGGCGACTGTTAACCTGTACGCCCAAATTTCTAACGCGGAAATACATCGGTCGGTTCACTCCATCATCTACTATAGATTTACTGCCATCTATCATCGCTATGCGCGCATTGCGGTCAAACGGAATAAATGCGTCGATGCGGCCTTCTGATTCATCGTTAGGCAACAACAGTTTTGACGCTCTCGGATCATCGGGTTCACCGTTAACCATTGGTATACGCCAAAGCCTGATACCGTCCTTTTCACTGCCCTCCATAGAAAATATCTCAGTCAGCGCAAGCTCATAATTTCCGGAAATTAACGAACCAGTCACTTGAGGATGTCCAAGGTGTATAGAGGAGATATTGACATACCGTTCGGGAACAATCAACCTAAGGTCATGTCTTATCCTGCTTGTCACATTGCCGCTTTGCGGGTCGACAATATCAATATCAACCACCGGTGATGACTCGTCAGGGAGCTCAGACCACACATATAACGCACCGGCTCCATCTGACCCCACGTGGGTTATCGGTCCGGTTGGAGACTGGATTGACAACGGATAGGTTATCGTTAAGTCAGTCAATCTCGAACCGTTGGCTCGGCTATATCGGCGCAACGACTTCACACCGTTGTTAGTCGCATCAGAGATGTATATCACTTCACCGACAACCGTCATTGACTGAAAAGCGTCGCCGCCGTCTTGCTGCTCTAATCCGTCAGACACCAACCATAAAGGAGAAAGAAATAGAGTTTGCTCAGTTTCTCCGATGGTCACGCCATTATAATCAAGTTCCGTCTCCGCAAGAAGCGGGTATGATGTAATTGACAAAAGAGTTGCGGATATAGCGCAGCGCAGTAATTTTTTGCACAGGAATGTTTTCATGTCGATATTATGTAGATAACACAAATAATTAGTAATTATAATTTTTTCACTTGTTCAACAAATTTAATTAATATCTAATAATCCATGACCATTTCATTTAACACACGCATTGATATTAACACAATTTAACCATATCAATGGATAAGCGCGGCGGATTTAACGGTCATTAGGAAGATCCTCAATGGATTCGACTTAATATTAGCAAGTAGTAAGAATCTCATTATAGCAATCGCTAATATGATTCTGTTTTGCAAATTACTAAGAAAAAGGATTTTTATGTACCTTTGCTACGGTTATGAGACAACGCAACATCCATATCAAGAATCGTTTGTTTGCCTTACTGTCAACAGTAGCGGCATTTTCAATCGTTTTGGGATCTATTGTCCAATACCATCATCACAACAGCCATGGCGATATATTCCTATCGGTGTCATTGTCGGCTGATATAGGAATCGGCTGTCACCACGGAATTGGAGAGTGTCACCATGACCACGATACTGGGAATTGCCACGACAATGACTGTGCAATGCATCTCGACGATTTATCGCTATCGCGCGATGACCAAAGTCCAGATGTATTTTCCATAGCCATAAGAGTTCCATGCACAACAATCGAAGCCGCATCATGCCGACCATACACTATTTCATGTATCGGGAAAGACTGCATAATACCATCGGCACCATTAAAGATACCCATACAACTCAGAGCGCCTCCGCAATTGGGATGATTGACACACCGCCGCACATATAGCGACAGCTATTTGTTACATAATTATCAAACATCAAACAGATTAACTCATGAAATCATATAAATTGGCAGCGATAGCTATCGTTGCTTTGTATCTGCATTCATCGTGCGCCAATTCGCCCGAGCATGACGGACTTAGCCATCACCATGAAAATCCGGGGCATAACGTCGAACATAACCATGAACATGAACATAATCATGAACATAA
>CAZECG010000013.1:24959-69670 GCA_964510535.1 uncultured Muribaculaceae bacterium
CATGAACATAATCATGAACATAACCATGAACATAACCACGAACATAACCACGAAGAATGCAACGGTGAAACCCATAAGCATCACGATGGAGAAATAACGCTTTCGGAAGTAACAGCTCGCGATATGGGAGTCACCGTTGCGACTGCCACACCGGGCGAATTTCACGAAGTGCTTAAAGTGTCAGGACAGATTGTCCCATCGCCCGACGGACAACAAACCGTCTCGGCACAGTCAGCCGGCATAGTAACCCTGTCGCGCATCGCAACCGAGGGTAGCCGCGTCAGAGCCGGACAGACAATAGCGACAATCTCATCAAAAAGCATATCGGGGGGAGATCCCAACGCAGCATCTCAGGCAGCGGTCAACGCCGCCAAAAGGGAACTTGACCGCATCACACCGCTTCATAAGGAGGGAATCGTGTCGACACGCGATTTCAACGCCGCCAAAGCGGCTTACGAACAGGCGCGGGCAGCGTACGGCGGAAGCCCGTCGGGAAGCGGGGCTACAGCTTCAATCGACGGTGTAATCACCCGTTTGCTCGTCAGGCAAGGAGAATATGTCAACGCCGGACAACCCATAGCGGAGGTATCGGGAAACCGAAGGCTCACATTGAGAGCCGATGTGCCAGCCAGAAACCGCAGTTTTCTATCGACAATCACAAGCGCGAATTTCCGCACAGCGAGCAACGACTCCACCATATCGCTCACCGATGTCAACGGATGCCTGCTATCTGACGGTGCCACCGCGGCAAGTCCTGGAGGGTATTCGCCCGTATATTTCACCATGAGCAACAACGGCAGCATAGCTCCCGGAACGTTCACTGAGGTATATCTGATAGGTATGTCGCGCCAAGGGGTGATGACCGTACCTGTCGCCGCGGTAACCGAACAACAGGGGAACCATTACGTCTACGTCAGAGAAGACCACGAGTGCTATGACAAACGCCTTGTCAAGCTCGGCGGGAACGACGGACGCAGAATCGAGATACTGTCGGGTATAAAAGCGGGCGACGAGGTTGTCGTCACCGGGGCAACAGTGATTAAACTCGCTGAGAGCAGCGGAGCAGTCCCCGAAGGACATTCACATAACCATTAATCACGCCAGCCATGCTCAACAAGATAATACATTTTTCATTGGCCAACAGGGTGTTGATTCTCATCCTGTCGGGACTGATTCTGTTAGGAGGCTCGTTGGCTCTTGTCAGAACAGAAGTCGACATTTTCCCCGACCTTAACGCCCCAACGGTAGTTGTCATGACCGAAGCGGCTGGATTCGCTCCCGAAGAGGTGGAAAAGCTCGTCACTTTCCCCGTCGAGACGGCAGTAAACGGAGCTACGGGGGTAAGACGCGTCAGGTCGTCGTCGGCCACAGGCTTTTCAGTGATCTGGGTAGAATTTGAGTGGGGTACCGATATATACAAAGCTCGCCAAATAGTGTCGGAAAAGCTGTCGGCAATAGCCGAAACGCTGCCGCCGGGAGTCAGCTCCCCCACCCTCGGTCCCCAGTCGTCGATACTCGGCGAAATCATGATTATCGGCCTCACCGCCGACTCGACAACACTCCAGGAACTGCGCACCATAGCCGATCGCGTCATACGCCCGCGACTATTGTCGATAGGCGGAGTGTCGCAGGTCGCAGTCATAGGTGGCGACATAAAGGAATACCAGATACAGCTCGACCCAAAGCGCATGAAATATTTCGATGTGACCCTTGCCGAAGTAATGGAAGCGACAGAAGGGATAAACGACAACTCATCGGGGGGAGTGCTATATGAGTATGGGAACGAATATCTCATCAAGGGAGATGTGAACACGACTTCGACCGACGAGCTTGGGGCCGCCGTAATCAAATCGACCGATGACGGAGGAATGGTAACACTCGCCGACATAGCGACAGTGACCACCGGCAACCAGTCGCCCCGGCTCGGAGTCGCCTCGGAGAAAACGAAGCCGGCAGTACTCGTGACCGTGACGAAACAGCCGTCAGTAGGCACGATAGCGTTGACCCAAAAGATAGAGAACGAACTCGCCACAATGAAAGGGTCACTGCCGACTGACATCAACATATCGACAGATATTTTCAAACAGGCCGATTTCATAGACAACTCCATCTCAAATCTACAGTCGTCACTATTTGAGGGGGCATTGATGGTTATCGTAGTACTGTTTTTCTTCCTCATGAATCTACGCACCACCATAATATCGCTCGCGGCATTGCCGCTATCAATAATCACAGCGGTGCTTGCGCTGCACTTCATGGGCTTGACCATCAACACGATGAGTTTGGGCGGCATAGCTATCGCCATAGGGTCGTTGGTGGACGATGCGATAGTCGATGTAGAGAATGTCTATAAACGATTAAAAGCCAACCACGCGCTGGAGCCAGGAAAGCGCAAACCGATTAGCGAGGTGGTCTATCAGGCCTCATGCGAGGTGAGGATGCCGATTTTCAACTCTTCGCTAATCATCATCGCAAGTTTTCTTCCACTCTTTTTCCTGAGCGGACTTGAGGGTCGTATGCTCATACCGCTGGGCATATCGTTCATAGTCGCACTGACAGCATCAACTATTGTGGCGCTGACGGTAACGCCTGTGCTCTGCTGCTACCTACTCGGGAGCAAAAAAGCCATCGCCGCCCTTGACCGCGAACCGTGGCTCACCCGCAAACTCAGAAAATTCTATAATAGATGCCTTGAGTGGAGCCTTAGACACCGCCGGTTAGTGCTCGGCAGTACTGGTGGATTGTTTTTGTTGTCGATTGCCCTGTTTTTCACCCTTGGGCGCAGCTTTCTTCCAGCGTTTAACGAAGGTTCTTTCACCATCAACGTCAGCACTCTGCCGGGGATTTCGCTTGACGAAAGCGACAAAGTGGGACGATATGCCGAAAAACTCATAATGTCAGTCCCGGAAATCACCACGGTAGCCCGCAAGACTGGGCGAGCCGAACTCGACGAGCATTCTCTCGGTGTCAACGTGTCGGAGATTGAAGCCCCATACCGCCTCGATGGCCGGTCACGCGGCGAAGTAGTCAGAGAGCTGCGCAAGAAATTGGCGACAATACCCGGAGCCAATATCGAGATCGGGCAGCCAATTTCTCACCGCATTGATGCGATGCTGTCAGGTACGGAGGCGCAAATCGCCATAAAGCTGTTCGGCGACGACCTGTCGAAGTTATACACAATCGGTTCACACATAAAAAATCTGTTGCCTGAAGTAGACGGCGTGGTCGACGCCAACATAGAGCAGCAAGTGGGAAGGCCGCAAATCGACATTCGCCCGCGCCGAGAGTTGCTGTCGAAATATGGCATAACCATCAAGGATTTCACACGGTTTATCAATGTGGCATTAGCGGGTGAAGCAGTGTCACAGGTCTATGAAAACGGACTACCCTATGACCTCACCGTGAAAGTGACTGAAAGCAGCCGCAACAGCATAGACAACATTTCATCGCTGATGATTGACAGCAAAGTCGGGAAAATACCATTGAGCGATGTCGCTGAAATAGTCTCGACATCGGGGCCCAACACCATCAACCGCGAAAACGTCAGCCGACGCATCGTAATCTCGGCCAATGTTGATGGACGAGATTTGCGCTCGGTTGTCAACGACATCAAAGACCGCATCGAGGAGGAGGTTAATCTCCCTGAAGGTTACTATTTCACCTACGGCGGCCAGTTTGAAAGCGAGGCTGAAGCATCAAAAACGCTCGGATGGGCTACAATCGGTGCATTTCTGATAATCCTTATGCTGCTTTATAACGACTTCCGAAACGTCGGGCAATCTCTGATAATTCTCGTCAATATGCCATTGGCAATGATCGGGGGTGTGCTGATATTAGTCATAACCGGCGGTGAGCTTAACATCCCCGCAATCATAGGATTCATCTCTCTACTCGGAATCACGACGCGCAACGGGATGCTGCTTATGTCGCGCTACAATCATCTGCGCGATGAAGGCGCAAGCGTCATGCAGCGCATATACCAAGGGTCGGCTGACCGCCTGATTCCCATCATAATGACCGCCTTGACATCAGCTCTCGCCCTCATCCCGCTGGCGTTGCGCGGAGGCGAGCCTGGTAACGAGATACAATCTCCGTTGGCAATCGTGATACTCGGAGGTCTCGTGTCGTCGACCGCGCTCAACGTGATAGTGATACCGATATTGTATTATCTCTCAACTAAGCACAAGGACAATAGAATATGAAACGAATAGTCACAGCCACAATGATGACCATATCGGTTATGTGTGCTAACGCCACTACCGACCGACTTGTGGAACAAATTATAGAAACATCTCCTCAAGCCGAGGCACTTAAATCAAAGCTAAGGGCAGAAACAGCCAGTAGCCTAACAACCAACAACCTGAACGACCCGGAAGTGGAATTTGAGCACCAATGGGGGATGAAAGGAATAGGAAACAAGTGGGGGGTAAGCGTCAGCCAGGATTTTGACTGGCCCGGAACTTATTCAGCACGCTCAAGAGCGGCAAAACTGATGAGAAAAGCATCGCAATCGTCTTTTGACAGCGAACTTAACGAATTGAGACTACGGGTGAAATTATCGCTTATAGACCTATGCCACGCCAACTGCGACGCAGCGTTGCTCGACAGCATAAAAAATTCATTAACCCAACTGCTCGACAAGTACCGCACAAGTTTCGACAAAGGCGAAACCACGATTCTTGATGTCAAAAAGATAGAAATCGAACTGCTTGGAGTGACGCGGCAGTTGAACGAAGTAATCATAACCCGCGAAAGCATTGTCGGCGAGTTGCGCTCCATTAATCCGGGTTTCAGCTGGGAAAACGCACTGACACTCAACCAATACCCAACTGAAGAGGGAATCTTGACAGAAGCGGAATACGCCGAGATGCTGCGGCAGAATGATAACCGAAGCCGCTATCTGAACGACATGAGGGAGCTGTCTATCGCCAATGCCAAAGTGGAACATAACTCAGGGATGCCGGGATTCGCTATCGGCTACCGTTATGACTATGAACTTGGCGAACGGTTCAACGGATTATCAGTCGGGGTAACCCTCCCTCTGTTTTCAAACCGCAACAAAGTCAAAGCCGCTATGGCTGAGGCTGACAGCTACCAGGTCTCAATTGTGAGCCGCAACGCGGCGCTCGAAGCCGAATGGGACGCGATGAGGCAGCAGGCAATAAGGCTCAGTGAGGAGTGCGAACAATACGAGCGTATCCTCACCACGTCAGATACCCAAAGGTTGCTGAAAATGGCTCTTGACGGAGGGGAAATCAGCTTGCTCAACTACTTGCAGGAAACCGCTTATTTCAAACAGGCTCAACGCGATTATATAGCGACCGAACATGAGCTACACACTGTTCTCGCAAAGCTCAACAGGTATATCCCGACTGAGATATGACCTGCATCATCATAAGCAACACCCTATTTTTGCGCTAAAAAACGTGAAACAGTGACTGATGCAGAGAACCAACTGCGGTGAAAGTTGTTTATACAAGTAAATCAAACAAAAAACAGATTAGTTATGATTTACAATCAGCCCGAACTACCTTACGATAACGATGCCTTGGAGCCGATAATCAGCAAAGAGACTATCGGTTACCACTATGGCAAACATGAAAAAGCCTATATCGACAATCTCAACCGTCTTATCAAGGGATCTGAGTTTGAGGATATGGCGTTGGAAGATGTAATCAAGCATGCGAAAGGGCCGTTGTTCAACAACGCATCGCAAGCATGGAACCATATCTTCTATTTCTTTTCATTCTCACCCGACGGTGGCGGCGAACCGACGGGAGAGCTTGGAAATGCCATACGCGCTCAATTCGGCTCGTTTGACGAATTTAAGGAAGCGTTTGTCGAAGCCGGGGTCAATCTATTTGGATCCGGGTGGATTTGGCTATCAAGAGACAATGACGGCCGACTGTTTATCACGCAAGGTTCAAACGCATCCAATCCGCTGACCGAGGGACTTACACCCATTCTGACATTCGATGTATGGGAACACGCCTATTATCTCGATTATCAGAACAGGCGCAAAGACGCCCTTGAAAAACTTTGGGAAATCATTGATTGGGACATAGTGGAAAGCCGCTATTGATTTCTTATAAACAACAGATCATAAGCACAAGCACTTTTCTCATAAGATGCGATAAATCATTACTCAGAAACAAGCATAATGTGATGAATTGAAGGAGGGGTCATCGTGAGATGCCCTCTCCTTTGTATATTGGAGCCGATTATCAGAATTGAAAGTAAATGAATGGAGCGACTTCCTGCGACATGAACTGGACAACAATCTGGACAACGGCTACGAAAACAACAAGTTTTACAATCCATGGAGAGCGCACAAACCATCTCCCCATACCATCAATCCACTGCGATGGGACTGAATGGGACACTACTATGAACGACATCATCAAAAGCCATACCCACCGCACCTGAACAAACGGCAATATATGCGCCGGAGAAAAGTTGGTGAATATGTTTTTTATTATCAGCCATGAGTCAAGCCAGGAATCAGCGCGGAAAAACACCCATAACAAAGAGACATAAATAATCGTGGCTGACCACGACATCGCTCTAACAGGCCATATATCTGGAATTTTGCGCAACATGGGTACTAAAGCTTTATGAACAGCGAGACCGACGCCATGCATAGCACCCCAAAACACGAATTTCCATGCCGCACCATGCCAAAGGCCACCGATGAGCATTGTGAGAAAATTGTTAACGTAAGTCCGCAACGTTCCTCGCCGGTTACCTCCAAGCGGAATGTAGACGTAGTCACGCAACCAACTCGACAGCGATATGTGCCATCTGCGCCAAAACTCTGTCAGATTTTTTGATTTATAGGGAAAATCGAAATTTTTGCAGAGTCTGAACCCCATTATCAACGCTATGCCTATAGCCATGTCAGAGTAGCCCGAAAAGTCGCAATAAATCTGCATAGTATAACCAATCACGCCCATCAGAGACTCAAATCCCGAATAGCCGGTTGGCGATGCGAATATTAAATCGTTGTATTGGGAAATATAATCGGCAATCAACGCCTTCTTGACAATGCCAATCAATATAAGCCAAAAGCCCCAGTAAATCTCAGCCGAGACGGCGGTGTGATTGCGCTCAATCTGCGGCAGAAAATAATCGGCCCTCACTATAGGGCCTGCCACAAGCGCCGGGAAAAACGACAGGAAAAACATATAGTCAATCCATCGTTGCGCAGGTGCTACCCTACCCCTGTATACATCTACTATATAGCTGATTGACTGAAACGTGTAGAACGATATACCAACCGGAAGAATTATGTCTAACGGTTGGAAATTACCTTCAACCATGCTATTCCAGTTCCAAAGAAAGAAGTTGGCATATTTAAAATAACATAGCACGCTCAGTGACACGACAATTGATGAGGCGAGGCACAAACGTCGCCGCCACCGCTGTCTCATAGACATCATTATATGCGACAATCCCCAGTCAACCAACGAAGTTCCGACAAGTAGCATGAAAAACCAACCACTTGATTTGTAATAAAAATACAGGCTGAAAGCAACGACAAACACCAACATCTGCAACCGGCGTTTTTTCAATACCGCATAAATCGGGAGAAAAAGGGTGAATAGACACCAAAACAGACCGCTGGAAAAAATCATAGGAGCCGTCGGGTCGTAACCGAGCAACGATTGGATGTTAAACCACAGATTATCCATGTCAAAAGACGGTCATTTAAGCGGTTGCAACACCTCGACTTTTTTTGGACGGGCTTGCGCAACCGATGGCACATCGAGCTTTATAGGGTGTTGGGCGTGGAGATACATCCATCTCACCACACTATCCATCCATAACGCCGCTGATTGATGTGTGGGATGCGCTCCATCTTTTGCACGTTCAAATTCCATTCCTTCTGATTTAAAATAGCACCCATTACCTACATTGTTGGCAATCAAGCGATTTATACCAGTATCAGGTTTCCAATTCGGAGGCCCGATCCACACAAACGGGATATTACCTATTTCTTTTATAATATTCCTGACGCACTTGTCACGTTTAGCCATAATATCCTTAACGAACAGTTCATTAGCTCCAAGACAAACGAATATATAATCAGGTTGAAATTTGCGTATGTAGACCGTTAATTTGGCCGCATCGCTCCATATTTTTGACGTGGAACTGTACCAAATAACCGTATAAAGCGTGTGTCCGTTCTCTTTGGCATAAGCAGCCAATCGCGGCGACAAACCCTCAAGCATCGAATCACCGATGAACAGAATGGTCTTAGATGTCGTATCGACCATCTTGGGTTCACTCTTGACCGTAAAACGTTCAATCGGCCCCACGGTTTCAGCCACAATCCCGACAAGCGACTCCGCATTCGTCACCGGCGGACGCGTCAGCCGTTCAGCCATGCCCGAACTTTTCAGCTCTACAGGACCGACTTTTAAAGAATCGAAACTTGACGTTATAAGGAACAGAGCCAATGCCACTGCAAGAATCGTCCATAGCCCCCAAAGACCTTTTTTCATGGTAACAAAGATGTTTCTTGCAAAATTAAACAAATCATCGCAATAGAGAGACTTTGTATGTCAAATTTTTGATTTACCTTTACAGTCTAATTAAATAGACAATGTTAATCGCAGTTATTATTTTAGGGGTCATGACCTTGGCTATGACCTCAATTTTTCTTGTAACACTCAAATCAAACGGGCAATTACGCAATAAGGTTTCAGAAAGCGAAGCGAAAGCCGCTGCTTCACAAACCGCCGCCGACAACGCCCAGCACTTGTTACATGAGGAACAGCAGCGTTTATCACACGCACAAGAACAACTCTTGGACTGCAGAGCCACCGAGGTCTCACTACGGGAGGAAAACAGCCGGCTGAATGAGCGCATCAGATTTGGCGAAGAAGAGAAACAACGCCTTGCGGAAGAATCCGAACTAAGGTTCAAAAATCTCGCCAACCAAATTTTCATGGATAATTCACGCACTTTCAAGGAACAGCATGAAACCAGATTGAGCGAAATCCTAACGCCATTAAAAGAAAACATCGAACAGTTTAAAAAGACCGTATCGGACAGCTATTCAACAGAGGCCCGCGAACGGTTCTCCCTTCAAGAAAAAATTAAAGAATTGATGGAGCTTAATATGTCAATAGGCCGTGAAGCCAAGGAACTCGCCGTGGCATTGCGAGGCAACAGCAAGACGCAGGGAGACTGGGGAGAGATGATTCTTGAAAACATTCTTGAGAAGTCGGGGCTTGTACGCGGGCGTGAGTTCACTGTTCAGCAGACCGTAGACGAGGAAGGGCACACCCTCCGCGACTCCGAAGGACGGCATTTGCGCCCGGACGTGGTAATAAACTACCCCGACGGCCGATGCGTTGTAATAGACTCAAAAGTTTCCCTATCGGCCTATGTAGGCTTAGTCAACTGCGACGACAACGATGAACGTACTGCACTTGGCAAACAGCATATCGCATCGGTAAGAGCGCACATCCGTGAACTCGCACAAAAAGATTACCAAAGCTATGTGGGAGGCGGCAAAACCGATTTTGTCATGATGTTCATCCCCAACGAAGGGGCTTACATAACGGCAATGCAACTCGACGACACACTTTGGCAACAAGCCTATGAGCAACGCGTGCTAATTGTGTCACCCACCCATCTCATTTCAGCGCTCAAACTTGTCGAACAATTGTGGCAGCACGACCGCATGACCCACAACGTGCTCGACATAGCCACAGCCGGGGGAAATATGTATGACAAGTTTGTCGGTTTTGTGGAGGATATGCTTCGCATCGAAAAAGCCATAACGTCGACCCGCGAAGCATATGACAAGGCTCTTAACAAACTGACAGAGGGTAAAGGCAATCTCGTCAGCAGAGCTGAGAAACTAAAAAAAATGGGGGCGAAAGTATCAAAAAGCCTGCCGACGGCCATGGTTGAGACTGACAATGACGATGAATAAACTTAAAATCACTCAATCTGTTATACCATAACTGATGACAGTCGTTAAATTTATTATCCAGTGAGCGTGATAATCGCAAAAAGTATGTAAATTTGCGCCGATAAAAGTTTAGTCTTAAAATGAATCAGATAGACAAGCAGGAATTACTTGACAAAAGATACCTGAGGATGTCAAGAATATGGGCTGAAAATTCCTATTGCCAACGGAGGAAAGTCGGAGCGATTTTGGTAAAAAATTCCATGATTATATCTGACGGTTTCAACGGCACTCCGTCTGGATTTGAGAATATATGCGAAGACGAGGACGGTCAAACAAAGCCATACGTCTTGCACGCTGAGGCCAACGCCATCTCCAAAGTGGCACGCAGCAACAATTCAAGCGATGGGTCAACCCTGTATGTCACGGCATCGCCATGTCTTGAATGTGCGAAGTTGATTATTCAGGCAGGCATAAAACGAGTTGTTTTCAACGAGTTATACCGATTGTCGACAGGGGTGGAACTGCTCGAGCGTGCCGGCGTTGAATGCGTACACGTTCCGACAATCGACTGACACAAGGCGACACTGATTTAAAGCTATAAGTTATTCCGCTTACGTTTTTCTAACGATGAAAATAAAGACAAATTCAGCGATGTGGATACCGCTGCTTGTAGCGGCAGCATTTGTAGGCGGCTGGATAGCCGGTGAAAAACTATGCAATACCCACGGCAATACTCCCGCCGAGAAGAAGCTCAACACAATCCTCAACCTGATTAAGAGCGACTATGTCGATGAAGTCAACCTCGACAGCCTATTGGAATACACCCTTCCGCAACTGATGACGACACTCGACCCGCACTCCGCATACATATCAGCCAAAGACCTCAAAGCGGTCAACGATGATCTCGACGGATCGTTCAGCGGAATCGGGATATCATTTATGGTCAACAACGACACAATCACAGTCCTGGAAGTTTCAGCCGGCGGACCGGCCGAAAAGGTGGGCATTGTGGCAGGTGACCGCATAGTAAAAGTAAACGGAGAGAACGTAGCCGGCATAGGCATATCGGCCGATCATGTCAAAACACTTCTTCGGGGGGAAGCCGATACCCGCGTGAAACTCGGCGTAAAACGTCAAGGGTCAAAGAAGACCTACGAATTTGAGGTGACACGCGGCGAAATACCAAACAAATCAATAGACGCCGCCTATGTCACAACCGGCGACATAGGCTACATTAGGATCGGGAAATTCACGCGCGCCACTTACAGCGAGTTCATAACAGCGTTAAACGACCTAACTCAAGACGGGGCAAAATCATTCATCATCGACCTGCGCGGCAACGGAGGCGGCGTGATGGAAGCTGCGATACTCATGGCAAACGAATTTCTTCCGGCTCGCGCCATCGTTATGGCAAAAAAAGGACGTGACGGAAAGGAAGATGACATCTATCTCAGCGATGGCACCGGCAACTATCAAGATGTGCCATTGACTGTTATCATCGACGAATATTCAGCAAGCTCAAGCGAAATACTTGCGGGGGCTATCCAGGACAACGACCGAGGTCTTATCATCGGGCGGCGGTCATTCGGAAAAGGACTTATTCAGCATCAACTCGTATTGCCCGACAGCAGTGCGATTCGCCTAACGATAGCTCGGTATTATACCCCATCGGGGCGTTGCATCCAAAAAGATTATAAATTTGGGCAAACAGCAGCATACGAGAACGATATCCTCGAGCGCTACAACCACGGCGAAGCGTTCAGTGCCGACTCAATCAAACTCGACACAAAAAACATATTCAAGACCATCGGAGGCCGCGCGGTCTACGGCGGGGGCGGTATAATGCCCGACATATTTGTCCCTAACGACACATCTGGCATCACAGGCTACTATATCAATGTGGCAAACGCTGGTCTGCTGCAACGCTTCGCATTTGAATACTGCGACCTTAACCGACAAGAGCTGTTGAAATCTGACAATGTCGACCAACTGCTCAAACGTCTGCCCTCCGACGATGTGTTACTCCGCTCGTTCGCCGGATTCGCGGCCCAAAACGGTGTCCCGGCTCGCTGGTATTACATCAACATTTCTCATGGATTGATTGTTAACCAACTGAAAGCGTTAATCGCACGTGACATATTAGGAATCTCGGCTTACTATGCTATAATCAACAAGACTGATGCCAACGTGTTGCGCTCCATCAATGAAATCAAGAGGGGCAATGCCGTGGCGCCCATAAAAGGGGAATAACAATGCGACAATCATGAGAAAAGAGGAAATACGCCGACGAGTAAAGGCACAAAAGAGCCTGTTGTCAATGAAAGAGAGGTCAGAGGCAGCCGCAAAAGTATTTGATGCGCTCGAACACTCGGCCGCATTCATGCTCGCTGACAACATTCTCTTGTATCATTCTCTTCCCGACGAATTGTCAACCCGCGAATTTATTGACCGCTGGCATAACAAAAAGCGTTTTTTCCTGCCAAGAGTCAACGGTGTTAATCTTGAAGTATTACCCTATGACCAATCGACCTTGCGGTTGGGAGCTTTCCACATAGAGGAGCCATCTGGCGATGAACTTACTCCTATCGAAAATATCGAGATGGTTGTTGTTCCAGCCATAGCCTATGACCGCCGAGGCAACAGGGTTGGCCGCGGAAAAGGCTTCTACGACCGGCTGCTTGCCGACACAAAAGCGACCAAAGTTGGTGTGGCCTATGATTTTCAACTCGTTGACGATATTGAAGCAGAGCCTCACGATGTCAAAGTCGATGTGGTCATCACTGAAAGTCGCGTTATCACCGTCAGACATGAAAATAGATTCTGAATCGCAATGGCTTTGATACAACCGACCTCTACATTAAGCGAAATAATCGCTCACGAACCATCGATAATACCCGTAATCAACCGTTTCGGAATATTTCTCGGCACCGGTGACAGCACCATAGAAACAATATGCGCCGACAAGAAACTCGATACCGAATTTTTTGTCATGATACTTAACACTCTCACCAATGATGTTTATTTTCCCGAAAAGCATCTCCGGTGTATCGACCCATTGGTGATTGTCAATTATCTAAGACTCACAGACTGTTCTTATCTGAAATTTCAACTGCCTAATATTGAACGTCATTTCGCATCGTTACTACAGCACAGCGGCACGGCCAACAACCTCAAACTGATGAAAACGTTTTTCAACGAGGTAAAAGAAGATGTTAAGGCTTTTATAGATAACGATACCAACTGCTGGTTCTCCAATATCGAGAAAGGGACACTCGATAGCGAAGACTGCCCCGCTCCCGACGACGGCGAGGCCATCGAGGAAAAAATCAGCGATTTACGCAACATGATGATTATGCATCTGCAAGGTGACTATGACCCTAATTTGTGTTATGCTGTTATTGTCGCCATCATAGCTTTTGAAAAGGATTTCAGGCAAAACAACCGTATCAGGAACCGCATACTTCTCCCTCTTTGTCGCAAATCGTTAAACACTGAGGAATCAATGTGATGGTCAGCACGACTAAATTTGTCATAGTAGACAAGGACACAGCCAGAGCCATCGGATTGAAGCATTTGCTTGAACGATTTTATAACGCCGATGTCTATTTGTCGCAATCGCCAGAAAGTGATTACTCAACCGACGAAGACATATCGACAAAATACCTTGTGTCGGCAGATATGCTTGTCAGAAGCATGGATTTTTTCATCGCCCGCCGCCAGCGCGTAACGATTATCAACGGAGGCCGCGATAACTCAGGGATGACATCAATTGACTCTACAGTCGACGAAAGTGAGCTTATTGAGCAGTTGAGGGCACTCATAGTTCCAACTCATGAATCGGCCATATCAACTAACTTGTCACAACGAGAAATAGAGGTGTTGAAGCTCGTCGCCATGGGATTTATCAACAAAGAAATCGCCGAAACGCTCTCAATCAGCTTCAACACAGTCTTGACTCACAGACGCAATATCACGGCTAAACTCGGAATCAAAAGTGTATCGGGACTCGGCGTTTATGCCTTGATGAACGGTTACATCCGCGAAAGTGACCTTAAACGGTGAAAAGTTGCTAACTTTGCATCTGTTTTTCAGTAGTTCGCAAACTTTTAGAGCAGACTTCAACAAATGATTTCCATACAGAACCTATCGGTTGAATTTAGCGCCAAATCTCTTTTTGACAACATAAACTACGTCATCAACAAAAAAGACAAGATAGCACTCGTCGGCAAAAACGGCGCAGGCAAATCGACAATGCTCAAAATAATCGCCGGTCTCCAAAAACCGACAAGTGGGTGTGTAGCAGTGCCTAACGACACCACCATCGCCTACCTTCCGCAGCAAATGGAACTAAACGACGAGCATACGGTGGCTGAGGAAGTCAGACAGGCGTTTTCCCATATCGACAGGATGCATGAGCAGATTGATGAGATTAATGCCTCGCTCATTGAACGCACTGACTATGAAAGCGACGACTATCAGAGGCTGATAGACCGACTGACCACCCTGACCGAGCATCTTGCCATGGAAGAGAGCGAAAACCGCGAGGCCGAAATGGAGAAGACCTTGTTAGGTCTCGGGTTCAACCGTTCTGATTTCAATCGACCTACGGCCGAGTTCAGTGGTGGTTGGCGAATGAGAATAGAGCTTGCCAAGCTTTTGCTAAGGCATCCCGATGTGTTATTGCTCGACGAGCCCACAAACCACCTCGACATAGAATCTATTCAGTGGCTTGAAAGTTTTCTGATAACTAAAGCTAATGCCGTTGTGCTCGTATCGCACGACCGTGCGTTCATCGACAATGTTACCAATCGCACCATAGAAATTTCAATGGGGAAAATCTACGACTACTCGGTGAACTACTCAAAATATGTAATACTGCATCAGGAACGCATCGAGCAGCAAATGAGAGCCTACCTGAATCAACAAAAACAGATTCAGGAAACCGAGGATTTCATCGAGCGGTTCAGATATAAGGCCACTAAAGCCGTACAAGTGCAAAGCCGCATTAAGCAACTCGCAAAGATTGACAGGATTGAAGTCGATGAGGTCGATACATCACGCCTTAATCTACGTTTCCCTCCGGCGCCTCGCTCCGGTGATTATCCGCTCATACTCGACAACGTAGGAAAACGATATGGCGACCATCTGGTGTTCGACCATGCAACATTTACCGTCAAACGAGGCGAAAAAGTTGCGTTTGTCGGCAAAAACGGCGAGGGCAAATCCACTCTCGTCAAATGTATCATGAACGAAATTCCGTTCACCGGCACACTAAAGGTGGGACACAACGTGAAAATCGGATATTTTGCCCAGAATCAAGCACAGATGCTCGATGGCGACATTACGGTATTCGACACCATTGACCGCGTTGCCGTAGGCGACATACGCACAAAAATACGCGATATCCTCGGTGCGTTCATGTTCGGAGGTGATGCATCAGACAAAAAAGTTAAAGTGTTGTCCGGAGGTGAAAAGACGCGTCTCGCCATGATTAAACTGCTATTGGAGCCTGTCAATCTCTTGATTCTCGACGAGCCGACAAACCATCTTGACATGAAAACCAAAGACATTTTGAAACAGGCAATCAAAGATTTCAACGGCACGGTGATAGTTGTCTCTCATGATCGTGAATTTCTTGACGGACTCGTTGAAAAGGTCTATGAATTTGGTGGTGGCAAAGCAACAGAATGTCTCGGAGGAATATACGAATTCCTCGAAAAGAAAAAATTAGCGTCGCTCGCAGAACTTGAGCTAAGCAAATCCCCTACCCCTGTTAAAGGCAACAAACAGGCACAACCAGCTA
This sequence comes from uncultured Muribaculaceae bacterium, assembly GCA_964510535.1. Classification (GTDB taxonomy): domain Bacteria; phylum Bacteroidota; class Bacteroidia; order Bacteroidales; family Muribaculaceae; genus JAJPXC01. The sequence continues at coordinate 40,688 of CAZECG010000013.1, forward strand.
CATCAGCCGTCAACGAGGTTAAAAACGTTCAGGCGCAACCGAAACCACGTCTTAGCTACGCCGAACAGCGCGAACGTGACAAAATCATACGCAGGGCTGAGAAAAAAGTCTCGGAGGCTGAGACTGAAGTATCCAGGCTGGAACAAGAACTGGCCGACATTGAGCAATCAATAGCTAACGGGGAGACCGACAATGAAATATTCACTCGCCATCAAAATACAGCCAAAAAATTGGAAAATGCCATGAGTCTGTGGGAACTCGCCTCAATGGAACTCGACGAACTAAAGAAATAATCACACCAAAGATTATTCCACCGCCATTAAGCAAAAACTATATGGGTTAATGATGCCAGATATCCAAATTTTTTGATTATATTTGTGATTAATTTCGCTGAGATGCGCCCATTGACGGCAGCGTCTATGCGATTTAACCATTAGCGATAACAAAACAAAACCTTAACGATATGAAATTTAACGTTCCCAGTAAGACACTTTACAGCTATGTGTCGGCTGTCAGCAAGGTAATTAACTCAAAGAATGCCCTTGCAATTCTAAACAACTTCTTGTTTAACCTCGATGGGAGTCTGTTAACAATCACAGCCTCTGACATGGAAAACACGTTGACAGCGCGTGTACTTGTCACCGAGGCCGAAGGGAACGGACAATTTTGCATCGACGCACATCGCATGGTCGACCTGCTGCGAGAGATTCCCGATCAAGGTATCACATTTGAAATCAATGATGAGACTCTCGCAGTCGAAATCACATATCCAGGCGGCAACTATAGCTTAATCGCAATCAACGGCATTGAATACCCAAGCTCCAAAACAGAAAGCACCGACGATGATTCCCTCAAATTCACTTGTCCGTCAGAGCAAATCATTAAGGGTATTGACAACACTCTGTTCGCAGTAAGTTCCGATGAGCTGCGACCTCAGATGATGGGCATATTGTGGGATATAAAGGCCGACAATATCACGTTCGTAGCGACCGATACCCGCAAGTTGGTGAAATACCGCAACTCTTTGTCGCAGCCTGGGGTGGAAGGCTCGTTCATTCTCCCTGTTAAGCCAGCCAATATTCTCAAATCGGTATTCGCCAAGGAGGAGGAAATCAAGGTCACAATCGATCCCAAAAGTGCGACTTTCGAATCTGATGCCTACACATTCAATTGCCGTTTCATAAAAGGCAACTTCCCCGACTATAACAGGGTAATCCCTACCAATAATCCTTGTACACTCACAATAGACCGCCAACTTTTTGTCAACGCCGTACGCCGCGTGGGCATATTCGTTCAAGCCAGCAACGGTCTGATTAAATTTAAGCTCACTCCTGATAAGATTTTGATGAAAGCCCAAGACAACAATGTCTGCACCTTAGCGCGTGAAGAGCTAAGCTGCGATTATGTTGGGCATGAACTGGTCATAGGGTTAAGCGCACCATACCTTATTGAAATTTGCAACACCATCTCCACGACAGAACTCGTAGTCAAACTCGCTGACCCGAGCCGTCCATGCGTGTTCCTCCCCTCTGAAAACGACGAGAACAGCGAATTGCTTATGCTACTGATGCCGATGAACGTTACAGATTTCTAAAAACCGACTATCGAAATGCGTTTACAACTCAAACGTCCTATTGTTTTTTTTGACCTTGAAACAACGGGAACCAACGTGACTCAAGACCGTATCGTCGAGATTTCAATGGTCAAAGTGCTACCTGGCGACAAAGATCCGATAAAAGACACCCGCCGTGTAAATCCGGGCATTAAAATTCCGGCAGAGGCAACGGAAGTTCATGGAATCACTAATGAAGATGTCGCCAATTGTCGCACATTCAAAGAGATGGCCAAGGAGATAGCCCAATTCTTCACCGGCTGTGACATCGCGGGATTTAACTCCAACAAATTTGACCTTCCAATGCTATCTGAGGAGTTCAGTCGCGCAGGAGTGTACTTTGACTTCACCAAACATCGGTTCATCGACGTTCAGACGATTTTTCACAAAAAAGAGCAACGCACTCTCGTAGCCGCTTACCGCTTTTATTGCGATAAAGACCTCGAAAACGCCCACTCGGCTATGGCTGACACAATGGCGACATTCGAGGTACTTGAAGCTCAACTCGAAAGATATTCAGATTTACCGACCGACGTAGAACAACTCTCGATATATTCCTCTCAAAACCGCAATGTCGATTTGATGGGACGTCTGATTTATAACGATGAAGGCAAAGAGGTCATAAACTTCGGGAAATACAAAGGAAAACTTGCCGAGGAAGTGCTTCGGCACGATCCTGGTTATTTTAGCTGGATTCTTGGCGGCGATTTTCCTCAAAACACCAAAGATGTATTCACACGTATAAAAATGCGTTGTCACTGATAATTATCCGATGATTAAAGGTAAGCATATCGTTCTTGGCATCTGCGGAGGCATAGCGGCTTATAAAACCGCATCATTGGTCAGACTGTTTGTCAAAGCCGGTGCTGAAGTGCAAGTGATAATGACCCCGGCGGCAAAAGAGTTCATAACCCCGGTGACCATGTCGGCATTAACCGGCAAACCTGTAATTAGCGAGTTTTTCACAGCCAACACAGGCGAATGGCACAGCCATGTCGATTTAGGTTTGTGGGCCGATGTTATGGTAATAGCCCCGGCTACGGCATCGTCAATTGCAAAAATGGCCAACGGAGTGGCCGACAATATGCTTATCACATCGTATCTGTCAAGCAAGTCACCTGTCTTTATCGCTCCTGCCATGGACCTCGACATGATGGCGCACCCATCAACCATTCGAAACATAGAAATGCTTCGCAGCTACGGTAATCGGATAATCGAGCCTGCGGTGGGGGAGCTTGCAAGCCACCTCGTCGGCAAAGGACGCATGGCTGAACCCGACGAGATATTCAACACTATTAATGACTACTTTTCTCAGCGGGGAGACCTTGCAGGGAAAAAGATGCTCATTACAGCTGGGCCTACATACGAGAAAATCGACCCGGTCAGATTCATAGGCAATTACTCCTCCGGCAAAATGGGATACGCCATCGCCGACGAAGCTGCCTCTCGCGGTGCTGATGTTACTATTGTAAGCGGGCCGGTAAACATAAAGCCGACCTCTGATGGTGTCAAGGTAATCAAAGTAGAGTCAGCTCGTGAAATGCTTGCTGAATGCCAGAAACTGTTCCCGAAATCCGACATCGGAATAATGTGCGCCGCAGTAGCCGACTATACTCCGGCAGAATATGTCAACCACAAGATAAAACGAGAAAACGAGGAAATTCCTGTTATAAAACTCACAAAGAACCCTGACATAGCCGCATCATTGGGAACACAAAAGAAACCCGGTCAACTGCTTGTGGGATTTGCGTTGGAAACAGATAATGAGGATTTTAATGCCATTGACAAGCTAAAGCGCAAGAATCTTGACTACATAGTGTTAAATTCACTACGTGATTCAGGCGCAGGATTTGGCTCCGACACTAATAAAATATCAATTTTTGACGTTAATGGTAATACACACCGCTTTCCTTTAAAAACAAAACGTGAAGTGGCCGCTGACATTATCGACACCATTATATCAAGATGAAATCACTCCCGCTCTCCATAAAAACCGCGGTTTTATCAATAATAACCGTCTTAGGCTCATTAGCGTGCGATGCCCAGGAACTTAACTGCAAGGTGGAAATAAACGCCGACCAGGTGCAAGCGACAAACAAACAAGTCTTCCAGACTCTGCAAGAGGCAATCAACGACTACATGAACACCACTAAATTCACAAACGCCCAGTTTGCGACAAATGAGAAAATTGAGTGCCGCCTGTTCTTTACCATAAAAGAGTATAGCGACAATACAATGAAGGGCGACTTGCAGGTGCAATCAATCAGACCGGTCTACAACAGTTCCTATACAACCACTTTGATAAACTTCAAAGATTCTAAAATCGACTTCTCCTACCAAGAAAACGAACCTCTGATTTTCTCAGAAAATTCGATGGAAAGCCAATTAACCGCCATATTGAATTTCTACGCATACCTGATTTTAGCGGTTGACTTCGACTCATTTTCCCGCAAAGGAGGAGAACAATTCTTTGAACGCGCACAAAATATCGTTCAACTCGCGCAATCATCGGGAGAAGTCGGATGGAAAGCATTTGAAGATTCAAAGAACCGTAGCTCCGTGCTCGGCTCCTACATCGAGCCGGCAACCTCGATAATCCGCGATTTGACTTACGAGTACCATCGGGAAGGTCTCGACGAGATGGCCCTAAGCCCCGATAAAGGCAGGGCCAAGATAACCTCTACCCTTGAAATTATCCAAAAAGTTTACACTGTCGCCCCGATGTCGGTTGCACTGTCGATGTTTCGTGATGCCAAATTTGACGAGTTAGTCAATATTTACACCAAAGGCAGCCAGACCGAACGCGAAAAAGCCGTTGAGATACTTTCGCCCATCTACCCCTCCGATCTCGATCGAATCACAAAAATAAAGAACGGTACCAACAAATAACGTCACGATGATTCAATCGCTTCATATAAAAAACTATGCGCTGATTGACGAGATTGAAATATCGTTTCACAGCGGGTTAAATATCATAACCGGCGAAACCGGTGCCGGCAAATCAATAATGCTCGGCGCGCTCTCACTGTTACTTGGGGAAAGAGCCGATTCCAAGATGATGCGCGACAAAAGTCTCAAATCGGTCATAGAAGCTGTGTTCACACTAAACTACGACACGGAACTTAAACGCATCTGCGATGAAAACGATATTGATTGGGACGACAACCAGTGCATTCTGCGCAGAGAGATTGCCCCGAACGGTCGGTCAAGAGCTTTCATCAATGATTCACCAGTGACAGTGGCAGCATTGAGAGAGGCGGCCATGCAGCTGGTCGACCTCCACTCTCAGCATCAGAATCTTTTACTTGCGACTCCAGAATATCAGATGAAAATCATCGACTCGCTCGCAGGTAACGGAGAACTTATGGCCGAATTTGAAAATCGCTACTCAGCCTTTAAAGCCGCAGTAGCTCGATTCAGAAAATTAAGGCGAGAGATTGAAACCGCCAAAGATGACGAGGAATTTACCCGTTACCAACTCAAGCAACTCGACGAATTGCAATTACTTCCCGACGAGCAGGAAACCCTCGAGCGCGAACGCGAGGTGCTGGCCAATGTGACAGGAATCAAAGACAACTTGAATGAGGTAACCGAGGCGTTATCTTCGGGCAACACTAATGCACTATCCCTAATCAACCGAGCCATTGATGCCGCGCAAGAACTGATCGGCACAATAGAGGAAGCCGATTCACTCGCCGAACGCCTTGAATCGGTCAAGATAGAGCTGAAAGATATTGCCGACACATATTCCGACTATGACAACTCCCTTTCGGCCGACCCTGAGCAACTTGTGGAAATCGAGGAACGACTGAATGAGATATATTCGCTACAACGCCGCCATCATGTAGACAGCGTCGCCCAACTAATCGAAATCAGAGACAGACTGGAGTCCAAGCTCGACAATATAGACAATGGCGATGAAAAATTAAGAGATCTTGAGCGCGAAGCAAAAAAAGCGCAGACTCACGCAATGGAAACCGCCAAACTGATATCTAACAGACGCATTGAAGAAGCCAGTCGATTTGCGAATGAGCTCCGCGACAAAGCGCTTCCTTTAGGAATGAAAAATCTTGTCTGCGACATAAAGGTAGCCCCTCGAGAAATGACAGCGACCGGAATCGACCATGTCGAATTTCTATTCGCTTTCAATAAGAATCAGACACCGATGCCTGTCGGTTCAACCGCATCGGGCGGCGAAATATCCCGATTGATGCTGTCGGTTAAATCACTTGTAGCATCCAAAATGCGGCTGCCATCAATCATCTTCGATGAGGTTGACACCGGTGTTTCAGGAGATGTGGCCAACCGCATGGGACTTATGATGCAGGAAATCGCCGGCAACATTCAAGTTATCGCCATAACCCACCTGCCACAGGTCGCCTCTAAAGGAAATTCTCACTTTAAAGTCTACAAAGAAGATGATGAGCACTCGACATTCACTCGCATCAGAGAGCTTGACCCAAACGAACGGATAGACGAGCTCGCCATAATGCTCAGCGGTTCCAATGTCGATGAAACGGCAAAAGCGGCCGCCAAGTCTCTTCTTTCAAACATAACCCAATTATAACCCAGAATGGACCGTAACGACTATATATTTGGCATAAGAGCCATTATCGAGGCTATTGATGCCGGGAAAGAGATTGACAAAATCTTGATAAAAAAAGATTTGCAAGGTGAACTCGCCGGGGAGTTGTTTGAAAAAATCAAGCAGTATGGTATTTTGACCCAACGGGTGCCGGTTGAAAAAATCAACCGTATCACCCGCAAGAATCATCAAGGAGCTTTGGCTATTTTGTCGTCGGTGACTTATCATTCGTTGGCCAACCTTGTTCCGCAGTTGTATGAAGATGGCGTGATGCCATTTATTGTCATACTCGATGGCATAACCGACGTGAGAAACTTCGGTGCGATAGCTCGAACGTGTGAATGTGCGGGCGCAGATGCCATAGTGATACCGACACATGGCAGCGTTTCGGTCAGCGGAGACGCCGTAAAGACCTCAGCCGGCGCACTGCTCCATCTACCAGTATGTCGTGAGCGCAGTCTGCTTTGGGCTGTGAAATTTCTAAAAGACAACGGGTATAAAGTATTTGCCGCAAGCGAAAAAGCCGATATTAACTACACCCAAGCCGACTATACCACCCCGACCGCAATCGTTATGGGCGCTGAAGATGTGGGCATATCCCCCGAAGTGCTTAGGCAATGCGACACATTCGTTTCAATTCCCCAATTCGGCCACATACAATCGCTAAATGTATCCGTCGCCGCAGGCATAATGATGTACGAAGTAGTGCGTCAACGCCTCGCAGCCGATATGGAGGTTATCTAACCGGTAGATATTAAACAAACGAGCAGGGAGGTAAACGCACAAAAGCGGCGTTTATCTCCCTGCTCGTTTAGTTGTGATTATTTTGGCATATTTTAATAGTCGTAGAGAAGTTCCAGGTCGTCGACGCATAGGACACTGCCGTCGCCTCCTGTGAAGTAGTCACCGTATTTGCTTGCCGAGCAAACTATGGTCAAGTAGCGGGGAATGCGCGATGTGCTGCGGTAATCAAAGTCGATTTCAATCTGAGTGTATTGCGATATAGGCGCTCCCGACTGGAATTGTCCGTAAGCGATGACCGATGGGTCGTCGGGGTTGAATAGCTGTCGGTTTTTAGGCTCAGTGCGTATTTCGTAGGGAGTTTCGCTGTCAGATAGCGCCATCCAAACAATACAAGTGTCGGGTTGTCCCTTCATGTGGTCAAACGACGACTCGGTTTTTGATGTGTGGCTGATTGCGACCGGGTTGTATTTGAGGTATAATCGCAGGTGCGTGGGGCGCTCTGAAAATTCGCGTCCGAAGTTTAAGATGCCGTTGGTGCCGACGGTTTTGACATACTCTCCTGTGAAAAGGTTCCCGGCTGCCAATTTCCCGGCCGGGCCGATGCCGACAAATTTAGATTGAAGCATTGCGGCGCGTCCTGTTCCGCTTGGAGTGTCGTCGGTGGGCACGCTATTGCTCGAGCCGAGAGTAGTGGCTCCGCGGTTTCCTGTATCCCAATAGCGGTCGCCGTTTTTGTCCCATGGGCACCAAACTTTGTCGTTAAGCCACCATTGATCTAATCCGGCGTTTTGAACTTGACGCACGCTTCCGGTGGTAACGGTGATTTCGTTGCCATATTCATTGTCAGAATAGGTTCTGACGACATAATCTGTGTTTGCATCGAGGTGAATGATGCGGGCGGTGAAATCGCCTTCGTCTACAGTTATCCATTCGGCCGGCACTTTAGTCCATTGGTCGATGTCGGCTTTGCGGTATTCGACGCCGTTATCGCGGCCTTCACGAGCTTCACCGTACACCCAAATCACTGAAGTCCATGCGTCGGCGCTTTTTGTGATCACGTTTGATTGTGTCGGTTCGACATAGATTGTCCATTTGGTTTCTTTGCCAAATGATGTCACGGTGACATCAACGGGATTTGTGAAATCGACAGTTGTGCCTGCTAAATCGGGCAAAAGCGTTGAGCCTTCGGGTCCGAGTTTCATCGATGTCACTTTAAGCGATGATAAATCGGCCGTGTCGGGGATTTTAGCAATTACGCGTTGTGCCGCTACATCAATTACCGATGTACCTATTTGGCCTTCAATCGTAAAATATCGTTGGATAGGTTGCTCGGCTTGAATTGTCCAAACATATTCTTGATACAATTTCAATGTAACGTTGACAGGTTGTGTGAGGTCGAGGATTGCAGGTAGACCGCCGATGACCTCGACTCCTTTGGGTGACAAAGAATCATAAGTTACCGTCACATTGCTTGGGTCGACTGTTTCGGGCAGGTACACAATCACTTTTCGTGTAACCGTGTCGATGACTGCTTGCTGAGATTGCCCTTCGACTTCAAACGCTGCGAAATTGGCTTGAATGCGAGGATATGGAATGTCATTTTCAATACATGAGTTTAGTAGTGTTAACCCTATACTCAGTATGATTATGTGGATATATCTTTTCATATATAATTGTGAGATTTATCAGATGTGAATACCAATTCCGAGGTTGATGTTGAAGATGTTGAATTTGAAATTTGCTCCACTGGTGAAGCGTGAGCCTTCTTCAACCTCGTTGGTCTTTTGCTTCTCGTTGCGCATTTTGATACCGAATACGCCGAAGGAAACATTGAAGCTGACATAGTCCATCACGAAAACGCAAACACCGGGACTGAAGTTAAGTGCGGCTTCGAAAATATCGGTCTTAGTATCGCGCAACTCGTTGTTGTAGTATCGTTTGAAGCGAGAGACCCCTCCGCCAAATGAGAGGTCGACATCGTTGAAGATGGCGAAGCGTTTTTCCCTGCCAAGTCCGACGTAGTTGCGATAGAATAGAGCGACTGAGTAGGTCTCGGAGTAGTAGCTTACATCGCGGATTGAGAAGTTGATATCGTCGTCGAAATCAACAGCCAGATGAGGCATATTCAGGTCGCTATGAGTATAGTTGAATTTGATACCGACCGATTGGTTGTTTTTCCAGAAGTAAGCAACCGACGGCTTGACGGAGTAGATTGTGCCTTTAAAGTCGAAATCTTTTATAACTGAGAGTAATTCGACATCTTTGGCGTCAAACGAGCCGTAGGAGGCTGTGAGCCCCAAAGCCCACTGCCCTTTCGGAATGAACAGGAAGTTGTAAAGCCCGCGGTCATATCGGCCGAAATTGCGCTGCGGAATGATGATGCTGACAGTGTCTTTGCCGACAATCACTTTTTCATCCATCCAAGAGAGGTCGCGCTGTGCGTGGGCTGTTGGTTGCGAAATCGAGTCAGCAGTCGCAGTCGGGGCGTTTTCTTGGCACTTAGCTCTAAAGGGAATCAAGGCCATAATCGCTGTGAGCAAATATATAATCTTCATATCGTTTAGAGGTAAAATGCCATACCGAATGTGATGGACAGCAGGTTGATGTTGAAATTAGCTTTTTGAGAATTGCGACGCGATACGTAAATCTGGTCGGTCTTAGATTTTGTGTGGGTGTAGGAAAAACCGAGCACTCCTACATTGACTTCGATAGCCGAGTAGTTGTTCAGGAACATAATGAACCCCGGAGCGAGACCGATGTTGACGTTTGTATTTGTCTCGTATGTGCCTGTCAAGTCGTCGCCGCTACCGTTGCATAGTTTTGATTGTCCGCCACCGATTTGCAACTGCAACTCGTTGAAAAATCCGAAACGCTTGTTGTTTCCGCAACTGATGTAGTAGCGGAGCACGCCTACGGCTGAGTAGTTGTTGCTGATGCGGTAAAGGTTGTCGATGTTGTAGTCGGTTTCTGAATCTATGATTACGTCAGCAGAACTCATATTCGTTTTGTTGCGACTATATGAGATTTTGCCGCCGACGGCGAGGTTGTCTTTAAAACAGTATAGCAACATCGGGCTTACTTTGAATGAATAAGTGTCACCGCTGATGTCTTCGACAATCAAGAACTGGTAATTGTCTTGGTCAGACTGGGAATAGTTGACGCTGATACCTGTAATCCATTGTCCTTTTGGTATGAACGAAATCTGTTCGAGATTACGCTTAAACTCTTGTTGGGCGTTGACAGCCAAAGAGCTTGATAGGGCCAACAGGGTTAAAATAAATATTTTTAGATTTTTCATGTCAAGTTATGTCTCATTGTTGCGTCGGCTCGATGATTTTAATCATAAGTGAGGCTTGGGTTGATTTGCCCTGCTTGTCCTCAGCATAAAAAGTGATTTTATATTCACCAATGGGAAGTAAGTTGCACAATTTGGCACTGAAATTCACCACCATAGCATCAGTGCCGTCATCGTCATGCCGAGTCGCTATATTGATACCTTTTGAATATAGATCCGAGACGGTTGCTTCTGACGGATTAACGAGCGAGTAGGTGTCGGACGTGAATCCAAGCGTAGCAAACTGTTCACTCGTCATTGTCACCGATTTCAACCCCGACGGCGCCACAATCGTAACGGGATGTCGGCGGGACTCTCCACGGTTATATTGCTGCTCAAGCGCAATATCCATACCGTCTAACGCTATTGAGGGTGCTGTATTTATAGGAATTTCGTGGTAAACGTCAACTTCAGTCTTATCTACCGTCAAATCAAACGTCATCCCCCCCTGAGGTGTCACGAATCCCGAGTAATTAAAGTGCAGTTTGTACTCGGTAGTGCGTTTAACATCACTGATTGTGCCCGACTTGACAAACGGCTTTCCGTCAAAAGTTTCAGCCGACAGAGTCCAATCCAAATCTTTGACCCCATTCGGCATCATAAAATAGCCTTTCCGCGTATCGTCACCGTCAAAGATAAGGGTGCCTCGTTTATGCCCGATTGTCAGTTGGTAGCTATTTAATGCATCTTTTACCTCGTTATCGTAAGATACCGATACCACAACGTTTGCAAGCGGACAGTTGAGGTTAACCACCGAAGTTTCTCCTTTTCTGACCTCGAAAGGCTGATAACCACGATAGTATTTCGCCGTGAAAGATGCCGGCAGGCTGTCGCCCGACCATGCTTCCGCTACATAGCTGCCTGACATGAGCCATATCTGTGTAGGCAATTGAGAGACTCCGTTGTAGGTGCGTATACGACCTTGCGGATTGGAAATATATATGGTGCATCCATCGGCAAGTTGACCATCGCGGTCGGCTCCGGTTTCATTTAGGAACAGTGGTGACAATGCGACACAACCATCTCCATCTTCGTTTCCTCCTCCGTCAGGTTCATAGTCGTCAGAGGATGAGCAGCCACATAATGCCAATGTAACTGCAGTCAATATGATTTTGTCAAGTATCAGATTCTTCATTGCTGCGGGGTGTAAAATTTGAGAGTGGCAGAAACCTTCAAACCTTTAGAATCAGTTACATCAAGCATGAAATTATGGCTACCCGGGAAGAAAACGAGCAAAGGCATAAATGAAGATATATCGAACGTCAATGATTCCTTACCGATAATATCGTTGCCAGTCGGGAAGCCAAGCTCGTTCAACGCTTCATCAAATTCGCCGGGATGCGCGAGGTCAAAATGATCTGTCAGTCCGACTCCGATTAATTCCTCGGGGGTCAAAGATTCAGAAACTATAGTAACTTCAAGTTTTTCAATGCCGTTGGGAGCGATGATATCGACACGTGCGACCAAATCATCGGTAACTGTGTTAACACTGTTCAAATCAAGAGTTTGACTGGTAATCGTCGGAGTATCATCCTCTCCGGGTCTGTCGCCCGGATCCGGGTCTTCTCCACCGGGGATATCAATATCGACATCGTCAAAAGTAATATCGGCATCTATAATCAATCCGGGGTCAATCGAGCCATTGTTAACCGAGAATGTCACATAATGGTGTTGTCCGGCTTCAATGCCGCTGAACGTTTTGAGGAGAGTGGTCTGATGCCCGTTGACGGTTCCGCTAAACGATGCTACCAAAGTCGATGCGCCGGCAGGCATCGCGAAATAACCGATGCGTGTTTCATCGGCAGAAAAATCAAGGGCCGCATTGTCGGCAGCGGTTATTGTCACTTTCGCATCATCACCAAGCGCAGCTTTCAAAGCGTCGGAATATCGGACAGAAACAGCGACATTAGACAACACACAGGTCATATCGCCCAAACTGCATATTTCATTTTCCTGTATGCTAAAAGATTTGGCGGCATGATAAAATGGAGAATCCCATGCCGCAGCCTGCAATGGAGCGTTTTCCACATCAATTTTATAATCCCCAACAGGGAGCGTCAGCACCTCGGGCATCTCACCATATTTCCAACTACCGCAGACGGCACCTGTGGCCGCATTGGTAATTGAAACAGTGTAGTCATTGACATCAAGTCCGGTTGATGGCAAAGTTTCCTTAATGGAATTGTCGACATCGAGATTCAAGGATGTAAACAAAACCTCGCCATCAGACGAAAGGAGTTTCTCGGGGTTCCAGTCGTTATCACATGACATCAACAATAGGGACACAGCTGAAACCGCGATTATATCGTTTAAATTTTTCATATCAATTAGTGTAATAATTTGTCATTAGTAAGCGAATGAGATGTCGTCAATCCACAAAGAACTTCCTCTTGCCGCACCGGCTACGAGATCGTTGACCAAAGGGATATTGGCAGTCTCATAATCAATGGAACCCATTGAAACGGAAGATGAGAACATCAGTTTAAGGTGGGTTGGACGCAAACCAAATACCGGGTATTCCAATGGGATATTGAAAGAAGTGTAACCGGGAGCGAGCGGAAGCTCGGCAGTGGTTGACGCTACGACAGTCTGAGTTCCATCGTCGTCCCGATAAAGAGTTACCGACACGCAGCCTTTGTCAAGAGGAAAGCCATGAGCTGCCGGCATATATTTGTAGTATCCGGTCAAAGCCGACGGTCGAGATGAAAACGATATTCCTTCATCGTAAACTTCGGAATTATCGGCTGCGGAATAACTGTAACTTCCGAGAAACAATTTACCGGCTGCTCGAAACGCCACTTCTGGCACATTGGGATTATATGGTAAAAATTCACCGACATTTTGTGCGTAATCTTTAATCGGTTTCCCATTCACATCCCAAGCGACGCTTGTGAGCTTCATCGCTTTAGAACCATTTTTGCTATCGTTGACAATCATCGCCGACAATTGCTGATACCAAGTGTTTTTATGCTTGGCATCCTTGCACATAGTTTTATCGTTGACGGTGGCCCATCCACCTTCGGGCAAATAAAGGTCGGCAGACCAATAGTTCTGATGATTATAGATTCCGACATGGGTTTGAGAATATCTTCCGCCCGAAGGCAGGTTATAATACTCCTCTTTCAGCTTAGCTTTCTCAAAATCGCCGTTTGGAATCGTGGCCGCTTTCTCTGTGGAGAATCTTACGGGGTCGGTAAAAACCTTCTTACTGTTTCCAGGTAAAGCAGTCGCTTTGATTTCGTAGGATGTAGCAGGATTAAGTCCTGAGACAGTAACCATACCTTTATTGTCGTTGCGCCGCACGATATGCAATCGGCTGCCACCGGCATCAATAACTTCAATCTGACGCGCTATGGCGGCTGCCACGTCAGGGTCGGAGTGGATAATTTTGATTACAGTCGATGTCGCAAAAGGGTCGACCTCCAATCTAAAATCGGGAGATTGACGTTCCATCACTAACTCCCCCTTGGCAACCCCGTTGTAAAGCATCATAACGGGTAAGTCACTTGTTCCTTCAGGGGCTTTGAATGACACAATCCACTCGGCACCGTTATCAGCGATTGACACTATCGGGAGGGCAATCCAACTCCCGGATAAAATTCCTGCAAGTGACAATCTCGACGCATCAGCCAATTCGGTCGATGGTTTGACTTTTATGGCCGCCGTGGTTTTGCCGACAATTATGGGAGACACCTGAGAGGCAGTGAAAGACACTTCGTTAAAATTGAGGAGAAGTGAGACCGGCTCGCTTGACTTCCCATAGGCGTCGACAGCGATGAGAGAGAAAGTGAGATTGTCACCATCAGAGGGATGTATATTCGCAACAAAATCAGTAAAATCTATTTCAGCCATTTTATAGGGATTTCGCCACAGTCCTTTGACGTGTAGCCCCATGCCTTCAAGAAGCGACTGCTGTGCATCGGTCGCTTTCATTAAATCAAATTCTGACGGTATTCCCGCATCTTGCATCGATGTGACTCGAGAAGAAAGAATGACTTTGGCTATCCCTGCCCCAGCCGATATAGTCGCAGATAACTTTGTGGACGCCGAGGCTCCTTCAGTTATTGTGAACGGTTGTCCTGACACGAACCCGTTAGCGAATATGGCGGGAGCGGGAGAGCTCATCAGTTCGTCGCTCAAATCAATGACAACATCACGAGAGTCGGTAGTGTCATCGAAAGAAATAATCAATTTTGCATTTCCCATCTCGCCATTATTCACATCGAGCTTCACGCGATAATGATGCCGAGGTTGTGCGATTATCGGGGTCGGAGCGACAAACGAAGCAGACTGACCGTTAGGATTGGTGACCGAAACGGTAAATGTCACATTGCCCGGACAGATATACACCGGCCGGAACTCATCTTTGCCATATTGCAAATATCCGCCACCATCGGAATGAATCAGAGTTGAATAATCGCTGAAATAGCCTTTGAAGGCTTCTGTGGCCGATACCGATACCATTGAGTTCGCCAGGCTACAGACTATTTGCACTTTAGTAGTCTCAGCTTCTCGAACCGACAGAGACTGCTCGCCATAGTAATAAGCTGCGTCAAAGCCCTCCTTATCGATTGAACCGAAAGCAGCCTCCATGACATAGTCACCAATATTATACAATCCGTCAGTGGGAAAATCGCTGAACTTCTCCCATGTTTTGGAAAAAGCGCCATCGACAGACCTGAGAGTCAATGAAAAATCCTCGGGACTTATTCCATCGACTGCCGATGTCTCTCCCTGTCCGGGGACAATAGCAGACAAAACTTCTGCATCAACATTGATGTCAGCGGCAATTTGACCGTTTCCAAGACGAGAAGGTCCGTCATCGGTGTCACAAGCTGACAGCACCAGTAAATTTAGTCCTAATAAGCAGTTTATAAATTTCATTACAATACACTGTTTCACAATGATTTGAAGAAAGAAAAAAGCAGATTTGGGTTTAGTTGAATTTTAAAACTGTAAAGGTAATGATTTTTTATGATTTTCAGTCACACATAAATGCTAAATACATTAACAATCGTGAAGAAAGATTCCAAGAAGGATTCCAATAGGAAGTGCAAGATTAGTGATTTGTTTGAGATTGCCCATACGTAGCAACTCACAGATTCCATCAGGTGTGGTCAACCGTGTGAACCCAAGCATACGCCATTGATTATCAAATATTTACATCTCACAATATGCACAAAGTTCTGTAATATGCATGAAAATTAGAAAATATTTTACTATATTTGTGAAAACAAAACGCATTAGCGGTAGCCATAATGAGGTTCTTACTACTCGCTAATGATAAGTCGAATTTATCGAACCTCCCGTCTGAATTTGGTCTGCCGACTGGACATACTGTAAATAGCGGATATAAACACTCTTGAGCCTATTCTCGCATTACCTGTTTGAATCTATGATGGAAAGTTTACTGAATAAATTGTCAAGGTCACAATATATACACCATCTACTTGACACCCCGGCCCCCCGGTGGACTATATGCCTGGTAGATATGCTCATTGTCGTGATGAGTTGTGTACTGACTTTCACTTTCAGCGAAATCAATGACAACGATGGGCCATCGTGGACATATTCGCCATGGATAAGGGGGGCGGTTGTTGTCGGGATATACTTCCTATGCAGCCTAATCGTCAAAAGCTATAAATACGTTCTACGATTATCGGTCATAGCCGATCTTTATAGAATCACGATGATGATAACTTTTGCATCTATCATTTTGACAATAGTGACATTAGGCATTCAGGCACTTACTCACGAACTGTTTTTCCGCATATGGAACGTATTTCTTATCGCAGTTTTTTCGTTCACAATGATGATGTGTCTGCGACTCGGACTAAAATATGTTTACACATTGTTTATCAACTCAATTTCCAAGAGGGAAAGAGTGATAATGCTTGGGTCGGCGATTAATTCCTATTTTCTGGCAAGCGCATTGAAATATGAGGTGAACGGTCAGTTTGAGCCAGTGGCCTTAATCAGTCTGTCGAGTAAAGAAGCCACCAAACCCATCAACGGAATACCGGTTTTGAAATATAACGAGGATGATATAGAAGACATATTCAACAAATTTAACTGCAAGACTTTACTATTCCTTTCCAGCCAAATTGAGTTCATGAAAAGTGGAGCGGCTGATGTATTTCTCGGACATGGCATCAAATTATTAATGCTCAACCAAGTAGAAGAATTTACGACAAGCGAGGTTGGTCATCAGCCCCTTTCATCACACGTCCATCACACCAATATAGAGGATTTACTTGGCCGAGAGCCTATTAAGACCGAGAATCCAAGAGTTAACCGAATTATAAGAAACTCCGTTGTGATGATTACCGGCGCCGCAGGCTCCATTGGGTCTGAAATCGTCAGACAAGTGGCGCAATTCGGAGCTAAAGAGATAGTGCTTCTCGATCAGGCCGAGTCGCCAATGCATGAAATGCAGCTTGAGATGGAAGAAAAGTTTCCGGGCACCAACGTTCATTTATATATAGGGGATGTCACGAACCGAGAGCGTATGGAACGGGCATTCGTCAAGTACCGTCCGCGGTTTGTGTTCCATGCCGCAGCCTATAAACACGTTCCCATGATGGAACACAATCCATCAGAGGCCGTATTGACTAATGTATTCGGCACCAAGAATATAGCAGATCTTTCGATGCTCTACGGCGTAGAAAAGTTTGTTATGATTTCGACCGACAAGGCGGTCAACCCAACCAATATAATGGGGGCTTCAAAACGAATCGCAGAGATATATGTCCAGTCTCTATTTTTCCGTAACCAAAAACTACACGACCATCCGACAACCCAATTCATCACCACTCGGTTTGGGAATGTTCTGGGGTCAAACGGGTCGGTCATCCCCCGCTTCCACCAACAAATAAAAAATGGTGGCCCCGTCACAGTGACCCACCGCGACATGATTAGGTATTTCATGACTATTCCAGAGGCTTGCTCACTCGTTTTGGAAGCCGGCTGCATGGGCTCAGGCGGAGAGATTTACATATTTGACATGGGCAAACCTGTAAAAATCTATGATTTAGCCTGCCGCATGATTTCACTGGCCGGACTTAGAGCGGGCAAAGATATCAAAATAGTAGAGACGGGGCTACGTCCCGGAGAGAAATTATATGAGGAGCTTCTCAGCGACCGAGAACGCACTATTTCAACACATCATCCCAAAATCATGATTGCCAAAGTGAGAGTCTATGACTATGTAAACGTCAAAGAGCACTTAGCCGAGTTGAAAAAGTCGCTCGACAGCGGAGACAACCACGCTCTTGTGCTTGAAATGAAACATATCGTGCCGGAATATGTGTCACGCAATTCGGAATGGGAAAAAATAGATAGCGAAGTGAGAAAAGAGTGCGGCGGGCACAACGTAGTTGAAATACCCAATCCAAACTAATAGGAGATTATATATGAACAGAATTTTACATATCGCAGCAGTGACTGCGCTTTTGTGTCTGTGCGGGACACAAAGTGCGCTGGCCGATATAAAGGATTTCTTAGGCAAACTTGGCGGAGACAGCGATGCAATAGAGGGCATCACGAATATAATCGGCGATATTGCGGGTGGAGGTGTCGAGCTAAAAGACCTTACAGGAGACTGGGAATATGTCGCCCCCGCGGTATCGTTCAGAAGTGACAATCTTTTGAAAAAAGCCGGTGGAGCAGCTGCCGCAGCTAAGATTGAAAAAGAAATCGAGCCATATTACCAGAAAGCCGGATTAACGGGTCTGAAAATGAAATTCAACGCTGACAGCACTTTTGTAATGAAAGTCAGACGTGTGGAATTGAAAGGCAATGTCACTAAAAATAAGGATGGGCAGTATCTATTTGAGTTCAAGGCATTCGGCAAGATAAGAATTGGTTCGATGACCGCTTATATGAGCCGATCGGGGAAGAACGTCAATTTGACATTTGATGTATCAAAACTTATTTCACTCGTCGAAAAGATTTCGGCGATTTCTGGAAACGCATCAATCAAAGGAATAGCGACATTGTTAAGCAGCTATGACGGTTTGAACGCAGGCTTTGAGTTGAAGAAAGCATCGGAATAAATCGGTGGCATATATCATATAAATCAAATTGCGCCTTACGCCCACTGCGATAAGGATGGTTTGTGACATCCTCATCGGGGGTGATACTGAGTTCAAAGCAGGATAACATGGCCACCTGCGATGTCGAGGTGTATTTTATGAAGTTAAGATGTGAGCCTCTTATTTTGCTTGGAGGAGGGATAAGAATCGATCTTCAGAAATGATTGGGATGCCAAGTTTTTGAGCCTTATCAAGTTTTGAGGGGCCCATGTTTTCTCCGGCTAATATAAAATCGGTCTTTTTGGATATTGAGGCGACGTTTTTGCCCCCATTGCGCTCAATCATCTCTTTGTATTGATCGCGCGAATGATGTGAGAATGTGCCACTAATCACGATAGATTTTCCGGCAAGGAGGTCGGACCGTTCCTCATCGGAATCCTCGGGCATCGACATCTGTAATCCGGCGTTTCGCAATCGTTCGATTATCCTGCGGTTTATGGGAGTTTCAAAATATTCGATTATCGAGTTTGCAATCCTCTCTCCGATGTCTTCAATAGACATAAGCTCATCAGCCGACATAGACATCATATTGTCGATGTCACCTACCGCCCGAGCGAGTTTTTTTGCGACGGTCTCGCCTACATATGGTATCGACAGGGCATAAACCACACGCTCAAACGGTACTGATTTAGACGCTTCGAGACCTTCGATTATGCGCTCGGAGCTTCTTTTGCCGAACCGTGCAAGCGTCATGAGCTTTTCTTGGGTTAAGCTATAAAGGTCAGCGATGTTATTGACCAATCCGGCCTTATAGAGCAGCGCAGCCGTCTCCTCGCCTATCCCATCAATGTTCATCATGCGTCGGCCTACAAAATGTTCGATTCTCCCGGCAATCTGCGGCGGGCACCTATATTTATCCGGACATACCCATGCCGCTTCGCCCTCGACCCTGACAAGCCGTGTGCCGCAAGCGGGACATGATGTCACAAACTTGACCGGCTCACTGCCAAGCTGACGCTGGCCGAAATCGACCCCGGTGATTTTGGGAATGATTTCACCGCCCTTTTCCACATAAAGCATATCATGCTCATGAATGTCAAGCGATTTGATAATATCCTCGTTGTGAAGGGATGCTCGCTTCACGATAGTGCCCGACAAGAGAACCGGGTCAAGATTCGCTACAGGTGTAACGACTCCTGTGCGCCCGACCTCGAACGACACAAAGCCGAGCCGAGTCAATGCTCTCTCTGCTTGAAATTTATAGGCGATGGCCCATCGCGGCGATTTGGCGGTGGAGCCAAGATTGAGCTGCTGTCGCAGAGAATCGACCTTGAACACAAGTCCATCTGTGGCCACCGGCAGTTCTTTACGGGCGACGTCCCAATGGCTGATGAATTTATCGACTTCATCGATGGAGTGTAAGGGCGTCATCACAGATGACACTTTAAAGCCCCAACTCTTCACAGCCATCATGTTGTCGTAGTGGTTATCAAACGGCAGCTCATCACTGAGAAGATAATAGAAATAGGCATCGAGACCACGATGGGCAACCTCGGCTGAATTTTGCATTTTCAATGTGCCCGAGGCTGCATTACGAGGATTCGCAAACAATGGCTCTTCATTGAATTCACGTTCTCTATTGAGCCTATCGAACTCAGACCATGGGAGCACAATTTCTCCGCGAATTTCAAAACGACGGGGCCAACCGTCTCCTTGTAACTGCAAGGGTATACTTCTGATGGTTTTCACATTTTCGGTCACGACATCGCCTTTCACCCCGTCGCCTCGAGTTACGGCTCTGACAAGCCGTCCATCTTCGTATATCAGGGATATTGATGTGCCGTCGAATTTCATTTCACCGATGATGGTCACCTCCTCCCCCATAAGGGCCGCTCGCGTACGGCTGACAAACTCATCTACCTCCTCGACGGAGTAGGTGTTACCGAGAGAGAGCATGGGATAGATATGGGCAACCTGTTCAAAAGCTTTGGTTATGTCACTGCCTACCCTCTGTGTCGGGGACAATGGGTCGTAAAACTCGGGATGCTCAGCTTCGAGATGCTCCAGCTCCTTGAGCATCTCGTCAAATTCCTTGTCGGTTATAGTCGGAGCGTTAAGAACGTAATAGTTGTGATTGTGGCAATTAAGCTCGTTTCTAAGCTCAATTATTCGCTGCTGAGGTGATGATGGCATTGTTTCCAAGGATTAAATATCGCCTAAGTCTTTGTCGGAAAGGACTCGACGGGCACCAATGTATCGCTTGCTGTAATATCCGCCGTCGGGATATGTGTCAATTTTCACGCCACCACTTGTTGTAGCGTGAATGAATCGGATTGATTTGTCATCGTCATTGACATCAATAACTATACCGACATGGCCGACATTTTTACCGGCTCGCCGTCCGCTGAAGAAAAGCAGGTCGCCCGGTCGCACTTCGTCGCACGTGACACCGACTCCTTGCTGATATTGCGTGCGGGATGTGGGGCTGAGTTTGTAACCAAATTCACTAAACACATAGCTTGTGAAGCCTGAGCAGTCGAAGCTATTGGGACCTTTGGACCCATAACGATAACGCGTTCCAACGAATTTCTTAGCGTAGCTGACCATGTCGGGGACAATGCTCTGCGGCTCTGCAGATTTCATCACCTCCACAACAACCGCCTTACCGACAGCAGCCCCTGCAATCAAAGCTGACGAAGGTTCCTCTCCGACCTTGACCACTCTATGGTTGGTAACGGTCGTAGCTGTTTTCGGTGTCGGAGCCGCATAAACGACACCGACGGAAACCACGAATAACGCCGTCACTAACGCACTGATTTTTCTGATGTGTTTCATTCCTCTTTCGTTGGGGAGAGATGGGGTCGGATTGTGAAAACTAATAAATCGACAATCATGAATGATTGGGTCATTACAAAGTTAATGATAACCACCGGGGATGCAATAACCAACGATTTCAATTTAAATCAAATTAACCATTACATCAATTCGAGCCACAAATTTAACATTGCGTAATGTTGTTTTAAAGGGACTTATGCTCAGGCAAAGAACCATAAATCACCATTAAGTGTTATAAGATAACGATGGCACGACAGTTTGACACAAGGTTGACATTTTGTCACGTTTGATGTCACAATGGGAATTTGGCACGAAATATGCTAAAATCTAAAGCGTAGAAATTAACATAACAAACTAACTAAACATATTCAATTATGAAAATCAAACCACTGGCAGATCGAGTTCTGATTAATCCGACACCCGCAGAAGAAGTCACAGTAGCAGGTATCATCATACCCGATTCGGCGAAGGAGAAACCGCTTAAAGGCACTGTTCTCGCCACGGGCGACGGTACGAAAGAGGAGAAAATGGTTGTCAAGGAAGGAGATACGGTGCTTTATGGCAAATACGCAGGAACCGAGATAGAAATCGACGGTGAGAAATATCTCATCATGCGCCAAAGTGACATTTTGGCCGTTGTTGAATAATTGAACTAAAATAAAAACCACACGAATCATGGCAAAAGAAATAAAATTTGATATCAAGGCTCGCGAGGAGCTGAAAAAAGGCGTTGACGCACTTGCCGACGCAGTGAAAGTGACACTTGGTCCCAAGGGGCGCAATGTGATTATCGAGAAAAAATTCGGTGCTCCACATATCACGAAAGATGGTGTATCGGTAGCACGCGAAGTAGAACTTGAAGACCAGTTCCAGAACATGGGCGCACAGCTCGTCAAAGAAGTGGCATCAAAGACCGGCGATGACGCAGGTGACGGCACAACAACAGCAACCGTTCTGGCTCAGGCTATCATCAATGTTGGTCTGAAGAACGTGGCAGCCGGTGCAAACCCGATGGACCTGAAGCGCGGAATAGACAAGGCCGTAGCTGTGGTGGTAGAGGGCATCAAAGCTCAATCAGAAGAAGTCGGCGACGATTTCAAGAAGATTGAAGATGTGGCACGCATCTCAGCCAACAACGACGAGGCCATAGGACGACTGATCGCCGAAGCGATGAAAAAGGTTAAGAAGGAAGGTGTGATTACCGTAGACGAGGCCAAGGGCACCGAGACAACTGTAGACATTGTCGAGGGTATGCAATTTGACCGTGGCTACATCTCTCCTTATTTCGTGACCAACACAGAAAAGATGGAGTGTGAGATGGACTCTCCTTACATTCTTATCTACGACAAGAAAATTTCCAATCTTAAAGATATGCTCCCCATCCTCGAAGCAACAGCACAGAGCGGTCGCCCGCTACTGATTATCGCCGAGGATGTAGATCAAGAAGCACTTGCGACTCTCGTGGTGAACCGCCTGCGCGGCTCACTGAAAATTTGCGCAGTCAAAGCTCCGGGCTTCGGCGACCGTCGCAAAGAGATGCTGCAAGACATCGCCACACTCACAGGCGGCGAAGTTGTTTCGGAAGAGAAAGGTTTGAAACTTGAGTCGGCTACCATAGATATGCTCGGCAAGGCAGAGAAAATTACTGTCAATAAAGAGAACACGACAATCGTTAATGGTGCAGGGGCAAAAGAGTCTATCGCCGCACGTGTAGCCCAAATCAAGGCTCAAATCGAGCAGACCACAAGCGACTATGACCGCGAAAAGCTCCAGGAGCGTCTCGCCAAATTGGCAGGAGGTGTCGCCGTTCTCCATATCGGCGCACCCAGCGAGGTTGAAATGAAAGAGAAAAAAGACCGCGTGGACGATGCTCTGAGCGCAACGCGCGCAGCTATCGCAGAGGGTATCGTTCCTGGCGGCGGCGTGGCCTACATACGCTGCATCGCCAACCTCGACTCGCTCAAAGGCGACAACGAAGATGAAGAAACGGGCATACATATTGTCAAACGTGCTATCGAGGAACCATTGCGCCAAATCGTGGCTAACGCCGGTGTTGAGGGCGCAGTAGTGGTACAAAAGGTCAAAGATGGCAATGCCGACTATGGCTACAACGCACGCAAAGGGGTGTATGAGAACCTTCTGGCCGCCGGTGTCATTGACCCCGCCAAGGTTACCCGCGTAGCTCTCGAGAACGCAGCTTCAATTGCCGGAATGTTCCTGACCACGGAGTGTGTAATTGCCGACAAGAAAGAAGACAATCCGGCTCCCGCAATGCCCGCAGGCGGCATGGGAGGTATGGGCGGCATGATGTAAGCCACTCATTAATTTAGACAAATCGCCCTAAGCAAGGGCAAAAAAACTATAATTCAGTAAAATAACAACGGAATCGCTTCTCAAAATAGAGGCGATTCCGTTGCTTATAATTGCCCTGTTTTTTCAATATTCCTATTACAAATTGCCCATTTATTGCCCGGTTTTATGAACCTGTGTGTAACAACTAATAATAGTGCGATAAAAAACCGACCACATTCATTGAAATATTAGTATTTAGCTATACACAGGATCATATTGATATTTTGATATGAAATTATCGCTGTCCGATAAAATGTTTATTGTATTCCGTTTTATATCGACCTATCGTTTGCACCATTGTTGACACGAGTACATCAATGTCATTGACTATTGATGTTGTGCCATCTTCTGTAATAGCATATTCACCGGTGCCATCACCCCAACGAATCTCGCAGTTGTGGTTAGGTATGCTTATTACCAAGCCATGAGAACCAAGAGACTTTGAGTCCTGTAATTCTACAGTTGCATCTTTCATCCACCTTTTCTCTTCAGTATCATAGAATACATCAGCGGCGAGTGACTTGATATATATAAGCATCGGATCAAAGCAATGGCTATCCGTCGTCTTCTGCTGAGCAAAGATAATATGACCCTTATCTTCATAAAATCTCTTTCGCCAAGATTCCCAAATAATATGAGGACGTTGTTTGAAATACCTTATCCATCCTATGTTGTCGGTTGACTCAATAGCATATTTGCAAAAATCTTCGAAACCAGCACAGGGATTCCAATCTATCCATGTCCTTATAAACAGACGAACAGATTCACCAAATTCCGGTTCCTCGCGCAAATAACGCTTCATACTGTTGTCTCGATCTCTATTGAACTCATAGAGACGATTCTTCGATCTCCAGCAATCTGGCTGTAAGCATAACATAGCGTTATAATACAGTTCTTGCATATCCCATTGTCTATCAAGGTTAATCCACTTCGTCAAGCAATTAGAATAGCCGATGAATGTTTCCAAGTTTCCATTTGCCCAATTAAGCAGACATCGAATTTGTCCCCATAAATATGGATTTTTTTCTGCATTTCTTATTGCATCAGTCCAAGAAACATCAATAGTACCTTCGTCGTCGATGACTCGCAGTTTTGCCTTATCCTTTTCTTCATCTAAAGACTTATTGTCAATACCCTTGTATGGGTGATTAAGTTGTTTGAGAAATAACAATACTGCAGCATTGTTTTCGTAGAGGTCTATCCCATTGTCTTCATGATAGCGCTTCATTTCCAAAGCCATACGGGACACAGCCCTAAATGCATCAGCTGCATCTTCACGTTTATTAATGCGATCAGTATTGTTATCGAACTTAAATACGTTACGAGACATACGCGTCCATTCTTCAAAGTTCAAACGCCAAGCCGTTGAGTCGAGATTATTAGGGTAGGCTCTAAGAAAGCATTGCAATGAATACAATGTGGCAAGGGCATCGTTACTGATGCTATCACCGACTAAATGAGAGAAATAGGTGTAGTCATAGTTATCAAAGAACGAATCCTGAGGCAATAATGTTGTTACATCGGTATATTGACCATTGCCTTTATCAATAATCCATAGGTTTATATCATTCATGAGTTCCTTGAAATCTATGAATGTGCAATGAAGGGGCAATATATCGCTGTCGCTACTTCTCCAGTCAATTAGATGGTTGTGATACGCGATTAACAAATCATCGAGATCTGACTCGTTAACCTTATAAGAAGACTCAAACAGAGCTTCATACAAATCATGTAAACGTTTCATCCTGATTTCATACAAACGCACTGCCTCCTCGTCGTCATCATCTGGTTTCTCATGGTCATTCGACAAATCTATGTCAGGTACTTTTGCAAACAACTGCATTGCAATCATACGCAACAGAAATATCTTCAATCTTTTTTCAGTTTCCTTTGCAGCGGCAAGTCTTTCTTTTTTATTATCATCAGAAGGAATCTGCGCCATAACTGCACTTGCATACTTCTGCCAAAACAAATCTATCCACTTTCCATCCATATTCTCACGCCAAGCATGCTCTATGTATGAATCCGCAAGTTTCTTGCCATCACAATTCACCTCTCCTTGCTGCAACTGGATTTCTTCCTCAAGTGTGGATTTCAACTTGTCAAAATCAGAGAGAAGTTTTCCTCTTGCATTCATCTTTATAAACAACTCATCAGACATACCCATCTCGCCCAAGTCAAGATGATTAAAGGTGATATTGTTCAATCTCGCTTGACAAGCATCCATATCCAATGACCAATCCATCTGCTCGCATATAGTGTCTATCATTACAAGCATAGAGTTGATGGTCGGATCAAAACGCCATCCCCACTGAAACCAATCTCTATTTTGGATAATTTCAGATGGTGTATAGATATGCGCTTTCAGCTTGGAGGCATCACGCAGCTCCTCTGACTTGCGTCTTTCTTCATTAACTTTTTTCTTTGACTCTTTTGTTTTTTCATCAGCTTCATCCACAAACTGCTTTGCATTATGGCGAACCAATTCCTTACAGAACGCTTCTGAAGTATTACGAGTTTCATATGTCAATACAGATTCACCTTCAACTGTATGCAAATCGGCGCCTAATACCCAATGCACGATGAATAATGTAGTCAAACGCTGCTGACCATCGAGAGGCTCAAAAGCGTTTTTTCTATCACTACCATACACAAAGTCAAGTTGTGCTTCAGTCTTCTTACCTGTTACCACAAGCAAAAGGTTACGTACAAAATGGTTGCGGATTTCCTTCACCTCCTTGTGTTTACGTCCCTGCGCGTAGTCGCGCTGTATCTGTGGTATGCGTATCTTACCTTTCTTTATAAGATCTGCGAAACACATCTTATCTATATTATCGCTCATAAGTTTCTGAAGAATTAGAGTTAAACACATTGAAGATAACATCAACCGTATTGTGTATCGCCCTTAGATAACCATCAAAGTCAGGCATACTCCATCGCATTGCATCTATGAAAGATGATTCTGTGTTAGAGTTCGAGTAGTATTTCAAGAATACATTTCGTGTGCCTTTAGGCACAAATCGTTTTCCAGCCTTATCTTCACGGATAATGCAGTGGCGCTTATATGGAAAAGGCGCATCTTGATACTCTCTATTGGTCTTATAATCAAGCAACGTCAGATTGCCTATGCTATCCTTATTCTTTATTGCACCATCTCCAGCAGAGAAGTATTCAAGTACATCTTTACAGAAGTCGGTGTATTGTTTGTCAATACCTGTTCCTCTCTGATTGGCCTCATACTTTGGGATAAAATCTCTGCACTTATCGTAAAGCGGCTTTGCTGTCGCCTTTCGCTCATTAAGCTTTGACTCTATTTCAAGAATATAAGCCACATTCTTCAACCAACGCAAACGGTCTTCGTGTTCAACCAATGATGCGTTGTTTTGAGAATCAATATGCTCAATGTCCCATTTCTCTTTCTTGAATGAGTCAAATTCAAAGCGTTGTCCCGTCTGGCGACTTGACTCTACATTGAACAGAAGCAATAAGCGGAACACATACTTTGAGCCATACTCAAATCCATCAATACTGGCCGCATTTAAATACTTATCTTTATCCTTGAAACTTTCCATAATCAATTTATGGAATTCCTTCTCTGTATCGTCATTTGTCCACTCTCTGCCAGAAAACTGCTGCTTGGCATTTTCCAACTTGTTGTAAATATCAAGTGGTTGATTACCAACACTTACCAAATAACCAACATAGTGATAGTATAAGTTGCTTTCGTACCAGGCTATCAACCTGTCATTAGTTTTTATGACATACTCCCAAGCCGCACGCATGTTATCAACGCCGTGCTTTTTCCATATCGGTTTAAGTTCTACGGAATCATCTTTACGCTCTTGAGCTCTGCAATAGTCATATAGGTTCTGGAATAGTCGATACGAATAATCTTTATCAACATGGTCAATTGGTTTCTCTGTTACAAAGTCAAACAATACATCGATTCTCGTCTGATGACTATCATTGCTATTGCTAATAAAGTACCAGAACTTGTCATCCTGAAACTGACGCTCCATGATGTTCCAATCCAATGCCAGTTTGTCAGCTTCGACTCGATCGTTATTCGAAAGGATATTTCTATCCATGATAAACAAAGCCTTGATAAGTTCCGAACTCGTAAGACTAATTTTTCCTTTGTTAAGTCTGTTAAACA
The DNA here is from genome assembly GCA_964510535.1 of uncultured Muribaculaceae bacterium. Classification (GTDB taxonomy): domain Bacteria; phylum Bacteroidota; class Bacteroidia; order Bacteroidales; family Muribaculaceae; genus JAJPXC01. The sequence goes on from CAZECG010000013.1 coordinate 68,339, forward strand.
CCTGTATGCTTTCAATGGCTTGCTTCTCTTCTGAAACTACATACCAAATAAACTTAGCTTGCTTGCTATTATTAGGAAGAAGTAAACAGTCCTTGATAGAATTCACTACACCGTCATAGATGTGATTCATAAACCATTTCTCAATTACATTCTTGGCAACCGCCAGATAATAGCTGTCTATGTTGTCTTGAGGTTTTGGCTTTTCAAAATCCAACTGAGGACGATTGGTATAGGTTAGGTCGTAAATCTTATCGGGTGTAAATATCTTCTTTTCCAAAGGCATCAAGCCATTCTCAAAGATGAACATCAATATCAATTTAAGGGTGGTTAAACGCTGTTGTCCATCCAAAACTTCCCAGGCGTCAATCAGTACGCCATCAGTACCTGTCCACTTGCAAGGCTTTACGACGAGTGGCTGTAGGTAATAACTATCTTCTTTATCCTGTTTAGCAAACTCACAAATGTCCTCCAATAGGTCAACGACCTGCTTTTCCTCCCAACGATAACCACGCTGGTAGGAAGGAATGACAAAGTGATGCTTCTTCGTGATTAACTCTGATACAGGTTTTGGGCAGAAATTAGAATTTGATGCATATTGAGTTTTATCCATAGATATTCAGGGACTTGATAGAATTGATTTAAGGGAGGTTCTACTAATCTGACTTATCATTGGCGAGTAGTAAGAACCTCATTATGGCTACCGCTAATGTGATTTTATCCTCACAAATATAGTAAACTATTTTCTAACGTTCACGCAGATTTCAAAACTTTGTGTATATTGGAGGTAAGCGTCAGACATACAGACTCTCTACAATGTAGGCTTGAATCATGCACAGTCATCCACATCTAATGGAATCTATGAATTTTCCACAGACGAACTATTTTGCAGGGTAATGTTCGCCATTGCGGCATTTGCATTTGCCCGAACAACGCCAATTGTGTGATTGTTTCGTATTTTGCACATCATACATTCCACTGGGTTAATCTTCGTTCAAAGACGAATCTAAACGCCTAAAATCAGATATATTAGATGTGAGTTCATAGAGTTATCACATTTGTACAATTCAAATAAATCGCTAATTTTAGCACTTGCTTGTTAATCTGCGCAGACAAGATTTATCGAAAAAATTTGCGGAATTAGGAAAATAGGTGTATCTTTGCAGCGCAAAACCACAGATATGGTACCATGGCCGAGTGGTTAGGCACCGGTCTGCAAAACCGTTTACAGCAGTTCGATTCTGCTTGGTACCTCCCAAAGCCCGCTAAACAGCGGGCTTTTGACTTATATAGGGGCATAGTAATAAACCTGTGTTTGTAAAATGAAAATCTTAC